>JAKOVX010000042.1 GCA_029781855.1 Acidobacteriota bacterium | reverse complement strand
AACCGCAAAATACTCGAAACCGGGTGCAATGCCCAGTTTGGACGCACCGGTTATCAGGAGGTCCGTGCCAAGTGTGGCATAAATGCCGTTGGTGCCGACCCTCGTTTCTGTCTCATCCGGAAGCAGATACTTATAGACCGGTTTATGGTTTCCCCGCGTTGCAATATTCTCCGCGTTAAGAGAGATCCGTGGGATCGCCGGGAATTCCGTGTACAGCGTATCCAAATTGTTAGGATATGGGACCAGAGTGTCGAGATCTGCGGCGATCCGGACTGGCCCCTTTGGGAATTGTCGCAGGTAAATGCCGGTTTCACGCTGTCCGCCTGTGCTGCGCGCCCGGAATACGACCAACCCATCCGAATTTACGGATGGCTGGCCATAGCTGCTGAATGTCAGCGTATTCCCCGGCATCGCAAAACCATTGTTAACAACAGTTTGCCAATTTAGATTCATCAGCTGGATTCCTGTTACTGACGTGCGTCTCGGTACTCCAGTCATCGTGGATGCGACTTTTGAATTTTTATCTATTGAGTTGGCGGTTGACGTTTGGGTGTATTGAAAAAACATAATACCCGCCGTTACCACCAATGAAGGAATTATCAAGATCTTGATTCTCATGACTAACCTCCCTGACTCGTCGCATCTGCGCCGCACACGGGAGTCAATGTCGAATTCGACCAATGCTCTCAAAACACAATATAGATATAGGAGAACATTCAATTCATACCTCTCTATTCCGACTGCCAACAGCGCTGCCGGAGTATTAGGCTTACTTATTTTCAAAAAACAAAGCGAACATGTTTCGCTTATTACTTCTACCGTTGCTTGTCGCAAGCGTCGTGCCTGATTACCCAAGATCGAGATGGAGAATTAGTCAATAAAAACGTGGCAAAAAATCTCTGAGTGGTTGGGCCATCGGCTTGCTATGTGCAAATTCCCGCACCATGAAAATATCCTGTGAAGTTTTTCACGATTTCTAAACCTTGTTTACCGCGTCCCACGAGCTTCCCCGAAAACCATACCCGCCACACGGCGGGCCACGCTAATTAGACCGGATTCGACAGAGGTGGAACGAAGGTTGCGTCCATTTACGATGGTATTTGCCGATAATTCGGACATGCGATCTTTGATGTGGCCGGCGCGGAAGGCTCCGATAACTGGCTCATCGTCTATTTCACGTGAGCCAACCACCGGCACTCTGTCCCACCGTTCAAGTTGCATCGCATACTTGGTCCAGACTTCCGGCACTGGGAACTGTGATATTGAGTTCATGGATATTCTTTTCGGGCTGGATCTGAGGACTTTGGAGTCTATGACCAGGAGTGTTACAGGACAAGCAGAGAGGCAAATATCGGGTGATCGGTCCATTTGGCGGCGCGCAGCCGATCATTAACTACTGTACGATCAAGGAGGTTACGAAAAATGAAGAGCAGAATATTCACAATTTTTTTGATGGCCTGTGTGTTCGGCCTCGGCGCGGCGTTGACAGCCGTCGGGCAGGGCAAAGGGAAACCTCAGCAGCCCGGAAAGGGCGACGTTACCCGACAGCAGGACCGCGACAAGACTCAGGACAAAACTGGTGACAGAGACAGAGACCAGGATCGGGATCGCGACCAGGATCGCGACCGTGATCGGGACCAGATCCGTCTGACTGACGTTCAAAGCGATCAGTTGCAGAAGCGGATCCAAGCGACCGATCAGACGAGGGACCGGATCCGCGAAATGCAGCGTGACTATGAACAGGCAAATCTCACGCTCGATCAGGCCCGGGAAAATCATCAGAGGATCCGCGAACAGGTGCGTGCCATGGAGCAAGAGAACGAGAGGTTCCGTCTTGCACTTAACGAGCAGCAAAGGAAGCGCTTTCAACACTGGTTCAATCATATGGACCAGTATCGAATGCGGATCAGCAATCGACTCCAACAAATGGAGCAAGAGATGAACAAGGGTGAATTTGATCGGATCCAACAAAGGAATCGGATCCGGGATATAGAGAAGCAAATGAACAACTGGCGCGATCAATACCGCAAGATCGGAGAAGTCGCCAACGAAGGCTAATTCTTCGCAGTGTTCATGAGGGCCGGGCCGTGACATCGCGGCCCGGCCTTTTTCTTTGTGATTCGCTCCATCAACAAATTAAGTGACGCAGTCGATCTTCTGCTTGTTTCGAGTTTGCACAATTTGCTGCTTCCCCAAAAGACATCGAGAGTCGGGCATCACAACAGCCAAGTCGTCTTGATATCCACAGCCGAGACCCTTAATCTGGTAATTGTTTCGGCCGCGGGATCGCGATTATGCCTGATAGTTCAAATAACTCAGCGTTGCCCGACGCAAGCAAAGGCCGGATATCAACGACGTTCCGGGCTCTGCGCCACCGTAACTTTCGGCTATTCTTCGCCGGCCAGTTTATTTCGTTGACTGGCACATGGATGCAGACTGTTGCCCAGAGCTGGCTAGTTTACCGATTGACCGGCTCGGTTGTATTGCTCGGATTGATCGGGTTTGCATCGCAAATACCGGTCTTCATACTTTCACCGATCGGAGGCGCGGTTGCCGATCGATTCGAACGCCGAAAGATCCTCATCGCCACCCAGTCAACGGCAATGCTGTTTGCTTTCGTGCTTGCCGTTCTTACCTTGACGGGACGAGTCGAGATCTGGCATCTCTTCGTGATCGCGGTGGGTTTTGGGGTCGCCAACGCGTTCGACATCCCGACGCGCCAGGCATTTTCTGTCGATATGGTCGGCAAAGAGGACCTCATTAACGCTATCGCTCTCAACTCCTCGATGTTCAACGGCGCTCGGATCGTCGGTCCGGCGATCGCCGGCATCCTGGTAGCGGCGGTCGGTGAAGGCTGGTGCTTTTTCGGAAATGCGGTCAGCTATCTGGCGGTGATCGCCGGCATCATGATGATGCGAATAACGCACGTTCAGCGGCCGAAGATCGGATCGACCATTTCACGTATTGCCGAAGGCTTCCTCTACGTCCACCGAACGGCTCCGGTCCGCGAACTGCTGCTTATGCTCGGCCTGGTCAGTCTGATGGGAATGCCGTACGCGGTTCTAATGCCCATATTCGCTGACAAATATCTGCGCGGTGACGCCTCGACCCTGGGCTTCTTGATGGGTGCAAGCGGCCTCGGTGCCCTTGTTGCGGCGTTGATGCTGGCTTCGCGGCGGCACGTTTTCGGGCTCGGACGCTGGGTCATCTGGGCGTGCGGCGGCCTCGGGGTCAGCCTTATTCTTTTTTCCGTATCGAGAAATGTCTATTTGTCCGCAGCACTGCTCGTTCCCGTCGGATTCTCAATGATGACGCAGATGTCGTCGTCGAATACGTTGGTCCAGGCGATGATCCCGGACGAACTCCGCGGCCGCGTAATGTCGGTATATTCGATGATGTTCATGGGCCTCGCTCCGGTTGGTGCTCTGACTGCGGGAGCCCTCGCGGGATACTTAGGAGCCGCGTATACAGTCGCTATCGGCGGAATAGTCTGTATCATGGGCGCGGCCATTTTCGGCTATCGCCTGACCCGAATGCGGGGGGAAGCCCGAGCAATGATCGTCTCAATGCAGATGACCGGAGGCGAACCGGCCTCGAAGGCGGCATTTTGATCGGCTTCGTCGGACGTTCCGGCGACTTCTTCGTCGTTTTGACCTGCGACCTGTACATATGCGCTATACTCATCTGATATTCAATAAGGAGAAACCAAATGGATAATGTTCTCGGCCGATATTCGACCTATGTTTACGCGATATTGCGGATCGTTTCTGGGTTTTTGATAATGTGGCACGGGTCGCAGAAGCTGTTCGGTTTCGTGCCGCAGATGCCGGGGCCGCCGGCTGGCTCGTCGGCACAGGCGCTCTCGCCGTTGATGGCTTTCGGAGGCACGATCGAGTTTGTGGGCGGTCTGATGATAATGTTCGGATTTTTCGCAGGCCTCGCCGGGTTTATCGTAAGCGGAATGATGGCTGTTGCGTATTTTATGGCACATTTCAGCACCGCAGCTTTCCTGCCGATAGTTAACAAAGGCGAACTCGCGGTGGTCTATTGTTTTGTCTTTCTTTATATCGCATCCCGCGGATCGGGGCTCTGGAGCATCGACTCGGCGTTTCGCGGAAAGACACCGAACGGCGGCTAATTCAGCCAACTAAAGCTCCGGAATTTCATCTAATCTCTGAGGTAAAAAATGGAGAATTTCACTACCACATTTGGTAATTCTGTTGCAGATTCGGCCCCGGTCGAGCGTGCCGAATTCATTCGCAAAACATATCTCTGGCTGGCCGCGGCGATCCTCGGATTCGTAGCGGTCGAAGCGTTGTTATTCCTGTCCGGAGCGGCGACGATCATCCTGACCGTCGTTTCAGCCGGCGGGCGTTTGGGCTGGCTGGCGGTGCTTGCCGGTTTTATGGGCATCTCGTATGTCGCGAACCGCTGGGCGATGTCCGACACGTCAAGTTCTACGCAGGCGCTCGGCTTGCTCCTGTACGTCGTCGGCGAAGCCGTGATCTTCGTTCCGATGATCGCGATCGCCGTTTACTACACGGGCGATGCGACCGTTTTGGTGAAAGCTGGTATAGTTACGATCGGACTGTTCCTCGGTTTGACGCTGACGGTGCTGATCACTCGGACAGACTTCAGCTTTCTTGCACCGATACTCGCGATCGGCGGTTTTGTTGCCCTTGGTTTTATCGTAGCGAGCCTGCTGTTCGGGTTTTCGATCGGCAGCTTTTTCGCATTTGTTATGGTAGCGTTCGCGGGCACGGCAATCCTGTATCAGACCTCTCAGATACTGCACCAGTTCAACACGCGGCAGCACGTCGCCGCTGCACTCGCACTTTTTGCCAGCATTGCTCTGCTTTTCTGGTATGTTCTAAGCATCTTCAGTTCGCGAAGATAGCTCTTCAAAGGAAACGGCATATATGAAAAAACTCTTGATAATGGCGGCACTCGCGATCACGTTCGCGGCATCAGCGTTTGCCCAGGGCACTACGCCGACGCTCAAGGTCGGAGATATGGCTCCGGACTTTACGCTGACCGATACGGCGGGTCAAAAGGTCAAGCTCAGCGACTTTCGCGGTAAGAATAACGTCGTGCTTGCCTTTTACGTGTTCGCATTCACCGGCGGCTGAACGAAGGAACTCCAGGCGTACCAGGCTGGTATCGCCAAATTCGACGCAGTCAATACAAAAGTGTTCGGGATCAGCATGGATTCCCGCTTCTCGAACAAGGCATTTGCCGAGAAGATCGGTGTCACCTCGTTCCAGTTGCTCAGCGATTGGGACCGCACCGTGACAAAAGAATATGGTCTTTACAACGAAGCACGAGGCTTCGGGAATCGTGCGACGTTCGTCGTCGACAAGGAAGGCGAGATCCAGCAGATCGTATTGGATAGCCTCGCCATCGACCCGACGAGCACGCTTGAGCAGTGCAGCCTGATGGAAAAGAAACTGGTCGTTGCTCCTCCATCAAAACCTTAGAGAGCAAAGGGCCGCATCGAATGGCGCGGCCTTTTTCCTTTTAAACTAACCACTTAAACCTCGCCTAGGTCGTCGGCTTCCAAATCCGCGGCGGTCAGTTCGCCGTTCGCGTCCTTTATCAGTATCTGTATCTTCCGTTCGGCGGACGTCAACCGGTCGCGGCACTCGCGAGACAGCTTGATACCCTTCTCGAACAATTCGAGGCTCTCCTCTAGCGGCAGATCGCCGTTCTCAAGCTTGCCGACGATCGTTTCCAGTTCCTCGAGCGATCTTTCAAATGACTTTTCCATAACTATTTCACTAACTCATTTGCCCGCCGCAAAAGGTCCGTCAATCTGTCAACGCCGAGCGTATTCGGGGCGTTCTGGACCCCGCCGTTCATCGCTATCGAAATTATCTCCTGACCGATCCGTTGTGCGATGTCGGTCGCGAGATTCTCGTCTTTGACTCCGACGATCTGCCAGACGTCGCCGTTCCGTTTCATTTTGAGCTCGAGCGGATGCTCCGGCACCTTGCTTTTAACGGTTGCGATGTCGCCGTCTACCTTAATGTCGAGATATCGGCCGGCGCCAATGACCATTAATGGGAACGGAACATTGCCGAACGTCGCGACCCTTTCCCTAATGATCTTTGGCAGCTGTGCCCGGGCCCTATCCTTTACCGAAGGAATGATCGGTGCGGCGAGCTGTGCGAGCTGTCCGACGAGCTGCGGCGGCAGGCCCTTGCCGTAAAGCTCGACCGCTTTTGCTGTCACTTGCGGGACAAAATCGTCAACGACGGCGTTTATGTCAACGACACGATCGATCGTCTGCTTGTCATCACGTTTCGCTGCATCGACCAGCAACGCCAGCGAATATTGCGGCGAACGCTTGAGGCTCGACCAGTAAAGATAGCCGCCAACGGCGCCGACCAATGCAAATACAATTAGAACGGCGGCAATAATGCCAAGTACCCGCGGCCAGCGCCGGCGTTTCGGCGCCTGCGAATAGCCGAATGTCGGCCCCGTTTCCCTGCCCTGATTTGTGAGATCGACCCTGAAACTCGACATTCCTTAACGCTATTCCGCCCCTGTTACTTCCGCATCAAGTTTGCCCTTTTCGAGCCGTATTTTCAATTTGTCGCCGATGTTCACAGTCGACGCGTCGCGGATGATGCGGCCGTCAGCGGACTGCGTGATCGAAAACCCCCGCGTCAGCACTGCGAGCGGCGAGAGAGCGTCTAGTTTTGCGATGCCGAGCATCATCGCCTCGTTCTTTGCTTTCAGGAGCTTTTCGATCGCTGTGATCTGCCGCTGGTGAACGGCCGAGAGCCTGTTTTCGGCGGCGGCGGCCTTGGCGGCGAGCGCCTGCGGCGACAAACGCGAAGCGACCCGCGAATAGGCGTCAGCAGCGATGCGGTACCGCTGGACGAACGACTCGCGAAGACGCGCGGTCATGTCGCGGAGGTGCGAGCTGCCCTCTAGCACAAAGTAGTCCATTATCCGGACGAGTTTCTCCTCGTTCGCGATCAGCCCGCGGACGATGTCCTCCTCGCGTCCGGCGACCATCTCGGCGGCCGCCGAGGGCGTCGCTGCCCGAACGTCGGCGACCATATCGGCGATCGTCCAGTCGATCTCGTGGCCGACGGCGGAAATGACAGGGATCTCACTCTCACGGATCGTGCGTGCGAGCAGTTCGTCATTGAACGCCCACAGGTCCTCGGCCGAACCGCCGCCTCGTCCGACGATAAGTGTGTCGATCCGTTCCGCCGCAGGCAGGCTCCTGTTGTAGTCATTGACGTTTATCACCGCTTCGCGAATGCGGTCGGCGGCCGATTCGCCCTGGACGAGCGTCGGCACGAGCAGGATGCTGACCGATCCGGCCCGCCGCGTCAAAACGTTGTGAATGTCGTGATACGCCGCACCTGTCGGGCTCGTCACTACGCCTATCCGACGCGGAAAGAACGGCAAAGGCCGCTTCAGCTCGGGAGCGAACAGTCCTTCGCGTTCGAGTTTTGCCTTGATCTGCTCGAATGCCGCCCGCAAAGCGCCCTCGCCGGCCGGTTCGAGCGATTCGACGACGAGCTGAGTCTCGCCGCGTGCCGCATAAAAGCTGATCTTGCCCCGCACCCTCACGCTCAGGCCGTTCTGGGGCCGGAACCGTATCCGGTAATTCGACCCTTTCCAGCAGACAGCCTTGAGCTGTGACGTGCCGTCGTTCAGGTTAAAGTACCAATGCCCCGAGGCCGCGGCCGTAAAATTGACGATCTCGCCCTCGACCCAAACGCTCGCAAACTCCCGCTCGAGCAGCCCGCGGATCTCGGTATTCAGCTCCGAAACCGTAAGCGGCCGCCGCTCGGTATCATCGAATAATGTTTGTAAAAGTGAGTTGTCCAAATTCTGCCTAAACCGCTTCGCCGGTGTTTAAGGCGTTTCTCAACTTGAATACAGAACCGCAGGCGTCAAAAATGCACCTTAGCAGGGACCGAGGGCTCCCTCGTCTTCATAGATCGGGTGAACTCTATTTCAATGTTAAGTAGCCAATTCTAAGACTTTGCGAAATATCATCCAGCGATATCGGAATATCCATGTCAAATAGTGCAGCGATGACGTTGTTTTGTTCTGCCAGATCGTATTTGGGTCTCATAAACAGATCCACTTTGCTACTGATTATGCTCTCCCTGCACCCGGCTTTGCCCATTTCGGTTGACTCGATCAAATCTGGTGAAAAGTAATGTTTCAGCAGAACCTTACAACCCTGTGCTGACACAATATCAAATTCATTAGACGCCACGACAACCCTAAATGTGTTTTTCTTCAGTGCAGGTCCAGACAGATAAAACCCGCTTCGATCGATGGCAGCGTCCTTGATCTCTAACTCGCGTTTACTTTCGAGCAATTCCATCACATACGTCTTATATGCCGCTCCGTCGAAGCCCTTTGTTTCTTTCAGATAATCATTGAGTCGAAAACTCTCGACAACGACTTTTCCTGTGAATAGATCGGACCGAACATTTATAGGAATGAAGTAATTACTTCTCCCATCTCTTAGACTCAAAACACGGTCACAAAACTCCGGTGTCTGAGCGAATACCGCTGCCGAACACGTCAATATGATCAAAACCGCAACGCATGTTCTCATTCGTACCCCTCCGCCAGCACTTTTACTAAACAAGACTCTGATATTTCCATTCAGACGGAAAATATTCTCGGGAATGACTCTTAGACAAGCCCACTTCAGCGATCTTTGTCAGTTTTAATTTGAACACACTATCTCATCCGTTTACAAAACGTTGCGTGGCCATCGGTGCCGTTTTGCCTTTTGCGGACTTTGTTCATAAATGACAAAAGTTCGACAAAGTTGTCCCACGACGACTTAAAGTGGGACAAAAGGTGGGACAGGCTATCTCGTTGTGTCCATTGAATGTTATGCGTTTTGTCCCACTGTCCCACGTTTTTGTAATTTTCACTTTTTTCACCGTTTTCGCCCAAAAATGGGTCGCCAAGGGTTCGAGCTCCGCCGTAATTATCCGCCGGTTTCAAGCGGAAAACCGCTGTTCCGTGAACTGAAACGCAACAGTCTCGCCGACCTTTAAGCAGGTGCCCAGGGTCTTGATCCATACCTAAAGTTTAGCATATATGTCACACATCAGTCTATGTTTCACCTATGCAACATCACGGCAAACGTCCGTGAGCGCCCGCGATATTTTCGGTCCCTGGATCACGGCGGGCGGGTGCACTCACGACTTTGCGGTCTTTGCGGGTTTCGCTTGGCGTACTTTGCGGTTAAGTCGGATCTTGAAACGCAGAGAATGCAAAGATCGCGGAGGAATTGAATTCGGCGGTGAGTGTTCCGCCCTTACTTACGTGCGGGCTTGTGCAAGTGCTGACTTTGCGGTCTTTGTGGGTTTCGCTTGGCGTACTTTGCGGTCAACCCGGGTTTTTACCGCTAAGGACACTGAGTCGAAGACGCAAAGGACGCGAAAGGGCGGAGCATGGCGGAAAATTGATGCGTCTTTTGGTCGTTGGAGCACTCAACTCACGTTGATGCGTAGACCGGCGGCGTTACTTCGTTAACTAGATATCCAAATTGAGAAATTTCTTCCTCGTTTGCTTGGTGGTCTCCGTTGTGAGGGCCCAACCGCCCCCCTTCACTTTAGAGATTTCGTTTAGTAGATCGATCAACCGAATGTCTTCGAAATTGATATTTTCAATGTTCGGCGTTTTTGGGTGTCCAAACATGACCTGATTCATGAAATATTGAAGTTCATGTTTTTCCAGAAATTCCTTCACCTCGGGTAAGTCACCAATGCTGTATTTGATCGTCGAAATGGCCGTCTGTCTTGGTAATGAATACCGAGAAATTTTGAGTTCGAGAAACTGCCTGAGATCGTCGTCGCGTCCCTCGGATGGCATGATAATAACGACACCATTTGACACCTCCCAGCGGTAGTAGGACATCTGCGCCACGATCTTGTCCAAGGCTTCGGATAAAGGCCTATCGACCAGGTGTAATGTGATCAGGTGCGACTTCGCAGGATAGACCCGCCGCGAGCGACTTTGGATGGACATTCCGTTTGAGAGAGGTATTGTCGAACCCGCCCAGCCCGGTGGCACGTTAACATCAATCACATAATCCAAATGCGCTCGGTCCAATTCGGATTCCTCAAAAGCGATGACGACGCCGTAGTCGAACATCAGCTGCGAAAATACCACTCCTAATGCCACCCGATCGACCTGGATCGTGACAGATCTCCTCTCGACGGTCGACACCTGCGATTGTGCAAAACCAGTGATCGGGATGACTACACAAACGATGGCTATCAACAAACGCGCGAATATCATCGAAATTCTTCTCCAACTTAGGATCAGCTTCCGTTCTTCAGTCATGTTTCGTTATTTGAACACAAAACGTTGGCCGAACGAAAGGCTCCTTCGCCGGGAACGCAGGCGCCCTCGCCTGCAACGCCGGTTCCTCCGGCTTGAAGGGCGATGTTTTTCGGGCGCGAAAAAGCCGACGCCATTGACGGCATCGGCTTTCGTAATTACGAAAAATCGATTTTCGGCCTACGCAGCCTTCGGAGCCAGTTCAGCGGCACCTTCAGCGTAGACGCTGACGAACTTGCCCTTCTGGCCTTTGTTCTCAAACTTCACAAATCCCTCGATCAGCGAGAAGAGCGTATCGTCCTTGCCGATGCCGACGTTGTTGCCCGGCTTCCACTTGGTGCCGCGTTGACGTGCGAGGATGTTGCCGCCGAGAACATGCTCGCCGCCGAATTTCTTGAGCCCAAGCCGCTGCGAATGCGAATCGCGACCGTTTCTGGATGAACCTACACCTTTCTTATGTGCCATATCGTTAGTGCTGAGTGACGAGTGATGAGTGATGAGCGAAGATCCCTATTGATCGATCACTGACCATTCATCATTAACCACTATATTTTCTCAATTTTGATTTCTGTAAAACCTTGACGGTGGCCTTGCTTGCGTTTGTACTGCTTGCGGCGTTTCTTTTTGAAAACGATGACCTTATCGCCTTTGCCGTGTCCGACGACGGTCGCACTGACGGTTGCACCGCCGCCGACCTTTGCGTCCTTTCCTTCGCCGACGAGCAGAGCGTCGATCGCGACCTTGCTGCCTGCCTTTTCGCCAATGGTCGGCACGCGAAGCGTTTGGCCGGCCTCGACCGCAAACTGCTTACCGCCTGTCTTAATAATTGCGTAACTCATTATCGTGTCAGCTCCCGTTTACCCGTGCGAGATTTCGCACAAGTCGAAAAACTCAAATTATACGGAAAAGGTCGGGCAAGGTCAATCGCAAAACGCAGCTTATACCCAAAATGTGAAAGCCAACGACCGTCTACGCCGCCGACGGATCGCGGACAACGCCAATGAACGGCAGATTTCGGTACCGTCCGGCGGCATCGAGGCCATAGCCGACCACGAATTTGTTCGGGATCACAAACCCGACGTAGTCGATCATCAGTTCCTTCTTTATACGCGGTTCGGGCTTGTCGAGAAAGCTCGCCAGCCGTATCGAATAGGCCCCGCGTGATTCCAATATCTCCAGCAGTCGCGACAGCGTCAGGCCCGTATCGACGATGTCCTCGACAACCAGGACATGCTTATCGCGGATGGGGTTGCTCAGGTCCTTGAGGATCTCAACGTCGCCGGTAGATTGCTGCCCGTCCTTGTAGCTTGAGACGGACATAAAGTCGATCGACAGGTTCAGGTCTATCGCACGCATCAGATCCGCGAGAAACACGCACGAACCTTTCAGCACGCCGACCAGCACGAGCTCCTTTCCGGCGTATTCGCGAGTGATCTGTTCGCCCATTTCGGCAATTCGGGCGGCGATCTGTTCGGCGGAGAACAGCACATCGATATTCGGATTGGTAAACTCGGTCGATTCCGTCTTGGTTGATTCGGCGGCCATATTTTCCTCGCTAATTTGATTGAGAAGGTAATAACAAATACTATTCAAACATAGGTTATTATTCAAGTTGAACGGGCTCGGCCCTGTGACGCAATGAGCGAAGTCAATAAAGAAACACGAGATCGGGTGCGGGAGTTGGTCCGTCAGGTACTGGCATCGGTGCCGGCCGAGGCCGAACTCGTTGCGGCGACCGACAAACCGATCATCGAACACGTGGTCGTCAATTCCCTAAAGGATTCCGTCGGCAAGCCGTTCGACCGCGACGAATCCGCCAAAACGCTGATCACTGAGGACGACCTGCGCGGCCTCGCTCCGGGTTCACGGCTCCGTGTTGCCGAGAACGTAAAATTCACGTCGCTCGCCCAGGACATCGTCAACGAACGAAATATCCAGCTTATCCGAAAGGAATCGCGAAAGAATACTTCGAAGATCCGCTCGGCGGCGATCGGCTCTGACCACGGCGGCTTCAAGCTGAAGGAGCAGGTCAAGGGATTTTTGAGCGATATGGGTATTCATATCCGCGATTTTGGCACCGACAGCGAGGACGCGGTCGATTATCCGGACTTCGCCCACGCAGTCGCCAAATCGGTCAGCGGGCATCAGGTCGATATCGGCATTATCATCGACGGAGCCGGCATCGGCAGCGCGATGACGGCCAACAAGGTGCCGAACGTCCGTGCCGCGGCTTGCTATTCTGTGGTCTTGGCCAAAAACTCGCGTGAGCACAACGGTGCCAACGTTCTTACGCTCGGTGCCGGGCAAAACACTTTCGAGGAAGTGAAGCAGATCGTCGAAGCGTTCATCTCGACCGATATTTCCGAGGAACGGCACAAAAAACGCGTCGGCAAGATCGACAACATCGAGCGGCAATACCGCAAATAATTGGAAAGAGGCGTTACGAAAATGCAGCAGAACGGCAATTATGAACAATTGATCGACCAGATCACCGATCTCGTCCTGGCAAAGCTCGGCGGCGAGGACACCGCACCGACCTTTTGCCACGCGGATGTTCAGCGGATCGTCGATGCCGGTGCGCAACGTATCGGAATCGTGCTAGGCGAGACCGCAACGGCACACGATTGGGCCAGCCTGATCGACCACACACTGCTCAAACCCGAGGCCTCCGAGGCCGACATTCGAAAACTCTGTCAGGAAGCCGCTCAGTTCGGCTTCGCTTCCGTGTGCGTGAATCCGACTTGGGTCAAAAAGGCATCAGAATTTCTGAAAGGCAGTGGCGTGCCCGTGTGTACCGTGATCGGTTTCCCGCTTGGTGCGACACTGTCGGACGTGAAAGCCTACGAGGCACGCCGGGCGATATTCAACGGTGCGACCGAGGTCGACATGGTCATCAACATCGGTGCGCTCAAATCCGGCGACATTTGCGCCGTTGAGGACGATATTCGTGCCGTTGCTGAAGCGGCGCACGAGAATCACGTACTGTGTAAGGTTATTATCGAAACCGCGCTTCTGACCGATGAAGAAAAGGTCCGTGCCTGCCTGGCGTCGAAGAACGCCGGAGCTGATTTTGTAAAGACTTCGACCGGGTTTGCCAAGGGCGGAGCGACCGCGAACGACGTCGCTTTGATGCGGCGGACGGTCGGCGACGCTCTAGGCGTCAAAGCCTCAGGCGGCGTCAAAGGCATCGAAGATGCACGCGCGATGTTCGAGGCCGGAGCCACACGCATCGGAGCATCGGTAGGCGTCAAGATCGCACAGGAAGCGAGCGGGATTCGCACAGCCGAATCTGCCGGAACCTACTAGTTCACAAAATTAAAAATGATGTATCCGGTCGCTGCTACGGCTACGCCGTCGACAACGACAGGGTTGAATTTTGAGTGACGCACCGCTTCCTCAGAGGGTCGACGCAGCGAACCTGGACCCTCTACAGCCTTTGCCTCAAGAACCTTTCCCGTTGCGTCCAGTTCGATCTGGACCTTCACCCGCCCAAATATGTTCATTCGACGATTTACGGCTGAATATTCGGGTTTCGCAAGATTTTCGGCGTAAGCGTTCAATGGCCCAAGCGACAGCGGCCCGCGGATCTCAGTTGACTTCGGAGCCGGCTTCTCAACCGGCTGAACTAACTTCGCGGCGGCCTCGTCAACGGCTTTCTTCAGTCGGTCGGCAGATAATTTAGCAAGTTCGTTGGCCGGGTCGATCTCGATCGCCTTCTCGTAATCGGCTAACGCCAAATCGGGCTTGTGGGCACGTTCGTACATCTCGGCCCTGCTGTAGTAGGCCTCGGCGAGTTTTGGATCCAACTCTATGGCTTTGGAGTAGTCGACGGCTGCCAGGTCATCCTTTCCCTGTCTCGCACGGGCCTGCCCACGTTCGAGAAAGGTCCGAGGGTCGCTCGGTTTGAATTCGAGAGCTTTCCCGTAATCCGCCACTGCGAGATCCAGGTCGCCGTTTTTCAGATAGCCCGCGGCACGATTACGGAAAAATGCAAAATCCTGAGGCGTCGGGGTAGGTTTTGGTTCCGGGTTGTCGACCTTTTTCGGTGCCGACTCCTTGATCTCTAACGAAGGTGCGGGTGCGGCTTTCGACCGAATGGCGGCGATAAGTTCCGTCTTCGCACCGGTATTGTCGAGTTCTTTTTCGATCTCGGGCGTCAGCGAAAACGTTATTCCGCGGTTCTTCACCGCTTCGGCGAGTATACGGTTCTTTTCGTCGATCTCTGCCTTCTTAGATCGAAGCGCGATCAATATATCAGCGAGGCTTAGTTGCGGAGTTTGAGCCAAAAGAGGCGCAACTGTGGCAAAGAAGGAAACTGCAAATGCTGCTAATACGGAAGAGATCAGAATATCTCGGACTCGGTCTTTGGTTCTAAATCGTCGGAACATTTTTCATCTACCTCTGGAAAGATGGGGGATTCAGTAACGGTTAATTGTCGTTTATCAGATCCTCTACTGTGATCTTCTTTTTCTGCTTAGCAGGAACCTGAGCTGTGGCAGGCTTGGAATCGACTTTCTGCTTCGGTTCCGGAGCTGCCGGACGCGGTTTCGAGACAGGGGCCGGGGCTTCAGGTGCTGGCTCCCTGACCGTCTCCGAACGGACCGGCTCAGTTTTTAATTCGCTGCCCGGCACTTCAAGCGGCTGGGAGGTCGTCTCTGCCTGCGGGACCGTCTCCTGCGTCGGCGCCGGCTCCGCGGTTATTACGGCCTGTGTGTCCACCGGACTTAGCGACGGTTGGTCATCTGCACCGGAATACGAATAAAGCATCCACGACCCAACCCCCAGAACCAGCACAATTGCCGCTGCGATAAGTGCCGGCTTGCCCCATGACGAGCGCTTGGGCTCTCCTTCGCCGAACAGACTCACCTCATGAGCGTCATCGTATTCATACGCCGGTTTCGTCTCAAATACCGGTTTCGCGGGAACGTTTTCAGTCGGCTGGTATTCATCGACTAACGCCTTCGCGGAAACCTCGAGGTTTTCCGTTTTCGGCATTTCAAAACTATCGTTCAATTCAGCTGCCGGCGGGTTGAAGGGGATTTCGAACCGATCGCTGAGCTCGGCTTTCGGCGGGTCGTCCGATTCCTCGAATTGATCTTCGAACTCGACTTTCGGGGACCTGATCGGCATTTCGAACCTATCGACCGTCGGTGTCGGGGCCGGCATTTCAAGATCCAACTGCGAAGAAACTGTCGCCGAGGTCGTCACCCCATTTCCGACATTATTCGTGTGGAGAAATGCTGCGGGTGTCGCGACCGGAACACCCGGGATTTCCAGAAGGTCCATGTCGTCCAGGTTGATCTCGTCATTCCCGGGCTGAGGTTGACCTGTCGTGTGCCGCAGCAGTTCGGACTTTGGCTGAGGCTGTTCTGAAAAGTCCGAGACCAATACGGCCAACTGCCGACTGATCGTCGCAAAGCTGTCGAACCGATCTTGCCGATAAATGTTCATGGACTTTGCGATGAACTCGGAGATCTCCATCGGAACCGACGGCTCAATTAGGTGCACCGGTTTCAGCGGATCAGGATACCCGTCCAAGACCTCGATCGAACGTTCCAGAGCACCAACGGGAACGGTCCCGGTCAGGAGAAAATAGCCGACTGATCCGAGGGCAAATATGTCGCTTCGAAAATCCGGTGCAGTTTCGAGCATTTCGAGGGACCGCTCCTCGTAATTATTCGAGATCACCTTCTGTGAGGCAACATCGAGCTTTGGCCACAATGTCTCGAGCGGCATGAATGACAGGGCCGATTTGGGAGTGTTTTCCAGTTCATCGGGTCCATATTCATTTGCATTTTCGTCGCCAAAATACAGGAATCTCAGCTCACCTTCCCGGGTGATCCGAATACTTCCCGGATCGGTCCCAAAGTAGCGGATGTTGCCGCTTGCATTCGCGAACCGGGAATAGGCGTCAACGATCCGCTCCAAGCCCATCACGACGGACTCTAGCGTCACCGGTGCCGATCTCAGCGCCGCCAACTGGCTGATGCTTGTACCATCAACGGCGTCCGAAACCAGGTACTTTCGGTCGGCATGGTAGAAATGATCACGAACGCCTATCAATGCCTCGTGCGAAAGCGACTTGAGCCTGTTAAAGCGGGCGGTAAATTGCCTGTTGTCAGCGTCCCGGTCAAAAACCTTTACGCCGATGGCCCGCGGGTCGGGCCCTTCGCAAATCACTACATGTTGGCCAAAAACATTATCATGAGCCTCATACAGAGAATGTGAGGCATTACTCCAAAAGTTACTTGCGACGCGGTAACGACCTTGATTTAGGATTGAATTTGGGGCGAGCATTGTTGGGTCCTGAGGAACCGAGAGTTCGGGTCCGACAATAAGTATAACCATTTTGTGCCAAAAAATACACAAAATTGTTTATAAATGTTTTGCGTTTTGAATTTACGAGTGAGCGTTTGTAGTAAGACAAGCGGGAGAGCTTCGATTTGGGTCAGTTCCGAAAGGTCAATTAGTCAATTTCCCGATCATTGAGGCTTTGTGCAGTTTACGCCGATGATCCTCGCCATGAATGACGACCGTCTGGCACATCTCGAATATTCGGGAACGAGCTCGGACGCCGATCCGGTCTTCGAGGGTTTCTTCCCGCGGATCGGTGCGTTCGTCAAGATAGTTGGTCGTAAATATCGTGAATTTCTTCTCGTTGTAGCGGTTGTTGATGATGTGGGCCATCGTGTCCCGGACCCAATCCGTAGGCTTCGACGACCCGAGCTCATCGAGCACCAGGACATCGGCATTGAGGACGGGCGCCAGCACGCTAAGCTCAGACGAAAAGGTATTCGGATTGTAGGAATCCTGAATTTCCTTCAGCAGCGTGCCAAACTCATAAAAAAGGCAAGAAAATCCGCGTTCCGTGAGTCCCTTGAGCATCGAAACCGCAAGGTGCGTTTTACCTACACCAACCGAGCCTGAGAACAGCACGCCGTTATCAACGGCAGGAAAATTATCCACGAAGGATCGAGCGAGGTTCAGGGCCGCCTTCTGAGATTGGTTGTTGCCCGGATAGTAAGTATTAAAATGGCATTTTTCGTAGCGCTTCGGAAGTCTGGCTTGTGAGTGAAGATCAAGGTGTGTGTCACGTTTGCGGCAAACACAGATCCGGGCTCCTTTGCCGGGAACGATCTCCATCCCGGTTCCAAAGCAAATACGGCACTCGTCAGTCCCGGACTCAGAGCCCGCCGCGGAACCCCGTGAATCCAGCTTCGGAACAGCGATCAAATTATGCGTTTTTACCTTTTCTTGGGTCATTTGGGTACGGGACTGATCTCGGCAAGTCGGATTATAACATCGTATTTCTGGTATTCAAGTTTCAAGGCCGGTGGTGTGCTATATTGAGTTTTGCGATGTTTATATGGGCTTAATACGCAGTTTAATGATCAGGTTCGGGTTGGCTGACCTAAGTGCAGATCGAACACCAATTTCCGTGATGCTCCTTGATGACGACACGCGACGTCATCGCTGGTTTGAACAGCGGTTTAGCGGCGATAATCTCGATATCGCGATCAACGTCGAAGACGCTGTGGAATTTCTTGCCGAAAATAACTACGACGCGGTATTTTTGGACCATGATCTGCTCCCGCGTCATTACGAGACCAACGACCACGACGATTACGATCGAACGGGATTGGCCGTGGCCGTGTGGTTAAACGAAAATCCCGAGGTACAAAAGGCGGCGACGATCATCGTTCACACTAGAAATGCCGACGCTGCCATCCCGATGGTGCAGAAACTCCGCGAATCGGGCCGCAACGTGGAGTACTGCGCATTTCCTATGCTCGATCTGAAGATCAAGAACTACTGGAAACGCTAATACTCCTGTCCGAACCGCAACTTTTCTTCCTGATCAGATCAACTCTTTTCGAAATACCGCCGGCCGCGCAGCTTTTGGGGCATCAAGTCGCCTTCAGGATCGTTGCCCTCGTCTTTGCCATAGCCGACCTCTTTCATAAGTTTGGTCGGAGCGTTCCGGATCTTCATCGGGACCGGTAAATTGCCGAATTTCTTCGCGTCTTCCATCGCTGCTCCAATGGCGTTTGTCGCAGACCGGTCTTTTGCGGCGTTTGAAAGAAATGCGACCCCGTGTGCCAAATTCAATGCACATTCCGGCATCCCGATCGTTTCGACCGCACGAAAAACCGCGTTCGCAACAACAAGAGCGGTTGGCTGAGCGAGGCCGATATCCTCGGAGGCGAAAATGACCATTCTGCGTGCGATGAACTTCGGGTCTTCGCCGGATTCCAGCATCCGGGCGAGATAATAGATCGCTGCGTCCGGTTTACCGGCACGCATCGATTTGATGAACGCACTTATTACGTTGTAATGTTCCTCGCCTTTTTTATCGTATCGGAGGAATTTGGATTGGAGAGTTTCCTTAAGCGTTTCCAGAGTGATGGAATCGTACAATCGAGATGTGTTCTCGATCATCGTGATCGCCTGGCGGGCATCTCCATTCGCCATCTCGACCAGCCAATCCATCGCGATCGGTTCCAGATCATAGCCGGTGCGAGCGATGATGGCCGCCATTTCGTCGTCCGAAAACTCCTCAAGCACAAAAACCCGCAGTCGGGAAAGCAATGCAGGGATCACCTCAAAACTCGGGTTTTCGGTTGTTGCACCGATCAAAACGAGTTGGCCGTTCTCAACGTACGGCAGCAAAAAGTCCTGCTGCGCTTTGTTGAAACGATGAATCTCGTCGAGAAATAGAACACGCGGACGTCCGTCGATCGACGGAGTCTTGACGATCTGTCGAATATCTTCCTTGCCGGCAGAAACCGCGGAGAGCTCGTAAAATTCGGCGTTTATCGCATTAGCGTAGATCCGAGCAAGCGTTGTCTTACCCGTGCCCGGCGTGCCCCATAGGATAAAAGAAAAGATGTGGCCCTGATCGATCGCCAACCGGAGCGGCTTTTCCGGGCCGACAAGGTGCTTTTGCCCGATAAAATCATCGAGTTCGCGGGGCCGGATACGGTTGGCTAGAGGTTCCATTGATTTAGGTAGAGCATTATACCCCAAACGAAAAGGCGATTCCCGCGAATCGCCCCATCGTAATTTTATTCTGGAAGATACCAGGCCGTTTATCCAACCGCTACTTCCCTTTCAATTTGAATGCATATCCAACGGATATAACGAGTGCTCCGGTGTGGCTAGTACCATCGGTAGCGGTATTCCTTTGCAGTGTAGCGAAGCCATAAGTTGCTCTTGCGTCGACAAAAACGTAGTTCTTACCGGCCGGGAATTTTACGCCGCCACCGCCCGCGAAGCCGTAGTTAACTCTATGCAGGCTATCAGTTACAACAGTATCGGCGTCAAACGATGTCGGCGGCAGCGGCTGATTAAGCGGTGGGATCAGAAGCGGCGTTCCGGCGCTATCCACATAGATCGTACTGTTTCCGCGGGTAATTGTCTTTGCCGACAAGAGGTAACCGAAATACGGCCCGCCGTCGATGTATACACTTGGTTTTTGGTCTCTTTCCCACGTGTACTTCAACAGGACGGGGACCTCGAGATAATGAAGCTTTGCCGTGTTTTTGAAATTCGCAAAATAATACGAACCGGGCGGCAGAGGCGGTAATCCTGGAATGGGTGATGTTATCGGCTGAATGCCATTCCTTTTTCCGCCCTGGCCTGCATAGTCAAGCCCGACGAGCACCGAAACCTTCCTGGAAAGCCCAAAGTCCACGAAACCGCCAAAGTTCGACGCAACTCTGGACTTATAATCTTTAGTGATCTCCTCGCCGCCACCGCCAACCAGGTTCGGTATGCTAACACCGGCTTTGACCCCCAAATGAATTGCATTCCGATCCGACTGCCCGATCAATGGAGAAACGAAGATCAGGATACATGTAATCGTCACGACAAGATTGAAAGAACCGGATGACTTACTGTCTTTCATATGACACCTCCAATTGCCCTATTAAAACGAACTATTCTCGTCGATCAGCATGCCGCCACAGCATGCAGGCGCCACCTTTATCATAGAACTTTTTGGTCGATTTGAAAGTGAAGCCGCCTGTTCTGGTAGCAGTCTTTTCATAGCATTTGGTGCCCTCCGCCGAATGCCGATGACGACAAGCCGGTCCGACCTGTGATCGGACTCTTTGTAATTTGACTCAAAAAAGAGAGGGTGCCACGCACCCTCTTTAAGCGGACGACCATAGGAATCGGTCACCATCTGCGGAAAATATTGAAGCCAATTACCAGGCCCTTTGGCCCAACGACCAGATTGCTCGAATTGTAGCGACTGGTCGTGGTCGTTTGCGTATTCGAAAACGTCAGAGTAAAAGAATGCTTGCCGATCGTGTACTGGAGTCCGATACCCATTTCCGGTTTTGAGAAACTCTGAAATCCGACAACATTGTAGTCCGCGTCGAAGATCGGGTCTACGCGTCCTAATTTGAATCCGGTACGCGGCGTGTATTCAAATATTCCCGAAACGCTCGGAGTTATGCGAACCTGGACACCCATTCCGTATGACACCGTATTTGCCGGAAGCTTGAATGTGTTAGCGGCTGTTGCTTCAGGATAGTAATCCTCTGGCCGCGGGTTGAATCTGTGCTGCCCGTTGGAATTCACGTGAAATGCCGGTGAAAAGAAGAGAAAGACACGGTTCCCAATATTTCGCGAGACCATTGCCTGAAAATTGTAAGTATATTCCTCGGTGAAGTTACCGTTGCCTTCGATGCTTGCATATGCCGAAACGGCGACCGGCGACTTTTTGGTCTGGTCGGTTAGATGGTAACCAAGTCCGAGCTCGATCACGCGGCACATTCCGCGTTGGCAGAGCGGTGAGCGTCCCGCGGAAAAGTAGAGTTTGTTGGTTATGCCATAAATGATATTGAACGATGAAGTCGAGAAACTATCCAAACCGAAAAGAGCTCTGCCGCTTTCCGAGAGCGGATGGATCGGCTGTGAAAACCGATGGCTGAAGTTGAGGTTCCACGTTCCTCTCGGCACTTTTTTAGGCGTCGGCACGTTTACCAGTTTGTAGTCGAATGGCTCGTCTCCGGACTCGAAAGTATAGTAGTCCTCTTTCGGCTCGTCCTGCTGGGTGCTTGTTTTGTCGGCCACCGGCTGGGTCGAGGCGACTGCCGTGGAAGTTAATGGAGCCAGACGTTCGATCTGTTTTGTCACGGTGTTAACGCGAACGCGTTCACTATTCGATTCGACATACATCACTGTCGGGTCCTTTTCGTCAAATTGGACCTTGATATCCTCCGATGGCTTCGGATCAGGTACGGTCTGCGCAACAAGCGTGGACGCCCCGAAGATCAAAAGGAGCAACCCTGGCAAGAGGAGGCTTGCAACTGTCGAAGTGAGCTTATTTGTTGGAATGTTCATTATTTTCTCCGTATTGTGGGCCGGCCCGCCGTTCGTGCTGATGACGACGGCGGAACCGGCCGCAGGTGTGTGTTAGTGGGTGTTGACCGAGGCGATCGCTCGATCCGTCGAATTGCCGAATTGCCGCACATTTAGCGCCGATGTGCCGCTCATTAAGATATACCAGGTACCGTTTCGATAAACGCCGACATCGCTCTTGCCGTCACTATCAAAATCGCCCGTTACCGGCACGTCGGTGCTTACGCCCCACGGTATATAACTGATCGTGTTGTCCGAACTGCGTCGGATGTACCACATGCCATTTCGGTATACACTCAAGTCCGTCTTACCGTCGCCGTCAAAGTCGCCTAGAACAAATTTATCAGACGCGATTCCCCAATAGTCAGTCCTCAACGCTCCGTTTGAGCTTTGACTGATATACCAGACTTGGTTTGACGGTCGGAAAACAGCCAGGTCCATCTTGCCATCGCCGTCAAAGTCGCTCGCGAGAGGCTTGTCTCCCGTCATGCCCCACGGAAGGAAAGTGGTTGATCCGGACGGATTGTTTGACGACCCGCGATAGTAAAAATAGCTCTGCGATCCCGACGCCGAGTCGCGATAAACCGCTGGGTCAGCCTTACCGTCCCCGTCCCAATCGCCGACAGCGCTTGGGTCGTCGCCTGTCTGACCGAACTGTTCGTATCGAACAGTGTTTGTGGTGCTTTGAAGAATATAGAATCCGGCAACGCCTGCCGACCCGGAACGCCAGACCGCAACATCCGTCTTGTTATCGCCGTCAAAATCGGCCGGCGTCAAAACATCTGTCGCCAATCCGAATGGCGTAACCTGAAATTGCGAATTCGCACTTCCGGTGACATACCAATTTCCGTCGGTTGGACGGAAAACTGCAACATCGCTCTTGCCGTCGCCGTCAAAATCCGAAAATACGTGGTTTCTGATCACGGTCACGGCTCCGGGCGGAATGACCACATTCGTCATATACGTCTGGTCGCCGCTCTCTGAACCGTTGTTGTTAGACTGGATCCCGGCAGCGTACATAGTGACATTGCCGACATTTGTTGCCGGTGCGGTCCAATTAAAACTCCACGTTGCTCCTCCGGTCTGATTTTGAAATGTTCCCGTCGAAGTGTGTTCAATATAGCTGCGCCCGCTGCCGCTGATTATTTTGGTGGTCGCATTTATGTTTGCGAACGCTCCCGCGGTAACGTTGTTCGCCAGCGACGTCATTTCAAATCCCCACCGTTTCCGAGTCGTGTCTGTCGTGACGTGCTTAACTTGGATCGTGTATGTCTGACCCGGCGTGTACGACGCAGGTGCCACGATCGACATCTGGCCGACACCAGCATTTTGACTGTGGCAATCGGTGCAATTCAGTTCGCCGGGAGCACCGGTGCGGGCGGAGGGAGGCCCCGAGATGGACGCTTTCGTCGTCGTCACAGATCCTTTGCCAAATGTGAACGCAAGGACCAAAAATCCGGCGAAGACAAACAAAAATCCCACTTTTACACTATGAATATTTAACCTCATGACCTCTTACCTCCTAATGTCTGAAAATGCATATCCCTTTATTGATCGCCGCTTTACCGTCTGAAGCCGTGGATATACGCCATTACGCCGCGGATCTGTTCGGCATTCATGCTGCTCTTGAAGGCCGGCATTTCGCCGCTTCCGTTCGTGATCATCCGGACGCCTTTGGTGTCGCTCACCGTGCTTTTCGTAAGGTCACCCGCGTGCGTCTGCCGGCCCTTTGCGGTCTGCCCGCGGCCGTCATTTCCGTGGCACCTTGCACAGTACGTCGCATAGTCTGAACCACCGTCAGCCAAAGGACTCTCCGACGTCACAGTTGTGACTTTCGCCATACTGACGTTCGGGCTGAACGAAAACGCAATGCCGACAACCAGCGCGATCGGTGCCGCGGCTAAGAATAATTTGGTCAATGCTGACCTGTTATTTTTCATATTTGTAAGTCTCCTGAATTATTGTTTTTGGTCTTGAATACTCGCCGTCTGAACATGCGGAGTCTCGCCGTTTGGGTCCTTCGGTGAAAGGGATTTGATCCATTCGACAAGTTCCTGTTTTTGATCGTCGTCGAGTTTGTTCTTATAGGAAGGCATTTTGGAACTGCGTCCAACCGCCTTCGGATCGTTTATGATCGCAAGGATCATGTCGGGCGTTAGTTGGTCCTCGTCGCGGGTAGTTACGTCAACAAGTTCGGGAAATTTGGCCGTGCCTTCGCCGCGTTCTCCGTGACACTTCGCACAGTTGACCTCATAGGCGGACGGCACTGGCATCGGTGACGAGCTTGACGCAAGCACCGCATCGGACGATTGCGGGCCCTTGTCGTTTTCCTCCCGCTTGCTTGGCCTCGGCGGCATTTGAGTTTGCGGTTCGAAAACGGAAGCCCGGAATTTCGATTCGTCCAACTCCTGTTTGGCGAGTTGTTCTGAGATCTTTGCGTCGCTGTGATCCTGGTAGATCGCGGTCGCAGTTAGGACTCCTACGGTTCCAAAGGCGACCGTGAATAACCCGATTGCCGCGATCCGGACCAGGTCAACTCTGCGTCTTAAGAGAAACGCTGCCGCAATAAGTCCGCCGATCACCACCGATGGAAATCCCATTGCAAGTACTGCTGCCAATGTGCCGTCCGTATATTTCTGCATCTCAAACAACCACAGAAATTGCGGGCCGGGCCGAGGCAAATAGGTCGATGATTCGGCGGCCTGCGGACCGAACGGTGCCGGGTATACGACCGAAAGAAGCGAGATCGCCAGAAATGCAATGCCGATCACGAGAGCGTTTCGCGTAAATTGGGAACG
The DNA here is from genome assembly GCA_029781855.1 of Acidobacteriota bacterium. Classification (GTDB taxonomy): domain Bacteria; phylum Acidobacteriota; class Blastocatellia; order Pyrinomonadales; family Pyrinomonadaceae; genus OLB17. Next base: position 130,029 of record JAKOVX010000042.1, on the reverse strand, counting down.
TGCCCAGGCTGCGTATCGCGGCTCGTCGCCAGCGTCTTTTCGCTTGCCGAAAATGAAAACCCGCATCGCAGCAGCCGTTAGTATCAGCATCGGAACGATCCAAACGTGGAGCCCGTAGAAACGCGAAAGCGTAAGCGTCGAGATAGCGTTGCCGTTCATCATCCAAGTCTTCAGGAATCCGCCGGCGATCGGCGTATTTCCGGCCAGGCTGATCGCAATGTTGACTCCGTTGATCGCTCGAGCGTCCCACGGTAATGCGTAACCGGTCGCTGCCGCTCCGAGAACGAGTCCGAGCAACACGACCCCGAATATCCAGGCAGCTGAGTTCTTCGTGAACGATAGGCGAAATATCATCTGCAGGATGTGGGCCGCGAGTGCGATCGGCAGCAGGACCGACGAGTGATAATGCATCGACCTGATCCACGCTCCGTCGCGTACGGCGAGTTCGATAAATGCCACCGTCGTATAGGCGTTTGCGGTCGCCGGAACATAGTGGAACGCGAGCAAGATCCCGGTCGCAAACTGTACGAACAGGAGCAGTGCGATCAGTCCGCTGGTCGTCCGAGCCCAAGCGGAAACACCAGTCCCTGGCTCGTCTAAAAGACGCAGGATGATCGGTTTGATCTCGGTTTCACGTGAGATCCAATTCGTAATGCCCCATCGGTTGATTTCGAGTTCTGCAGCCATTTCGTTGTCCTCTAAACTTTGATCTTCAGTTTTCCGTCTTCGACTCGGGTCTCGTATTCGGTAAGGTCACGCTTTGCCGGTCCGGTTAAACGCTCGCCCTTGTCACTGAAATAGCTGTCGTGACATGGACAGAGGAACTTTTTGGATTCATCCTCCCAGACGATCGGGCAGCCTTCGTGCGGACAGACGGAGGAGAGCACTTTGTTATCGTGATGCGGCAGAACGTAGACGGAAACGTCCTCGACTGTCTTGCTCCATCCCGAACGGCAAGTAACTGATATCGTCTTTTCGATCGGTTCATCGCCTGCGATCTCAGCTATGTCACCAACGGTTTTCCATCCTTCGTCTGCTGCGACAGTCGTTTCGGGATCCAAAGACCGCTTTGCAGCCAGGGTCATGGAAGCACCGACAACCCCCAAAACTCCGATCGGCAAAATCGAAAGAAACGTGCGGCGGTCCGCACGAATAACCTCGTTTTCTTCTTTTTTCATATCGTCCTCGAAGCGAATATGTGATGGGGAGAGGATCGCTTAAGGGTTGAGTCAGATGTACGTACAAAAAAATACAACAAATCTAAACGTTGATTTTTTTCTGTCCGGAAGTTTCGGCGCACGCGGCCGGTCGGCCGCTTTGTGCAGGGCTTGAAGGCACGAAGACGTGCAATTTGCGTGGTGTGTGAAAAGCTGAGCGCAGCGTGGACCGCTACGCTCATTCCTACTGTTGGATGGGAACCTGTTCTAAAATTATTTCGCTGTCTGCGGAGGCGATGCGTAGCTCATAATTGCCTTTGGGAACCGCGTCGAACACAAATTCACCGAGCTCGCTTACTTCTGCGGTAATTTGTCGGTCCGAATTGATAAGTTCGGCAGTAGCGTTGGCTATCGCGGGGAAGATCTGTCCGGCAACCATTCCGAATTCTCCAGAAAATTCGATCCTCAGATCGACCTGATATTCTTCCACCTGGAACAGAAGCTGGCGCGATTCGATGCCCGAGTACCTCTCGTTCACCGCCATCTGCCAGTCGTCGAACAAAAAGGTCGCAAGCCCGCGGCGTTCAGGTTGCGGAGCATCTGCCTGAGCCGGCTTTCGCTGGTAGATGTTGAGTATCCGTGCGGTCGTCGCCTGCGGAACAGCCTCGGACTCGACGGGAGCCGTGTAAGCGAAAATGTCGGCGAGTTTCCGGTAGGATGTTGAGCACACCCGGCAGTTGCTCGCGTGTTCGTCCACCAAACGGACATCCTCCGGACGCAAACTACCCTCGAATCTCTCCACTAGTTTTGCGAAATCAATGTGTTTCATACAAGGTTCCTGGCATACAAGCCCGTTTCAATTGTTAAGTCATTTTGACCGAATGAAAAATACATAGCCAGGGTTATTCAGGTATAAATTTTATTAATTTTTCCAGACATCGGGCTCGCGTCGGCCCGATACTCCCTAGTGGAATACCGAGAGATTCAGCGATCTCGGCGTAAGGCACTTTATCGCTGTCGAGATAAAGCATCATTAACAAACGGCGGCAGCGGTCGTCGATATGCGTGAACGCTTCCTCGATCTGACGCTCGCGTTCGAGGCGAATGATCACGTCATCTGCCAAGGGTGCACCGTCCGCGATCTCGAACGCCGGATCTGCCTCGTCGTCGTCGATCGAACGGGGCCGTCCCCGCGTTTCGCGAGCGATAAGGTGAATTGTTTTGTGTTTCGTTGTGGTGATCAGCCAGGCGCGCAGGAACTCAGGCTTTTCGAGCAAGTCGAGTTTTATATAGAGAGTTGTGAAAACTTCTTGTAGAACGTCGGATGCAAGATCTCTGCCGAGGCCCGCACGGCGCGGGATCGAAAACAAAAGGTTCTGATATTTGAGCGTGATCGCTTCCCAGGCCGATTCGTCGCCGTCGCGGGCTGCCTTTACAAGTTCCTCATCTTTTCGATGCATCTATATCCAGAGCACTTTCGGCCCGTCGGTGCTGAGATTTGTGGCGATCGGCACCGGAATTCGCTTTAAGGCGCGTTGGTGACCGCCTGGGCGGCATCTATTCGACGAGGCAGACCGGAACCGACCGATACTGACGTCCGTCGCAGTTGTTCGAAGATCCCAGCGGGTGATAAATTTGAAAATCTCTGCCGTACGAGAGCGGCAACGCCGGCAACGATCGGAGCGGACATTGATGTTCCCTGCCAAACGCCATATCGGCCACCCGGCACCGAGCTGACGATCCGCTCACCGGGGGCCATTATCTGAACCCATTCGCCGCGTGTCGAAAAACTCGAGAGGGCATCTCCCGCCGAACTCGAACCAACAGCTATCAGTCCATCGATCTCACCGGATGCTGCCGGGTAAATATGTACGCCGTTCCCCGTATTTCCGGCCGATGCGACGATGATCATTCCTGGATGAAGGATCTGCGGCAGATCTGGATCGTCGTTCAATGGATCGCGATTCGTTACGGCCTTTATTATTTTGGTGATCAGATCGGATCTCTGGGTCGTCCCAAGGCTAAGGTTTACGATATTAGCACCGTCATTCGTCGATGGGTCGCCATCGGGATTGGCCGCGTATATCAAGGCTTTCGCAAGTCGCCAAACGTCGCCAACTCCGTTTTGATCAAGAATACGGACGGGGATGATCTTCGCGTCCGGTGCGACCATTGTAATGATCCCAGCTACGTGCGTGCCATGTCCGTAGGCCCCGACATGTGCAGACCCAACTTCTGACGGATCATTGTCGCTGTCGACAAAATCGTATCCAGGCAGGAGTTTACCCGCAAAGATAGGATGTTGGGTATCTATACCCGTATCAATGACCGCGATCCTCGCCCCTGCCCCGCGACTCACAAGCTGTGCGGCATCAAGATTGATCCGGCCACGCATCCACTGAATGCTGTATCCTTTAACGCTTGACCCTATACTCCAGGAACCGCCAATGCTCCACGAACCTCCCATGCTCCAAGGCGTACCGCCGGCGACCGGCGAACCGAGGATGTAGTTGGGTTCTGCCGCCATTACACGATTAAATGGATCTGCCTGGAGCAACGTCACCAGTTGAGGAATCGAAACTCCGGAGGGTACCCGCAAACGATAGATCGGCAGGTCGCCTATTTCGGAAATAGGCGAAATGTTCAAACCGTATTGTTGGGCTATTGACGGTAGATCTGTCGCGGACTTTAGTCTTACGATGATCTCATTGTTGACATACGGGTCGGGATTGCTCTGACCGAATACCGAACCGAACAGCGCCATTGTCACCGCTAAGACGAAAATGATCCCAAGTTTGAATTTCATCGTTCTACTACCTCAGAATGCTCGTGTTCCGGTGGGAATAAACTCTTTCCTCTATTTTAAGTCCGCCCGATTTGGGAAAAAATACAAGGAGGCAAAGTTTTTTTTACAATTTTCCTGACAAAATAAAAGGTGACCAGAAATAGGGATGGATACCGTTTTCGATAAAGCTGAGCTGTGCCTCGCGAAGCGACGCGGCAATGCCGACACCACTTAGAAACCTGGAATAAATCTCCTTCATGATTTTCGCCGTCGCCGAATCGTCAATTCGCCAAAGGGTCATCAGAAGTGCACTTGCTCCTGCGGCAAAAAAGGCACGTGTCATACCGATAAGTTCCTCTCCGCGTATGACTTCGTTGAGGCCGCTCTCGCAGGCGCTTAACGTAATTATACTATTTTTGAGATTCAGTCCATAGATATTATTTACGCTTAAAACCTCGGAAAATAGCGCTAATGATGAAAATGCCGGATTGTCTTGCCGAAATTTTCCGTGACAGGCGATATGAATTATGCCTTGTTCGGCGACGCACTTCTTAAGGTTTTCGAGGGTGACCGCCGGCCCGATCAATGTCGTCGCATCAGGAAAAAGTCCGGCGAGTTCCAATATCTCATGCTCGACCATCGGCGTTTGACCGTCCGGCACACCTGCGAAAAGCGCCCGATCGGGGTTGCCGAGGGGCAAATTGTTGCAGTGGCTGAAGATCGTGAGGCTAGGCGCATTTGAAAGAGAATACTGTTCGGCCATGTATCTTTCACCGTCATGCAGAGCCGCAAACGGCAGGTAGTTCATCATTCCCGAGGGCACAATTACAAGCCGTTCGTGTTTTATCGATCCGAGCAAAGGCCTCACAAGAAGATCGAAAAGCCGACTGCTGTGCACATTCAGCCGTTCGGAAGCGATGGACCGGTTCTGATCCGTCAGGCGGTCGAACATTCTACCCGTTTTCATCTGAAATAGGAATTTGGCGATCTCTCCTTCAACCTCCCGTTCCGACGCTATGTTTGAAAATGCAGTTAGCCCTTTCTCGGAGATCATGAAGGCACTTATTCGGCCCTCGATCGATGCATATTCGATCACCGTCGTGTCTGCGAGTTGACCGCAAAGACCCTCAAGATCAAATTTCCATTGCCGATGGATCTCCCCAGCCCCGTTTAGGCTCGTACGTCGGCTGATCTCAGCAAATTCCCGTTCTCGTTGAATAAGGTGCGATTTGAGTTTTTCGACCTGTTTCCTCTCTTCAATCGACGAAATCCTGCTTCGATCGATGCGATTGTAAAGCCAATTCAGTTCGATCCTGATCTCATCAAGTTTTTCGTTCGTGTCGGGCCGGAAGTCCTTCTTCCGGAGGTTATCGGCGAGCGTTCGAGAACGTGAACGCTCATGCCATTCGAGTGCTTCTCGCAGTTGTCCCCGCTCAAGTTTTAACCGAACCAGTTGGTCGTAAGGCTCTAGGCGTTTAGAAAAATACGAAGTGCGCAGATCCTCGGGGGCAAGAGCCGACCGTGAATTCTCGACCAATTCGATCGCCTCAACAAACTCGGACTCGATTCCGGATATCCGGCCAATCGAGACGCGACACAAATATTCTACCTGGACCGATACCTCACTGGCCGAATCAAGCGTTTCCTTCAACACTGCCAGAGCCTCATCGCCGCGTCCATCGAGTCGCATGATTTCGCCGAGCAGCCAGCCGGCAAAAAGCTCCGCACGCTGGTTGCCGGTCGAGTGAAGCGAGCTTCGTGCCGACATAACAAGTGTCTGGGCGATTTCGAGATCACCGGTCTCCATCAACATTTGGGCATGCACGAGCCGGGCGGTCGCAGCACCGACCAAGTTGCCTTCGGCGGTGTATAGCTCTTCGGCCCTGACCAGAGATGTTTTGGCTGCCCCTAAGTTACCTTGCCCAAGATGCACACGCGCATGATTCAGGCAGCTTCGGGCGAGTTCGGCTTGCATCCCGAGTTTTCCAAACCGCTCCTCTGCCTGCCGATAAAATTCCGATGCTTCCTGCAGGAGGCTGAGTTCCAGGTAGATATCCGCGATCTCGAGCTCGCATAAGGCGATCTGCGTCGGCATTTCCAGCTCTTCGTATTTTTGCCTGGATAGCTCCATATAGCGGAGAGCCAGATCGTAACGGCCTTCAAACAGATACAAATTGCTGAGTCCGGTTTCGATCTCGGCCTCAGTCACGGTCAGATCATGCAACTTTGAACGCTCGAGGGCCGACTGGTAAATGACTTCAGCCGCGCGAAAGTCATTTTGTAGCGTTTTGACGAAGGCCTGGCAGTTCTCGACCATTGCGAGTTGGCGATGATCCCCGATCGCTTCAAATCGCCGATGGGCCGAATGGAGATAAGGTTCAGACTCGCGATAAAGATCACGCCGCCAGAAGAGGTTACCTATATTGTGTTCTATTTTTCCGGCTGAATAGAAGTCACCGTGTTTGAGGAATATCTCCAGAGCCGCCTCGCCGCACTTGACCGCCTCGTCGTATCGGCCGAGGAGCGCGAGCGCATAGATCTTGCTCGTTTGGGTTTTGGCTGCGAGATGGTCCTTGCCCAACCGATCGAATCGCTCTTCAGAAAGATCGATCCAACGGATCGTCAGATCATGGTCGCCGGACACCAGTGCTTCGATAGCGGCCGTCCACTCGGCATACGCCGCGACCTCTTCGCTTTCGGAACGCAAACTTAGCACCTCAAGCGTAGCGGCAATATCGGTCACACGTTGAGGATCATTGGTCCAAACCTCGTAACAAAGCTGCTGTAAGGATTCCGCAATTTCGACCATCGGGACCGATGGATTCGCATCGATCAGCCCGCGTCGCTCCCTTGCGGGGCTTTCAACAAGCAAGGTTGCCAGTTCGGACGGTGTCATCCTCGACATGTTATCAGCGCTAAGAAAAAAAAACACTTGGCTTACGTCTTCTTGATCTACTTAGAGATCTATCTAATACAAAATCTGGAGTGGCCGAGACTCGACAGCAGGCACGATCATCTAGCAATTCGGCGCAACCGGCCCCGTGCCCGTGCTGAATGAGTTCGTGAGGTGATCGGTAAGCAGCGAGCAGCGAGCAAAAAGCTGTAACCAGTAAAAAAATCACTAAAAGCAGGAACCGCAGGAGTCGATCGGCCGGGCCTTTCTAATAGTGTTCAAGAAGACTGGAGACGAAACTACATGATTAAGGGGACGGGCTTTTCGATAGCTCCTTGACCGATCGCACAACTTCTATTTCAATCTCTTGGCCGGACGCCAAAATAGATATTATCTTTAGAAACCAGCCGCGTAGCCATCGGGAAACCCGATTGATGCGACGATCGATGCAAATCTGCGGTGCGAGCGAAGCCGGTCATAAATAGGATCGACGTTTATCAGGAGCGGAAACACGTTTCGTTCGGCGGCGGCTTTTTCCAGCCAGTCCAGCGCATTATCATCATCGCCTGACATAATATGTTGCCAAGCAAAATAGATCGACGGGACATATTCCGCGGTCGCGGCCTCCTGTCCGAGGCGATCAAGTCGCAACTTCGCCAGTTTTTGTATCGACGTCGTCACATCGCTAGATCGAGCTATCTTGACCGACAATATTGAGTAGGCTTCTTCGTCACCTTCATACCTCGCTGCACGACGTCATGACTCCACCGCCTCGGCGAACATTCCTTTTTGTATATAGGCGGCACCCAACAGTTCATTTACAGACGAATTGTTAGGTTCCATTTCAAGTGTTTCTTTCAGCTGAGATACTGCATCATCGTAACGTCTACCACAAAATAGAGTAAATCCAACGAATCGATTGAAAAGCAATGAAAGCGGATCGAGTTCAACCGCCCGTCGAGCTTCACGAACTGATTCGTCAAATCGAGACAATGTCAAAAAATAGAACGAAAGCGCGTGGTGTATTTCTGCAAAATTTGAACTTGTATCAACTACCGAGGCAAATCCGCGTCCGGCACTCTCCCAATTCCGCCCATTCACTAGATCCCGGGCCGCTTGCGAAAGCCTAAGCTCAGGCAAGGTCGGATCGATCTTGCCTGCGCGTTCCGCATACTCTGTTGCGAGCGGCCATGCTTTCTCGGGGAGAATCGCCAGTTGGCCCCAGGCAGTACCGTAACCGTAATAAGCCGATATGCCGAAATTTCCAAGATCGAATTCCGGATCAAGCTCGACCGCTTGTCGAAAGAACTTTAACGAACTGGCGAAATCCGATCGTGAGGTCTTCCAACGATGATACTGGCCCTTGAGGTAGAGCAGATACGCTTCGGCATTTGTCGTATACCGCTTCAAAATTGCCACCCGTTCACTTCCAACGAGTTTAAGTTTGAGGCCATCGACGACAGCAATTGCTATCTCATCCTGTAAGTCGAAAATGTCCCGAAGTTCACGATCAAACCGCTCTGCCCATATCGTGAACCCATTATCGGCATTGACGAGTCGTACAGTTATCCGAATTCTGTCGCCAGTTTTCCCAACGCTGCCCTCAAGAATGGAATGGACCCCGAGGGCGTTCCCGATCTCTCGCAGTCGAAGGTTTTTTCCATTAAAAAAAAAGGTGGAGGTTCTCGCTGCCACCCTCAGTCCACTTACCTTTGACAACGCATTTATCAGAGCCTCGGCCAGACCGTCACAAAAATACTCGTTGTCGAACTCGGAACTAAGATTCTCAAATGCCATTACAGCGACCGAGTCACTTTCGATAAGCGGGTTCCGGCGTCCTTTCAGCGACCCGGAGTCGGATTCATATGAATTTGATGGCAACAAGGATGTTTTCTGGTTGACCGCTCCATGGTCAATTCGCTTAACCTCAGCCACAAGACGGTAACCGTGTCCGCGGACAGTCTCGATAAAGACATTTTCGCCCCTCTTCTCCCCCAGGATCCGACGTAGTCGCGAAATGCTCTTGTCAAGGTTATTCGCCTCGACGACTGCGTCCGGCCAGACCTCTGATATCAATTCATCCTTTGTTGCAAGACTGCCGCCTCGCCTTACCAAAGCGCAAAGCGTTTCGAATGCCTTTTCGGACAACGGAACGGCCTTGCCCATCTTGGTGAGAAGGCGCTCAGGCACATTTAGGCGAAAACCGGAAAATTCGTATGCCTCACTTAGATTGAGTGACATCGGTTTGAAAATGCGGTCAGAAACAATTCAGAAACCTTTCAGAAATACTGAAGTACTTATTTCCCCGCGATCACGTAAAGTCACACATTAACTGCAACCAAAACGGCGACTAGTCTGGACGATCGTCAGATGAAATGAGATCCGCTAAGTTTAGCACCGCGGAAGATAGGGATGCAATGAATTACTGTGTGAAGACGTCGAATCGTGCGGGTCCGAATCGAATGAAGAAGATAAGTGCGGTGAGATCCGGGAGATCTTACTTTAGGAGATAAAGAGGAGTGAATATGAAGAAAGTTACTTGTTATTACGTATCATTGGTTTTTCTGATCTCGGTCTATTCTCTTTCCGCGACGACATTGCCTGCCCAAACATTGTCGGTGCTTACAGGCGGCCTGAATCACCCGAATAAGATCGCGATCGGCGCGGGGAATTCGCTCATCGTTTCCGAAGCGGGCAACACGAGTGCGAATTCAGGCCGCATCTCCGTTATCGACCAGGCCACCGGCTTTCGCCGGACGCTGATCAGCGGCCTGCCGTCAGCCGTTTCTTTCCTCGGCGGTCCGGCCGGCGATCCCGACGGTCCATCGGGAATATTGCTTAGAGGTCAGACTCTATATGTGACGATCGGTGTTGGGGACGCCGTGGTGCCGGGTCCGGGACCGGGACTTGAGTCGCCGAACCCCGGCACCCCTTCTTCACCGATCTTTGATTCGGTCTTGGAGGTCAGCCTGCCGAAGAACTACCCGTCGCTCGCGTCCGGCTTCACAATGACATCATCTGACCAAGTCTCACTCGCCGCCGGGAATACGGTCACCATCGCTAATGTGCAGGGGCGAACGATGTCTGTTCGAATGGTGGCGATTTTGCCGGACTATGCTCCGGCCCCGAGGCCTGGAAATCCGAACAACGTCAAGGCCTCTCATCTATACGGCGTCGAGATGTTCCAGCGAAACCTCTATATAGTCGATGCCGGCCATAACCTGATCCACTCGGTCGACATCAGTACGGGAACGGATTCCATTCTCACAATGTTCCCTGATCGACCGAATCCGCTCTTCGGCACGATCGGCGGACCGTTCATCGAAGCGGTTCCCGATAGTGTGCACCGATTCGGAAATAGGCTTCTGGTCACCTTGCTCACAGGGTTCCCATTCATTCCGGGTATGTCGGAAGTCCGCAGCGTAAATATGAAGGACGGCACAACATCCGGCCTTATTCCAAATCTGACGTCCGCGATCGACGTCGTCAGGGTCGGCGACGAATCTGATTTTAGTGCGGGCGATGATGACACGGGATCGTCGTATTACACGCTGGAGTTCAGCACGAACCAGTTGGCACAGGCACCGGGACGCCTTCGTTATTTCAGCAGCCAATCGGCGACGCCGGTCGACCTCGGCGTGCTGCTCATTACGCCAACGGCCATGGCCCGAAACGCCGACAATGGCAATATTTTCATTACAAATACCGCACCCGGAACGATCACGAAGGTTGTTCTGCCGTAACCGTTGGCACGGCTAGGATCCAGTTGAGGCATGTGTGAAACTGACCGAACATAAACTTGAGAACGGGTACAACGATGCATTTCAGGATATTTAAGAGTCGCAATTCAGCACGGTTGGTTTCTTTGTTGGCTCTTTTGGCTGCGATTTTGGGAGTCGTGCTACTTGCTTTCTGGCCATTTGGGACTCCCACGCTGAGGAATAGGGCAGACGCTGATCTGCACCTAGTGACCTCGGATGTTTCCGAACCGGCGGTGGCGAAGACGGCGTCGCCTCTGGTTTCAGACCTAACGATTACCAACGCATTTCTAGAAGCCGACGACGGTAAAAGCGTCGGGCCACCGATCAAAGGGAACGGTTCCGCACCGCGTAAAGCATCGGAAAGGAACGGCAATCCGATATATTCCGCAGGTCCCTTGGTTTCAGGGAAATTGGCTCGTCTCCGGAATGACTGCCGTAAAAATCTGTTCTCTACCGTAGAGCTTGCCGACGCAAGTGGCTCGACGCCCCGGTCGGCCGCAGAACTCGAGTTTAACGGGCGAGAAAATGAGGTCGAGGGTGAAGGACCTAAAGGAGATCACCCCGGCGATGCCGTTCGATTCAGACAATTACAACTTCAGGACGAAAATGGTGTTATCGACCCCGATGGGATCAACAAGGCAAGGCGGCACATAAACGAAATGATCGCCGATCAGCGAACGAAAGCGATGTCCGAGGGGAAAAAAGGGATCGGCACGGTTGCCGGTCTTTCTGCCGTCCCTTGGACGCCGCTTGGCCCGGGCAATATCGGCGGAAGGATCAGGACGATCATCATCGATCCAACCGATTCAAATAAGATCTGGATCGGCAGTGTTGGCGGCGGCATCTGGAAATCAACGGATGCGGGAGGTAACTGGTCACCCGTCGACGATTTCATGGCGAATATCGCAGTCTCGACAATCATAATTGATCCTGTCAACCCAAATACAATGTACGCGGGAACCGGCGAGTCGTTCGCAGCGAATTTGGCTGGAAGTGAAGGTCAAGGATCACCGGACGGTCTGCGAGGCGACGGCGTATTCAAATCCAACGATGGCGGATCTACTTGGACCCAACTTACATCGACCAATCCGGTCACAGCTTGTATAAGTGCGGGTCCGACATGTGCATGGTCCTATGTTAACCGTCTTGCAATTTCGCCCGACGGAGCGACAATTCTCGCGGCGACGGTAGTCGGTATTCGACGATCCTCGGATGGAGGAGCGACATGGACCGCAATGGCAGGTTCTCCGCAGAACTTCATGGACATCGACTTCGATCCGACTGACAGTCTAAAGGCTGTGGCCGGTGGGTCGGGAGCGATCGGCTATACAACCGACGGCGGAGCCACCTGGTCGTTCAGCCGTTTCTCTACCGACGGTGGAGCAACATTCACAGCCGTTATTACAGGTAGGGTTGAGATCGCTTACGCTCCTAGTAGTCCGAACATTGTCTATGCGTCAGTGAACCAGTCGACCGGCACTGCTCCGAATCAAACCAATGGCGAGATCTTCAAGAGTGCCGACGGTGGTCAGAAATTTATTCGGATTAACATGGCGAGTTCCGGCAATTCGCTTTTGGGCACCCAAGGCGGTTATGACAATATTATTTGGGTAAATCCAATGGATCCAAACTTCGTGGTGGTCGGCGGCGTTTTCGCCTTTCGATCGACTGACGGAGGTGTAAACTGGTCCCCCATCGCGCAAGTAGCAAACGGTCCTCCGATGCACAGCGACAATCACATGATAGTAGCTGATCCGGGCTTTAATAACACCACGAATAAAACTGCATATTTTAGCAATGACGGCGGCATTTTCCGGGCGGATGACATTTCAACGGTTTCCGATGCCGGTGGCTGGACGAGCCTCAACAACGGACTGTCAATCACTCAATTCTATGGAGCAGCGACAAACTCCGCCGGGATCATCGTCGGGGGTGCCCAGGATAATGGAACGTTAAGGTTCGGCGGCGATGCCCAGACTTGGACAAAACCGTTCGGCGGCGACGGCGGAATAACCGCCGCCGACCCAACCGATAACAACTACTTTTACGGTGAATACATCAATCTTGGGATATTTCGATCGAGTGATGGGGGAGCCAACTTTGGCTATATTTACTGCAATCCGGTGAACACGCTACCGGGTGGACAGCCGAACCCTAACGGTGGGCCTTGCGTCAGCCCATCCGTGGGAATCACCGATGCGTTCAATGGAGCTAATTTCATCGCACCAATAATTCTCGATCCGAATGATTCCAACCGGATGTTGGCAGGCGGATTAAGCCTCTGGCGCAGCAACGATATTAAGGCTGGCGGCTATCCAACCTGGACGACGATCAAGGCCCCGGTGTCGAATGGACTGATCCCGCCGAGCTTCGTGCCGATCAGCGCGATCGTCGTTTCGCCAAACAATTCAGACTTTGTCGTAGTTGGCGACAACAATGGAAGGATCTTCCTTACGTTCGATGGCACGAGCGACGCTCCGACGTGGGCCACAATAAGTAAGGTTGGACTTGCCCCGGCAGTTGCTACTCCGGCCCGCTTCGTGACGAGGATAGTGATCGACGAAACACGGAGCCCGAATTGGATATATGCAACCTACGGTGGATTTAGCTCTGGCAATATTTACCGTACCACGGATCTTGGGGCGACCTGGACCAGGGTTTCTGGGGCCGGAGCCAGCAGCCTTCCTAGCGTTCCAATTCGAAGTATGCTTTTGAATCCTGTGCGTCCGGACTTCCTATACGTTGGAACGGAGGTTGGCATTTTTGCTTCGGAGGATGCCGGTGCAACCTGGCAAGTACCGCAATTCGGTCCCGCTAACGTATCGGTCGATGACTTGTTTTGGAGAGCTGGTTCGCTCGTCGCGGTAACACACGGTCGCGGCTTATTTTCGACTGGTTCCCCAGTTTACTCTACCAATGGCAGCGGCGGCGGCGGAACCGGAATCTCATGCGCTCTTAATGGCTCTGGTTATTGGGGTGATCCGCTGACATGGCCGAGTGGACATGTGCCTCTGGCAACAGACGATGTTGCCATTGTTTGTCCTGTCAAGGTCGGTTCCCCGGCATCGGTCCGAAATCTAAGGGTCAACAGCATTTTGACATTGAACTCCTCGCTTACAACCGGGGAGGACATTGCTAACTTCGGCACCGTCCAACCCGACATATCGCAGCCGGGTAATGCCGATATTAACTGCCGTAATTTATCGAACTCCGGCGACATGAACAACATTCACGTTATGACGGCATCAGGTGATGTCGTAAATGGCGTCAATCTTAATGTAAATACCATTCAATCGAAGGGGCTTCGAAATGCAGGTTCGCTGAATGCGGTAAATGTTACGGTGAACGGCGACTTCGACAATTCCGGATCGATGATCGGAACCGGTGCTCTAAATTTTACTGGCGGCCCGGCACATGATTTTTCCGGTCCCGGCCAAACAAATTCCCCATCGGAGCTGTCTCAAGCGGGCAGACCGTTAGACTGTTAAGCGACATGACCTTTGATATTGGTGCATTTAATGCGAACGGCACTATGGATTTCAATGGTCATACGTTGAATTTTATCGGTAATTCTTATTCGTCCGGCGGCAGTGCGGTGGGTACAGGCACTCTCAGGCTCGCACCGACGCTCGGAACCGTTGTCGTCGGCGGAAATGCTCCGGGGGTCACTCTGGCCTCCGGCCTCGCCAACTATTCCGCCGGCGGCACGTTTAGCGGCCCGCTGACGGTCAACCCGGGCGCGACATTTCGGCTGAACGCGGCAGCCGTAAACATTTACGGCGATGCTACGATAAATGGCGTTATCACTAAGGAATCCGTTTTTGGCGGCAACATTATCAACTTCTTTGGCGGAACTTTTACAAACAACGGCGGCGTGACAGCGGACGCCGTACGCTTTAACCCTTCCGGATCGATACCACTTGCACAAAGTATTGCCGGAGTTGGTGTGTGGTCGGGCGGCTGGATCGCGATGGGCAACAACCTGCCGGCTACCCCATCGACGGTAAAACTCCTTAATGACGTGTCGTTTGCCGTCGACGAATGGCAGATCGGTTACACCTTGGATCTTAACGGTCACATCCTGACGTCCACCGGTAGCGGTAATCAATTCGGCATCTTGCTCAGCAATTCGGGTTTGGTCGCGGGCCCCGGAACTTTCGTAATGCAGCCACTCTCCGGAACACCGCTGATCCGAAGTCTGAATTTAGGGGCGACCTTTGGTGCTGAGCTAAAAATCGCCGGTGGTTCGGTAAGGACTGATACGACATTCGCACCTTTCGTCGTCACCGGGCCGTTGACGGTCGATTCCGGTGCGGTGTTTCGGCTCAACGGAACGGGTGCCGATGTGCGCGGAAACGTGACCATCAATGGAACCCTTGACATGCTAAACAGCTTTGCGGCCCTCACATTCCGAGGCACGTCATTCACTAACAACGGCCTGATAAATGGAGCGAATGTCTATTTTTGGCCGTTGGCGGCACAGCAAATGAATCTCGCGGGCAGCGGAACGTGGGCCGGTGCCGGTTCTATATACTTCGACCCGTTGTCTAGTACAAGTGTTCTTACCGATGTCACGTACGGATCTGGCACGCTGCAGACATACGGAGCTTTCCAAACCGTTGGCCCATCTGTATTCAGCGTTCCATGCTCAGTTTCGTGGACCGGGCCGGGAGAAGTTACTGGTAACATTAAACGGACGAATCTTGCCTCTTGCCCCGGGACCGCGGTTAGTTACGGGAATCCGTTCACCACGATCTTATTCAATTCCGGCACCCCGCCGACCGAGGTTCTTGTCAAGATTGAGCCCGCAACCGTTCCGGCCGGTTTTCCGAACGCAGTCAGTCGACTGTACACGATAACACCAGTTGGCGGCAGCGGGTATTCGGCCACATTGAGACTTCATTACCTGGAGTCAGAGCTGAACGGAAACAGCGAATCTGATCTAAACCTTTGGAGGTTCGACGGCTCAATATGGACCATCCAGGGTACGACCAACAGAAATGCGGTCGACAATTGGGTCGAATATTCGGGCGTTACTCAATTTTCTCCGTGGGCGATCTCCGGACCTAATGCTCCGACCGCGGCAGTTGTAGGTATCAGCGGCCGCGTCAGACGTGCGGACGGAAGCGGCATCTCAAATGCGACGCTGACGCTTTCATCAGTGGATGGTGCGACGAGACTTGTTCGCACTTCAAATCTCGGCTATTTCTCGTTCGACGAGGTCCCGTCCGGCGCGACGTATGTCGTCAGCGTCGCCGCAAAACAGTATCGCTTTCGCCAGCCATCGATGATCGTCGGCGTCCAGGACGACATTGCAGATCTTGACTTTGTTGCCGATCCTGCACCTTAATCCGCGCTTTTGTCTCCCGATGGAACAGAGTGAAGGGCTCGTAACGGTGCAAACCGCCGTTCATACTCGCACCGTTTGACGTTCTTTTTTTTGGTAGAGCTGACCACAACGGTTTCCGAGCCTATTCGCGTGAGTATGCCTCCAAAGTCGTAAACATCCGGCAATTCGGCTCCGCCGGCGACGTTCCGGTGCCGAATTAGTTTGTCAGGTGATCGAATAACCTAGGCGTTGCACGGAAGGTGCATATCAGACAAAAGGGCTGCCATTACGGCAGCCCTAAGTTGTTGGAAAAATTGGTGGCCAGGGACGGGGTCGAACCGCCGACACGCGGATTTTCAGTCCGCTGCTCTACCAACTGAGCTACCTGGCCCGAGACTCTGCGAACGGGTCGCACGTCCGCACGAACCTCTAAGTTTAAGTAAGCACTTTCCTTATGTCAAATCGTCGGAATGACCGTAGTTCTATTGATCGCAAAACCCGGATAAGCTCGAATAAATAGTTATTGACAAAGACTGCGAGAGTTTTATAATCACTCTTTAGTAGTCCGCAACCACGGCTACAAAGTCCGTTTGAAACCTGCCTATGCCGGTTTGAACGCCGTCGCTGACCCCCGGCGATGCAACCTTCAAACCGGCATTGTTACGTTTTTATTGGGGGATCGTGAATTTTATGAAGTACTTATTCCTTATCGCTGCTCTTGCAATTGCAGTATTTTCAGTGGCCTGCGGCAGTTCCGGGCCCGCTAATACAAACTCCAACGCCAACGCAAACAAAGCCATGAAACTCGATCCGGCTAATATGCCGCCGGGACTCAATTCGGAGCCGATCCAACCCTCGGGGAACTCGACACCCGGAATTCCGCCCACGATCGCCAACTTGCCAAAGGGGGCTACGCCTACGCCCGGCATCCCGGATCCTGCGACGCTCAAAAAAGGTATCAAGCCCGGCGTGACGCCGACACCTGGAATCCCTTCACCCGAGGAAATTCGAAAGGCGATGCAACAACAATCGACTAATTCAAATGCCGCGTCAACCGTAAACAACCAAATGATGAAAAAGAGTAATAGCGGCGACCAGATGATGCGCAAGAATACGAACAAGATCTTAAAACCGTAGTAATACTCGCATCCGCCATATCAAAAAGGGCATCCTCCTTGGAGGTGCCCTTTTTTTTCGATTTGTTGCGAACAGCTTGTTAACCGACGGCCGCTTCGGATTTACTGAAACCAAGTTCCACCTTGACGTCCGTTTCGATCCGCTCAAGCAGTTCGGGATTTGTCTTGAGCATATTTTTGACATTGTCGCGTCCCTGGCCGAGACGTTCTCCCTTGAACGAGAACCACGCGCCGCTCTTCTCAACAATGTTGTGATTTACGGCAAGGTCGAGGAGGTCGCCTTCGCGCGAGATACCTTCGCCGTACATAATGTCGAATTCCGATTCGCGAAACGGCGGAGCGCATTTGTTCTTGACCACCTTGACGCGGGTCCGGTTTCCGACGACCTTATCGCCGTCTTTGATCGCGCCGATCCGGCGGATATCGAGCCGGAGACTGGCGTAAAATTTCAAAGCCTTACCTCCCGTCGTTGTCTCAGGCGAGCCGAAGAACACTCCGATCTTTTCCCGAAGCTGATTAATAAAGATAAAGCACGTGTGCGAGCTCGACACGATCGCCGTGATCTTTCGAAGTGCCTGCGACATCAATCGAGCCTGAAGTCCCGGAAGCGAATCACCCATTTCGCCGTCAAGCTCGGCTCGCGGTACGAGGGCCGCGACCGAGTCGATGACGATCACGTCGACACTATTGGAACGAACCAGCGTTTCAGCGATCTCGAGAGCCTGCTCGCCGGAATCCGGTTGCGAAATGAGCATGTCGTCGATGTTGACGCCGAGTTTGGTCGCGTATTCCGGATCCATCGCGTGTTCGGCATCGATATATGCGCAAATTCCACTCATTTTCTGCGCGGACGCGACGACGGTCAGGGCGAGAGTCGTTTTTCCGGAGCTCTCCGGACCGTAAACTTCGACGATTCGGCCGCGCGGAAATCCGCCGACGCCTATCGCCGCGTCGAGGCTCAAACAATTCGTTGAGATCGCGCCAACATCTTCGTGCGGCCGTTCACCGAGACGCATTATCGAACCTTTGCCAAATTTTTTCTCGATCTGTGCAAGTGCAGATTCGATCGCTTTACCCTTATCCAAACTCATAAGATCTTTTCTCCTGAAGTTTTCGGTACCGATTTCTGGAAGTAGCGTTGTCCCGCTCATTCGAAATTAACACAGTCAGGGCGTCTATGCAAGAGCGTTTCATAAATGCAACGACTCAGTCTTCACTATTACAGGGAGAGACGACGGCCTGAAATGAAAATTTCCGAAAGTGTAATCTAAACCCCTTCGAAACTCAAGGTGATCCGAGCCTTAGTGGCTCGTGAATTTCACACGCACGTTGTTGTCGATCGGTCATTAGCAGACTCAATACGATGCCGTCTTGCCGTTGTACCTTTTTTCTTTACCAAACCTTACACAAAACCCAAAACTTAACGTATCTACAAACCGTAATTACTTGCATTAGGTTTGCAAAAGCGGTTAGAGTTTTTTCTTTCACAGTTAAATGAAGCACCCTGATCACATCGGCCAGACACTCGACGGAAAATACCGTATCGAACGCGAACTCGGCCGCGGCGGAATGGGAACAGTCTATCTCGCTACCCACCTCGGGACCGAACGTCCGGTAGCTGTGAAGATCATCGCTCCGCAGTATATGCAGCGGTCGGAGTTTGTCGAACGGTTTCGACGCGAAGCTCGTGCGGCCGGTCGACTCAGGCACCCGAACGTCGTGGACGTCACCGACTTTGGCTTTGCCGAAACATCGAGCGGCCAGGTGGCATATTTGGTAATGGAATACCTCGACGGCTGCACGTTGGGCGAGATCCTCGATGAGGAGCGAAATCTCCCGGTGCAATGGACACTCGATATTCTTGAGCAAGTCTGCTCCGCAGTTCAGGAAGCCCACGAACAGGGGATCATCCACCGAGACCTGAAACCCGATAACATTTGGCTTGAACCCAATCAGCGAGGCGGCTACACGGTGAAAGTGCTGGATTTCGGCATTGCCAAACTTGAGCATCAAGATGTCGCCGGATCCGCCAACGGCGTTTCGTCACATGCTCCTCTCCCCACCATCACCGGAACCGCGAGAGAGACGCTTTCCGGCGCCCGCGGAGATGGAACGATCGTCGGTGACCATTCGCCGACGTTCGTTTCCGAGGCTGAGACGATCGTCCAGACAGCCGATCATGGCACGCTTGCCGGCGATGGAGCCACGGTGCAAGCCGAATCTATTGGAAACGAGAACAAGACCGCCATTTTTGTTGATTCCGATAAGGCGAACATCGATCAAGACACGATCGGAACGCGTATAGGCACGGTCCACAAAAACGACGCGGATCTCGAACGGCCGGTGACTGCCGGGAAGTCACTCCTCGACACGCCGAGCAACGCCGGACTCACGCGTGTCGGAGCCGTCCTTGGCACTCCGCTTTATATGTCGCCCGAACAGTGTCGCGGTGAACACCTGGACACGCGATCTGATATCTATAGCCTGGGCGTTATCGCATACCAAATGCTTTCGGGTAGCACGCCTTTCGTAGGCGATTACAAGGATGTTATGGAATCGCATATGTCCATGTCGCCGCGTCCGCTCAAGGCTAAAGGCGTCCGTCGAAAGATGAGGCACGCGGTCCATCAGGCATTGGAAAAGAACCCGGATGATCGGCCGCAAACAGCCGAAGGTTTCGCGAGCGTGATGCGGTCGAGGTCTGAGGGCATTTTCGGGCTTCTGCGGCGGGCACTGGTGATCTACAGCGAGCATTTGCCGAAATTTGTGCTGCTGACTGCCTTTTTCGAGATCCCGGTGATCGTTTTGACCGTACTTCAGGTTACCTTCTCATTTATGCGGGTTAGCGGCCTGGTCACCGAGTGGGTCGGAACCTTATTGTCAGGGGCGGTAATGTTGCTGGTAACTCTCGCGAGTGCCTTTTGCGCGACGCTGATCGTTGGAACGATCGTCTGGATCGTGACTCAGTATTTGGCCGTGCCGTTGCGTCCTGTCCGTCTGCGGCCGGCACTCTTTGAAGTCCGTAAGAAATGGAAAAAGCTTGCCGGCAGCGGCGTGTTTGTCGCGATCGGGCCATTTGTGACTGCGTTTCTTGGCTCGATCGCCGGATTGATCGTTCTCGGAGTTGTCGGCCTGGTCATCTCGCCGTTCACGGGTTTGGGCGAAACAACGATCATTATAAGCGGAGTTGGCGCGACGCTCGGTGCGTTGTATGGCTTTTTCTGGGGTTACGTCAATCTGATGCTGGTGTCACCCGTTGTGATGATGGAGTCGGTCAGCATCTCACGATCCCTCTTGCGTTCGCGGCAGTTGGTCAAACGTTCGTTTATGACCTCTATCGGTGCCGGATTTATAATGTTCCTGATACCGATGCTCCTTGCGGCATCTGTGTCTCTACTTGTAAATGTTACATCCAAGGCTATCGACTCTACGAAAAAAGAGCCGGTGATCGTGTCACCCGAACGGTCCGGTGCCCCGCCGCCGGTTCATGCTCCGGAAACCGCAGAAAACCCAATTCCCGAAAAGTCGCAGGGGCTCAAGATAAACGTCGGCCCTGGTGACAGCATATCAGTGAGTGACGGTGAACAGGACATGCAGTCACGAGTCAAACACTCTATCCTCGAGTCTCTCGTCCAGCTCATCTGGCTGCCTCTTCAAATATTTATTCTGTCGTTTTCTGCTATCATAGTTGCGTTGCTTTACTTGAAAACCAGGCTTGCCGGTGGGGAGTCGATGAACGAACTCATCGAGCGTTTCGAGGACGAAGAAGGTCCGCGCAAGAAATGGCAGGAACGCGTTCGCCAGCGGTTGATACAGTCCGGTCGGATCCCGAGCAAGTCTTAGGACATGAGACCAAAAGCTCCATTTTCACTTCCGATCATTCTCGTTTTTCTTGTGCTTGCTATTCCCGCGGCAGCACAGGACGTAGTGCGTGAACTCGCACTCGGGCCGGCACCAGCCGTCGACGTGATAAACCACTACGGGCGAGTTGCCTTGATAGCGGTGACTGACGCAAAGGGAGCAGCGAATTCGGGCAAGCTAACGGCAAAATCGCCGGCTGGAGTTGCGGAATCCGAGATCAAGATAACGCGATCGGAGGGGCGCGCGTCGATCGAGGTCTTGACGAAAAATAGCAAGAAACGCATCGATCTTGTCCTATCGGTCCCGGCGAGAGCCGTGATCAAGGTCGAAACAGAAGCTGGAGCCGTAGATATTTCAGGGAACTTCGCATCGGTTCAGGCAAAGACCGACACGGGGACGACGACACTCGATGTGCCGACCGATGATCTGCATTACCAGTTTCTCTGGACGGAATCGCGACCGAGATTCGTCGCTGATTTTGAGCTTGCACCGGTCAAAGAGCGGTCAGCTGGGCGATTTGAGATCCGTGGGACTTATGGCGAGGCGAGAAAGGTCAAACCAAATGGTAAAACTGCTCCCGAAGAGAATTCGGCACCGGCCGACGAAAATCCGGCCGATCCGCCAGGCTCGAACACGGAGCCAAAGGTCGAGCGTTCGGTTTCGCTCAACATAACCACCGCTCGCGGGATAATTTTGTTGAACGTGCCGCCGAGCGAGGTCGGCAGCGACCTGCGCGAGCGTCCACTCACGAATGCAGCCAAGGCGATCGTCCGTAGCGGCGATTCCCTGTTGATGGAAGCCATCCGCCGTTCAGCACCAAAGTACTACGGCGACTACGCTCGAAGCTTGCCTCCGTACAAGCGGGAACCTACATTTGCAACCAAAACAAATCCTGAAAATAACGGCGGCCCCGGATTGAAACGGGCTCTGGTGCGGGTTACCGACCTCAGCAACCGTGCCATCGCCGGGTTAAATGCGGCTGATTTCGAGGTCACCGAGTCGGGTTCAGCACGTGACATACTATCGGTAAGCCCTTCGACTGCTCCGTTTAATCTCGTTTTGTTGCTGGACGTTTCGGGCAGTGTCGAAAATTACGTCAACTTTATTCGCAAAGCGGCTCGCAATTTTGTCGAAACGGTCGATAAGAAGGACCGCGTCTCAATTATCATCTTTAATGAAGACGTCAAAGTCCTATCGACGTTTTCGACCGACAAGGCCAAATTGTCCGAGAGTCTCGATACGTTCGACGCCGGAGGTGGGACGGCATATTATGATGCCCTTGCCTATACAGTTGCGGACACGCTTCGGCCGCTCAGGGGCCAGCGGACGGCGATAGTGATCCTCACCGACGGCGACGACAACCGGTCGTTCCTGGCGTTCGATTCGCTGATGGGTTCTATCCAGGAAAGCGGAGCGCTAATCTACCCGCTCTACGTGCCCTCCGGACTCATCGCTCTGGCCGAACAGAACAAGAACGCCGATATCGACCCGATGCGTAAAAAATATATGTCGCTCACGGCGAAGTCCGAGGGGGAGGGTGAGCGTCTCGCAAAGGTCTCGGGTGGCGTCTATTATCCGATCACGCAGATCAGCCAGATCCAAAAGGCTTATCAGGACATCGTTCTTCAGCTGCGGACCGCCTACGTCGTTACTTATCGATCGGAATCAAATGCCCCCGGCGTGTCTCCACGCCTCAAGATCAAAGTAAAGCGTGACGGAGCCTACACCACCATCAATTCGGTTGAATCCGTCGATAATTGATCAGGCGTTCGCACCCATTTCTCGACACAAGATATTCCTTTGCGCGATCTGCAACAAGATTTTCGCGCTCTCAGCGGCTAATTTTGTTCTTTTTTGGCTCTGTCAACATCTTTTTTTGATGAATATCTAATTATTTTACGATCATTTTGAGGTGTTGGCCGAATGGCCGATTTTTCGGCTCGATTTCGTAAATAATGTCTCATTTGAACTTGCAGAATTTTCCACATTTTTATCCACATCGAAACGGCGGCTTTTCCACAGGATTTCCACAGAACGTCGATAAAATAAGGGCAATAGTTAAAGTATTTTCTACTTGACTTCCGATTTTTCGGGTGTAAGATAGCTTCACAGTCGAGATTGCTTACGGGCATTTTGACCGGCACCGGGAGGTGGAACGGAGGTGGTGACACACCGTTCGCAGACAGAAGGAGCGGAAAGCCACTGTCTTGGACGCCTGGAGTCGAAGCCGAAAGGCTTGGGCTTGCGAAGCCGAAAGGCGACGTGATTCAGCCGGATAAAAACGGTTGAAGCCTGATGGAAATGATCATCCTGAAAGGTGCCGAAGTCGTCCGATCCGAAAGGAACGGGCCTCGTTGCCGGGAACGTAACCGGCGGTGGAGGTAAAGCCACCACAACAAAAACCTAATGGCACCACGGCGTGAGAACGCCAACGCAAAACGAAAGTGGAGTGGGTGCTGACCGGAGAAGGCTCCCCGCAGAGCGGCTTCGGAATACAAAATCGGTGGTTCGAACGTGTACATGCGAGAACCACCACTCTTTTGAAAGGCTTCGGCCGGAAGAAGGAGCATAAAAAAGAAAGCGTCTTGAAGGGTAACCGGAAAGGCGCTTTTTTGTTGTGTTTGCGAATAGCTTCCCCAAAACCTACAATCGTAGGTTACCTATGTTTCTTGACCGAGTAAAAATAAGGATAAAGGCCGGTGACGGCGGCAACGGCGTCACCGCGTTTCGCCGTGAAAAATTTGTTCCGCGAGGCGGCCCGTCCGGCGGCGACGGCGGCGTTGGTGGTTCGGTATGGCTTGAATCGACCGAGGGTCTCAACACGCTCCTTCATCTCAGATACAATCCTGAGCACAAGGCCGAGCGCGGCCATCACGGCGAAGGCTCCAATCGATTCGGTAAAGACGGCGACGATCACGTTGTGAAGGTTCCGGTCGGTACCCAGGTCTACGATGCGGAATCGAACGAGTTGCTTTTCGATTTCACCGAACCCGGACAGCGATACCTCGCCGCTAAAGGCGGGAAGGGCGGTTGGGGAAACGCTCATTTCGCCACTCCTACTCGTCGAGCACCTAAATTTCACTACATGGGCCGCCCCGGTGGCGAGCGTGAGTTACAACTCGAACTCAAATTAATCGCCGACGTTGGCCTGGTCGGCTTTCCGAATGCCGGCAAATCGACTTTGATCTCGGTGATCTCGGCCGCCAAGCCGAAGATCGCGGATTACCCGTTCACAACGCTTGAGCCGAATCTCGGTGTCGTCGACATGGGTGATTTTCGTACATTCGTGGTCGCCGATATTCCAGGCTTGATCGAAGGAGCCTCGGACGGGGCGGGGCTCGGTGACCGCTTCCTACGGCATGTTGAACGAACGAAGTTGATCCTCCACCTCGTCGACGTCTCGTCGCTTTCCGGACGCGATCCGGTCAAAGATTATGAGGTCATTAATCGAGAACTCTCGAATTATGACGCAAACCTGGGTTCCCGCCCGCAGATCGTGGTGGCCACGAAACTCGATTCTCTCGATGATCCCAAACGCCTTGATAAGCTGAAAAAACGTGCGAAGAAGGACAACAAGCCGTTTTTCGAGATTTCGGCAGTCACCAATCTCGGGGTCAAGGAACTCGTCAACGCCGTTTCAGCGACCCTCGACGAAATGACGCGTTTAGAAGAGGAAGAAAAGTCCGCGAAGAAAGAAGACCGCGTTCCGGCAGCATCGACCACGGCCACGAACTAGACTATTCGAATGTCGAACGATCCCGCATTGAAAACTTCAGCCAACAGGCCGGATGACGAAAAGCTGATCCGCCCGCGGATCGCCTTTTACGGCGGCAGTTTCGATCCGGTTCACGGCGGGCACTTGGCGATCGCGAAGGCGTTGATCGGACAGTTTCAGCTCGACGAATTCGTCTTCATTCCTGCTTTTCACGCTCCGCACAAAAAACGCAAAAAGCCGACCTCCGCGTATGACCGTTATGCGATGCTCTGCTTGGTCACGCAGCACGAGCCGCAGATGAGCGTATCCAAAATGGAGATCGAAGTGCCCGAGCGGCCGTATTCTGTCGAAACGCTTACGCATCTGAGTTCGGCGTTGCGCGATGCCGACATTTTTTTCGTAATGGGAGCCGATTCCTGGGAGGACATAACGACGTGGAGAGAATGGGAAACCGTGCTCACATTGACCAACCACATTGTTGTCACACGTCCTGGCTACGACGTAAATACCGATCATGTGACCGACGAGATCCGACGGCGTATCGTAGACCTGCGTGATGGACGAAATGAGACGGTGAACGATTTCCCATCGACTCGCGATTCGTCGCGCGCGCTGAAGATCTACTTCACCGATGCGGTTGATATCGACATCTCGGCTACGACGATCCGGCAAAAGATCCGAGACGAGGATCGGTCGTGGCACAAAGATGTTCCGGTAGAAGTTGCAAATTACATCGAAAAATATCAGATTTATAGCTAATGGAAGAAACACAAGAGAAATCGCTTCATCGCGAGACCGCAAAAATTGAGATCGCTGCCACACCGACACCCTTCACCGCCCTTGATCCTGAGTTACAGCTAGCAATCAAATGCATTAGTGAAAAGAAGGGAGAGAATATTGTCGGACTCGACCTGCGCGATATTGCGAGCTTCACAGAGTATTTTGTGATCGCGAGCGGCACCAACCAAAGGCAAGTGCAGGCGATCGCCGACGAGATCAACGAACAGCTCAAGAAGCAGCTCGGCTCACGGCCTGTACGGATCGAAGGTTACAATTCGGCCGAATGGGTCTTGCTCGATTACGGCGATTTCATCGTTCATATCTTTAACGGCGAAGCCCGGGACTTCTACGACCTCGCCCGGCTTTGGCGGGACGCCCGTAAGGTCGAACTCCCGGCCGAATTATGATCTTTCGGTTTATTTGGATCGGAAAGACGCGCGACAAGCGGTGGTTGGCGTTGCAGGAGGAATACCTGCAGCGTCTTTCTCATTTTGTGCGGACTGAGGTCGTTGAGATCCGCGATCCGACCGGCAACGATGTAAAAGAATCCGAGGGCAAACTAATACTTGATAAAGTGAATCAAAGCTCTCTTGTCTGTCTGCTTGATGTCAAAGGAGACTCGATCTCGTCGCAGAAATTCGCCGCCACGATCGAAAATTGGCAGAATCGCGGGACCAAGGAAGTGGCCTTTGTTATTGGCGGAGCAGACGGGGTTTCAGCGGCCGTTGCCGAGCGTGCCAACGTTGTGCTATCGTTGTCGTTTATGACTTTTACGCACGAGATGGCACGTGTCGTAATGCTTGAACAAATATACCGGGCGTTCACGATTATAAAGGGATTTCCATACCAGAAATGAGTAAATTGAATCTAAAAGAAATTAAAGCCAAGCTCCTCGCAGAGCGAGATCTGTTGATCGAAAAGCTAAAGGGTAACGACCTCTCGATCGACGATTCCGAGACACCTGATCCCGTTGATCTTGCGGTCCGCAACTACTCCAAAAATGTCCAGCTCGCTGTGTCGGAGAACGAGAGCAAGCAGCTTACGCTGATCGACGAAGCATTGCTCCGGATCGAGGACGATGAATTCGGCTCGTGCCTCAACTGTGAGAAGGAGATCAACCCTAAACGATTGGCCGCGATCCCGTGGGCGAGATTCTGTCTCGATTGCCAGGAACTTTTGGAAAAGGGCCTTCTAGACGAAGACTAAGCCTTGAACGATGTTCGAGCGGCTTCAAAACTCCCTCGTTTCCCTATTTTCCCCTCAAGAATGCAAAGTCTGCGGACGCCATGTCGAGAATCTCGGCGATGGCGTTGCTTGCAGCGCCTGTTGGTCAGAAACGCGGATCTTTGACGGCAGTGAGACGCTTTGTTCGAAATGCGGCGCATTCTTTCGCGATTCGCGAGGCTCCGGCGAATTCCGCTGTCACGCCTGCGACGACCACGCATATGACAAAGCCGCTGCGGCCGGCGTCTATGAAAAAGCCCTGGCGGCCACAATCATAAAACTAAAATCCGATCCCCACATTCCGGCTCGGGCGGCCATCGCATTTTCGCAGGCGTTCGAGGATTCGACTTTCCGCTCAACGACCCTTATCCTTCCGATCCCGCTATCCAGTCGGCGTCTGATCGAGCGTGGCTACAATCAGGCAGACCTCTTGGGAGACGATTTGGCTCGTCGAACCGGCATTCGTATCGACAAACTGAGCCTGCGTCGAAAGGTCCACACGCCGCTTCATCGCGTCGCAATGGACATGAAGGCACGCGAGCTCACAGTAAAGAATGCGTTCGTGGTCGAACGGCCAAAGCTTATCGCCGGACAGAATATTCTGCTCGTCGACGACGTTTTCACTTCCGGCTCGACATCTTCAAATTGTGCCAAGGTCCTAAAGAAGAATGGCGCGGCCGAGGTCAACGTCCTGACCCTCGCCCGAGCCATTTCGAATTAACGAGAATTTACGGAGTGTCGTACCGCGGAGCCGGAAGATCACCCGCGAGTCCCCACTGCCCAACCTGCAGAGCCGAATTTGAACTCCGCAAAATGTACCATACGCCCGTCGATGGCCGAAAGACGGCGATATCCTCTTTGCCGTCACCGTCATAGTCACCAACGACCGGAATATCTTCAATTAGCCCAAACTGAGTGGCTTGAAACGCGCCCGTCGCACTCCGCAGCGAGTACCATAAGCCGCTCGACGGCCTGTAAACAGCCGTGTCAAGGCGTCCGTCGCCGTCAAAATCCGCAGGTGTAGGGATATCGCCTGAAAGACCAAACGCGATCGCGCTAAATCCGGAATTTGAGCTATTCAATCGGTACCATACGCCGGTTGACGGCCTAAAGACCGCGATGTCATAGCGTCCGTCACCGTCATAATCTCCGGCCACAGGCACGTCCTCGGCGATGCCGAACGGCGTCACTGAATATCCGCTGTCGCTCGAACGGAAGGTATACCACACTCCGGTCGAAGGCCTGTAAACCGTATAATCCGCCTTACCGTCGCCGTCATAATCTCCGGCAGCTGGAATATCGCCGCTCGTCCCGAAATTAAAGGCACCGAACGTGTTCGTGGCACTTCCGAAGTAATACCAGACCCCTGTCGACGGCCTGAAAACGCCGATATCCGTTATGTTGTCACCGTCGTAGTCCTCCGGCGTAGGTATGTCCTCCAGGGTGCCGAACTGCTGTGCCCGAAAGGACCCGTTCGACGAGTTGCTCACATACCATGTACCCTCAGATGGACGATAGATCGAGAGATCGGTCTTGAAGTCGCCGTCGAAATCGGCTGGCGCCTTAGAACGGCTGATCTTGTCGATCTGACCGTTGCTGTAACAAACGTAAAGTTCGCCGTCCTCGTCCTCGCCAAACGAAACGACATTCCGCGGCGTATCCTGCAGCAGCGTCTGGGCATTGTTGTTCCACATCCAGATCTCACCGGAGCAGTAGTCGGCAAAGGTGTAAGCACCGTTCGGCAGCGAACCAAGACCGCCGCGGTACACGTAGCCGCCAGTCACCGAGCAGCGTCCCGCGGTGTGCGTGTAGGTGAAGAAAGGTGCGATATAGTTGCCCGGGATACACAGGCTCGGATCGAGGTTGGTGCATTGGTTTCCCTCATATACCCGCCAGCCGTAATTGCCGCCGCCGGTAATAACGTCGAGTTCCTCGATGGCATCCTGACCCACATCCGCTACGTAAAGATTGTTGTTGCCGCCGCGGTCGAACGAATACCGCCATGGGTTTCGCATCCCTATCGTCCACAGTTCCTGGCAGGTATTACCGGCAGTCGTGCTTCCGCCGTCGCATCGTGAGGTGTTTGCACCTTGAAAAGGGTTAGTCGCTGGTATCAGGTAAGGAACCATTGACCCCGGCGGCACATTTGGGTCGATCCTCAGCATCTTACCCAATAGCTGGGCACGGTTTTGGGCACGATTGCCCGGATCATTCCCCGATCCGCCGTCACCCATTCCAATGTACAAATATCCGTCCGGCCCGAATTCCACCATCCCGCCGTTGTGATTCGAGAATGGTTGGGGAATGGTAAGCAGTACGCGTTCAGATGTGATGTCGCCCGTATTCGAGTTACCGTTACCGGTCGTCGTCTTATATTCTGCGATTACTGTTGTTCCATCACCAACCCGGGTGTAATCGACGTAAAATTTCCCGTTTGCCGTGAACTGAGGATCGAACGTTAGCCCAAGCAACCCGCGTTCATCGCCTCCGCTGGTCGGCACTACGATCTTCGAACTCAAATTGATGAAGTCTGTCGGAACCGTTGCACCGGGCTGCAGGATCTTTATAATTCCCGTTTGCTGAACGATAAACAGGCGTTTGCTCCCGTCCTTGGCGGAACGGATAAGGATCGGACGGCTCAGGCCGGTCAGAAATGGCTGCAGCCGCATCGTATACGGCGCCGGAATTCCCTGGCCAAGCGTGGCAGCGGCCGAGGCAATGAAGATCGTCGCGATCCTCATAATTTTGCATATTCTCATCATACTTTTTCCTTGTACTTTTTACCGCCCGAAATATTCCGGCACGGCTAACATTTCCCTTCGATCCGTCGCTAAGATCCTCTGATCGGCCGCTGAATGCGGCACTCTGTCTCGGAGAACACACTGCCGAAGTTCGAATAAGCAGCGCAAAATCTGTTTTAACGTCAATTTAGATTGTATCCGCCGGCCGATGGGTTTGGCAATCAAATTATAGACGGTATTTGACCTTCTTGCGTTTCAACTCAGCGTCTTCGTTTTCGAGATTTTGGAGCCTCATCGTCACGTCTGCCGTCATCCCGAGATCGACACTCTCTCCTTTCGAGAGATGGTAGTAACCTGCCGCGGCGATCATCGCGGCGTTGTCGGTCGAGAGATGCTTAGACGGAAAGTAAACCGGAATACTCAATTTGGCGGACGTCGTTTCGGCAGCTTCGCGTAATGCCAGATTGCACGCCACGCCGCCGGCCACGATCAGTGTTTTCGGCCGCAATTCCACCGCGATCTTCTCAAGCGTTCCGACCAGCGACCGGATCACGGTCGCCTGAAACGACGCTGCGAGGTCCATTATGTCCTGTCGCGGATCCTCGTCCGTGGCCTGTGGAGAAACGCAGCTTTCCCGCATATATTTGGCGACCGCCGTTTTGAGACCGCTAAAACTGAGGTCCGGCCGGCCATCGGAGATCTTTGCGAGTGAGAACTTCATTTTCGTCGGGTCGCCATTTTGGGCAAGTCTCTCGATGATTGGCCCGCCGGGATACCCGAGCCCGAGCATTTTCGCCACTTTGTCAAAGGCCTCGCCCGCGGCATCGTCCCGCGTCCGCGAAACGACCTTGTACTGCCCCGGTTCCGGGACATGGAAGATGTTCGTGTGCCCGCCCGAAACGATGAGAGCGAGCGCCGGATACGTTACAGGCGGATTCTCAAACGCGACCGAATAAACGTGTCCCTCGATGTGGTTTACGCCGATCAGCGGCTTTCCGAGACCGTAGGCGAGCGATTTTGCGTAACACACGCCGACCAGCAGCGAACCTATCAATCCGGGCCCCTGTGTTACGGCAACAGCGTCAATGTCGCCGAGCTCGACGCCTGCTTTCGTCAGCGATTCCCGTACGATCGGATCGATCTTTTCGAGATGTTCCCGGGACGCGAGCTCAGGCACGACTCCGCCCCAAGGCCGATGCATTTCTATCTGCGAAGCGATAATAGAGGACAGTATTTCCCCGCCATCGCGCACGACAGCCGCGGCGGTCTCGTCACACGAACTCTCTATCCCAAGCACCAACATTGGATTAAGGATATCAAAGTCCAGTGAATAGTGTATTCTCGTCAACGAAACAGGGTCTGCGACCGAAAGGGCGGCGTGATCAAATACGCGGCCGAGATGGATTTTGAGTTTTCAGCGAAACGGCATAAGATAATGGCGAATTCACCAATCAAAACTCGGAGGGACCTAAATGGGACGTAAAATACTTGCCGTAGTTGTTGCGTTGATCGTTTCGACCGCCATAATGATCATCGTGGAAATGCTCAATTCGCTCCAGCTCAAACCGCCGGGCAACGACGTGTTGAACGATCCGGCGAAGCTGCGTGAATATATGGCCAACGGCCCGGCAATGGCGTATGTGGTCGTGTTGATCGGTTACGTACTTGCGTCATTTGCGGGTGGATTTATCGTCACCAAAATGAGCCGGCAGGTCAGTTCGGGTACAACGTTGCCGCTAGTCGTCGGAGGGATCTTAACGGTCGCCGGAATATTGAATTATGTAATGCTGCCCGGCCAGCCGGTCTGGTTCCTGGTGCTCAGCCTGTTGACATTCATACCGTTAACGCTGATCGGACATCGGTTCGCCCGCTAACGCCTACAAAAAATAGCGAAAGCCGCGAAATGGGCCGATCGGCCTGTTTCGCGGCTTGCGTGCCTTTTGCGGTCAAATAAATTACGGCTTCATGCCAGGGTTCCATGCCGGTTTGAAGGTCGAATTCACAAGCCATTTCACCGGCATCACCATCGAATTGATCGCCCGAGTCATATGAGCAAAGTCGATCGTCTTGATCTCGTCGCTGGCATGGTGATAATCCGTGTGCAGCCCAAAACTCGATACCGTATGGGCAATGATGCCCGCTCTGGCTAACTGAATATTGTCGGATCGCTGAAAGAAATTCTGTTCCGGATGCGGGTCCTGAACCAATTTTGCTCCGCGTTTTGCGAGCTCCGGCCCGAGATTTGAGCGTTCATAACCGGTCAACCA
The DNA here is from genome assembly GCA_029781855.1 of Acidobacteriota bacterium. Taxonomy (GTDB): domain Bacteria; phylum Acidobacteriota; class Blastocatellia; order Pyrinomonadales; family Pyrinomonadaceae; genus OLB17. The sequence continues at coordinate 98,380 of JAKOVX010000042.1, read as the reverse complement.
GAGTTCATCAGGCTTCACCTTCGAATCCGGCCGGCCTATCATCTCAAACTCAAGATTCGCGACCAATTTGTCTTTCGCGAACGGCATATTGTTGACGAAGTACGAGGCACCATAGCCGCCAGCCTCTTCACTCCCGAAACACACAAAATAGACCGTCCTCTTCGGCTTGATGCCTCGACCTAAAACCCGGGCGAGCTCAAGCACGGCGACGGTTCCCGAGGCATCGTCGTCCGCACCGTTAAAGATCTTGTCATCGCCCGGAGCATTTTCGCGAACTCCGAGATGATCGAGGTGCGAGGTCAGCAGGATCACCTCGGCGCTCAGCTTCGGATCACTGCCCGTGATCTTGCCCATCGCATTCCAGGTCTGTTGTTTCTTTACAGGATTGAGTTTGCCTTCGAATGTTACGAGGAGGCCGTCTGCCTCACCGGCCAATTCATCCGCGGCGGCCTTGCTGACCACCGCGATCATTGACGGCTTTGAATTCGAAGCTGTAAACGACGGCATCCGCGAGGCAAAATTTGCCCAATTCGCTCTTATCTCCGGGGTTTCTTCGATCAGTACGATCGACGCTCCGGCCGTGATCAATTTTCTCGCCGCCCCCATCGCCCCACGCAGATCTTCGCCTTCCTTGGCTCGCATGATAACGGCGGCGTCGGCTCTGGGAATTTCTCCGGTCCCGACCAGTTGAATTCCGCCAGTGACCGATGCGGATGTTGTCGACAGCACGACCATATCTTTCCCATGAACGATCGTCTTGTCGTAATACTTCAGCCACGGAGCCTCAGCGAAAGACTGCCGCGAAATATCGACCGATTGAACAAAGGTCGGCTTTCCGTCCGGACCATTTTCGCCCGCCGGTTCGAGCCCGAACTGCATGAATTGAGATCCGATATATTCCGCCGCAACCCGTTCAAATATCGTCCCGCTCCCGCGTCCCTGCATCGCGTCGCTCGCCAAAAAGCCCATCTCGGCCCGCACGTTCTTCTCGTCGACCAAGGTCCTGACAGACTTTTGTGCCAAAACCGAAAAATTCACCGAGGCGAGCAGCACGGCGAGTAAAACAAATCGTCTAATGTGAGCATGTTTCATAATTCGCAACTAAAAACGCACGTTTCCACTCAAAGATTTTGGACCTTCGTCGACTTTCTTGGGTAATTGTCAATCTTCTGTGCCCCTTTGCGACTTTGCGGGAATCCTCCTGAACTGCTCCCGCAAAGTCGCAAAGAAGCCAAACCGAAATTACAAGACTAATTACCAAATCCACTGTAAAATCGCCAGTTTGTCGAAAAATCCTTAGACAGCTTCTGATTCGTCAGGATCGCCCGCACCATCTCGACTGGGATCTGGCCTTCGTGGAGGATCGCGTCGTGAAACTGCTTGTCGGTCATTTTTTTCGAATCTACGAGGTCATGGTGAAGTGCATAGAACTGCAGTCCGCCCATCATATACGCGATCTGGTACAGCGGGCCGTAATCGCCCGAGAATGACCGCCGGACCTCGCCGAGAGCGTTGTCGCGTTCGTGGCCGACCTTGTTTACGAGCAGGTCGACGCACTGCTCCGGAGTCCAGTTTCCGAGGTGAAAATTCAGTGAAAAGATGATCCTTGCCGCCCGGTGCGAACGCCAAAACAGCGCACCGATCTTCTCCTCAGGCGTTTTGTCGAATCCGCGGTCCCACAGCAGGAATTCCCAGTACAGTGCCCAGCCCTCGACCGAGAACGGCGTCCGAAAATCGCCGCGGTAGGCTCGATATCTACGCGCCATAAAACCCTGCAGATGATGGCCCGGAATCAGCTCGTGCCCCGTCACGGCTCGTGCAAAGTACGGGTTATTTCCGCGCATCGACATAAGCTTTTGCTCGTGGGTCATGCCGTCGGTCGGATACGAAACGAGGATCGTCTCGCCGCCCAGAAAAAATGGAGCGACCAATTGCCGTTCGGGCGTCATCATCTCCATCCGCCACGATTCGCGGGCGAGCTTCGGCACAGTCACCAAGTCGTTCTTCTCCACGTAATCGATCGCCTCAAACGCGAGCTTCTTGATCAGTTCGGGCTGTTTGCCGGGCTCGACGTATTTCTGCTTGACGGCCTCGATTGCCTTCATATAATCGTCGCCGTAACCCATCTCCCGCGAAGCCTTTTTCAGTTCACTCTGGCACCATTCGAATTCCTTATTCGCGATCCGGATCAATTCTTCCGGCGTGTACGGGATCATCTCGAATTTCAGCTCCTGAATGAGAGCTTCCCTGCCGATAGGGTCGCCGATAATCGTCGTCTTGTCGTCCGGCCGAATACCGACGAGCTTTTCCGTAATGTAAGTTTGGTATTTTCCGAGAGCACCGTCCGCCGCTTTGTACGGCGACTCGCACCACCAGGTGAACGTCGGATCGTACGCGTTATAGAACGTGTACCAACGCTTCAACGTGATCCTCAATTCTCCAACCGTCCTCGAGGCGCGGTAGGCGACGGTTCGTTTAGGTTTCGCCGCACCACCGTCGAAAGACTTTTGCGTTTCGGATATTAGTTTCGCGAGATCGTTCAGAGTCGCCGCCGTCTTTGCCGGATCGACAAATTCGAGCTGTCGCCTCGCGTCCTCGAGGCCGTTGATCGTCGCCGCAAACGGCAGCAGCGAAGCCATTTCCGCCATCTGAGCGTCTTGCCTCGCCTGCTCCTTCAGTTCATGATCGAGAAAGTTCTTGAAAAGGATGTAATCGACCTGCTCGTCGTGGTTAAGCGCATCGAAATTCATTCCAGCGAGTTCTGCAAGTTCGTTACGATACAGTTCCCCGAGCCGAGCCCTCCGCAGCGGCGACGTCTCGGCAATTTCGAAACGGTCCGCCGAGCCGTAGTCCGCATCGAACCGCTCGATCATGCCTCGCATTCGCGACGGTGGATCGTTATAAGCCGCCGGATCAAGCCTCGCCGCTTGCCCGAACTCCATTTGGGCAAATGCCGCGACTATACACATCGTGGAAACAAATCGGCGCGTCAAATTTGTCATGATCAGTTCCTGTCCACTTTCCAGCGGATCGGGCCCCAATTATCGGGCACTGCCGATGGCTGGATCGGCCTATTTTCCAGTTGATTTCTGGCCGGTATAGGGAATGGCACCGATCCCCGAGAGGTTGATCTCGCCGGTGAGTTTCCCGTCGGCTAGTTTTCCCGACATCGTTCCCTCGAATGTTTGTCCCTGAATGATCGCGGTCATTTCCGACGTAAACGAATCCTCGGTGATCTTAATATTCTTAAGCGGAGCTTCGCCCATATCCGTGACCAAAGATCCTTTAAATCCGTCGCCGTCCTTTTCAAGCTTTAGCATACCCGGCAGATCCTGTCCCGGTGCTGTCACCGTCACATCCCAATTCGCTATCAACGGACTGTCCGCAGCCTTTTTGGGCGCTTCCGAACCCGGTGCCGGCGAACCGCTCGCTCCGCCCTGGGCCGCCGCCGAAACGGCAAGCAAACCCGCGCAAATAAACACCAAACCCATCATTACTGATTTCTTGAACATCATTATCCTCGTTTAATTTAGATTCGAACGACCTACATGATACGCGCGATGCCTGAAGGTAACAACTCCACCACGCCTTCGGCCTTCTTCTTTTTCACCGGCACGCGGCGCCTCGCACGCTCAGCCGTTCAGTAGTTCATTATGCGTCCGCCGCGGCTGTATTTCGCGAGTCGGATGGGCGCGATGATGCCGATGTAGGCGTATTTGGCCTGCAGTTGCTCATCGAAGAGCAGCGGGGCCTCGAGCCGCGGGATCGGAAACGTAGACAGCCACGTATTGTCATCCGCCTGCCCCCAGAAAGTCACGGAGCTGATCTTTCCCTGCAGCCGACGGAACGTATTGAAAAGGTCGCGGTACCGATAGCCTTGTCTCAGCAGAACGAGATCGGGCACGACAGTATAGGTTTGGGTCCCGTTGTTGTAAACGCTCATATCGAGCTCGGTGATCTGATTGTCGACGCCGATCGCCGAGAACATATTGATCGTCTGAAACACGGCGTCGGCTGTCGGATAGTCGATGTTTACGTGCATCTGGTGACCGATGCCGTCGACCGGCACGCCGCGGTTGTGCAATGCCTGGATCAGGTTCAGCAGGAACTGGCGCTTTGTCGGATTGGTCGTGTCGTAGTCATTGATGAACAGTTTAGCGGTCGGCGCGACCTCGTGGGCGACCAAAAACGCCCGGTCAATATAGTCAGTGCCCGTGTACTGATACCACGGGCTTCGACGAAAACCATCCGCTTGGCCCGGATCGATCACTTCGTTGACGACGTCCCAGACGCCAACATTTGCCCCAAAGTGCGGCACGACGGCACGTATGTGATTTTCCAGCCGCTGCAGCACAAGCGTTTTGCTTGCCGCGTTTACCGGCAGCGGATTGCCCGATCCGTCCTGAAAGACCCACGCCGGCACCTGTTGGTGCCAAACCAGCGTATGGCCGCGCACCTTAATATTGTTCGCCACGGCAAAGGCGACCAACGCATCGGCCGGGCCGTAATTAAAAACGCCCTCGGTCGGCTCGATCGACGCCCACTTCATATCGTTGTCGGGCGTAATGTTGTTGAAATGCTTCTTCAGCAGATCGGCGTGGGCTCCGCTGATATCCCGCTGCGACACCGCCGCCCCGACGCGGAAATAGTCCGACCAGCATTGATACACGGACGCAATGTCAGTCTGGATCTGCAGCGGCGTGTACGCCAGTTCAAAATCGTCGATGTAGAACGAAGGAGTGCCCGTCGCCGTTTCGACATAGAGCGTCAGCGAGTCATGGTTGAATGCATAGTCGTAATACGCCGAGAGCCTTACCCACTGCCCGGATGTGACAGGCGTGTCCGGAATAACATTGTGGTAAGTCGTCGTTCCGCCAAGCACGCGGGCGACCGTGACGCGGATGCTCGCGGGGGCTTCGCCCGGAGCAAGACGTGCCCAGACCGTGACGTGGTACCGCGATCCGTTCGTCATCAGGCTCGTGACATCGTACTGCGGCCCCTGCCACGACGCCGTGCGGCCGGTCGTTTTCAGGCTGCGAATGCCGGTGTTCGAGGCCTCGGTCGTATTCGCGAGCGTCACTCCGCCGCGAGCCGACCAACCTTGCATCGTGCCGTCCTCAAAGTTTGTCGCCACCGGCAACTGTGCCGCCACCATTCCCGAAAGTAGCAAGATCACTGAAAACAAGCTGAACGACAGCATCACGCCCCAAAGCGCCGACCCTCCGAGTCCGCCCAGCGAACGCCCAAGTACTGACACACCCTTCCTGAAGCCATTTTCAGCCATCCGGTCACCACCCATTTTTTTATATTTCGTCTTGGTCGCAGACATTATAACCCAACATAGCCTCTGAACCGAGAACTTCTGCATACACCTCCGTCAAAAGCCTCGACAGTACTCCTCTGCTCCGTTCCTTCCCGCCGAAATAGCGGTCGAAATACCCGCCGATTTATCGGCAGCCACCGCCCACCCGAAAAGCGATTTTTCAATATTTAAATGCTTTATGCAGATTTCGTTTTGATATAGGTTCTCGACGCTTTTTCCAAAAAGGCGAAGTGCGCCTGAGAGGGGGTTCGAGTGCGCCTGACGGGGTGTTTTGATGCGCCTGACAGGGGTTTGAAGTGCGCCTGGAGGGTGGTTTTATTGCGCCTAGCCCATATTTTTAGGCACTTTGCCGATTCCAGGCGCGCACCATGGAGAAATCTATGAAAAACACGATCGGTGCATTTTCGCGCACAGAATGTCAGCGGGAAATATCGTCCAGAAAACTCACACCATCGGCGATCTCGACACCGAAATTCTCGGCGACCGTCTGCCCAATATCTGAAAGAGATTGCCTCGTACCGAGATCGATACCTCCCTTGGCATTTTTGCCGTAAACCAGCAGCGGAACGTACTCCCGGGTGTGGTCCGAGCCCTCTTTGGTTGGGTCGTTACCGTGGTCGGCGGTCATTATCAAAAGGTCGCTTTCACCAAGTGCCCCGATGATCTCCGGCAACCTCTGGTCGAAGTGCTCGAGGGCTTTTGCATAGCCCTCGGTATCCCTTCGGTGTCCGTATAGCATGTCGAAATCGACCAGATTGCTGAATATAAGCCCCCTAGAATCGGAATTTAGAGCATTTATTGTCTGGTCGATCGTCTGGTCGTTATTCTTGGCGGTGAGATCCGCGGTGACTCCCATTCCATCGTAGATCGAAGCTATCTTCCCGATGCACACAACGTCCAGGCCGGCGTCCTTCAATCTCGGTAATAGGTTACCGGCGGGAGGCGGCACGGCGTAATCGTGGCGGTTCTCAGTACGCTTGAAATCAGCCGCATTATGGCCTAAAAATGGCCTTGCGATCACCCTCGCGACCTCATCCTTCCCGTGCAAAATGCCCCGAGCGATCTCGCACATTTCGTACAATCGATCGATTGGAATCACCTCTTCGTGTGCCGCGATCTGAAAGACACTGTCCGCAGACGTATAAACGATCGGCTTGCCGGTTCGGACATGCTCTTCGCCAAGTTCTTTGATTATCTCGGTACCGCTAGCCGGCACATTGCCCAAAACACCCGGAACCCCAGCTTTTTTAACGAATTCATCAATGATCCGAGGCGGAAAACCCTCAGGAAATTTCGGGAAACCCTGCTTCAGGATGATGCCGGCCATTTCCCAATGTCCGGTCGTTGTGTCCTTTCCATCGGACTTCAAAGTACATTTGCCGAATGAACCGGTCGGGTTCTCGACCGCGGGAATCCCTTTCAGAGGCGTGATGTTACCGAGGCCTATCGCCTGTAAATTCGGCACCATTACGCTCCGCGACTCAAATATATGCCCAAGAGTATTCGCACCGGCGTCGCCCCAAGAAGACGCATCCGGCATCTCACCGATCCCAGCCGAGTCTAGAACCACCAGGCAGATCCTGTTAAATTTCCTTGTCATAGCAATATTCTAGGTCGCGGGGCTCGAAATTGAAAATTGACTGGTCCACCTCGGGAGAAAGTGGTCCACTGATCCGGACCATGACACGTTGAAGTTCGCGGCAAATCTAGTTAGCGGGAGCCGTGTAGCCTTCGCGAAATCGGACCTTGCTTCCAGCCGGCACGCCTTTCAGGTCGACCCTTATCTTTCTGTAGGTTCCGTCCCGCTTCTCATTTGTCGGCGAATACCCGATCGTAAACTGAGTTCCGATGGCGTCTGATACGTTCTTGAATGCGCTTCTTGCCTCGCTGAGATCACCGGCTGAAAACACCTGACCGCCTGACATTTTGGCAAGATCGTTCATCTCCGCGTCAGCGATCTCGTAGAGCCGTTTGCTGACAGCGAGCCTTTCAAAATCTCCGAGTTGGCAAAAATCCGTTGTCATTCCAGTCCGCGATGCTTTGCTCATCCCACGGTAATAACGCCGGATCTGAGCAACCGAGAAATGCGTTGCGCTGCGACAATCACCGAGCAAGCCCGACTCAAAGTAATCGCGAGTATCGACCTTGATGAAGAAACAAATGATGCCGACCTTAGCCAGCTTTTCACGCACTTCGTCAAATTCGGCATTACTGGTCGAATCAACTCCGTCCGTTAGAGCTACCAACGCCCGTCGCCCTCGAAATTGTTCGCTCGGGGGATCCCGAAAGATCTGCTCTGCAACCTCGATGAGCGAGTCGTAATATGGTGTTCCGAAACTTGTCCGGGCTGCATCGATTGCCGAGCGAAGTGTCCCACGATTATCGGTCAATGACGTCAATACTTCGGTGTACGCAACAGTATCGCCGTCGCGTTGATCCGAATTGAACGACGAGACAGCCACACGGTTGCCCACAGGAAGCGACCCGACAAAATCAGAGGCAGCACGCTTGATCAACTGCAGGTCAGACCTTGTCGATCCGGACGTGTCGAGCAAAAGGGCGATCTCGAATGGTGCCGCCGACGTCGCGAAACTCTCAATCGACTGGGGCTTACCATCCTCAAAGACAACGAAATTTTCTTTTTTCAAATTGCGCAGCGGCTTTCCGTCAGGACCCGTCGCCGAGACAGGAACATCGACAAGTTGGGTGTCGATCCTGATAACCTCATCCTTATCCACACGCGTCTGAGAGAGCGACCCGGGAGCAAGTCCAAGGCACAAGAATGAGATCAATACAGCACTTTTGATCGACATTGGTTTTTTCGTCAAGGGTTTCAAAATAATTGTAACAAAGATTTGAGACGCATCGACTAATTTTCGTTTCGTTTCAACTGGCAAAACGATCACTTCGTGGTATTATTCGGATATTCCTTTAGCTCGGTTGCGGATTTTTGTTTTAGTCTTGGGCAGGATTTTGTCTAGCCGTAAAGCCGCGTGAAATACTTAGGAACTACTTTCCAATTAGGAGAAATTATGAAAAAGAATTTTTTCGTCGGAGCATTTGCGTTGATCGCGCTTATTGCAACGGCGGTTTATGTTGGTGTTGTTTCGGCAAAAAGCGGTGAAAATGACAAGTCCGCCACAGCGGTTGGTGCAAGATCTACTGCAGTGTCGTCCTCAACAACTTTGGTACTCAGCCAGGTGGATGGAGGCGGCGGCGGGTCAACCGGGACTTACCTCAACGACTACGTCGAAATAAAGAATATTTCAAGTAGCCCACAGTCGCTAAACGGTCTGTCATTATACTACGGCTCAGCGACGGGTCAGTTTGCAAGTTCGGCGACTAATGCATTTGCCCTACCGAATGTTTCTATAAGTCCCGGTCAATATTATCTTGTCCAGCTCGGTACCGCCGGAACGAGCGGTGCTCCGTTGCCGGTGACGCCGGACGCGACTACTACGAATCTGAGCATGTCAGCATCCAGCGGGAAGGTGGCTCTCGTAGTAACGGCTGGGCTCGCACCAAACACATGCGGAGCAACTGCAACTCCTTGCACCCTGCCTAATGCGAATATTATTGACCTTGTTTCTTGGGGAGCGGCAAGCAACGCTGAAGGCGGGGCACCTACGAACGGAGGATCTGCATTGACGTCTTCACAAGGAAATGTGCGAAAGGCAGCAGGATGTACTGATACCGACAACAATAACGCGGACTTTGACGTGGTTACCGCTCCCGTGCCCCGTAACACAGCAACGACGCCGGCACCATGCGGTGCTGTTGCCGTAGTACAGCACGTGGTCGACTATGACGGCGATGGTAAGACTGATTACAGTGTTTTGAGATTTCCGAATGTGGCCCCTCCCGGAGTCGCTCAGATCACCTACTGGAACAAGAACAGCTCAGGCGGCGTACAAATTGTAGATTGGGGCGATGCCAACACGGACTTCCCTACTCCCGGAGACTACGACGGCGACGGGAAAACTGATGTTGCGGTTTATCGTGCCGGGGCAACGGTGGGGGCACAAAGTACTTTCTACATCCTTCGGAGTTCCGATAGTACGTTCAGCTTTGTATCATTCGGGTTGAATGGTGATGAGGCCATTGCAAGGGACTTTGATGGAGACGGCAAGACCGATCCGGCGATCTTCCGTCCGGGGGCTTCTGCCGGAGCGCCAGCTACCTGGTGGATCCGCAAGAGCACCACCAACACCGACCTAGTTATCCCATTTGGAACGACGGGAGACGGAACAACCACTTTTGACAGACCTGTTCCCGGCGATTACGATGGCGACGGTAAATTCGATCTGGCCGTTTATCGAGTTGGAATAAGTCCGTCAAACACATTCATCTACATGCGGAGTTCCGATGGTCAGGTCGTCTACCAGCCTTGGGGTAATTTCCAGACGGATTACATTCTACCCGGCGACTATGACGGCGACGGAAAGACCGATTTCTGCGCGGGAAGAACTGGAGCGACCAGCTCCTCACCAATGACGTGGTACATCTTGCAAAGTTCAAACTCGCAAGTACGGGTCCAACCGTTTGGTATCAGTTCGGACACTCCTGTACAGGGAGATTACGATGGCGACGGAAAAACGGACCTCGCGATCTATCGCGGCTCAACTAGTACCTTCTGGGTGTTTGGCAGTTCAGGCAGTTCGGTCAGTGTAACCCCGTGGGGCCTAGCAGGTGATTTTCCGGTCGCCTCGTTTGATGTACGTTGATCGACTGGCAAAAACTTGTAAATTGGAAGGTCGCCCTCGGGGCGGCCTTTTTTGCATCTATTTCAGTTTCGATTTTTCGAGGATTGCTCCTGGAGAATGATCGACCGGCGATTTGCTTGGACCGGGTGAACCAGGCTGAGCAGTGACTGATATTTCCAACTTAAATCGAAAAGGTGACGGAGAATTCCGCCACCTTTACTTCAATCACTGTTGAGTTTGATCAAACGTACTTCTCAACAACTTTCGCGATCGCTTCACGGGTTACAGCCCCGACGATACGTTCCTGTTCCTGGCCGCCCTTGAATAGGATCAACGTCGGAATACCACGAATACCGTACTGGTTCGGAACGTTCATATTCTCGTCAACGTTCATCTTAAAAACACCGGCTTTCCCATCGTATTCTTCCGCTACGGCCTCGACCGACGGAGCGATCATGCGGCAGGGACCACACCATTCAGCCCAAAAATCTACCAACACCGGTTTGTCGGAATCCAAAACGTCCGTCTTAAAGTTTGTATCTGTGATCTGTTTTGCAAAATTTCCCATCGTAATCTCCTAAATATGATGCCAAAAGTATAACGTAGCCCCGAATAATACAGCAAAAGCTATAGAAAAAATGTTGCTCGAAAGCTACACCATTCTAATTGTAACAGTTGTTGTTACAATTGTCAAACATAGATGACGGAGCCCAATCTACAATTATCGTGAAAAATTTTGATCGCGTTCTCCTCGAATCACACAATTTACACCTTCGCGTGACAATCTGGGTGCTTGCACGTTTCGCCGCCTACACTCCGACTAATTCCAAAATACGTTCTCGTTATTCCAGCCTTAATTTGCCTCAACACAAAGACGTCTACTAAAGCATGCGGCACCATCATCAATTTGCTTACGTGGCTGCTTCGGCTGAGGCAATCGCAATCTCTATCGCTCGCCCGTACTGCTTTGGCGCTCGGAGACCGCCGCCTAACTCTTGCGCCGCGCGGATCGCGAAATACGGGTCGCGAAGAAACTCACGCGCCACGAATATAGCGTCTGCGTCTCCTTTTTGCAGAATATCTTCGGCCTGATGTGAATCGGTGATCATGCCAACAGCACCGGTCGCAATGCCGGCTCGCTTTCGGATCTCACGGGCAAATTCGACCTGATAACCCGGACCGACCGGTATCCTGGCATCCACCACATTGCCACCGCTTGAAACATCTATGAGATCTACGCCTTCATCCTTCAGCCGTTTGCACAACTCGATAGACTGCTCGAGATCCCATGCATTTTCGACCCAGTCGGTCGCGGAAATCCGCACGAAAATTGGTAAATTCTCTGGTACGGCTTTTCTAACCTGTCGGACGGTCTCGATCGGCAGCCGCATTCGGTTTTCCAGGCTTCCGCCGTATTTGTCCGTTCGCTTATTCGAAAGCGGCGAGAGAAATTCGTGGAAAAGATAACCGTGGGCAGCGTGGATCTCGATAACCTCGAATCCGGCATCGACCGCTCGTACAGCGGCAGCAACGAAATCCTCAGTCACTTTCTCGATGTCCGCAATCGTCATTTCTCTCGGTTCCGGGAAATTCCCGGCGAACTTAATCGGCGAAGGTGCTACTACCTGCCAGCCGCCATCTGCAACGTCGATCTTGCCGTTTCCTTTCCATGGAATATAGGTCGAGGCCTTGCGGCCGGCATGAGCGAGTTGAATACCGGCGACCGAACCTTGACTCTTAATAAAACTAGTAATCCGCCTGAACGCCTCTGAGTGGCCATCCGTCCAAATTCCAGAATCATCCGGTGATATCCGCCCTTCGGGCGACACTGCAGTAGCCTCGACCACAACAAGCCCTGCACCTCCAACCGCTCGGCTTCCGAGGTGGACAAGATGCCAGTCGGTTGGCATTCCATCCACACTCGAATACTGGCACATCGGCGAAACCCACAGCCGATTCTTGAGCTCCACACCGCGTAACGTCAGCTTTTCAAATAGTTTACTCATAGATATTAGTTTTGATTCGCAACCGGAGAACCTCACAATGTCGCGGGGTACGCGAGACCCATCTACTGGATCTTCACGATGATCTTGCCAAAATGCGAGCCGCTGCCCATATGATTCAGAGCAGCCTTGACCTCATTAAAATCAAATACCCTGTCGATCACGGGCTCGAGCTTGTTGACCGAAATTGCGTGGTTCATCTCTTCGAACATTGATCTAGAACCAGTAAAAATTCCCTGGAGGCGAACGGATTTCATGAACACGTTTATTGGATTGAAGTTACCAGAGCCGGACAATGCACCGATCAACGCTATATGACCGCCGATCCGAACCGCATTTAGCGACCGAGCCAGCGTTTCAGGTCCGCCAACCTCGACTACATGATCTACACCGGGTTTACCAGTGAATTCGAGTACCGCCGCGTCCCAGTTTTCGTGGGTACGATAATTTATCGTGTGATCCGCTCCGAGATTTTTGAGGCGTTCGATCTTTTCGTCGCTGCTCGACGTGGCGATCACGCTTGCACCAAACATCTTGGCGAACTGAACGGCAAATATTGATACGCCGCCAGTCCCGAGAGTGAGCACACTTTCGCCCGCTTTTAATTTGGCGGATACCGCTAGAGCATGCCACGCAGTTAACGCAGCACATGGCAAAGTGGAAGCTTCGACATAGGACAAATGCTCCGGGATACGGACTACTGACTCTTCATTGAAAGTGGCAAGTTCGCGAAGGACCCCGTCCCATTGCTGACCGGCACCTAGTGATGTCCGCCGCTTTTCTTCGCTCGATTCGCCCTCGAACCATCGCTGCGCGAATATCGGCATCACCCGGTCGCCTACTTTCCATTTCGTTACGTCCGAACCAACCTCGACAATCTCACCTGCGCCATCCGAAAACGGAATCGCAGGCATTTTCATTCGCGGGTTGTACGTTCCGTTTACGACCATGAAGTCGCGGTAGTTCAGCGAAGCTGCGTGGAGTTTCACGAGTACTTCGGTCGCCCTCGGGAGCGGTTCGTCCCGGTCCACTAACTCCAGATTTTCGATGCCGAATTGGTTTAATTCATATGCTTTCATAATTTAGCAAGAATCGATGGCGCCGAATTCATGCGGCCGCGTTTTTAGAACTATCAACTCAATTTAGATCTGTTTTATTTCAGCGAACAAGAATATCGGAGGTCCCAAACCAACTGATTTCGCTCTCGCTGATAAAATAGATCTTCGCAACTTTCAAGGCCGCCCGTGTGACCGGCAGTGGCCATCTAAAGTCACTCTCGAAACCACGATTCACTATTCATATTTCATCGACTAAAAGAGCGTCGATTATCACAAACCGAACACACGAACAGCAAAATTAAACCAACTAATGGCCTTTTGTGTCCAATCTAAAAGAATTCCCGACATCGCCAACCCCTCGTTAACCATTTTGTAACCCTGTTTGATACAAATAACATCAAAAAAATTGCCTACGCGTAAACCCCATCGACCATTTCTAGCACGCTCTGCAATGAGTACTGCCCGAGCTTTTCGCCAACGCTCTTGTCGATCTCCTTTTGAAGATTGCACAGGACCGCTTCAATATTCCTTCCTATCGGGCAATCCTGATTGGGCGACTTCGCGTGAAGAGCAAATACTTCGCCACACGATACGGCCTTGTATACCTCACAAAGACTTATATCTTCGGGTTTGCGGGCCAGCCGGGTTCCACCGAATGCCCCGGTTTGGGATACGACCAAATCCCCGTGGCCGAGTTGACCAAGCAACCGGCGAATTACAACAGCATTCGTGTTGACACTTGCCGCGATTCGCTCGGACTTGACATTCTCGTCGCCCGATTTCGCAAGCATGGTCAAAATGTGTAATGCCATTGCAAATTGGCTGTTAGCTGCCATATCTGTAACAAGTATAGTTACAGTACGTGATTAAGTCAAGTTTATCGGCATTGGCGCAATTAAGCCGGGTAAACGCATTTACCCGGCTCACAAATCAAACCAATTGATCGATCAATTATTTAGATGGAATCTTGATCTCACGTCCAGCCGAAAGAACAGAACTCGGAAGAAGACCGTTATATTTGGCTACATCCGAAGGATCAGCTTTCTCACGGACAGCGATCTTCTCGACCGTGTCTCCAGCTTTGGCCTTTACGATCCGAACTTTGCTTCCGGACGGGATCACAGAACTGGCAGCCGGACGGGAGTAAACGATGGTGTCTACGTTATTCCCACGCACGGGGACAAAGACCTTGCCCCTGGGCGACTTCATTCCAGGATTTGCTGCCGTCAGCTCGGCGACAGAGACCCCCGTTCGATTTGATATCGATTGCCAAGATTCGCCTGCCGATGAATTCGCAAGATTCGTGTTGCTTATTTTGGAAGCCGGTAACCTCCTAAAAAGGGCTACCACCTCATTACTCTTTCCCGCCGGAACATTGACAACATAGGGCATTGGCGGCGTCACATTACTGCGGAGATGGGGATTTAGATAACGCAAATACTGAACGCTTGTGTCCGCGGCCTGAGCTAAAAGACCAAGACTCGTCGACGCAGGGACTCGTATCTGATCATAGATGAGCGAAGGCGCCGGGCGAATGTGTCCAAAGCCATATTGATTGGGGTTATTCGCGATCAGAATCGTTGCGAGTATGTTTGGAACATAGTTCCGGGTCTCTTGGGGTAGATACGGAAATGCCACCCAGAAATTTGCCACACCGGCACGACGGATAGCCCGGTCTACGTTGCCTTCGCCGGAATTGTAAGCTGCCATCGCAAGTTCCCAATTACCGTTGTAGCGGTTGGCGAGAAACTTAAGGTATCTTGCTGAAGCTCGAGTTGCCTGCTCAAAACTGTTACGTTCATCGACGTATGCTGTTCGCTGCAGCCCGAATCTTGATCCAGTACCCGGAATGAACTGCCAAAGTCCTGAGGCAGCTGCAGACGATACTGCACTTGGTTTCCACGCGCTTTCGACCTGTCCAAGCCACGCAACGTTTTCAGGTACTCCTTCCTCCCGGAAAATTCGCCTGGCCATTCTCATAAACATTCCGGACCTATATAGGCCAACTTCCATGGTGGTCCTTCCGCGGCCCCGGTAGTAGTTTATGAATTGCTGGATCATCGGATGAACCTGAAATGAGAACCCCAACGACTTATTGGCAACCGCATTTTGTATATATTGATACTGTTGCTGGGCGATCGGATTGTCGTCGACCTGCTGCTCATCGGCCGTCAATTCAAGCTTAGAAAGCTCATCCAGTGGCGATGGCTCAAAGGTCTGATCGTTAAAACCAGACTTTGAGACAGCTATCTGCGAACCAGCCGTCGCCGCAACCGTCTCTCCGTTCCCAGTCGCCATTTTCGCAGCGGGCCGAGCAAGTTTTGCGACGCTATCGGCGAGTGCTGGATCAATATCCCAATTACAAGTGGCCGCCAGGCCTCGGACCTGCGGCAACTGAGAATCGGACGGAAACTCGATACGGTAGACAGTCTCGATCAACTGGTTATAGCAGGACTGCAAACGCTGGTCTTTTTGAATATTCATCGTGGAATACAAAAAGACCTCAACAGATTTGTTAAACTTCGACCCAGCTTCCGAACGACGATCACCGACGAAGGCGACGATGCCATCCTTAAATGATTTACCGGATTCCGCCAGAACGGCGTTCACTGCGTCTTGGGCCTTCGCGATCTCCGGGGTGGCCGTATTACTATTCGACCGTGCGCTGGTGATCTGTGCGTCCGCAAATGACGCTAACAATAATGTACTTACAAGTGCTAATACAAGAGTTCTGACTCGGATAAATTTCATCAATTTCTAAATAACTCCCGCCTACGTAGACCCGGATCTGATCAAATAAATAGAATAACCAAATCCAGAAGGTTACTAGAAGACTAAACGCTGGCGGTGACAGAAAGTTCCCATCGTGCCGATACGGCACAAAACCCGCATAATAACCTTTCCTACACTATCAACCAATGCCCCAGAATGTCAACGTAATCGCAACCGCGAACGGAGTAAGTGCCGCAGTCACGGCCGACTATTTTGAGATCCGTCAACCCACTTTTGCAGCCTTTTCCTTCGACGTCGACTTCAAAGCCACCGGTTCACGCAATGCCACCTCGAACACTTGTCTTACATTTTCTACAAAAATAAACGTCAAATCATCCAGAACTTCCTGCGGCATATCTTCAAGATCTCGCCGATTCGGCTCGGGCAGGATCACCGTCTTGAGTTTGGCCCGTCTTGCGGCTAACAATTTTTCTTTGACGCCACCGATCGGCAGGACGTTGCCGCGCAATGTTATCTCACCCGTCATAGCAACGTCTTTACGCACCGGACGGCGGGCCAGCACGGACACCATTGCAGTTGCCATGGTGATTCCGGCGGAAGGCCCGTCTTTCGGGATAGCACCTTCCGGCAAATGGATGTGAATGTCGTAATTCTCTAGTGTCTCATCGGCTATCCCGAGTTCGGCGGCGCGGGATTTGGCATATGAAAACGCTGCTTGTGCCGACTCCTGCATGACCTCCCCGAGTTGGCCGGTTAACTGAAGTTTACCCTTGCCTTTTGTCATCAATGCTTCGATAAACAGAATATCGCCACCCACTGCTGTCCATGCCAAACCGGTGACGATCCCGATCTGATCTTTCTTGAGTGCCCCTTCACTAAATACCTTCGGCGCACGAAGAAAGGTTTTGAGGTTCTCCACCGTCACTCGAATCGGCTTGAAATCACCCTCGAGTTCGGCCTTGCTGCGAGCAACCTTGCGGCATACCTTTCCGATCTCTCTTTCGAGTTGCCTTAACCCAGCTTCCTGCGTGTACTCGCTGACAATTCCGGCGATCGCTCTCTTATCAAACTTCACATCGGCCTTCTCAAGACCGTTCTCTTCGATCTGCTTTGGGATCAAATGCCGTTTTGCTATTTCACCCTTTTCTTCCTCCGTGTAACCGGAAAGCGAGATCACCTCCATACGGTCGCGAAGCGCCGGTTGGATCGTGTCGAGCATATTTGCGGTCGTCATGAACATCACGTTCGACAGATCGAATGTCACCCCAAGGTAGTTGTCACGGAAGGATGAATTTTGTTCAGGATCGAGCACCTCGAGCAGGGCGGAACTTGGATCGCCACGAAAATCCGCACCTACCTTATCGATCTCGTCCAACATGATCAAAGGATTGTTGGTCCCTGCCTGCTGTATTGCCTGAATGAGACGACCCGGCATTGCTCCGACATATGTCCGGCGATGGCCACGTATCTCGGCCTCATCATGAAGACCGCCGAGGCTCAATCTCATGAACTTTCGGTTTAGTGCTCGGGCAACCGAGCGTCCGAGTGATGTTTTTCCTACTCCAGGAGGGCCAACAAGGCACAATATCGACCCTTTCGGTTTTTCGCGGAGTTTCCGGACCGCCAAGGACTCAACTATCCTTTCCTTAACCCTTTCAAGCCCGTAATGGTCCTCGTCTAATATCTTCTCGGCCTTCTTCAGATTCAGATTGTCTTTTGAGGCTTCCGACCACGGCAGATCGGTCATTATGTCGAGCCAATTACGGAGAGTTGCGGTCTCGGCAGTATCCGGATGCATCCTCTCAAGTTTCTTTAATTGTCGAAGCGATTCCTCCTCTGCATTCTCCGGCATTTTTGCTTTTAATATCTTATTTCGATAAAGCTCGATCTCTTCGTAGAGTTCATTACCCTCGCCTAATTCCGCCTGGATCGCCTTTAGCTGCTGACGAAGAAAATACTCACGTTGCGACCGATCGATATCCGCACGGGCTTGGGTGTTTATCTCCTGCTGGACCGTCAAAACATCTATTTCTTTATTGAGGAGTTCGTTAACGCGGCGTAATCGTCGAACGGGATCCGAGATGTCGAGGATCCGCTGAGCGTCTTCGACCTTTAGTTCGAGATTTGACGCAGACAGGTCGGCTAGCCGGCCGGCATCATCGAGATTGGCGATAATTGCCAAAACTTCAGGAGAAATGTTCTTACCGAGACTTGCGGCACGCTCCATCGAGCCTCGAACGTTTCTAACCAATGCTTCTACTTCAAGCGAATTTTCAGGAGCCAGCGGCTCGGAGATCGGCGTCACCGTTGCTTTAACATAGTCGCCCTTACCGTTCACGGAGTCTACGACACATCGGGATAGCCCCTGAATGAGGATGCGAATGCGTCCATCCGGCAGCTTCAGCATTCTCATGATGATCGCTACCGTTCCCATTTGATAAAGATCGTCTTGTTCCGGCTCCTCCTTGTTGACGTCCTTTTGCGAAACGAGGAGGATCATCCGGTTTTCGACCAGAGCCTCTTCAACGGCTTTTATCGAGCGATCGCGTGAAACAAACAGCGGAACGATCATGAACGGGTAGATCACGATGTCGCGTAAGGGTAGAACCGGTAATTCCGACGGGATCTGAATCAATGGTTCTGTAATTTCACTGTCTGCGGCTGCAACAGGAAAATCTTCGATGTCTTCCATAAACTTCTATGTTAAGTAAATCGAACGGAAAGGGCAACGACGTGCCGTTTCGGACCTAACCGAAATGCGGGACTATGCCCTGGGTCGAAGCGTTAAATATGGATGCGTTTTATGCGGGCCGCACAAGGAGGGATTGCCGAGACTAAATCAAATCGAACACCTTGTAAAAGTCATTTCTTGTTCTTCTTTGGCTTTTTAACGGGAGTTCGAGCCCGAGAACCAACAAGAACCTTCAGCTCGGTCATGAATTCGGAGACATCAGCGAATTCAAGATAGACACTTGCAAAACGGACGTAGGCGACCTTGTCAAGCGTCTTTAGCCGACGCATTATGATCTTGCCGATCTCGGTGGTTACAAGTTCGCGGTCGAGCGAATCCTGAACGTTCTTTTCGACTTCATCGACTATCTCTTCGAGCTGCGACGTTGATATCGGACGTTTTTCACAAGCCCTAAAGAGTCCGGCCAAGACCTTGTTGCGATCAAAGCTCTCGCGCTTGCCGTCCTTCTTCACGACCATGAAAGGAATTTCGTCTATGCGTTCATACGACGTAAAACGGCGAGAGCAGCCGAGACATTCGCGGCGGCGGCGTATCGAGTCTCCGTCCTTAGATTCCCGGGAATCTACGACTTTATCTGCAATATGAGCACAATAGGGGCAGCGCATATATTTCGGTCAATGTTCCGGTTCGAAATCTGGGGAATCGGTTTCGATCTCACGTTCGGCGTTCTCGCTCGAAAGCAAGCTTCGAAAACGCTCAATACTTATATCACCATGAAAGAAGTAATATAAACCGAAAAACACCGCTGGGGCAAAATAGACCAAATGCATTGCTATGGAAACAGCCGCAGCATCCTCCTTTTGAATGTCGTTCCGCAAGAAGATTATGCTCGCGGCAGTAGCGGTGTGAAACGCTCCAGCCGCACCGCCAGGAGTTGGCACCACAGAACTCACGGCGGCAAAGCCCATAATGAACAATGAATCACTAAAGGATATCGGCAACCCGAAAGCCAAAAGCACGAACCACGTTGGCAACGCGATCGCGAACCAAAGCATGAGCGTCCAAAACGACACCCAGAAGGTTTGGCGCCAATCCCGTAGAATTGCGAGTGCCGACGAAAGCTGCCTCAGCACACTTATCAATATTTTCTGCAAACGGGTAGGTATCCACGACCTGGTGGTCACCCGGTCCGTCCACGTTATGATCCGAACCGACACTCGCTGGTATATGATCAGCGCGACGAATCCGACAATTGCGCCGACTAGAAGAAGCCAACCGACGATTTCTATAAATTCAAATTCCAATTCCCGACCAAGTTGGGGCGTGAACCAGAGCAGGTTAAACGCAAAAAAGCAGATAAGCGATGCCATGTCGAAGACCCGCTCAAGCCCCAATGTAACCAGTGCCGCAGACGGCCGGACGCGTCGATCACGCATCGGCAGCCACATTGGCCGAACAATCTCACCTGCCCTACCTATGAAAAATATCGCGGCGTAACCGACTGTCGTTGTAGCGAATAGTTCTTTCAGGCTGCTTTTTGTGATCGGCTCGAGCAACACTTGCCATCGTATTGCGCGAAGTAAATATCCGATGCATATGATCAGCACCGAGACCGAGAGATACCACGGATCCGCCTTACTCAGGCTCACCCGGACGAGCTGCCAGTCGAGATTCCGGCCGAAAAACCAGATGATCAGGACGGCGACGAGGAACAGGAATATGAATTTGAGGTATTTACGCAAAGACAGCTGTGCTGACCTTCTGATCAGCTCCTTCCGGAAATGGCTTAATTAATCGGATCCGCCCACAAAACAGCGTTTCCGCTTTCGCAGACGATAAAGACAAGAGGTTAACCCATTACGGTGCAAAACTCTAAACGCCGCGCCGAAGAGGCAACAAATTGCTCGAAATCGTGTTGTCCCGCCAAAACCGGGCGAGCGTGTTCCACCGGAACACGGAACTTGATGTGGAACAGTATCGGAACATCGCTCGGAGCCGGTTCGCTCGTTCCGTTAGCCTTGCCGATGCGTCCGAATGCAGTAATATCGGGCTGCAGAGCGAAGGTATCGATGCGTCGTTCGTATATTCGACGACGCATCAACAACAACTAAATTGTTCAATTCAGTTCCTGAATTGAACAATTTAGCTGAAAATTGACAAATCTTGTTCCGTTTTCGACTAAAAATGGAACAAGAATGGGACAACGATCGAGACGCTTTTTCGAACCTTTCAAATTAGCCGAAATATCGACTCTGCCTTCCGCCGCCGATCAGTCCAAGACGCCCGCGAAAACGAGTAGAGCGACCAACAAACATCCGAGGGACAGTAGGATCAATATCAGTGCGGCTGACCGAATACTGATCATTGCGATTCGTTCGCTGGGAGCAAAGGTCGACACCAATTGGCGGAACCGTGGGTGTTTACCGGCCGTCAGGCCGGCGATTCCCATTACCAATAGGACAACAAAACCAAGGAGAAACTTCATCGCAGAAATGTTAACAGCATTTTACCGTCAACAGCGAAAATGAATAATATCGCTGCAAGAGAACGTTCAAGCGATTTCTTTCTTGGGAAGCGGCGGCCGACCATTTATGTTGTTCTTGATCGTTTTTGTGCAATAATTCTCGGCATAGTCAGAGGCGAGATAATTGGAGGAACTTAATGCCAAAGAACATAATCGAACGTGATATCGCGGGTGTTGGTAATTTGACAGCCGATGCCCTGCATGCGGTATCTCAAACATCCTGCAGCGGCCTAAACGAAATTGGCCCTAGCATTAAGTGTGTCCATGCTTTGTCACAGGGGACTAGATCTACTGCGTATACATCGCTCCGAACGAGGAAATGGTCCGTGAACATGCAGTGCGCGGCGGCTTTCCCGCGAACGTGATTTCCGAGGTCCGGGCCGTAATAGACCCGACCACCGCGGAGGGTTAATATTTACTGTATATTTGTCGGAACATTCGGCTGTTTTAGGACGTAAGAAAGTGTTGACAAGGCTGCAATTGGTGCTTTGTTGGTCAATAGCCATCGCTGGAAAGTTCCGGGGGAAACTTTTTTGGAAGCATTAAAGACTGCGACCGATATTAATGGTGCCGAACTTGTGCGAAGAGCGCGGGCAGGTGATGGTACGGCCTGGGAGGAGGTCGTTTCGGCATATTCGAGACGGATCTTTAATTTGGCCTATCGGTTTACGTCGAGTCCGGACGCCGCCGAGGATCTGACGCAGGAAGTTTTCATCAGGATCTATCGCACGCTTGATCAATATGACTCCAAGCAAGGCGACCTGTCGAATTGGTTAATGCGGTTGGCAAGGAATTTGATAATTGACGATTACCGGCATCGGCAGCGAAACCCGCAGAATTCGATGGCTGACGCGGTCGACGATCATTCGTACCATCTCCGGGCAGTCGGGACCTCCGCTCACAAGGAAATGGAGCGTAAGGAGTTGGCGGGACAGGTCCAGGAGGGCATTGATAAGTTACCGGAGGATCTACGAACCTGTGTGATCCTGAGGGACATCGAGGAACTTACCTATCAGGAGATAGTTGACGTTTTGAAGATCCCCGAAGGCACGGTCAAATCAAGGATAAATCGCGGAAGAATTGAGTTGGCGAAGATCCTGAGGCGGATGCGGGTGGTAACAGTTTGAACGGGGGCCTATTGGTGGTGATCTGAGGGCAAATATTTCGAGTGTTTTCGTCAAACTTGCAAGGGGTTAGTTGTTATGGATACGCAGAGTCAAAATAAAGTTGATTGCCGGCAGTTCGAGGAACTGTTGACCGATTATTTAGACAAGGCATTGGATATGACGACCTATAAGGCCGTTGCCGAGCATGCGATCGGCTGCCCGCTTTGCCATGGCCTGCTCAATGACGTGAAGGAGTCACTCGAGGTCTGCCACGCGATCGCTGCACCCAAAGCGTCGCTGACTCGTCTGGAAGCACGCGTGCTTTCGATGACGATGCCTGAGACGGCAATGACATGCGATGATTTTGAAGGTTTCTTGACGGATTATTTGGATGGATTTTTGCCCGCGATGGTATTTCACCGCTGGGAACGTCACGCCGTGCTTTGTGGCTCGTGCGAGGATCTGCCCGGAATGGTCGTTCGGTCCATCGCTGCGTGCTACACATACAAGAGCGAAGAACTCGAAGTTCCGGCCGGTCTTCAGGATCGGATACTGCAGGCGACGATCGGCACCGCAGCGGCCGCAGAGAGAAAGGCCTCGTGGATCTCGCGTGTTGCGGAATCGTTACGCGGCCTGAGTTTCCCGATACCGGTTCCCCAACTTGCCTCGGTCGCGATGATGCTGCTTGTAGCGTTCATGGTATTTAGCCAGACGGTTTCGGCGGACGGCACGTTTACGAGCGTTTACGCTAAGAGCGTTGAATTGGCCGAGTCGACCTACAAACAAAGTGCGGAAGTTTGGAAAGGTGAATTGCAATCCACTCAGCCACAAGCGAAACAGGAGCCGGTCACCGGAACGACGTTCGTCGATAACGGGGAAAAGAAATAATGAATTGTGCCTATCACACTCAGAACGGGGCGGTAGTTAATTGCAACGGATGCGGCAAACCGCTCTGTCCCGCGTGCGATCATCGCATTAAGGGATTTCCGTACTGCCAGGATTGTATTGTTCAGGGTGTCGATCTGCTTCGTCAGCACAATCAATCAAATTACGTACCGTTCGTAAAGAACCGCACTTCGCCGTTCGTTGCCGCGCTACTCTCGGCAGTGTGTCCCGGGCTTGGTGCCGCCTACAACGGCCAAACGACAAAGGCCCTCGTTTATTTTTCGGTGTTCGTGGGTCTCTTCCAAATGGCGATACTCACGCACACCCCTCTTTTTGCCCTCGGTTTTATGGGAATGTGGTTGTTTGCGGCACTTGATTCTTGGCGGACAGCACAGATGATAAGGTCGGGAGTGACGCCGGACATCGCCGAGGACATCCTGGTCAAGCGATTCTCGGGCAATCCAAAATTGTGGGGCATTGTGCTCGCGGTTTTGGGCGTGTCATTCGTGTTTCAGCGGTTCTTTGACCTCGGATTCATTATGCGTGGCGTGTTGCCGCTGATGCTTATAGGCCTTGGATTCTATCTACTTCGCGACTACATCTTTAAGCCAAAGTCCGAAGAAAAGATCTACTCCGCCGGTCAAAATAACGTATCCGCGAGCTTTGCTCTCAGTCATCCTTATTCCGAACAAACGGAATATGATCGGGAAAGGGATTTCTCGAGCAGGTCGCGATTTGGCAGTTGGCGTGAAAAATAAGGTAAACTCTTGTTAGTTTTGGAGTAGTAAAATGATGTCATTAAAAGCAGCATCCATAGGCGGAAGTATTTTGTTACTGATCGCGCTCGCGATCACATTTATCAAGACCCTGATCGCCTTCTTTGGGTTTATCACTACGGCCGTCCAGATAATCATCGTCTTAGCGTTTGTCCTCGTTTTCGGCTTTGTCGGATATCTGATATTCCGAGCCTGGTCGGATAAGAAAAAACACACAGACTGATCGCTAACAATCTGTTATCCTAATTAGGGCCCACTGCGGCGGCAACATGAGCACTTGCGATTTACGGTGTTTTGTGTTGTTATTACCCTTCCAATTGTTTTTTTGGAAACGTTATTGTTAAGTCTTCCCACAATAGCGAGAGTTTCAAACAAAGTCTTTAAGTAACTCTTGTTCTAGGTTTCGCGTTAGTCGCTAGCGACTGTACCTGCGTGATTCCGCGTCCCGAAACGTTGTATTTTCGGCACGAAATCATACTTAGGAGCTGCTGTAGCACAATGCAGAAAAACGACAAGGTTTATAGTTTTTTATTATCACGGTCTACCAAAAAAGGAATATATATCCGTCGAGTCGAGGTGGCGAAGAACACCCTTCATTTCGGTTCGATAGGCATCTTCTTACTCTTCGGCATATCGATCTTGGGTTTAGGCGTTAACGGAGT
Source organism: Acidobacteriota bacterium (assembly GCA_029781855.1). GTDB lineage: Bacteria > Acidobacteriota > Blastocatellia > Pyrinomonadales > Pyrinomonadaceae > OLB17. Next base: position 73,915 of record JAKOVX010000042.1, on the reverse strand, counting down.
CGTACGAAATACGGTCCTGGCCAAATCGCTTGACGGCACCCATTTTGCTGCCGAACTTTCCACCGCAACGCTTCAGCAATCTAATGAAACGACCGATCCCGGCCCTGCGGCCAGCGATATCGCTACGAACGCCGGTGGGCCCGAACTTGGCGACGAATCTGACCCCGAAGATGCCGAGATCGATGCCGAGTTGAGAGCCGCGACCTCGACAATGGATCCCAACTTCCTGCCGACGGTTTGGCCCCATTTGGGCAAGATCAACAATGAATTCGGCTTTCGCCGAAATCCGTTTGGCGGCCGGACATATGAGTTTCATCCCGGAATGGACATAGACGGCGAACGCGGCGAGAGCGTATTTGCACCGGCAAATGGCACCGTCATCAAAGCCGGCTGGACCGGCGGCTACGGCAACATGATCGAGATCGATCACGGAAATGGACTTACGACCCGTTACGGTCACCTCTCGAAGATCGAGATCGAGGTCGGCGACGAGGTCGTTCGCGGACAAGAGATCGGCCTTATCGGCTCTACTGGACGCTCGACCGGGCCGCACCTACACTTTGAACTGCGGTTGAACGACCGCTCGATCAACCCGCGGCACTTCCTTCCGGCGGAGCCGGTCAACATTACCAAGAAATAGTTCTGCAAATTATTCAGTTGTTGAGCGAGCCATCAGTTGGCTCGCTTTTTTGTTTCAAGCTGTATTGTTGGTAATATTTAGCAAGTATTTCGTTTCGGCTCTAAGGTAAAACTCCAACAGAGGAACATATTTATGAAACCAATTAAGAGAACATTTTTATCGATCCTGCTAATTGTGTCGGTGCTTTTCACCGCCGCTCCGTTCACCTATGCGATCCCCGACGAAGGGATGTTTACGCCTGACCAGATCGCCGGATTGCCGCTTAAGGCTCGCGGTTTGAAGATCAAACCGTCAGACATTTACAACCCGGCCGGCGGCGGACTCAGCGAGGCGGTAATTCGTTTGAGTATCGGCTGCACCGCTGAATTTATCTCGCCTGAGGGCCTGATCCTCACCAATCACCACTGCGGATTTGACGCGCTGGTCTCTGCCTCGACGCCAGGCAAGGACCTGGTCGAGACCGGCTTCAATGCCGGCGGCCGGGCGGGCGAAATACCCGCGAAGGGTTACTCGATCGACATTTTTCAGCGTATCGAGAACGTAACGGATAAGGTCAAGGCCGGGACAGAGGCACTTACCGGCGACGAGCTCGCAGCGACGCTGAAGAAGAACGCCGATGCCCTGCAAGCCGCCGAACAGGCGAAGGTGCCGGCCGGTTCGACCATCCGAATTCAGGCAATTGACAGCGGCTACTTCTATTATTTGTATGAGACCAAACAGATCAAGGACATCCGAATGGTCTTTGCCCCGCCCCGCAATATCGGCGTGTACGGCGGCGATCCCGACAATTTCGAATGGACGCGCCACACCGGTGATTTCTCGATCATGCGAGCTTACACCGCCCCGGACGGATCCTCGGCGGAGTACTCGCCAAATAACGTCCCATTTAAGCCGCGGAAATTCCTTACGCTGAGTATAAACGGCCTCAAGGATAACGATTTCGTTTTCGTCCTCGGTTATCCCGGCGGAACGACGCGTTACCGAGAGAGCCAGTCGATCCAGTACGCTCGCGACGCGAACTTTCCTTTCCTCGTCAAATGGCTCAACGCCCTCAGTGCTGCGCTTCGCCAGATCGGATCTAACGACGAGGCCAAGCGGATCGAGTTTCAGTCCGATATCGCAAGTTTCGACAATTCGCGCAAAGCGTTCGAAGGCGGTTATTTGCGATTGCGTCGGGCCGGCGTGGTCGAAGCCCGCGAGGCTGAAGAAGCACGCATGGCGACCTGGATCGCGGCAAATCCCGAAAGGCAGAAGAAATATGGGAATTTTCTGGCCGAAATAAAAACCCTTTCGGAACAGACGAATGCAACCTCCAAACGCGATGTTATAATCCGCCGTTTTCCTGACCCCAACTCGATGGTTATCTTCCCGCAGATCCTGAATACCGTGGTCGCGACCCAGATCCAGGGCAAGACGCTCAATGATACTGAGCGAGCGGCAAAGCAAAAAGAGATCGAGGCCGCATTCGCGAAAGGCGATCCGGCTTTCGAGTCGGACCTGCTGAGATTCTTCCTGAAGGCACTGGCCGATCTTCCCGACGGCCAGAAATTCAAGCCTGCCGAGGACCTGTTCGGCTCGCTCAAGGGCAAAGCCCGCCGCGATGCTGAGGCCGCGTTTGTCGATACGATCGTCAAGGGCGAGTACTCGTCCCCGGCAAAGCTCGCCGGCCTCTACGGGCCGCGGACGATGGAGTTCGACCCGGTCGCGGCGAAGATCATCAGCTTTGCCAAAGGACTTGCCGAAGAGCGGCAGGCACTCGCCGTACGCTCGCAGAACTTCGCGTCGAAGATCGACCACCTGCGAACGCTCTACATGATGGCGTTATCGGAAATGAAAGGTATCAAGCCCTACCCGGACGCGAATTTCACTGAGCGTTTCTCGTACGGCAACGTCAAAGGCTACCAGTCGCGTGAGGCCGAGTACCGCTCGCCCTTCACGACGCTTCGAGGCCTGATCGAGAAGGACACGGGCGAGATACCGTTCGACGCTCCGCAGAAGTTGAAGGATCTGCAGAAGTCCGGTGATTTCGGCCGTTGGGGCGAGGGCGGCACCGTGCCGGTCAATTTCCTGTCGACGACGGACATCATCGGCGGCAACAGCGGCAGCCCGATCCTGAACGGCAACGGTGAGCAGGTCGGGCTCTGTTTTGACGGTAATTTCGAGGGCCTCGGCAACGACTATTACTACGATCCGGCGGTCAACCGAACCATCTCGGTCGACATCCGCTTTGTGCTGTTCGTCATTGACAAATTCAGCGGTGCCGGCTATCTGCTCAACGAAATGAAGATCGTCGGCGGCAAGAAGTCGTAGCGATCTTAGCGATGGTTTTGACGGCCGTGAGCTTCCCGGCTCACGGCCTTCTTTGTCCCGATGGTTTGATCGGAATGTGGGGGAAAACCGAAAGCGCGGTATCCCGTCGAATGCGAAAACCCAGGCGCACTCGATATCCCCGTCAGGCGCAGTTTTTACCCCACTCAGGCGCACTCGATACCCCCCTCAGGCGCAGTGTTTACCCCTCTCAGGCGCTATGTTTTTTGTCTAAAATTTAGGGCTGAAATGCCGAATTGTTGCATGCGATCTGGGGGTGCGTATCTGATGGCGTATGTTCGTGCGCTTATCGTAGCGCATTAACCTACGAAAAATTCGCTTTTCGGGTGCGCGACATGGCCTGCATCTCGGCAGGGATCTGGGCCGAAAATGTCGTTTGTTATGGACGGAGAGATGATCCTGGGTTTCTTCGTGGTTGTCGTCGGTCGAATCGTCTTTTCGGGTCGTCGGCGGAATTTTTAACACAAAGAACACAATGGGAAGACACAAAGGTCACGGAGCAGGGACGAAAGGGGAAAAGTGAAAAAGGGAAAATGTGAAAAAGGGGGAATGGCCTGACTTTGCGGTCTTTGCGGGTTTCCTTGGCGTACTTTGCGGTTAACGATCTTTTTTACCGCAAAGACCGCGAAGTTGAGGATGCAAAGGTCGCAAAGTGTAGAAATCGTAGAATGCGGTGAGTGTTCCGCCCTTACTTACGTGCGGGCTTGTGCAACGTCGGGTTTGTGCATTTCGGCTCTGAGTGTGGCCGGATCTTGTCTAGGGCTGCGAACGCCCTTACTACGTGCGGGCTTCTGCAATGTGCGGGCCCATGCAACGAGGCGGAATTGGATCTTTTCGTGACAGGCGGGTTATTCGGGGATAAAATTGGGAAATGGCTTCGTTTTTGGTTCCTTGTGGCAACGATCCGGCTCTCAACACCGGTAACAACCGTTTGAGCGCGGGCGACGGGTATGTGTTTGACGCGTCGGGGAACACGACGGGCGACGCCGAAGGCAGGACTTTTGTCTACGATGCCGAAAACAAACAGACGTCGGTTTCGGACGCCAATGGGGTCATCGGCCAATACTGGTACGACGGAGATGGCCGCAGGGTTAAGAAGTACGTGCCTTCGACGGGCGAAACAACCGTTTTTGTGTATGACGCGTCTAGTAAATTAGTGGCTGAATATTCGACGGTCGTTGCCGCGGCGAATGATGCGCGGGTCGCGTACCTAACGGCGGATCATCTCGCCAGCCCGAGGATCAACACCGACCAGAACGGCGCCGTGACCGCCCGGCACGACTACCACCCATTCGGCGAAGAGATCGCCACATCCGTGCGAACCACCAGCCTCGGCTATCCAAGTGGTAGTGATGGCGTCCGCAAACAATTCACCGGCTATGAACGGGATTATGAAACTGATCTCGATTTTGCTCAGGCGAGAATGTATGGTTACGGCCACGGACGTTTTACAAGTCCAGACCCGTTAGCCGCAAGCGCGAATCCGATTCGAGCGCAAAGTTGGAATCGCTATTCTTACTCTTACAACAATCCGCTTCGTTTCAGCGACCCGAGCGGAATGATTGTTGGAGATTATTTCAATCTAAAGGGTGAAAGAATTGGTAACAATGGAAATGACCTTGACAAAAGCATTTATGTCGTAACGGATAAAGTCGAAGCAGAAACAATTAAAGCAGCCAAGGTATTTAAGGATGAGGTCAAATCAGCGATTGTTATCCCTTCAAGAGACGTCATAGAAGCAACTATTCGAGCCGTAGACCGGAGTAATAATCCGACTGCTGATGATAAGAAAGGCGGTCATCATGAGGAAGCGGTTGTCGCTGGCACCGATAGTGACGGACGGTTTAAAGTGGTCGATATTAAATCGGGAGCGTACAGTCCACTAAATGAGGACAAGAGTACTGCTGCAGAAATTGACGTTAAAATTCCTGCAAATTCCCAAGACACCGTTCCGATAAATGTTGAATACGAGGCTCATATTCACCCAGCCGGAGTTCCAAACATCTCAACTTCGATAAACAGTACTGTTTTCAGTAGCGCACCGATCGGTTCGTTCACTCAAGAGCCATCACAAGTAGATATCGATCACGCAACCAATCCAAAAACGACTTATGCGGTCGTTGGTGCGGGTAATAATACGGTGTATTTCTATAGAAAAGGGCAGAAACCAGTAACAATGTCATATGGTAACTTTAAGAAGTTAGGGAAGTAATTATGAAGATTGTTCGTATTTTGTATTGTCTAATAATTATTGTCTTTTTCACTCTTTGTTGTAAGGCACAAAGGGCAAAAGTCGAAATTGGCGAATTTTTAGTTGATGGGCGATCAATTGATTGTAATTACGACCTAACGATCTCAGTCAATGGAAAGAAAATTAGACCACGCTTTGACGGAAGCACCTTTGCGGTTCCGAAACAAGTACGAGCTGGAAGGGAAATCGCGATTAGATTAGTGTGCGGAGCTTACACTATTTCAATGAGACCGCTAGGACAGAATCGCTTCTTTGCTCCGAATAATGGTCGGTATATCTGGAAAGCCGGAATAGATTCATATCCATTTGAAGAAGCGAATGTTCCTTCGGATATTGAGGATAAAGTTGCTGAGGTACATTACATAAAATTTGACCCATACGGCTATGTTGGGACTCAACTACAAATATTTATTCCCAAAAAAAGGAAATTCGCGATAGAGCGGAACACGAAGTGAATCAAACAGGTTTTTCTGAAATTAATGGCAGACGACAGAAATCGCGGTCAAAGGTGATCAAGGGCGGGCTCCATCATTTGATCACGCGAGGGACTCGTGCCGCCCCGTCCGGGAAAACGGGGTCAGGACTTCGATATTACGATTCTTGACTGGCGGTGATGGTGGGGCTAGGATGTTCGGCAAATGGCAAGGAGGCCGAGGGGCCGAACGGGTCTTTGCGAAAGAAGCGCTGATATTGACCAGTCGAGACCTTTGGGCGACCATCACGGCATTCTCCGGCATCTCGGGCCTGACCGCGGCCACGATATCGCCCTTCAAAAGTTTGAAAATGACCCGAACCTTAAAAAGGCCTATGATCGGATCCGCGCCTTAAGAAATCGAGGTCAGGGCTGCGATGTTGCGATCTTTGAATTGTAGTCTTCATGTATTCGCTCGACGGCCGCTTGGAATTTGGCGTCGGTCTGAGATCTGAGCGTCGCCGCGTCCGAGCGGCGGCTGATGTTTGAGGTGCTGAGGCCCGTAACTTCGGCGATCAGGACGCCGTTGGCTCCATTCAACAGAGCGAGATCGCGTCATCGCATGGCTGACCCCGGTTTATTTGCCCTCCATTTCTTTTTTTTAGCTGGAGTTCCATGGAACGAAAAAAGTTATACCACGATAGGCCGTTGAGTAGCAGTTGTGTTCTGAGTACTGAATGGATAGACATCGACGTCGTCGAAAAACTAACTATTGAAAGGGATGCTCAAATGCTAAGCATTAGGTTTGTCGATCCGTTCAAAATTGATCTCGAAAATGACGGAGGGATCGTCAACAGTGACGGTGATCCAATCGAAATTGAGGCCGAATTGATCGATTCGGCGGGAAATAGACTCGCGCTTCCGTTCTCAGGGGCCCGCGGCAACCTGATCGCAAAATATCGGTCAGAAGACGACCTTCCTCATGTTGGATTCAAAACGCTGCGATTAAGAGCTAATTCGGCGATCGATGCGGCCGAGATCATATGGACAACCTATAATTTCCGAGATATGAAGTAGTCGGTGGCCGGCGTCTAAGCCGGCTGAGTGGGTTGTGTCAGTATTTGAGCGTGATGCTGTTCATGCCGCGGAGGATGACCTTTTGACGGCGGACGACGCGTTTGCGGTTTTTGGCCGGGTTAAAGACGTTGAGCGGGCTCGGGATCATGGCGGCGAGGAAGGCGGCTTCGTCCTTGGTCAGGTCGGACGCGCTCTTCTTGAAATAGTACCGCGACGCGGCCTCGGCGCCGTAAATGCCGTCGCCCCACTCGATGACGTTCAGATAGAGCTCGAGAATGCGCTTTTTCGACAGATCGCGTTCGAGGAAGCAGGTGTAGACGGCTTCTCTGCCCTTGCGGAGGAAATTGCGGTCCTCGGAGAGGAACAGGTTCTTGGCAAGCTGTTGAGTGACGGTCGAGGCTCCGCGTTTGAAGCTAGGCATCGGCGGTATCCAGTCGTTGGGATCGTAGTCGCCCTCTTCCTTGGCCTCTTTCTCGCCCTCTTTGACGGCATCGTTCCAAGCCTTTTGAATGGCGTCCCAGTCGAAACCGTGATGCTCGAAAAACCGCGAATCCTCGCCGGCGAGAACGGCACGCTGGAGGTTTGGCGAGATCTGATCGATCGGCGTCCAGATCATGACCTTTTTCGGCTCCTTTCCGTCGGCGACGGCCTCGGAAATTCGGTATTCGATCATCGAGCTGGTCGTCGGATTTTCGTTGCGAAGGCTCGATATGTTCGGGAACGTGATCAGTTCATAGCCGATCCAGACGGCGATCGCGCCAACGAAGACAAAGAACAATATTTTTACCCAATACCACATCGGTTTACCTTACGAATTATCAAGCACACCTTACGATTTGTAAATTACAAAGTTCCGGAATCCGCTGCGGTTGCGTGTTTACGTCTTGAAAAGCGATGCCGTTTACGGCTATGCTGAAGACACGTAATTTTAGCGTCCTGCCAAATCAATTTATGAGTCAATACGATAATGTCGTGGCGGTGATCCTGGGCGGCGGCGCCGGGTCACGGCTATTCCCGCTTACTCACGAACGCTCGAAACCGGCCGTGCCGCTTGGTGGGACCTATCGGCTAATTGATGTACCGGTCTCGAACTGCATCAACTCTCAGATCACCCAAATATTTGTGTTGACGCAGTACAATTCGGCTTCGCTGAACAGACATATTTCGCGGACATATCGCTTTTCGAGCTTCTCAACCGGTTTCGTCGAGGTCCTCGCTGCCGAACAGACCAAGGACAATCCGGAGTGGTTTCAGGGAACGGCGGACGCCGTAAGGCAGATGCTGCCTCACCTTCGGGATTGGCGGGTCGATACGCTGCTGATCCTATCGGGCGACCATCTCTACAGGATGGACTATCGGACGTTCCTTAAACGGCATTTTGAGACCAAGGCCGACCTGACGATCTCGGTGATACCCTGCCGCGAGGACGAGGCAAGCGAATTCGGTCTGCTCAAGACAGAGTCGGACGGTTCGATCGTCGAATTCAAGGAAAAGCCAAAAGGAGCCGACCTGGAAGCCATGCGTGTCGACACGACGGCGTTTGGCCTGACATCGGCCGAAGCCCAAAGCCGGCCTTTCCTCGCGTCGATGGGCATTTACGTTTTCAATTACGACCGGCTCGTCGACCTGTTAAAGACGGATAACTCGTGGGTCGATTTCGGACGTGAGATCATACCGGCGGCTATCCGCAAATATAGCGTTCAGGCCCATTTGTTTAAGGACTATTGGGAAGACATCGGGACGATCCGGGCGTTTTACGAAGCGAATCTTGACCTCGCGTCGCCGCTGCCGAAATTCAACTTTTTCGATACGACCGCCCCGATATATACCCGCAGCCGCTATCTGCCGCCGTCGAAGCTGCACGATTGCGACATAGATAACTCAATGGTCAGCGAAGGCTGCATCCTTAACGGCGTCAAGGCTCGCGGATCGATCATCGGCCTGCGAAGCCGGATCGACAAGGGCGTCGATATCGAAAATTCGATAATCATGGGATCGGATTTCTTTGAATCGATAACGGAGATCCGGGGCAATGTCGAGTCCGACTTGCCGCACATCGGCATCGGGCAAAACACGGTAATACGCCGGGCGATCATCGACAAAAACGTGCGGATCGGCAAGAACGTAAGACTAGTGAACCGGGATAATATCGAAAATTACGATCACGAGAGCCGGGCATACTACATCCGCGACGGGATCATCATTGTCCCGAAAAACGCCGTCATTCCGGACGGAACCGATATTTAGCTGCTCTTTTTTGTAGTGCGTCTCGACAGGAAGCCGTCGCGGGCTCGGACGACAACGCCGGGTTCGTCAACCTTTACCTTCACGCTCGTCTTCTTGCCGGCGACCCGTTCTGACGACGGGTAATAACCGATACTGTAAAATTCACGAAGTTCGCTCGCGATCTTGGAAAACGCGTCGGTCAAATGGGCGAGCGAATCGGCGACATACTCCTGCCCGCCGGTGCGAATCGCCATTTGCTCAAGATATTCTTCCGCTCGCCGATAGTCTTCGGCGGTGGTTCCGCGTGTGCTCGGCTGGCCGACGGACGTCAGGATCTTCGGCAGCGGGTTGCCGTCCGAACTAGGAAAAGGGCTCGTGATCGGCGGAGGTCCGCCGACGGGTTTGTTCAGCATTTCCTGGACGTCGCCGTAGGTGTCGTAACGGATCGGGAAAATGAGCGAGTCGAGTTCGAGCGCATCGTTCAGGTTGTTGAAGTCGCTAACCCGCTGACTCGTGGTATCGACGCCGTCGGTAAAAAGAATTATCGCCTTTCGCCCGGTGATCTTTCGCATCCGGTTGTTTATAACGAGATCGATCGCTTCGTAGAGACTCGTGCCGGTCGCGATCCTCGTGCTCTTGATCGCCGAATATATTGCCTTTCGGTCATTGGTGACCTCACATAGAACGTGCACGTCGCCGTCGAAAGAGACGACCATCACCTTGTCCTGCGGCCGAAGCTGATCAATGAACGCGATGGCCGCGGCCTGGATCTCGGCGAGCTTGAATTTTGTCGAATAGCTCATGTCCAGAACGAGTGCGACCGTGAACGGCTCGTGCTCGTTCGAGAAGAGAGCCACATCCTGCTCGACACCATCCTCGAAAACCTTGAACTTCTCTTTTCCAAGGCCGGCGACGAACCTTCCGCGTTTGTCCATGACCCGAACTGGCAATGAAACGAGTTGCGTAGTTACCTTAATAATGTCGCTGTCATCGACCGGCCCGGCAGCGTCATTTTCAGCGACCTGCTCAACCGGCGTCGGCGTCGGAGTGGCTGCGGGACGCTTGTTGGCCTTGGCCCCGGTAGGAGCTCCGCCGTTGCCCGATTGGGCAAATAGGTTCGCTGTGCCGAGGCCCGCAATTAGGAGAACTGGGATGAGGAGAAATCGCATTTTTATCCCTATACGGAGATTATTGCATACGATGCACGATCGCAGCCCTGAAGATGCAAGCTTGAACAAAAAAAGGGGCCGCTGCGGTCGGCCCGTTCAGGATGTTGAATCTATTGTCTCGTCTATTTTCCGGCAATAGTCCGGTCAGTTTGGCCGACGACGTAGCTCGTCTTTGCACGGACCACCACGCCCGGCCGCATCACACGGATCTTGATCTGTTTCCGGTCGCCGATCTTTCCAACATTATCCGGATAATATCCGAGCGAATACTGGCGACGAAGTTCCTCGGCGATACCCGAAAACGCCGCGTCGACGTTGGTCATCGTCGAGGCCTCAAATTCACGGCCGCCGCTGTTGAGAGCAAGCGTCTCGAGGTATCGGCGTCCTGTTTCGTAATCGCTCTGGCTCGCGCCGCCCGGAGCACTGTTGCCGATGCCGACATTGCCGCCGGTCATGATCGCCGCGAGTATGTCCGCCATCGTCGTGCGGCCACCGCGTGGTCGCCCCCAGCCGCCCGAGTTGCCACCGCCGCCGTTAAGATCGTGCGAAGTGTCGTACCTGATCGTGTAAAAAAGTGAATCGATCTCCTCGGTTTCGTCGACGGTGCTCTGATACGACGCCCGTCTGGACGTTGTGTCCACTCCGTCGGTGAAGAGAACCACGGCCTTGCGGCCCTGTATCCCACGCAACTGCTGATTGATGACGAAATCAACTGCCTCATAAAGGCTCGTGCCGTCGCCAAAGCGAACCTGCCGGATCGCGTTGCGCAACTGATATCGATCGTTGGTGATCGGGCTCATCACGTGGACGTGCTGATCGAACGAAACGACCATTACACGGTCGTTCGGCCGAAGCTGGTCCAGAAACGTGATCGCGGCCTGCTGTATCTCCTCAATACGGAATTGCGTGGACGGGCTGACGTCGATCAGCATGACAACCGTGAAAGGCTGTTCGACCGACTGAAAATATTCTACCTTTTGCTCAACGCCATTTTCGAAGATCTTGAAATCCCGCTGCTGTAGTCCCGAAATGAACCGGCCATCGCGATCGAGGACGGCTACGGGCATCGTGACGAGATTGGTCTCGACCTTGATGATGTCGCTGTCGCCTTCTGCGGCAGGGGTCGGAGTCGGTTCTGCAGATGCAGGTCTTTTGCCGTTTATGAGTACCGGCGGGCCGCCTGGCGAGGATTCGGCGGTTGTCCTTCCTCTAAGCACCGGTGGTGCCGGTGTCGAAGCGACTCGCGGCCGAGTGGCGTTGGTTTCCTGCGCCAATGTTCCGCCTGCGCTGAAAGCCAAAAAGATGAGAACCAAAGCCAGTTTTTTCATTCCGAATATTCCTTCTGCTGTTAAGTTAGCTTGGGGAAAGCGACCACTTTGATTAGCAACCGGCGTTTTTCGTTGCTTTCAATTTTGATCAAGTGCGGAGATTGCGAGGTCGTGAAATTGGCGGCGAACGCTGTTGATATTTACGAATGGCAGATCGTGAGCGTGCGTTCGATTGGTGAGTAAAATAAAGACGCGATCGCGAACAGGATCGATCCAGAGGCTCGTTCCGGTAAATCCTAGATGTCCGAAACTTCCAGGCGACATCCGGGTGCCGGCCGTCGATTCGGGCATCGAGGCAAGTTGGAATGCGAGTGAACGCGGCTCGTTCATCCCTTTGGTAAAGTTGGTCCGGAATAATTTGCAGCTTTCGTCCGACAGCAGAGTGGACGTAACGGGCAGGAATTGCTTTGCGATCTCGAACGTCTCGGATGCGGTGGAAAATAATCCGGCGTGACCGGAAACGCCGTTCATAAAGTAGGAGTTGCCGTCGTGGACCTCGCCCCAGATCAATCTTGTCCTGAGGCCGCCCATATCGGTCGCGTCCGGCTGTAGAAACCCGAGATCAATGCATGTCTGTCTTTCGTACGCGTTGCCATTTTCGCTAGCGGCGATCCGCGTTTTCATGCTCGCGGGCGGATCAAAGAAGGTTTTAGACAGGCCGAGAGGGCGGAAGATTATTTCTTTGGCGGCGACATCCAGGGAGCTACCGATGACTCTCTCGACGATCTTGCCAAGCACTATGAAATTCAGATCGCTGTAGGTGACGGCGTTCTGCTTTTGATCAAGCGGAATGCGATCGATCTCAAATACAACGTCAGCCGGATCCGACGCCAAAAGATATAACGGCAGCCAGGCCGGAAGACGCGAGGTGTGAGTGAGCAGTTCGACGACCGTGATCTCCTGTTTATCCGGCGAGCCAAAATCGGGGATCAGGTCGGCAACGCGGTCGTCGAGCGATAATTCCCCGCTTTCGATCAAAATAGACGTCAAAAGACCCGTGACAAGGACCTTGGTCAAACTCGCCATGTCGTAGATCGTGCCCGTGGCGGCGGGAATATGCTCGGGATCGACGACGGCCGAACCAACTGCACCGGAAAAGACCTGCAAACCTTCCTCGGCAACGAGATAGACCGCCGACGGGAAATCATTAGCCGCGATCCTCTCCGCAAGGTACTTTGTGATTTTTTCGCTTTTCACAGACTCGTATCTTAAACGTTCGACAGGCAGCCAATTAATGAAATCGCTCGCCGTTGAACACGCACTCGCTATTCGGGTTGGCCTGCCAACCGCTCCATGTGCTGATCTATTTTTTCCAACACCCCGACCGCCAGTGCCAACGCACGTCTGCCGTCGGCACCGCTGACCGGCGGCACGCGGTCCTGCTCGATCGAGTCGAGAAACGCTGTGATCTCGGCACGCAACGGCTCGACATCGTCAACTTGCAGCCGGTTGATCGAGATCCCGAGCAGCGGATGAGCCGCTTCAGGGTTTAGCGTGGTTACGGATGAAAATTTGGTCGCGTAATCCAGTACGACATATGAATTCGTCTGGTAGAACCGCGTCTTTCTGATCTTTTCGGTGCCGACGCGGGAAGCAGTAATGTTGGCGACGGCGCCGTTTTCGAATTCGATTCGGGCGTTCGCGGCATCGACCTTGTTTGAGACGATCGGTATCCCAACCGCTCGTATCTCCGACACCTTGACGTCCTCGCCGACCAGCCATTGGATCGCGTCGAGATCGTGGATCATCACATCGAGCACGACATCAACATCGAGCGAACGATTGGGAAACGGCGAAACTCGGTGGATCTCGAAATAGAGCGGCTTGGTCACGTGCGGCCGCAGGGCGACCATCGCCGGGTTGAAACGTTCGAGTTGGCCGACCATTAGCTTTGCCCCCGACTTCTCCGAAGCGGCGATCATCCGATCGGCCTCATCCAGCGTTAACGCGATCGGCTTTTCTACAAGAACGTGAACGCCGCGATCGAGAAACGCGCAGGCGATCTCGCAGTGCGTTTCAGTCGGCGTCGCGACCGAGACAAGGTCGACCGAGTCGAGCAGTTCCCGCCAATCGTCGAACAAAGGCACCAAATGGGCCTCGGCAACGGCGGCGCCGGTCTCAGGGCTCGTGTCGCAGACGCCGACCAGTTCAACTCGTCCTTCGGCAGCGAGCTCAGCGTAGTTTCGTGCGTGATGTCGCCCAAGGCTGCCAACACCGATCGCAGCGACCTTGAGCTTTTGATTTTCGGGCATAATTTGATAACAAGGCGTTTTTCAGCAATACTTTACATTCTCATTTAAGATGCCGGAAATTACAAAGGACAAAGATCGGGGCTCGCCGGATAAATGGAAATTTGCCTGGTGGGCGTTTTTTGCATTTGTCGTGTTTGTCTATCTTTTCGGCCTTACGATCCCGCTTCTCGGCCCCGACGAACCGAGATACGCCCAGGTCGCAAGAGAAATGCTCGACCGAGGCGACTGGATCACGCCGACGCTCGGCGGATTTACTTGGTTCGAAAAACCGGCATTACTGTATTGGCTGGAGATGATCACGTTCAAGCTGTTCGGTGTGAGTGAATTCGCCGCCCGGCTTGGACCGGCATTTTTCGGGCTCGGGACGGTCCTTTCGCTCGGTTGGCTCGGGAGCTCTCTCTCAAAATCTAAAGCGGCTGACATTCCGGACGCCGGCCCGGATTTTGGGAAATGGGTCGCTCTGATCGCCGCATCTACGCTCGGGATCATCGTTTTCGCCCGTGGAGCAAGCTTCGACATTATCGTGACGTTTCCCATTACGGCGTCGTTGGTAAGTTTCTATTGTTTTGACCAACGCCGGTCTGAGAGTTTCGCGGCAAAATATCTCCCGCTGGCACTATTTTATTTCTTCATCGGCGTCGCATTAATTGGTAAAGGGTTGATCGGCGTCGTATTTCCGGGGGCCATAGTTTCTCTCTATTTTTTGATCTCGAGGCGATTGCCCGATCGAGCATTCGTCTTCAGTACGGTTTGGGGAACGCTGCTCTTTGTCGCGGTTGCAGCGGTCTGGTACCTGCCGATGTACGAGATAAACGGTTACAAGTTCATCGACGAGTTCATCATCCAGCATCATTTCCAACGGTTTACTTCCAATAAATATCAGCATCCGCAGCCGTTCTATTTCTATTTGTGGATACTGCCGTTGATGACGATCCCGTGGGTCCCATTCTTTCTCGCGGCCGTCGTTTCTGGGATCAGAGACGGCTATCGACAGCTTCGCGATCACAGGTCGGAGCATTTGCAGCCGATCGTGCTTTTTGCGTGGGCGTGGCTAATTGTCCCTCTCGGATTTTTTTCGATCTCCGGCTCGAAATTGCCTGGCTACATTATGCCCTCGGTGCCGGCGGCAGTAATGCTCACCGCTATATATCTAAAGCGGTTTTTGAGTCGCGGTTCGAGATGGAGGATAGCGATCTTCTCGATGGGATTGGGCACTTTGGCCGTTTGTGTCGTGCTTCTCGTGACGGTTGTTCCGCAGTTCGCGTATGGCGACTCGGTCAAGGGTTTGGTTGCAGAGGCAGATTCGAAAGGCTACGCAGGTGATAAGGTTCTCAATTTTCACTCGATCTCTCACAATGCCGAGTTTTACGCCGCGGGGCGCCTTGTCCGGGACGCAACCGGAAAGCAGCGTGAATATTGGGCGACGCCTGACCTGAGACGAGACATCGCGTCGCTGGGCGGAAAGCCCGTGTTGGTGCTTGTCCGGCTTGAACACCTCCAACTGCTGAGGTCCGATCCGGCGTTGGACGTTGAGGTCATTGCGGACAACGGCGAGACGGCAATAACACGAGTGTCGCTGAGAATCGTAAATTAATCCTCCGCCGCCCGCCGAAGACGGTCGTTCAGAGCTGCCCCGATCCCTTCGCCGGAAACCAATTCGCAATAAATCGTTTCGATCCCTCGTCGATCGCACTCTCGAAAAAATTCAAAAACGCTGCTGGCATATTCCCCGACGCTCGAACATATTTTAGCCAGTCTTACGCCGGCGGACGGACGGTGCAGGCCGATGAAAGCGGAGTTCTCAGTTGTTGGCAATCCTTTGTCATCGCTGATGAGAACGACGTGAGCACGAGGTGAATAATGCCGATGCCGCAATCCGGGGCTGCGAACCGTCGCGGGATCGTCGGAACCTACCTCCCTGATATCGGGCACCACTTCTCGCAGGTCGCTGAGCGATACAGAGCCTAAGCGTAGGAGCACCGGATGATCAGACGTGCAGTCAACGACGGTCGATTCCAGGCCTATCTCGGTCGGGTCGCCCTGTAGGATGCAGTCAATGCGGCCGCCGAGGTCCTCGAAAACGGCCTGCCACGTCGTCGGACTAGGCTTGCCCGAAAGGTTCGCCGACGGTGCGACGACGGGCACTCCGCACGCCTCGAGAAACCGATGTGCGATCTCAAATCGCGGCATCCGCACACCTATCGTGTCGAGTCCCGCGGTCGCAACGTCCGGCACCTCGCCTGATCTTTCGAGCACGACCGTCAGCGGCCCGGGGAAGAATGCCTCGATCAATTTCGAGGCCGATCCGGTGATATTTTTGACAAGCCGCTCGATCTGCGACGTGTCGCAGACGTGTGCGATCAACGGATTGTCAGCCGGACGCATCTTTGCCTCAAAGATCTTTGCGACGGCCGTCGCGTCGAAGACGTTCGCTCCGAGGCCGTAAACGGTCTCGGTTGGAAATGCGACGATACCACCGCGTTTCACGTACCCGGCGGCCTCGATCGGATCAAATGTAAGTACAGTTTCCACGTGTTAGTAAGGCCGTTTTCGACAAGAGCTCCGGCAAAATTCAGGCCGAACACCGTCTTATTGATGTGATCGGATCGGACAATTCCGAAAATAATACCCGAATCACAATTTATACATAAAGGAGAAATTATCCAATCATGACCTTCTCAGTTTACGTTACGGTGGGAATTATCGCAGTTTTGATCGGTCTTTTGCTTCCGGCGGTACAGCGTTAGGGACACGAACGCCGGAAACAACGCGCCTGCTTGTCTTGAAATGAGACGAGCAGGCGTTTTACTTTTTCGCAGGCCGGTGCGGTAGAATTTAAGGTGTGACGATCGAGGAAAAACTCAAGATACTGCCGACGGATTCGGGCATTTACATACACAAGAGCGCGGCAGGCAGGATAATTTACGTCGGCAAGGCGAAGAATCTGCGGAGCCGCGTCCGTCAATACTTTCAATCGAGCCGGAACCTCGACCCGAAGACCCGGCAGCTCGTCAAACTGATCGCAGATTTTGAGTTCATCGTCGTCGACAACGAGGTTGAGGCCCTCGTGCTCGAATCGAACCTGATCAAGAAGCACAAGCCCCGGTTTAACGTCCTCCTCAAGGACGACAAATCTTACCCGCATCTCAAGCTGACGAACGAACCTTATCCGAAAGTGGTCGTAACCCGGCGGATCGTGCGCGACGGCTCGCACTACTACGGCCCATTTTTGCCGGCAGTCCTGGCTCGAAAAACTCTGAATCTGGTCAATCGGGCGTTCCAGCTTCGCACGTGCGAGATCGAGATCGACGGCAAATTGCCGCGGCCGTGTCTCGAATACCACCTGAAACGCTGTCTCGGCCCGTGCGTCAAGGGCCTGTGCACTCAGACGGAATATCAGGAAGCCGCGGCCGACGTCAAGATCCTGCTCGAAGGCCGAAACAAGGAACTAGCAAATACGCTCGAAGAGCGTATGTGGCAGTATGCCGAAGAAAATAAATTCGAACTGGCCGCAAAATATCGTGACCTGCACAAAACTGTACTTGCTCTGAGCGAGCAACAGAAGATGGCGACGACGGCGGACCGCGATGTCGACATTTTCGGTTATTACCGCGAAGGCCAGCGGCTCGCTCTGCAGCTTTTCACAATGCGGGAAGGGCGAATTGTCGGGCGGCGTGAATTCTTTTGGGAGGACCTGCCGGAGGATGACACGTTTGACGCTTCGGAGTTCCTGGGCAACGTGCTGTTACAGTACTATTCGACGGATTATGTGCCGTTGGAGATACACGTACCTCACGATTTTGACGACCGGGCGATCTTCGAAAAACTCCTGACCGAACGCCGCGGCCGGCGTGTCCACATCCTCGACCCGAAACGCGGCACGAAAAAGAGCCTCGTTGAACTTGTCGAAACGAACGCCAAGATCGCGTTCGAGCAGCGTTTCCGCGTGCTGAAACCTGACGGGAAGAAGGTTCTTGAGGAACTCCAGGAGATTCTCGAACTTCCCTATTTCCCCGACCGGATCGAGTCGTTCGACATCTCGAACATCTCGGGCTCGGAGAACGTCGCCGGGATCGTCGTTTTTGAGAATGGAAAGCCGGCAAAAGGAGCTTACCGACGATTTATCATCAAAACTGTTGAGGGTTCGAATGATTTTGCGTCGATGCACGAGGCCGTATTCCGGCGATATCGACGGCTGGTCGATGAGCAGAAACCGCTGCCGCAACTCGTATTCATCGACGGCGGAAAAGGCCAGCTATCGGCCGCCGCCGCCGCGATGCAGGCACTCGACCTCGAGCAGATCATGCTCGTCGGCCTGGTCAAGCCGCCAAAACGCCACAGTGACATCTCGCACTTGCTGGTTCACGGCCGCGAAGATCAGCCGATACCGTTCGATAAACACTCACTTGCCTTTCGGATGATCCTTCAGATCCGAGAGGAAACCCACAAAACGGCGGTCGAATTTCACCGGAAACGCCGGGAGAAACGCGATTTTTCATCGGAGCTTTCCGAAATTCCGGGTATCGGTGAAAAACGCAAACTCAGACTCCTCAAAAATCTCGGATCGATCGAACGCATAGCCAAGGCTTCGGTCGAGGAACTCAGACCATTTGTCGGACCCAAAGCCGCAGCCGAGATCGCCGCCCACTTTGAAAATCAACGAAGAATTACGGCCGCTTAACACTGCCATCGTCCGTCAAACGCCGACAATATCAATTGACAATCCTTTAGCACTCATATAGATTTACGCCGTTCAATCTACGAACCTCATTCACAAGGGATCTTGGGTAGTTTTCACATTTTGGAGAGTACTTTATGTTTGTTCGTATATTAGCGGCTGCGATCGCGGGTTCGATCATTTTCTTCTGCCTGGGATTTGTTATCTACGGGCTGCTCCTGGATTCGCTCATGAAAGGGTACATGGTTCAGTATCCGGGACTGATGAAGGACCCGCCCGCGATGGTCGTCTTGTTTCTCTGGAACTTTGTCATGGCCCTGTTTTTCACTCTGGTGTTCGACAAATGGGCCGGCATACGCAGTTTCGCCGGTGGGCTTGTGGGCGGGGCGTTCATGATGTTCTTCATTGAACTGGCGACTGATCTGTCTTATATGGCCTTTATGAACCTGATGAACAGCTTTGTCGCGGTCGTGATCGACGTTGCAGGTGCCACCGTGCTAGGGGCAGTTGCGGGAGGCGTGATCGGAGCCGTTCTCGGCCTGATGAACAAAGAACCTGCTGCGGCCTGATCGTTTACCTATATCCAAACGTCTCCCACGGATATTTTGAAGAGTCACTTGAGAAGTTCATCGGCGCCGAAATGTGAAAGATTCGACAGGCGGTCAATATGGGTCCGCTCACGGCTCGCTGCAGGACCGACGGACCCGAATGAACAGCTTATTGAACTCCCGCTCCTGCGAACCGTCGTATTCGACGTACTTGATCGCTTCGTTGGCGCAGTTCCACCAACCGAAAGTCATCACCTCGACGAGAGCATATTTCATGCGGTCCGGTGAGGAATATTGTTGGTCAAATATTCGGCGAAGCCGTTCGGGGTCGGCATTGATCTTACGGTGCTGCTCATTTAGTGTCCGCCAAGCCGTCAGCAAGGCGTCGCCGCCGGCGATCAACGGTGCGGCGTACTTCTTTTTGCACTCGTTCGAACCGACAAGTTCATTTAGGACCTTCGGATTCCGGTGACCCTGTATCGTCAATCGCGACAATTCGTAAACCTGCTTCATCTCAGCGAGTTTCGCTTTTCGCAGTGCTTCCCAATAAGGTGTATTGACGATTTCGAGGTGGGCCAGCTCGCCGGATTTCGCCTTATATTCCGCGTCAAGAGCAGCTAAATTGAGCGTCGGCAAGTCCTCGGGTTTGAAGACGGTTGCGGACGTCTCGAGAGAAAAGCCTCCCGGCATCCAGAGCCGGACGGTATTTCTAAGTTGAGCCTCGGTGTATTTCCTGGAGTTGTAGGTTCCGGAATAATCACAGAGTTCGTCCGACCACTTGAACGTTCGCGTCTGGGCGTTACCCGAAAAGGCGAAGATCGTGAGGGCTAGTCCAACAATCAAAAAGATCGAAATTCGCCGCCTCATAGGTCTCATTTATACTTCGACTTGGTCAAAATATCAATCGACGGTTTGTCTGCACCGGCCGACAAAATTGGAATAGATCGAGCTTTGAGCGAGATTCAATACAGGTTACGATCTAAAAACATTCAACGTTGGAGAAATAATGAAAAGAACACTTATATTATCGTTTGCGTTACTTTTTGCTGCGATCTTCGTCGGGGCCGATGCCGCATTTGCACAGACAGATGACGGTGCGAAATTCGTCTCGGATACCGATGCGGTCAAGAACGCATTGACGGTTGGAGCGAAAATACCGCAGTTTTCGCTAAAGGACAGCTCCGGAAAGCTCGTCAGCAGCAAGGATCTGGCAAAGGAAGGCAATCTGGTCATCGTGTTTTATCGCGGTTCGTGGTGTCCGTTTTGCAATCTCTATCTTCGAAATTTACAAAAACGACTGACGGACATAACGGCCGCCGGAGGCAAATTGGTAGCGATCTCGGTCGAGAACCCTGACGCCTCGATGGCCGTTGCCAGAAAGAACGAGGTTCAGTTCACCGTCCTGAGCGATCCGGATCTCGGTGTCGCCCGCAAATTCGGCATCGTTTACCAACTGCCGGCCGCAACGGATGAAATGTATAAGTCCCATGGCCTCGATGTGGCTAAACACAACGGAATGGCGAAGCCGGAACTCCCGCTTGCCGCTACATACGTGATCGATCGGAAAGGCAAGATCGTTTACGCCTATTTGGACACGGATTACAAAAAACGTGCCGAACCGGATGTCATAATCGAGAACCTCAAGAAGTTGAAGTAGGCGGCCTTCGTCAACTCTGAGCTACGCAGGCGGTCGAACCCCGTAATTTGCGTTAAAATCGATTTGGACTGACAATAGTGACGATCTACTAACAAAATCAGGAGGCTATTGAATGAAATCGATCATCTTGACGGGAATTATTCTATTCGCGATGTCGTTTTGCGGATTGTCGGAAAAGCTGAAGCAGCTTTCCGGAGGGGCAACGAGCAATTCGAACACAACAAGCTCCAACTCCTCGGGAACCAAGTCGGGTTCAACCTCGACCTCTGCTGAGCAGGCGAAACCGACGTCGGAACAACAGGCGATCATCGACGCCGGCACGGAAACCAAGTGGGACGACCAGGGCATTTCCTGGAAACTTCCCGCCGGCTGGAAAAAGATGGAAGTCAAGAAGGAAACTTTCAATTATCAGTCGCCGGATCTCGCGTTTCTTTTGGTGAATATCTCGGTAATGCCCGACAGCTTCCCGATGGACGACAGCCTGAAGGCATACTATGAACAGGCGTTGCAGCAGATGAAGAACGGCAAATACGAGAGTGCCCGAATGGTCGAGATCGACGGCATTCCGGGCGTCGAGTTCACGGAGGCACCGCCTGAGGAAAAGGACGGTATCCGACGACATCAGTGGATCGGTTTTCGATCGTACCTCGGTCAAAAACAGCAGGTGAACGTAATGACCTCGACCAGTGCCGGCAAGTTCGACAAGCACAAGGACGAGTTCTCCGCGATACTCTACTCAGCCAAGTTCACGAAATAACAAAAAAGCCCGCCTAAACAGCGGGCTTTAACTTTTATCGATCACAGATACTATTCGTGCAGCGTCGGCGAGTCTGCGTGCGGGATGAAACACTTGCGGCAGCGAGCCTCATACTTGTCGCTGGCACCGACCTCAACGCGGGCGTCGGACTCGACCGTTCGCTGTGAGTAATTAGCTGTCGAGCCGCATTTTACGCAGATCGCGTGGGTCTTGGTAATAAACTCCGCCACCGAGAGCAGCTGCGGCATCGGTTCAAATGGCCGGCCGGTGTAGTCCTGATCGAGGCCGGCGATGATCACGCGTTTCCCCGATTCGGCGAGTTCGTTAACGGCATCCACTATGGCCATATCGAAAAACTGGCCTTCGTCGATACCCACGACCTGTGTGTCGTCGAGGATCTGTGCCATCATCTCGGCTGTTGTCGCGACGGGCATCGAACCGTGTGTCTGGCCTGAGTGGGATGCGATCTCCTCCTTGGAGTAACGGGCGTCGATCCTCGGCTTGAACACCTGCACCTTTTGCCGGGCGATACGGGCACGGTTTAACCTCCGGATAAGCTCCTCGGACTTTCCCGAGAACATCGACCCGGCGATCACTTCGATCCAACCGGTCCCGTTTTGACGTACCTTTCGGCGTTCTTCTGTAGTGTCGAACGCAAATTCTTCAACCATATCTTGTCTTTTTTTCGATCGTGCGAATCCACAATTATAAGCAAAAAAAGCCTCCGTGAAAACATCACGGAGGCGAATCCTGCAAACGCCGTTGAACTCTAATTTTCCAACTAAATTGCGATCGGTTGACCGTACCGATCAGATCATCCGCAGGTCCCGGCCAGTCATTTCCCCTGGCCGCTCGATACCCAAAATGCTGAGCATCGTCGGTGCCACGTCAGCAAGATTGCCGTCAGGGCGAAGCCGTATGCCCTGAATGTCGCCGATCAAGTGAAACGGCACCGGATTGGCAGTCGTCATGCTGTTCGGATCGCCGTTATTGCCGTAGGTCATCACCTCGCAGTTGCCGTGGGATGAGGTGACGATCGCAACGCCGCCGGCCCCACGCACATACTTCACGATTCCACCGATGCATGTGTCGACGTATTGAACAGCATCTATAGTCTTATCGAGTTTACCCGTTTCGGCAGCCAGATCGGCCGCTGGGAGGTTGACCACAAAGACGGCTCCGGTTGTCGATTCGGCGGATCGAAGGAATCTGTCGGTTATCTTGAAACTCTGCGATTCGGGTTGAAGTTCAGCGGTTTCGGATCTGGGCGTCGGCACGAGGATATGTTGTTCATTCGAAGCCTGCGTTTCGCCGCCGTTGAAAAAGAAGGTTAGGTGCGGAAAGCGCTCGGATTGCGAGATCTTAACGCTTGGGATCCGATACGAGGTCAACACGTCTGTCAGAACGTTGGCAGCGGGCACTGAAGCAAAGGCGACAGGCAGGCCGAAATCGCGGTCGTATTCTGTCAGGCACACGGTGTTTACCACCGGCTTCACGGCACCGGTCGCGTCCGGCAGACAGAGCGAACGCACGAGCTGCTGCATTCCGTCTGGACGATGATTGAAGAAAATGACCGTGTCTCCGTTCGATATTCGAGCTACCGGCACTCCGGGCTCGGACTCGAGAACGATCGGAGCAATAAACTCGTCGGCGATGCCGCGGAGAAATGAATTGCGGATGGACCCGACCGCGTCATTTGACCGTTCGCCCTCAGAATGAACAAGCATCGTGAACGCCCTCGCCGTGCGTTCCCAACGCATACGATTGTCCATGGCAAAATAACGGCCGCAGATAGTCGCTATTCGCCCAACACCGATGTCTGCCAACTTGATCTCGAGAGCTTCGACGTAAACATCGGCAGTCCGCGGCTGAACCTCGACTCCGTCCAGTATGCAATGAACAAAGACGTCATTTAGACCTGCCCGTTTCGCCATCCTAAGCAGAGCGAAAAGCGATTCGGTTGACGAATGAATGCCGGCGTCACTGAGCAAGCCGACCAAATGCAGGGGCCGGCGACTAGCTGCCAATTCGGCAAACGCCCGCACCAGGGCCTCGTTTTCGAAAAAATCACCGTTTGCGATCGCTTCCTGAATGCGATAGCTCTCTGAGCGGGCAGATCGGCCGGTTCCGATATTCGTGTGTCCAACCTCGGCATTCCCGGCAGCATCGGCGGTCTGGCCAACAGATTCGCCAGCTGCGTGAAGTGTCGTCATCGGGAAAGCCCGGCATATCTCGTCATAATACGGCGTATGTGCGAGCGCAATAGCGTTGCCCTCGGAACTGGACGAATGGCCCCAGCCGTCAAGAATAATAAGAGCCAGCGGTTTCTTTAGAGGAGAACTCATTTAAGTCGAGGTACTCGGGTGAAGGGATCCGCCGGCCATCATGGCGGCGAAACGATAACACTTAATTATAAACGAATTGATCGTGCTATTGCCACGCTTTTTTTAGTAGGCGTCCGGGGCGGGTAACTCCATCCAGCGGTCAGGGTGCACCAGGGCCGTAAACCCAAATTGAGAGTAGAGCCCGTGAGCGTCACGAGTCGCCAAAACCCATCGCCGGAGACCTTGCAGATCGGGGTGGGCGAGCATCGTTTCCATCAGCCACTTACTCAATCCTCGCCCGCGATACTCGTCAACCACGAACACATCGCCGACGTATGCAAAAGTCGCGCGGTCGCTTACAACGCGGGCAAAACCGATCTGTTTGTCACCGTGATAAAGCCCAAAACAGATCGAATTTTCGATAGCTGTTTCCGTCTGCTCACGCGTCCGGGTTCGCGCCCAGTATGAGTCATTTACGAGAAACGCCTGAATTGCCTCGATATCGAGACGATCCTTATCTGTGTCAATGACAATGTCGCCTTTGTTCGCAAGCATACCTTTACGTTCTGGGGTCAAATCGTCGGCCGAGAACTATCTCGGCCCGCTTGCGGAATGCCGTGGTCGCGGTATCAGCGTGTTTGTCGACGATCAGCCCGAGTTCACTCAAGAGTTCAGGCTCGTTATGACCGATCCTTTCGGCAACCGTCATCGCAAACACCCTAACGGCAGCCGGTTCGCTCGGATCGTCTACAAGCTTCAAACACAGATCGAAAACACGTCCTCTGAGCTTTTCCGGGATCTCGACGTATTGGAGCAGCCGTGCAACATTTCGTTTGACCGCATCGTGAACGCCGTCGCGTTCGAGTTGAGCGATAAACTTGGTTAGATACGGCTTCACCAGTTCCGGATGAAGCTGGATACAATAGCTCAACGGCCACGCCGCCCGCTGAGTCGGGCGGTATTCGTCTCCGAGGAAAATATCTACAAGGTCCTTGAATCTGGCAGCATCAGTGCCGATGTACTCGACGATCGCGTTTGTAGTGCTTATCGAATGTTCGGCCGCCAATTCCTCTCGAATGTTCATCGTTTCAACTGATAGAACGCGTCACGGCCGGGATATCTAGCTGAATCGCCGAGGTCTTCTTCGATCCGAAGCAGCTGATTGTATTTCGCGATCCGGTCGGAGCGGCAAAGGCTGCCGGTCTTTATCTGCCCGGCGTTGGTTGCTACAGCCAGGTCGGCGATGAACGAATCTTCGGTCTCGCCGGAGCGGTGAGATATGACTGCGGTCATCTTATTCGTTCGTGCAAGCTCAATGGCGTCCAGCGTCTCGGTCAGCGTACCGATCTGGTTGACCTTGATCAGGATCGAGTTTGTCACGCCTTCGGCGATGCCGCGACGGAGGAATTTCGTGTTCGTGACGAAGAGGTCATCGCCAACGAGCTGGATCCGGTCGCCGACTGAGTCGGTGAGTGTCTTCCATCCGGCCCAGTCATTTTCCGCCATACCGTCCTCGATCGAAATGATCGGATATTTTGAACACCAATCGGTCCAGTATGCCGCCATTTCGTCAGATGAAAGCTCCCGCTTGTCAGATTTTTTGAAGACGTATTTGCCGTCCTGATAGAACTCGCTCGCCGCCGGATCGAGCCCGATCATGACGTTGTCACCTGCCCTGTAGCCGGCCTTTTCGATGGCTTCGAGAATGGTCTCAACTGCCTCATCGTTTGATTTCAGGTTCGGAGCAAATCCGCCTTCGTCGCCGACTGAGGTTGAATAACCGCGCGATTTCAAAACGCCTTTTAAGGTATGAAAGATCTCAGCACCGGTGCGAAGCGCTTCCTTAAAACTTTCCGCTCCGACCGGCAGGATCATGAACTCCTGAAAGTCCACATTATTGTCGGCGTGTGCTCCGCCGTTAAGGATATTCATCATCGGGACGGGCAGCGTTTTCGCGTTTGCGCCGCCGATATAACGGTAAAGAGGAATCTCGAGCGAGGCAGCAGCCGCACGTGCGGTGGCAAGTGAGACGGCCAGTATGGCGTTGGCGCCGAGCCGTGATTTGTTATGCGTGCCGTCGAGGCCGATCATCGTTTCGTCAACGAGCGTCTGATCGAGAGCATCCAGTCCTTCTAATTCGCGTGAGATCGTCTCGTTTACATTGTCAACGGCCTTTTCGACGCCCTTGCCCGCGTACCGCAACTCGTCGCCGTCGCGAAGTTCGACGGCCTCATTCTCTCCTGTGGAAGCACCGCTCGGTACCGCCGCCCGCCCTTCCGAACCGTCCTCCAGGACAACCTCAGCCTCAATTGTCGGGTTGCCGCGTGAATCCAATATTTCCCGTGCCCAGATCTGCTCGATAAAGCTCATTTATATCGTTCTCCTAAGTCCAAAGGCCATATTCGTTGACCTTTTTTATGATATTATGCCTTGGGTTTGGCAAATGCCCGACCCAAAATAAGTGAAAAATGCTGCAATCTGAATTTAACGTGAATTGGGTGGAAATACAAAAGGATGACGGTTCGCCAATTAATTCGCCTCAGTCTTTTCCATCCGCACCTGCAAGATGCGTCGCTTATCCACCTTTTCGATCCTGAATGTGTGGCCGTTGAACGGTACCACTTCGCCCTCTGAGAGCAGTTGGCCCGCCTCTGACATCAGAAATCCTGCGACTGTCGTATAGCTTTCCGATACCGGCAACGTCGTCTCCAACCGACGGTTTAGATCTCGGACCGCAAGGCCGCCGTCGAGGATGTAGCTGCCATCGGGCTGCGGATCGATCTGCTCGTTGACCTCTTCGTCGTGCTCGTCGGAAATGTCTCCCACGATCTCTTCCAAAAGGTCCTCGATCGTGATTATGCCTTCGACGCCGCCGTGTTCGTCGACCACAAATCCGAAATGGAACTTCTCCTTCTGCATTTGCCTGAGCACGTCTTCCAACTTGGCAGTATCGACGACGTAATTCGGTTTGTGAATGACGCTCGTGATCTTGAAGCTTTTTGGCCGCTGCGTGTACGTAACGAGGTCCTTGCTGTGAATGACCCCAGCAATATCGTCGAGCGACCCACGGTAGACGGGCAAACGCGAATAACCGTGCTCCCTGAAAGCCTTTGCGATCTCTTCAAACGAGCTCGATTCCGGTATCGCGACGATCTCGGTCCGCGGGATCATCGCTTCTTTGACTGTGGTTTCGGAGAATTCAAACACCTTATTGATCAGCGTTCGCTCCTCGTGATTGATCTGTCCGCCTTCCTGCGAGATCTTGATCAACTGACGAATTTCGTCTTCCGAATACACCGAGGCGTGTCGCGGCGACGAGGAAAGGCCGATCATCTTTCCGATGCTGCTTCCGGTTTGGTTGAGTACCCACAGGATCGGCGAAAACACCTTTGCAAACCACTCAAGCGGCCTGGCCGCAAACAACGCGAAGGCTTCGGCTCGTTCCAGTGCGAACATCTTCGGAATGAGCTCGCCGAATACGACGTGCAGGAAAGTGATCGCAGAGAACGAGATCACAATGGCGATACCGTGCGCAATATAGTCGGCCGGACCGCCGCCCGCGAGATCCTCGGCGATCGGTTCAAGAATGGCGGCGATGGTCGGTTCACCGAGCCAACCGAGAGCAAGCGATGCCAGCGTTACACCAAGCTGGACGGCAGAAATGAAAAGTGTCGGATTATCAAGCAGACGGATCGCGGCCGCTGCTCCCTTACTTCCCTCTTCAGCGCTTTTCTCTACCCGCGTCCTCCGTAGCGAAACGAGAGCGAACTCGGACGCAACAAAAAAAGCGTTAAGCCCGACCACGAGGGCGAGCAGGGCAAACTTCCACATCGTCCCGGCAAACGTGACCGACGCGATTCCATCGTTAGATTGGAGAAGAAAGAAGAAACTACTGGCAGGATCGTCCATTGTCTACGAAGCGTCTAAAGCCGATGTTCTAGCGGTGTCCATATAAATTCCGGGCTCAATTCGCTGCAAAACCGATACAGGATTAGCCGTCGCTCGAAATTATAGCATAGAAATCCGGCCTCTCGCGGAATATGCCCTATCTGTCACGGCCGTCCAGGATCTCCTCGATCATCATCCGGCATGAACCGCAGCCGGCCCCCGCGTTCGTTCTTTCGGTTACCTCGGCGACCGTGACAAACGAATTTTCGTCGATCACGCGTTCTATCGTCTTTTCGTCGACCCCAAAACAAGAACAAACAAGCGCATCTCCGCCGGTAAATCCGGCAACCCGCGACGCTCGAAAGTTCGCCAGAGCGGCCCGTACGGCTTCGAGGCAGATATCCGCACATTGCCGCCGGGTGGACGGAAAATCGGTAACCGCAATTTCTTCGGTCGCAAATATTTTCTCGCTTTCGAGGCCGTGAAGCGTGGTGAGTGGTTTACCGCGAAGTGATCTCGCGATGGTCTCCGCGGCCGCGATGGCGAAACCGCAGCCATTCGTTTCGTATTTGATATCGCTGATCACAAGTTTCACTGCGTCGATCGAAAGACTAAAACGTACGAACGATCCGCAGGTCAGGCTTGCGGAAGTACCGACCGCGTTGGCATCCCCGATCGCTCCGGCAAACCTCGGCGATGCGGCGCGGACCCCGATCTTGTCTGGATAAATACCCACAAAGTGATTTTGCCACGGACAAGGCGGGCTCAGCGAATGAAAGAATTCGACTAATCGTGTAAAATTGTTAAGTCGCGGTATGAAGCTGATACTGATACTCACAATTCCACTTCTGGTCCTCTCCTGTCGCCCCGCGGCGGCGCCGGTCGCCATTTCCAATCAGCCGATCGTCAACGGCGTCCCGCAAACGAATTTGCCGTTGCCGCCAAAAAAGCCGGTTAAAGAAATGACGTGGGTGACAACGGACGGGCAGACCGCCACATTCGGCTCGCTTGCGGGAAAGGTGGTGATCCTTGATTTCTGGGCGACGTACTGTCCGCCGTGCCGCGACGAAATACCGCATCTTAACCAAATACAGGCCAAGTACGGGACCGACAAACTGCAGGTTATCGGGCTCAACGTGGGTGGCGATGACGACCGGCCGAAGATTCCGGCTTTCGCCAAACGCTTCAGCATCTCGTACCCGATCGCATTCCCGGAGGATGATCTGCTCGAATTTGTATCAGGCAACGATGACAGGATCCCGCAGACTGCCGTTTTTGACCGGAATGGCAAGATGATAACGAAGATCGTCGGCTTCGATGACAACGTCAAGCGACAGTTAGATGCAGCGGTCGAAACGGCCCTTTCGAATTAGCCCCGGAACCGGAATATGAGAGATATCCCAGTCGGAAACGGCAACCTCCTTGTCAATTTCGACGACAAATATCAGATCCGGGACATCTACTTTCCCCACGTCGGCCAAGAGAATCATACAGAAGGCTATCCTTCGCGGTTCGGTGTGTGGACGGACGGCGAATTCGACTGGATCTCAAGCGACGACTGGGATCGGCAGTTGGAATACTTACCGGAAACCCTTGTAACAAATGTAACGCTGACGAACAAGAAGCTCGGGATCTCGGTAGTCTGCAACGATACGGTCGCAAGCCACGACAACATTTATCTGCGGCGAATCTTGGTGACCGATCTTTCCGGACATGGCCGGAACATCCGTATATTTTTGCATCACGACTTTCGAATATACGAGAACAAGGTAGGAAACACGGCATACTACGACCCCGAGACAAGGTCGCTGATCCATTACAAGAAACACCGTTATTTCCTCATCAACACCCTTCCAAATTTTGATGCTTTTGCGACCGGACGCAAGGCTTTTCGCGATCGTGAGGGCACGTGGCGCGATGCCGAGGACGGTAAATTAAACGGTGGTGCAACGACCGAAGGCTCGGTCGATTCGACGATCGGAGTATATTTTCACCTCGACGCTGGACAGACAAAAGAGATCCATTATTGGATCGCCGCGGGCACGACGTATAACGAGGTGAATGAACTTAACGATCACCTTTTGAAACGAGGGCCGCAAAACTTCTTCGACTACACCTCGAATTATTGGAAGGCATGGGTCAACAAGAATTCTACCGACTTTGGAGGCCTCTCCGACGAGATCGTTTCTTTCTACAAACGCTCTCTGCTGATCGCCGATGCCCAGATAGACGATGGCGGGGCGATCCTCGCGGCCAACGATCATGACGTGACCGAGCGGGCGACCGATCATTATAGCTACCTTTGGACACGTGACGGTGCATTTATCGCTAATGCCCTTGATCTCGCGGGTTATGCCGAGGTCGGAAGGGCGTTTTATGAGCTATGTGCCAAGATCATGGACCCGCGAGGATATTTTCTGCAGAAATATAACCCTGACGGCACAGTTGCCTCGGGTTGGCATCCATCCTGGAACGTGTACCTGCAAGAAGCGATGCTTCCGATCCAGGAGGACGAAACCTCACTCGTGATCTGGGCTCTCTGGGAACACTACGCCAAGTACCGGGACATTGATTTCGCCCACCGGCTATACCGCAATTTGACGATCAGATGTGCGGACTTTCTGGTCGACTTTCGCGACCCGGAAACTAAACTGCCGAAACCGAGTTGGAATCTTTGGGAAGACCGCCGCGGCATCCATACTTATACTTGTGCGACTGTCGTCGCCGGTCTGCGGGCAGCGGCGAACTTCGCGGAGTTGTTCGCTGAAAATGATCGAGCGCATAAATACAACAACGCCGCGAACGAGATAGTGGGTGCGATGCGGTCGCATCTTTACAGCCGCGAACACGGCCGGTTTCTACGGGCATTTCAGGCGAATGATGACGGTTCGCTCACCTCCGACGCAACAGTGGACGCGTCGATGTTCGCGATATTTGCGTTTGGCTGCTTCGAGCCCGATGATGAAATGGTCGTGAATACCATGCGGGCGATCGAGGAACGATTGACGAATCGTACCGAATTCGGAGGTGTCGCACGGTTTGAAAATGACGGATATATGCGCGAAACCGCAGGTATCGTTGGCAATTCCTGGTTCATATGTACGCTTTGGGTCGCGGAATATTACATTGCAGCTGCAAAAACGCGCGAAGACCTTGGGAAGGCTCTGGAAATGATCGAACAAGTGATCAGTTCGGCGCTTCCCTCGGGCGTGCTGGCTGAACAAATGGATCCGTTGACCGGCAAGTTCACGTCGGTCTCGCCGCTGACGTGGTCACATTCGACATTCGTCGCGGCGATCCACCATTATTTGGAGAAGTTAAAGACGTTTTGAGGCCGGTATTCTTTAGATGCGGCTGCGTCTGGGATAAAATCAAGTTAAATGAGAAGAGCAAAAGTACTCGCCACGTTGGGGCCTGCCTCCAGCGAACAATCCACGATCGAAGCAATGATCAACTCGGGACTCAACGCCGTACGGATCAATATGTCTCACGGCACCCGCGAGGAGCACACCGAAACGATCGTCCGTGCAAGAGCGGCTGCAGTGGCCGTCGGGAAACCGATCGCGATCCTGGTCGATCTTTCGGGACCGAAGATCCGCACCCGTTCGCTCGAGGGCGGCAAGTCCGTCGAACTTGTCGAGGGACAGGAATTTACGATCACGACGCGTGATATCGTCGGTAACGCGAAAGAGGTGAGCACAACATTCGTTCACCTGCCGACGGTCGTCGAGGAAGGGACGCGCATATTGCTGGATGATGGTGCATTGGTTCTGACCGTGCTGTCAAAGACCGAAACGGATGTTCTGTGCCGTGTGACCCTCGGCGGCACTCTGAGCGAGCGAAAAGGCATAAACCTGCCAAATACGGCCCTTCCGATCCCCTCGATGACTGAGAAGGACCACGCAGATCTTATCTGGGCGATGGAGCAGAACGTGGACTACATCGCGCTTTCGTTCGTGAGGACCGCCCAGGATTGCCGGGAAGCTATCGATATCATAAAGAGCCTCAATAAAAGGAAACTCGGCCGGGCTCTCCTCGTCGCAAAGATCGAAAAATCCGAGGCGATCGATAATCTCGCGGAAATAATTCGGGCGACCGACGGTGTGATGGTCGCCCGCGGCGACCTTGGAGTTGAGACGAGTGTCGAGCTTGTTCCGGTATATCAAAAACGGATCATCGAAGAGGCGGTAGAAAACGATAAGTTTGTCATTACGGCGACACAGATGCTCCAGTCGATGATCGACAATCCGTTCCCGACGCGGGCCGAGGCCTCGGACGTCGCAAACGCCGTTTGGGACGGGACCGACGCCGTGATGCTCTCGGCCGAGACCGCATCGGGTAAGTATCCCGTCGAAACAGTTCAAACAATGATCCGAATGATCGACGCCGCCGAAACGATCAAACCGGCACAGCTTAGGCAGCCGATCAAATTCACTATGCCGCCCTCGGGCCGAACCAGTCAGGCACTGTGCAAGGCAGCTGCTCAGGCGGCGAAAGAATTGGAAACGGAGAAGATCGCGGTATTTACGGAGTCCGGACTGATGGCGAGACGGCAATCGAGCGTTCGGTCCGGCCTGCAAACCTTCGCCCTGACCACGTCTCAGGACGTATGTAATCAATTGTCGCTCATCTGGGGCGTGCACACATTCGTACACGAAGCCCCAACCTCAACGCAGGACCTCCTCAATATCGGCGAGAGAACGCTGCTCGATACGGGTGTGGTCAACCCGACTGAAACGATCATCATGATGGCAGGGCGACTGTCGGGCTCCGGCCTTTCGAGCTCGGTCGTCGTTTGGACGATCGGTGCCAACGTACCGCGAAGATAGCGTCGCGAGATCGCTGAATCGACTTGGTCAGAAACGATCAGCCGCTTATTTTGCTGTTCACAGATCGCAATATCTCGGATTCGATCTGGAGGGCTTTTTGCTCGATCTCGGCACCCCGGGCGAGAATATCGTCCGCGTAAGCCTTGTCTCTCAACCCGGCGGCGTTGATCTTAACATTCAAGAACGCACCCATAATTGCCGACCTTGCGCAGAGTGCCCCCACACCAGCGTCGGTGACGGAATTCGGATTTCCCTGCTCGACCATCGCATTAATGACCTCGAACGCGTCGAACGACCGCTGCATCGTACGAAACGGCACTTCGGTCGCATAGCGGGTCGCTTCCTGAATTGCCTCGGAACGCGCGGCCTTTTCTTCGTCGGTCGTCTTTGGTAGTCCGAAGGCGTCCATCACGCGGTTGAATGCATCAGTGTCCTCGTCGACGAGTCTGAGAAGATCGTCCTTTATCGCCTGTCCGCGGACGGCCCAATCCGAAAATTCCTCCCAGCGGTCGTCCCAGCCCGCCTTGTGCGCGGAAAGGTTTGCCACCATCGCCGCGAGAGCGGCACCGAGAGCGCCGAGATACGCCGAAATGGAGCCGCCGCCCGGTGCAGGCGATTCAGAGGCGGTCTCGTCGGCAAAACCACGGCAGGTGAGATCGATGAGCTTCGGCGTCCGGTCCTCGGCTGCGAGGACGTGTTCGATGATCTTTTCGGAGGGATCGAAGGGTTTGAGGTCGTCAAGGCCCATCGACTTGACTGCGATCTTGACGATATCGGACTCGGTCACGCCGAGCGAACGATGCTGTTTCGCAAGATAATATTTGCCGGCGTCGATCATCGTCTTTTTGGGAACGAGACCGACGATCTCAAGCCCGGTAACCCTGATCCCGCGTTTTGCCGCCTTTTCCGAAACTTCATCAAACGCAACGTGGAGCGGCGTCTCGGCAAGGTTCGTGATATTCATCGAGACCTGCGCAATGCCGTATTCGCCGATGTACCACCCGATCGCTTTAGTTCCCTTGAGCGTGCCGGGCAGCATGACAGGTTCACCACTTTCATCGAGTACCGGTTTCCCCGTGATCGGATTGCCGTCGCGCAATGGGCGGCCTTTCTCACGGACGTCAAACGCGATGGCGTTGGCACGGCGGGTCGATGTCGTATTTAGATTGAAATTAACGGCAATCAAAAAGTCGCGGGCACCTACCGCCGTCGCACCGGACCGTGCAACGCTCTCGGTGAACTCCGCAGGACCAAAATCGGGCCGCCACGCTGGATCACTGAGCTTTTCAGCAAGGCCCTCGTATTCGCCTTCGCGGCAATTGGCGAGATTACGACGCTTTTCTTCCGATGCTGCGTTTTCGTACAGATAGATGGGTATACCGAGTTCCTCGCCGAGACGACGTCCGAGACGGCGTGCGTACTCAGCCGTTTCTTCCATCGTGATACCTGAGATCGGGATCAGCGGACAGACGTCCGTCGCCCCGAAACGCGGATGGTCACCAGTATGGTGCCGCATGTCGATCAGTTCCTGAGCCTTCTTGACGGCCCGGAACGCGGCCTCGATAACTTCGTCCGGTGTTCCGACAAAGGTAACGACGGTGCGGTTGGTGGTCGCTCCGGGATCGACGTCGAGGAGCTTGACGCCGTCGACGCGTTCGATCTCGGCGGTGATCTGACTAATGATCCCGAGGTCGCGGCCCTCGCTAAAATTAGGCACGCATTCAATTAGTTGCTTCATATCGTGAGTTTGGTAATTTTCGCGACAACGGGCTCTCGAGACAGAATCCTCAGCTGAAACCTTTTACACAGCGGCGCCGAAAAGTTTACCGACCAACGCTGTGGCCGCCATCGCTATCGCTCCCCAGAAAAGCACGCGGCTCGCACCAATTATCACGCTGGCGCCGCCTGCCCTGGCTGCGACGCCTCCAAGTGCCGTCAAGAAGATCAGCGAGCTGACCGCGACCAACCAGATCATCAACGGGCCCGGCGAAAGCCACGCCACGCCTAGCGGCAGGATCGCTCCGACGGCGAAACTCGCAGCCGAGAATCCGGCCGCCTGCAGCGGATTGGCACTGAGGGTTTCAGTTATGCCTAGTTCGTCGCGTGTGTGGGCACCGAGTGCATCATGGGCCATCAATTGCCCGGCGACTGTCAGCGCCAGTTCCGGCTCAAGCCCGCGATTCTCGTAAATAGCGGCAAGCTCTCGAAGCTCGAACTCGGGTTCGTCGGCAAGATGTTTTTTCTCAAGTTCGATGTCGGCTTTCTCCGTATCGGCCTGCGAGTGTACGGACACATATTCGCCCGCCGCCATCGACAACGCTCCGGCACAGAGACCGGCGACGCCGGCAACCATAACCGCCGTGTGAGCGCTCTCCGGAGACTCGCCGGCTATAGCCGCAGAGGCAACGCCAATGATCAGAGACGCTGTAGAAACAATGCCGTCGTTTGCACCCAAAACGGCCGCACGCAGCCAGCCTATGCGGTGCGTGCGATGCATTTCGTTATGTATCATAAAAGTTATCCTACCAAACGATAGAATAACCTATTGGTGATATTTTGAGGAAAGGTTATGCCGGCCCCAGCGAAGCGTCCCTGCCATCCACACAAGTTCGTCCAGAAACCCGGCAACACGCTTGTCGTAGGCCGTGTCGAGCAAATTACCGGCCTCATCGAACTTGCTTCGGACCGAGGGAAACTGAAGGTCGGTGAAAGTTACGACAAGTCCCAGCTCGCGAACCATAGGAACAAGCGCCTCGATGCCCCGGACGCCACCCCAAGGGCCAGCCGAAACGCCGACAAAAGCGACGGCCTTGTGGATGTATTCCTTGAGCAGCAGGTCGAGCACGCTCTTCATCGTTCCAGGATATGCGTGGTTGTATTCGGGCGCCACGATGACCAAGCCGTCTGCTCGTATTATCGCATCTCGCCATTCCGGAAACATATGTCCGATCTCGGTGCCGTAATGGTCACGCGGGAGCTCAAAATCGCGCACGTCGAAAAGCTGAGTTTCGATGTCCGGATGTTCGGACATTTTGCCGTGGACCCATTTGGTTACGTTTTCGCTCGAACGATCCTTTCGGTTGGTTCCAAGGAGAATAGGAATAAAGAGTTCTTCGTTGCCCATATAATCTCTATCTATCATCGAAGCGATCGAAATTATTCCGGATTGCCGCGAAGTTTGCCTGATCGTTGTTAGATCGCTTCGCGAGCATCTCACCCATCTTTTGGTGTATAAGATTTACTGCTTTGAGCGGTCGGAGCATCACCTTGAACTCGACGATCCTGCCGGCATCGTCCCACTTGATCATATCAACGCCGTTGATCGTTAAGCCGTCTATTTCGACCTGGAATTCGAGCACCGCATCGCGGTCGCCGGTAACCTCGCGAACGTAACTAAACGTTTCATTCAGAAAAACGTGAAACGCGGCCTGTAGGTATGGAAGTGTGAGTGATTTGCCGGACTGAGGTGTGTAAACCACCGGGGAATAAAACATGACGTCGTCGGCAAAAAGATCATCGAGCCGGGAAAGATCGCGCGTCCGGATAATGTCATGCCAAACTCGGACGGTATCGATCATAGATTGAGATCTGCATCGCAGCTCGATCACTCTGAGCCCAAGACCTGGGCAACCGTTTCTTTCTTGAGCCCGCCGTTCTTTTTCACGTATTCGGCGAGCGAGACCTGCGGGTCGCGCCATGCGTCGAGGTGGCCGACCTGGTGGACACATTGAATAGTGCACGTCGGGGCACACCATTTTTCGGTATTGTATTCGCGTTTGAGGTCCTCGTGCGTGTACTCAAGCAGGGGAATTCCCGGCGTTCCGCGTTGCTGCGAGCACCAACTGACGAAGCCGGCTTCGTCGACATAGAGATAGCGCGAACCGGCACGGCAACGCCATTCATATTCGCCGCCGTCGACAAGTTCGTCCTGAAACCAATTCCAGCGGGCGTAGGATCGGGCACCTTTTGCCTTTATCTCCTTGTAGACCTCTTTCTCGCGGTCGGTGAGTCCCTTGTTCAGGCCGTCACCGTCGTGAATAATTCCGACGGTCGACGAAAACCCGAGTTCGAGCGCACGATTGGCGATGATCAGGGCCTCGTCGGGATTTGCTACGCCGCCGCCAACTACGGAATTGATGTTGACCTTAAATTTTGCGTGATCGTGGAGGTTAACGAGCTTGGCGTCGAGCACCTTGAGGCTCTTTTTCGAGACATCGTCTGGCGTTACATTGTCGATCGAGATCTGAAGGTAATCGAGCCCCGCCTCGTTAAGCTTTTTGACCTTTTCAGGCTGAAAGTAATAACCGTTTGAGATCAGGCCGGCGATCATGCCGTGGTGGCGGATCCGCGCGATGATCTCGAATATCTCGGGGTGCATCATCGGTTCGCCGCCCGAAATGGTAATGACCGACGAGCCGAATTCAGCAAGCTTGTCGATGCGTTTCAACATCACATCGATCGGCACCGGATCGCTAGTCTTGTCGTACTCGTTGCAATACGTGCAGGCGAGATTGCACCGACGCATCGGCACAATGTGCACCAGTACCGGATGCCGCGTCGAAGCAAACGCCTTCACCGTGTGTTTGACACCCCGCGTAAACCTACTAAATGCACTTGCCTTTGGCATAATCCGTTGCTTAACTAAACTTTTGATTATAGGTAAAGCAGGTGTTCTTTTCAAATTGACAAGAAAATGCCCCGTCGTCGGATGACAACCGAGACAAACGGGGACATCTAAATGGCGACTAACCTTTGAGCTTGTTAACTCCGTCTGGCAAGACAAGGTGAAACGCAGTGGCTTTCAAGACAACATTCTTCTGCACTTTGGTTAACAAGATCGTCCTGACTTCGTCGTTCATTTGAGTGACTCTTACCTGACACGGCATTCCGTTATCGTCCACCCACATTTCCGCCCGTTTGGCTTCCATTTTGACCTTCGGGCGAAGTATCAGGTGAGTGGTCTTAGTACCGTCTGACAACGATTCCCTGTCATCGACATCAATTTCGTAATCGGCCATCAATCTAGCCCGTGGCATACTGACTAAAGCAAGTAAATTGCTGGCAGACGCACTATTCTTAGCTCCCGACCTTTTCCCTTCTATCAGAGTTTTGTCGTGTTCCCGATAGATTTGATAAGAATCTCCAATAACGAGGATAGTTTCGCTAGGTTTCACCCAATCGATCCGCAAGTACATCTGTCTTTTCGGCTTCGCGACCTCCGGCAAAAATTTCAAAGTGCCGGTGACCGAATCAGTCACTCCCGTTTGTGGAGAAAATGTCACCATCGTCAAATCAGCTGCCAAAGAACTAAGGGATTTGTAATTATCGTCGATCCTGTCCAGCACTTGCTTCTTAGTCTGAGCGAACACAACCAAAGATCCGGCAATGTTTATTGCGAAGATCGTAATCACAAGTGCTAGATATGGAAATCCTTTTGCTTTTATACTCATATATCGAAAATGCAGCTTTGCAAAACGGTAATTGGTTGATGTAACCAAATTCAGAGCCAAACCAATGAACGCAATCACGCTATTCTAATTTCTATGGACCAAATATTCAATCTCGTAAAAAGGCCCTGGCTGCCGAGAGGCAGACAGGGCCGATAAACCAATGAAATGAACTAGCCATTAATGACCTTGGTTCCCTTTGGCACGTCGAGGCTGAATTCGCTGGTCTTTACCTCGTCGTTCTTTTTTATCTTGGCTAAGACGATCGTCGTCGTATCGCCGTTGTTTTCAGTGATCATTGCCTGACGGGGCATGCCATCCGAGTCGACCCACAGGTCCGCTGACTTATAACTGGTGGAGGTACGAGGCGTCATGAAAATGTGCCAGGTCTGCACCGATCCACTGACGCCCTCCTGTCCGACGTATTTTACGTCGTAATTCGTCTGGATCTCCGCCTTGGACATGCTCATGAACGCAAGCGCCCCGCCAGCGGCTCCGCTTGTTTTCGTCTGCTTGGTCGAGCCGATTATGGCCTGCTTGAGGCTCGGGCGGTAAAGCTGATACCTGTCGCCAATAACAACCAAGCTTTCTTCGAGCGGTTTGGTCCAATCGATCCGGGCATAGAGTTTTTTCTTATAATTTTTCGAAATAAAAGCAACACTGCCGGAGGTCGTATCCTTGCCGCCAATCTGATCATTCACCTTTACCATCGTAATGTCAGCTCGGACTGTCTGCAGTGTCTTATAATTCTTATCCATCCGATCGAGGATCTCTTTCAGTACGCCTTGAGCTTTGGCCTGAGTCGCACCGAAAGCACCTAGAGTGACGGCCATCGCGACCAAGACCAATACCGATCGAATTGCCCTATTATTCAGTCTCATAAAAATAATCCTTGTGCCGGCGCTTATCTTTGACTTGGCACTTGCGGTTTGACGACCGCGGACGGCGTTTGGGTTGCATTTTTGTCGCGGGTTTCGAACCATGCTTTTGGCGTGAGAAAGATAAAAGCCATTATCAGCAGGCAAAGCACGTCCCATTGCCATGACGCTCGTTCAAAATCCCATAGGATGATCCGCTTAATTATCATTTCCTAATTAACGATGTGCCCATCCCGCATCTGGATGACCCGCGAGCAGACGGCCGCCGCCTCGGGGTTGTGCGTGATCATGATGATCGTCTGGTTGAGCTCCTCATTGAGCTGTTTGAACATCTTCAGCACGATCTCGGAATTCTCGGTGTCGAGGTTACCCGTGGGTTCGTCGGCCAGAATTATCGCCGGATTGTTGATCACCGCACGAGCAAGGGCAACACGCTGCTGTTCACCGCCCGATAGTTCGAGCGGCTTATGGTGCATCTTATCTTCGAGTTGCAAAAGACTCAAGACCCTGCGGCGATTGTCGGCACTGCCGCCGCCGTTGCCGACGTGTATCTTTTCGGCGAGCTTAAGATTACCGTCAGCGGTCAATGTCGGAAAAAGATTAAATCTTTGAAATACGAAGCCGATCTTTCGTCGGCGGATGTCGGTCCGCTGGGCGTCCGAGACCTTGGCCAGGTCCTCGCCATCGATCAGGATGCTGCCGCTAGTCGGACTAAGCAGGCCGCCGAGAAGATGCAGCAGCGTCGATTTGCCGCAGCCGGAAGGGCCCATTATGGCGACGAATTCGCCTTTTTCGACCTCGAACGAGACTCCCCGAAGAGCAGGCACCTCCACCTTTCCGACCTTATAAGATTTTGTTAGATTTTCAGCGCGTAAGATTGCGGTCATCGAGTGGTTTATTGAATACGTGTTGCGTTTGGTTTGGTCTCCGAGATCGGCTGCTGGGCCTTTGCCTCACGAAGCAACTGGTCGAGATCCACCTCCTCAAGATTCCAGGAATTCTTGAGAATAAAAGCTGAGTCCTTGTATGTTTCTCCGATCGCCACGTTTTCAGGCGTTTGATACGAGAGCTTCATCGAATATTTTTCTTTCGGCCGGGTAACCTGTATTTCGAGCGGCAGGTTGACATACTCTGACGAGGCCGATAGTTTGCCTTCCTTGCCGTAAACGATGTCCGACTCGATCTCGCCCTTCGCGTCGAATATCTGTTGGCGGGCGAGCCTGACTCCGCCGACCCGATCGAACCAGAATCGCCGCTGTATCTTGAGAGAACCGTCGTCGGCCTTGGCATACTCGTCAAGCAGGTAATATCCACGCATCACGTTCCGGAGCGGCGACTTTTTCGGCTGATTGGCATCTTCTTCCACCTGAAAGATCGTGCTCTCCGTGTACACATCGGCAGGATCGGTCGGCCGGACCAACATCGCGTCGGTAAAGTGCTGCGGCCGAAGGTTGGCAAAGGCATTTACACCCTCTTTGATCGCCTTACCATTCTCCAGATCAGTGCTCTTGAGATCCTTTTTAAGTAAAGAGTAATCGGCACTGTTAGTCCCCTTTACAAACTTTTTGTATTTGCCGGAACCGCCATCCTGAAGGATCGCGACCCGAAAGGTTGTGCCGTCAGACGTCATCTGGGCAACGTCGGTCTTAATGACCGGGACCTGGACCTTCAGCAAAATATTCGCAGGACGCTGTACCACGACCTCACCATCGGCGGAACGATAAACCTCTTTGCTGCCGAATTCGGCGAACGAATTGTCCTCGAATTTCAGATACATCTTTGCCCGGAGAGAGTTGACCTTGGCAAAACGGTTGACCTCTTTCATCAAATCCGACTGGGTGGCATTCTCGGTCTTGAGCAAGCGGGGTGTACTGTTCTCCTGCTTTACGGTAATGCAACCCGTCGATGCAAAGATCCCGGCAGTCGTAATAAGAACGACAGACAATGAAATAATTCGGAGAAGCTTCATCCCTTTGTGATGGCTCGGCTCAACAATGCCGTTGTCCGGTAAAAATCTCGCTAAATGACCACTTTTCCGGTACGTCAAACCGAAAATGATACCATGTCAAAATCCGAAATCCTAATAGAGAAAAGGCGCGAAAGCGAGAGTAATATTATCCCTCGCTCCGCGCAGAAAATTCCCTTTTGCCGTAATTAGTGCCCGAAAACCCCGGAACCGCGGGTAAGATAATCCTGCATCGTAAACGCAAACATGATCGCGAGCCAGAAAAAGCTGCCGGCCGCGGCCAGCCAAACCAGTTTTGGGCTCCAGTAAACATGCATGAAGAACAGCATAACGAACGTCATTTTCGTCAGAGCTATACCCAGTGCCAGCAGGGTGTTGGCCCCGGGAAAGATCCAATCGAGATCTTGCAGGGCCACTACATAAGTTAAAATCGTGCCAACAACCAGGACCAGAAATACCCCGACGTACTTCGGGATATTCATATGCTCGTGCTGCTGTTCGTTATGATTCTCCATCTTTACTCCCTATGAATGTATAAAGTGCCTGCCGAGCAAATAGAGCAACGGAAACAGGAAGATCCAGACAATGTCGACAAAGTGCCAGTAAAGCCCCGACATTTCGACCGGCATGTAGTATTCGGCACTAAACGTGTTCTTCCACGCTTTCCACAGCAGCCACGTCATGAGGCCAAGCCCGACGATCATGTGAAGGGCGTGAAGGCCGGTCATGACAAAATATATGAAAAAGAAGATCCTGACCTTGTCGCGGAACTTGTTCTGGTCGAACTTGTCGTTCGAAAAATATGCGATCTTTTCGTTGTCGGTGAGTAAGTGAGCACTAGGGTTTTCTTCCTGCTCCTTGACGGTATGTTCAATCAATTCGAACTCGTGCCACTGAAATTCACCTTTCGGATTGACGTATTCATGCTCTCCCGACGCAGGCTTCGCCGGTTCAGAACTACTAAGACCCGCGTATGTTTGCTCAAATTCTAAGTTCGATTCGCCGGATCCGGACGGAGCCTTCACAACGCGGTTAAGCCCGGTGACAGGCACAACACCGTGATTGTACTTGTCGGTATATTCGACGGCCTTAATACCGAGAAACACCGTACCGAAGAACATCGTAAGCAGTATCAAAATGACCTGCATGTTTCGGTTGCCCTTTTGGGCATAGTAAACCGTCAGTGCCATTGTCAGCGAACTGACGATAAGCACCAGCGTATTAACGAAGCCCATGACCACGTCGAGGTGGTTACTGCCAGCGGCGAACGCCATCGGGTATTTCGAGCGAAATACCAAATACGCCGTAAAAAGCCCGCCGAAGAACATGATCTCCTGCACGAGGAACATCCACATCCCGATCGAGACGCTTTCTTCCTGCTGCTTCATGTCCTCAAACTGGTGTTGAAGACCCGGCTCGTGGTGGTGTTCGTGTGTGTCTGCGTGTGTCGACATTTGTTATTTTTGATAGATCCGGAGCGAACATGCCGAGAACGCCTTAGCGATCCGTCCGGACTTTCAAGACTATTTAAGTTGTTGATCTAGGCCGTTGCCAGCTCTGCCTGCTGCCGTTTGATCTCGTCAATATCGAGACCGTTCTCATCACTGAAATCATATGCCTCCCAGGTCACTACGGGCATAACCTCGAAGTTCTCAGTTGGCGGCGGCGAACTCGTCCGCCATTCCAATCCGGGCAGGATCCATGGATTATCTCCGGCCTTCTTTCCGAATATCAGCGAGTGCGTC
Organism: Acidobacteriota bacterium; assembly: GCA_029781855.1. Lineage (GTDB taxonomy): Bacteria > Acidobacteriota > Blastocatellia > Pyrinomonadales > Pyrinomonadaceae > OLB17. The sequence goes on along the minus strand of JAKOVX010000042.1, from coordinate 31,515 downwards.
AGATAGATCACCGGCATTATCAGGCCGACTCCAAGCACCGAAGCTCCTGCTGTCGAAAAAATATTCAGTACCTGAAATTCTTCAGGATATGACGCGTATCTACGCGGCATTCCCTGATAACCAAGTATGAACTGCGGGAAAAACGTCAAGTTGAACCCGACGAATACAAGCATCGCCGAGATCTTTCCCCAAAATTCCGAGTACATCCGGCCCGTTATTTTCGGCCACCAGTAATGGATACCCCCGAGATAAGCGATAACCTGCCCGCCAACCATCACATAGTGAAAGTGAGCGACGATGAAATAAGTATCGGTCAGATGAACGGTGAGGCCGACCGAACCCAAAAACAAACCGGTCAGGCCGCCGATCAGGAACAGTCCGAGAAATCCCAATGCGTAAAGCATCGGTGTGTCATAAGATATCGAGCCCTTGTATAGGGTCGCGGTCCAGTTAAAGACCTTAATTGCGGACGGCACCGCCACGACCATCGTCAGGAACGAGAATACCAATCCTGCATAGATCGACTGGCCGCTGACGAACATATGATGGCCCCATACGAGGAAGCCGAATACGGCGATCGCAATGCTCGAAAAAGCGATGAACTCGTATCCAAAGATCTTTTTCCGGGAGAAGCTGGAGATCAGCTCACTGATCACGCCCATTCCCGGAAGGATCATAATGTAGACCGCCGGATGCGAATAGAACCAGAAAAGGTGCTGGAACAGGATCGGATCACCGCCCACGGTCGGGTCAAAAATGCCGATATGAGCAACACGTTCGAGAGCGAGCAACAGGATCGTGATCGCGACGACCGGCGTCCCCAGGATCATCACCAGGCTCGTTGCGTAATGTGCCCAGACAAAGAGCGGCAGCCGGAACCACGTCATTCCCGGCGCACGCATCGTATGTATCGTGACAATGAAATTCAATCCGGTCAGGATCGACGAAAAACCGTTAATGAAGATCCCGAGCCCGACCGCCATCACGTACGTATTAGAGAACGTCGTGCTGTACGGAGCGTAGAAAGTCCAACCCGTGTCAACGCCGCCCTGCATCAACGCCCACAATGTCAACGCACCGCCGATCCAGTAAATATAAAGACTCAGCAGGTTTACGCGCGGAAGGGCAAGATCCTTGGCCCCGATCATGAGCGGGATCAGGAAATTGCCCAAAATCGCCGGGATCGAAGGGATCAGGAAGAAAAAGATCATCAAGATGCCGTGCTGAGTGAACACCTTGTTATACGTGCCCGACTGCAACAGGTCACTGGCTGGTGTCAACAACTCCAACCGGATCGCGGCGGCATACATTCCGCCCATCATGAAGAAGAGCGACACCGTGATCAAATACATGATAGCGATGCGCTTGTGATCTTTTGTAAGCAGCCAAGACCTTAGAGTGGAACCGTTCGTTAGATAGTTCAACTTGGGCTCCGGGGCACTTCCTGGAATGATCGCGTCTTGCGTTTGCATAATCGTCTATTACCTATTTATTGCTATTGGCTGCCGGTTTCGCCGCCGGCTTAGCCGGTGCCGGTTTATTCGCAGCTGCCGCGTTGGTATTTGTCATCGCCGGGGCACCGGGAGCCGCTCCGCCGGGGCTTGACCCGGCCGCACCGGGGCTCAGCGATTTGATGTAGGCTACGAGAGCGTTGAGCTGTTCCTCAGTAACCTGGCCCTTGAACGTCGGCATTATCGGCTGAAAACCCTCGACCACCTGAGACGCCGGGTTGAGGATCGAATTGCGGATATATTGCTCGTCAGCCTTGACCGTTTGTCCGCCGACTAGCTTCACATCCGAATTGAAAAGACCCTCGAGTTTCGCTCCTCGCTGCTGCGGGCCGCCCGCGTGACAGGAGGCGCAACCGAGTTTGTTCTGGAACAGATCTTTACCTGCCTCGACCGGCGTCTGGCCGGCGGTATTACCGCTAAGCCACTGTTCGAAATCGTCTTTCGACATCACATAAACCCAACCGCCCATACCGGAATGGTTGAGGCCGCAATATTCAGCGCAGAACAGGTGAAACTTTCCAACCTCCGTCGCCTCGAACCACATATACGTGTAGCGTCCGGGAACAACGTCCGCCTTCGTACGAAACGCCGGAACGAAGAAATCGTGGATCACATCTTCCGTCGTCATCGTGAGCTTGATTTTGGTTCCGACCGGAATGTGGAGTTCATTGATCTCGCGTTGGCCGGTCTCGTGCTGGATCTTCCACATCCACTGCTTTCCGACGACGTATATCTCCATTCCCTCAGGCGGCGACGTGTATTGCTGAAAATAAATGATCGCTCCACCGAGAAATATCGTCATCGAAATGATGAACGGAATGATGGACCAAACCGTCTCGAGTACCATCGAACCATGTATCTCGTCCGGCGTTTCATATTTTTCTTTTGCCCGATACTTGATCGCGAAGAAGAAAACGGCAGCAACGATACCAACCGTAAAAAATACGCTGATAGCGATCAGATAGAAGTACAGAGCATCAACTTGCCAAGCAAACGTCGAGGCCTGATCCGGAAATAATGGTACCCACGAAGTATTCTGCATATTCTCTTTCGAGTCTTGGTCGCTTGTTACCGATTTGATCGGAACGTACGACTCGCGACCTTCTCCGCACTAGGAGACCTTCTTCTTATTGCGCCGCCAAAATACAAAAGCCATTGCCCCCATACACAGGAGCGTCACGATACCGCCAAGCCGCATCACATTCAAAATAGCCAGGCCATACTTCCCGGTCGCCGGGTCGTAATGGTAGCAATAAAGCAGCAACCTGTCGGTCGGACTGCCCACATTACTCGCAGACGCGTCCATGATCGAAAACTTGAGGTCCTTGGGCGGATAATCGATACCGTACAGGTAACGCGACATCTTACCCTCGGGCGTAACGACCATGATGCCGCCGGCATGAGCAAACTGATTCGAACGCTCATCCCATTTATAATTAAAGCCCGCGGCCTTGGTCACCTTGTCGATCGAGTCCTGCTCTCCCGTCAGAAAGTGCCATCCGTCCTCGCTGCCTGCCCGGCCATAACGTTCGACGTAGTTGGCCTTCTTATTTTTGGCGAGGTCAGCTTTGTTGTTTTCGCGAGCATCGAAGCTGATCGCGACCACCTCGTAATCTTTTCCAGCATCGAGACTCATTCCCTTCAGCGAACCGGTCAACCCATTTAAGACCTGATTGCATAGCATCGGGCACTCGTAATAGACGAGAGCCAGGATCACAGGCTTGCCCTTCGAGAAGTAGGTCCCCAGTTTGACCATGTTGCCGTTCTCGTCCTTGAACTCGGTATCGAGCGGCAATTGATCACCCAGTTTCTGATCGATCCCGACCGTTTGGAGAGCCGCCGGCAAGCCATTTGGCTCTGTTGTCGACGGATCGTACGTCTTCGGCGAATATAAAGGCGAATTATAGTGTTCCGTTTTCTGGGCCGGAACGCTTATCGAACAAAACAGTACAACAACCAAAGCGAAAAGCTTCACCATCGTTACTGCTGATATCGGCGAATCTTTTTTCATTTCTTACTACCTTCGGGTCTCGCCCGCAATGCGGCCCGCACTTGAGTCGGACACGAACATTCGAGAGTCCTTTAGGAGTTTCTCGGCGTCCGGCCCTGACTTTGCTTTTACATTACTCTCCAAAAACCTCTTCTTAGCCTCGTCCAGCGGGAGAACCGTGACCATTCCCGTTTTGGGATCGACGCGGCCCTTTGTCCGAAGGTCGGCCCAGAGCTTGGTCATTTCGCGGTACTCGCTCTGCGGGGCCATCAACTCAAGACTCACGCGTCCATCCGGCGTATCGACGCCGAATCCGGGAGCGGCTTGCAGCCGCGGTTCAGGTGGAAGCCTTTCTTTTTGCGACATTGCCATCGGATTGGCAGGATCGGCATTATCCGTCGCGAAATCACGCAACTTGCCCAGGAACGCCCAAATGAGTATGAACGTGATCAGGATCAAAAGGAGCAATCCGACTCCGAAATACACGATCCCTTTGAGGCCAATATCATTTGGCTCGTAAGCTTTTTCAAGATCCGCAGGCGAATTCAAGTTTTTCGATGACATATAGTTACCCAATTATTGCTTAGTTCAACGGCCTAATGTCCTTTTCCGTGTGAAACCGCGCTCTCAAAGAAAGGATCCTGGATCGGAACTATCGGGCGTTTCATCAGTTGCCCTATGAACCACCACAACCAAATTCCGCCTATCGCAACCGGTGCAGCGAAATCAAGCCAACTCAGAGCATGCAAGAGCGAAGCATTCTCATACCCTGGAGCGATCCGCGGTGCCGGAGCGATCTGATAGTACATATCAACTAGACGCATCAGCAGAATAAAAATGCCGAGCGTCGCCAGCCATTTGGCCTTTCGCTTGAAGTCCTGCTGGAGCAAAATGAGGAACGGAAACGCAAAATGGAAAAGGATCAGAATTATGCCGACATATCCCCATCCATTCTTCATTCTGGTCAAATACCAGGACGTTTCTTCGGGCAGGTTTCCGGAGTAAATGATGAGGAACTGTGAGAAGTTGAAATACGCCCAGACCATCGTCAGAGCGAGCATCAACTTACCAAGATCATGGAAATGCCGTTTCCCGAGTATTCCGTCCATCGGAGGTTTGTCCGACAGGTAAGCCATCACGACTACAGTGAACGAGAAACAACTTAGAGCCCATCCGGCCACGAAAAGAAGTCCCCAGATCGTCGAGAACCAGTGAGCATCGAGTGTCATCACCCAGTCCACCACCGCGAAAGTGACCACAAGACTGTAGATCACCGTTGCAGGCCCGGAGAATCGGGAGGCCTTTTCGAGAATCCGCTCTGAATCGAAAACGTTGTCGGTCTTGTCCTGCTGAACGGACCATTTATCCAGCAGGTATTGCATTACATAAAACAATGCAAAATAGATCGCCGTCCGAAGGATCCAGAACCAAGGCTCCATAAAGACGCCGCGATGAGCCATTGCGGGGTCGTCCGCCGGCAAATGGGTCCACGCATAGACGCTCCTGGAATAAACTCCGATCGCGATAGGAACAAAAGCCAGGATCACCAATGGCAGCGTCCGAGCACCGGCCTCTAGAGTCCGCCTGATCACGACGCCCCAGGCTCCACCTGTCAGGTATTGGAGCATAAGAACGCCGAGGCAGCCGATGGTGATTCCACCCCAAAAGATGAATCCCAGCAGCCAGGAGCGCAGTGCCTGTTCGGTACTGAAATAGGCCCCTCCGGCCCAAAGGAGCAAGGCGATTGCACCGACACCGAGAGCCACGGTCCGGAAACGATTCATGCCTTGGGGGACAAAATATTTGCCGACTTCCGCCATCTACATTCCACCTCCGCGATTCTTCGCGTCCGGCGATGCGGCCGGTACGGCCGTCGCGGGTTTCGACTCTTTATTAGTGTTCATTTTCAAATTCTCATCCGGGTTCTGACTTAGCTGCAGAGCCCTGATATACGCGATGATCGCCCACCGGTCTGCCGGCTGGACCGCCGCTCCGTAGCTGTTCATCTTGCCCCAGCCGTTTGAGATCACATCGAAGAAGTGTCCGACGGGAGCATTTCTCAACCTATCGTCGTGATACGTCGGCGGCGCCGAGAAACCACGCCGCACGATCATTCCATCGCCGTTCCCCGACGGGCCATGGCACACGATGCAGTAAATGTTATACCGCTCTTGCCCTCTCTCTACTAATTCCTTGGTGACAGGGATCGGAAATTCATCTATATCGTTCGGAAAACTGGAAACGATCGTATTTCCATTGGCGTTTGTGGTGGTTGCGGCCACGGCGTTAGGATCGGGATTGTCGATCTTGCCGGTATAGAACGCCTTGTTATCGTGAAGCTGTCCACGCGGTATCGACCCTTCAGGAATGTCCCGCGAAGCTCGTTTGTCAGAGAAGAACGTACTCTCCTTGTATGCCTTGTAGCGCGGCTGATCCTGCATATCAAAACGCACGCCGCAGCCGGCGAACAGGACGAGCGGCAGCAAGAACAAGGCAAACCTAACGGGCCGGCGAACCGAATCGACCTTGCCGGTCCGGTTCTTAGTTTTATTTAGGAGGTTATTCCGGAACATCGAACACCTCCTGCGCCTTTAAGCTCTCCATAAACTTTCTGGTCACTTCGTAGTCGTAGTTCGGATCTTCCGCCTCGATCAATACGAAGAACTTCTCACGCGTTGCGAGAGCAAATCTCGGAACGTTAAATACGGGGTGATATGGCGAGGGCAGTCCGTTGAGGAACAACATTCCAAATACGGCTGTCCCGGCTGAGAACAAGATCGTCAGTTCGAACATCGGCGGGATGAACGAAGGCAGACTGAAATATGGCCGGCCTCCGACGATGATCGGATAATCAAGCACATGGACAAAGTAAACGAGCCCCAAAGCCGTAAGCAATCCGGTTATGCCGCCTGCGAATATCAGGTACGGCAATATGCTGCGCTTGATACCTAAGGCCTCGTCGATCTCGTGCAGCGGGAATGGCGAAAACGCATCGGTCTTCGTATAACCTGCCAAACGGATCTCGTTCGCCGCGTCGACCATTTCGGTCGCCGTATCGAACTCAGCCATGATTCCGTATATCTTTTTGCTCATATCAAAATCCGCAAACATAAAATCTTCTTCGCGATCAACCGACGCCTATGAATTAGGCGGATCGGTGCGATCGTAGGTTTCCTCGATCTCAACGACGTTCTCTTCAAAATCCTGTTGGTGGCCGTGAACGTTTGCTTCAGGCAAAAGGGTGCGCACCTCAAAGATCGATATGATCGGAACGAACCGCACGAACAGGAATATCAGTGAGAAGAAGAATCCGATCGTACCCAGGAACATCGTGATGTCGAAGACGGTCGGAGAAAACATTCCCCACGACGACGGAAGAAAGTCCCGGCTCAAGCTGGTAATAATGATCACGAACCGCTCCAGCCACATACCGATACTGACAATGATCGAAATTACAAATAGCCAAAACGGACTTTCGCGAAAACGTTTGAACCAGAGGAATTGAATAGAGATGCCGTTGCAAAATATCAGCATCCAGTAAAACATCCAATATGGGCCCTCCCATATTCGGTTCCTGATCATGAACAATTCAGTCGGAGACGCACTGTACCATGCAAAAAATGCCTCCATAGCGTATCCGTAAACCACGATCAGTCCGGTTGCCAACATCACCTTGCCCATATAGATCAAATGGGTCTCGGTAATGAGGTCCTTCATGTTGTACAGGATCCGCAGAGGAATGCACAGGATCAGAACCATGGCGAATCCGGCGAAAATTGCTCCGGCTACGAAATATGGCGGAAAGATCGTCGCGTGCCATCCCGGAACCTGCGACACCGAGAAGTCGAGGGACACGATCGAGTGAACCGACAACACGAGCGGTGTCGAAAGGCCGGCCAGGATCAGGTAGGCGATCTCATATCGGTGCCAGTGACGGGCGGAACCACGCCATCCCCAGCAAAGTGCGGCATAGACGAACCTGAAATACTTGCTCTTCGCCCGGTCACGCAGAGTCGCAAAATCGGGTATCAAGCCTACATACCAGAACAAAAGCGATACGGTTGCATACGTCGAGACAGCGAAAACGTCCCAGATGAGCGGGCTGCGGAACTGCGGCCAGATCCCCATTGTATTGGGGATCGGGAACAGCCAGTAAACGGCAAGCCACGGACGGCCGGTATGCAGCAGAGGAAACATACCGGCGCAGGCCACAGCAAAAAGCGTCATTGCCTCAGCAAACCGATTGATCGACGTGCGCCATTTTTGGTTGAGAAGCAACAAGATAGCCGAGATCAGCGTTCCGGCGTGTCCGATACCGATCCACCAAACGAAATTGATGATCGGGAACGCCCATCCGATCGGCTGATTATTGCCCCAGATGCCGACACCCTTAGCCAGCAGCCAGGTCGTCGTCATCAGCAAGCACTGCGCGATCATGAACGCGATGCCAAACCCGACAAACCAGAAGAACGGCGTCCTTTTCTTCAACGTGACGTCGCCGATCTTATCCGAAACGCTTCCAAGCGAATGGTCACCCTCGACCATCGCCGGACGCATTTTCTTTTGAAGTTTCTCTAAATCCTGCATAGCTGGTTGTAACCTATGGCCGCCGCCTCATCCGTAGAGGAATCCGTGGCGATCTTCGATCAGTGCGATTCGCCTCCCGAGGCTTTTTTCTCAGCTCCATGCCCTGCCGACTTCTTCTTGACCGGAGGCCGATAATCGGGCATTTCCTTGTTCTGATTTTTCAGACCGGCCAGATACGTTGTCCTGGGCTGCGTATTCAGCTCATTAAGCAACGTGTAGTCCCGTTCGCTCTTTTTCGATTTCGACACGCGGCTTTCAGGGTCGCCAAGGTCGCCGAAAATGATCGCATCAGTCGGACAAGCCGATTGACACGCTGTGATAACCTCGCCGTCGCGGATCTTTCGGGCACCGTCTTTCTGAGCTTCAATTCGTGCCGCCGCAATTCGCTGGGTGCAATAGGTACATTTCTCCATCACACCGCGGCTCCGGATCGTAACTTCAGGGTTGCGCATCAACTTGTACTGAGGCGTGTACCAATCTTGGTAAAGCATAAAGTTGAAGCGGCGGACCTTGTAGGGACAGTTATTTGAACAATAACGCGTTCCGACACAGCGGTTGTAAACCATGTCGTTAAGGCCTTCGGCACTATGAACAGTCGCGTGTACCGGACATACCACCTCGCACGGAGCCTGCTCGCATTGTTGGCACAGGACGGGCTGGAAATATGGCCCTTCCGGATCATTCGCATCCGTGCCGCCATAATATGCGTCGATCCGCATCCAGTGCATTTCACGGCTGCGAAGTATCTGCTCCTTGCCGACAACCGGGATATTGTTCTCGGACTGACAGGCAAGCACACAAGCGTTGCAGCCGACGCAGGAATTGAGGTCGATGGTCATACCCCAACGGGTATTCTGTTCGTACAAAGTCTCAAATTCACGAGGGAACATCGACTTGTCGTACTCGTTTTCCTGCTCACCCATTTTCGGGTCGGCGATGAATTCGTCCTTGTCCCAGTTTCGGAGGATGTCGCGGCCTTCCATGTTGAAATGGATCTGCGTTGACGCGACCTGCGAGGTCTCGCCGGTTGGCTTGATCTCGCCGAAACCGTAATTCATCGCATCGGAACGCCGTACGTCAAATACGTTATAACCGATCCCGGTTCCGACCTTGCCGGCACGTGTCCTGCCGTATCCCATAAAGATGGTAACGACGTCATCGGGTTGACCCGGTGTGATCCACATCGGTACGGGCTGAGCAACGTTCGCACCTTGATAAGTAATTGTCACAAGATCCGAACTTTGATTTCCACCCTTAGTGTTAATAAAAGCCGTGTCCTGTGAACCGCCGGTCATTTCTTCCGAGTCGTTTCCTTTGTTGATCCCGAATTTTGCGGCGGTCTTCGGACTGACCAGGGCGACGTTTTCCCAAGTAACCTTGTTAAGCGGGTTCGGCAGCTCCTGCAGCCATCCGTTGTTCGAAAATCGCCCGTCGTAAACGCACGGATCGGGCAAGATTACGAACTCTAACGAGCCACTACCGGCAGGCTTTGCTTCGGGCTGGCTAAGAAATGCTGTGCTTACGGATACCGTTTTTACAGCTGACGCAGTTCCAGGAATATATCCGTCATGGACGGATTTTCGCCAATTATCTTCGAAGGATTTGGGAGCAACAGACGGCGGTGACGCAATAGGAACTGCCGCGGCCGTCGTCTCAGGTTTCTTAGCACTGTTCGTTTCGACGGGCTTTTCCGCCTTCGCGGGCGTCTCACTTGCTTTTGCTTCAGTTTTCGCCGGCGCGGCGGCAGGCTTGATGTCGGTCTTCTGCCAGAATTCTTTTACGATATCGTGGTCATTCTTATCGTAATTCTCTTTGAAGAAAAGCTGGACGACCTCGTGTGCATTTTTCCCGTCATATAGTGGGTTGATCACCGGCTGGATAATATTCGCCGTGCCGTCAAATGCCCGTGCGTCGCTCCAACCTTCGAGAAAATGCTTCTCATCGATATGCCAATGGCAAAGCTCTGCCGTTTCATCCGAGTGAAGTCCTAGGTGCACTCGCAGGCCGATCTTGTTCATGCGCTCGGCATTGAGCTTCAGATCCGCAGGCGAATTGTAAACAGGATTTCCTCCCAAAATAACGAGCAGTTTGACGCGACCGGCGTCGATGTCAGCGATCAACTCGCGGAATTGCTCGATCTGCGGCCGATCGGTTCCGGGCGCGAGCGGCTCGATGTAAGTAACGGTCTGTCCGACATTGCCCAGTGCCGCGTTCATGGCGTGTGCAAGTGCGTGGACAACCGGCGACTGATCATCGCCCGCCACGACCAGAGACTTGCCCTTGGATGCCAACAGATCCTTCGCCATCGCGGAGATCCACGCACCGTTTTCCGAGTAAGTCGAGGTCGCACCATCCACGCCGACCGCTTTGGCAATAGCCTTGGCAACCTCGGTCATCTGACTCGGTTTGATCGCCAATCTGTGATCGGCCTTAGCTCCGGTGATGCTTACCGTCGCTTCAACCGAATAGAGCCGGTTCATGTCTTTCGTTTCTTCGTCGAAAGCACGTCCCTCGGCAAAATCCTTAATGTACGCTACGTTAAAGCCCGAAAAAACATCAGCTCCAAGCGTCAAGATCCGGCTGGCTTTATTGAATTTGTAAACCGCCTGAGCAGGTGCACCAAAAGCAAGCTTCGCCCCCGCCATTGCGTTATCCGAGTTGACCGGCTCGTACTGGACCCATTTTGAATTCGGGAACTCGGCCTTCACGCGGTTCATCTGGTCGATCAGCGTCGGGGATGTAACGGTCTCGGTCAGGAAACGAACGCCCGCCCCTCCGTCCTTTCTGTTCTCGTCGACTGCGGCACGAAAATCCGTCATGAAGTTCGGCCACGACTTCGCGGTCCCGCGATATGTGACTTCCTGCGAACGGTCAGGGTCGTACATCCCAAGAATTGATGCCTGGGCGAGAACGTCAGTTGAACCACGGCTACCCGGGTGGTCAGGGTTTCCCTCGACCTTTATGGGCCGGCCATCGAAGGCTTTGGCCAAGAGGCCGGTAGCAACTCCACCGATCGACATCGCTGTCGCAAAAAACAGAGGCTTGCCGGGAAGCATACCTTCCTGAGGCCGGACGTAAGGAACGATCTTCTCCGGTGGCTGGACCACGCAGCCGCTGAGGCCCGCCAAGGCGAGCGACGCACCCATTACCTTGACAAAATTTCGTCGGCTGAGGCTGTTATCCCATTCTTCGATCTCGTGCGGATATTCCTGCGAGATCAATTCCCGGAATTCCGGGGTGTCGGCATGCTCCTCGATGCTGCGCCAATATTGCTTGCCGCTTTGTGCAAGAATCTTGTCCCGCAGCGACGCGAAGCTGTTTTTACTGTCCAAACTGGGCATGTTTCTTCTAGTTCCTCTATTTACTCGCTTTATCGGTGACAGGTAGAGCAGCTGGTCATCATTTCCCTGCTTCTGATCTTATAATCGGTTTTAAGCTTTGCCCGTTCCGCGGCATTTATATCACCGTCTTGCCACTGCATGTTGTAGATCTCGGATTTCGGCCTGATGAACTGTTCCGGGTTCTTGTGACAATTGATGCACCATTCCATCTGTAAAGTGTTTTCCTGGTACACGGCCGGCATGTTGTCGATCTGGCCGTGACAGGTTGAGCAGCCTACACCCTTCGCAACATGGATACTGTGGTTGAAGTAGGCATATTCGGGAAGATCGTGAACGCGTTCCCACTCGATCGGCTTGTTGTCACGATAGCTGGCACGAACCGGTTCAAGATACGGGCTGTCAGCCCACAATTGACTATGGCAATTCATGCAGGTCTGAGTCGGCGGCATGCCGGCCGATGCAGTCGTCTCAACCGTCTGGTGGCAATACCGGCAATCGATCCCGTCATCTCCAACGTGGTGTTTGTGACTGAACTGAACGGGTTGTTGCTTTTCAAGGTATCGTCCCGTCAGGTAAGAGGAACGGGCGATCTGGGTATAGAAGTAGAAAGCCCCGCCAGCCAAAACGACCACCATGACCATGCTGATCTTGGCGATGTTGTTTGCACTCTTGTTGAAGATCTGTGCCATTTGAAAATCTCTTGAAAATCGCGAATCGCTCTGAGCGAAATCACAGACTTACCCAGATCTTTCGTCCGAGATCTAGGAAGAACACGCCTATTATTTAATATCTATGCTTGCGACCGTAAAACTATCTGGCGAATTTATGAATCATAAATGATATTACTAAAACATCATAAAACCGCAAGTTTCATTAACATAAACTTACACTCTGTTCGGGAGTTCGTGCAAAGCTTCACAAATTAGTTTGGCTGATATGCCGGATTATTCCAACAATTATTTGTCCAAAATTCAGTTTTCGCCGCGGGCAAGAAGAGCGGCACCCGCAGCAGCGGCGTTCGCTCCCAGCTCGCTCGCCGCGATCACCGTGGCGTCGAACGACGGCCGGAACGACAATTCGCGGGCACGAGCAATTACCGAATCAAGAATGATATGCCGCCCACCCATGATCTCTCCGCCTATTACAATTCGCTCAATGTTGAGCAAGTTGATAACGCTAGCGACCCCGATCCCAACGTAGTGACCCGTTCGTTCGAGCATTAATTTGGCAAAATCGTCCTCAGCCTCAGCGGCAGACACAATGTCCGCGATCGTCAATCGGTTTTCGCCGATCTCGACTAGCGACGAAGTGCTGTCCTGGTGAAACCGTTCCCGGGTCCGCCGAATAATGTTGGAGGACGAAGCGACCTCCTCGAGTCGCACACCTTCGGAATTGATCGGGACGTAGCCAAATTCACCGGCAAAACCAGCGACTCCGCGCCATAGCTTGCCGCCAAAAATGATCGACCCGCCGACGCCGACGCCAAGTGTGGCAAAGAACAAATCTTGAGCTCCCCGGCCGGCCCCAAGACGATATTCACCATAACCCGCAGCGTTCGCATCGTTTTCGATGACCGTTCGTTTACCTGTCGCGGACTCGATCCGGTCGGCAAGGTCCAGTCCCGAATGCTCAGGGATATGAACCGAGTAAGCAACACTTCGACCGTCTGCCGCAATCAGGCCCGGAACAGCAACCCCAATTTGTGAAAATGTTCCAAAAACGTCCTCAAGCCCCTTAACAAAGGCAACCAGCTGTGTGGACGAAGACTCGGCAAAATCGATATCGGCCTTGTGAGTCGCCAGGATCTCACCTCCCGCATCGACATAGGCCGCGATCAAAGCCGAATTCGAAACTTCGACACCGACAGTTCTTTCCGAGGCTTCAAGAGGATCACTCATAGTGTATTCCGGAGACCTATCCGAGACTGCATATGGGAACAAACGAAGATTCTATTAACTCGGTGTTGTGGTGTCAAAGGCAGGCGGCGACTGTGTCGGAAAAAGTCGAAATTAATCCGACGAAACCCATTTTTGGATTCGACAGCGGTCGGTTTTGCGGATCGCGGAAGTTAGGACTTTTGACTGAAATGAAGCATAAAGTTAATCTTTTGGTGGTGACTCGGTGCGAAGGCGGACGCGGCGGTCCGTCTTATTTATAATGGATCATCCCTTTTACGAATTGATCGAGCAATACGGCGTGTATGCCGTATTCTTTTTGTGCACGGTCGAGGGTGATATAACGCTTTTGATTTCTGGCGTTCTCGCTCACAGCGGATTTTTCGGGCATTACAGTTATTTCAAGGTTTTGTTTTTCGGCACCTTGGGCGGAGTTGTCGGAGATTGTTTCGGATATACGATCGGGCGCATCTTTCACGAAAATGCCAAGGATTACCGTTTCTATCAGGTCGCTCGGCCACGTGTCGAACGCCTGATCGAGAAATTCGGCGGTTCCGCGATCATTATTTCCAAATACATTTACGGAATTCGGGTCGCAGTGACCGTATTTTATGGCGTAAGTCGAATGCCGTTTTGGCGTTTTGTGGGCCTAAGTGCGATCAGCTGTTCACTTTGGGTTTTTGTTCTTTCGAGCGTCGGATATTTTTTCAGTGGAGCGATCACCTCGATAATTGGTGATTATCAGCGAATCGGCATTGCTTTGTTCTTTTTGGTTATGATCGGCGTCATTGTCTTTTACGCGATCGAAAGATATTGGCTGTCAGAACGTGTTGAAAGTGCCAATCCGGAAACGATCCTGAAGATCGAAGAGAAACTGCTAAAGGTCGAAGACATCGGCCTGACCAAACTCCACGATCTCAGCGAGCGATTTCATCTTACCCGCGACCTCAGCCGGGAAGACGAAGATGAAGAGCAAGGAGATCCCGAAGAAGCGAACGCGGAAAAGAAGGCTGAGCGATAATCACAGATCTCTTTATTGCTGTAAACCGCTTGAACAAATAGATTTAAAGAAATTAGTCCAGGATTTTGACAGTCGACTCTTAGATATTGATTATGATCATCGAAGCCTCTGCTCCGACCCGCGTGGATCTGGCCGGCGGAACAATTGACATTCCGCCCCTATTCCTTTTTCACGAGGAAGCGTCGACGGTGAATTTTGCCGTCAGTCTCATGGCGCATTGCCGAATCGAGACTCGGGACGATGACCGCATCATCCTGGAATCGGTTGACCAAAAAGAAAAGGTCGAGACGACGGTAGGCGAGATTGGCAGCCTTCGCGACGAGACCAGGCTCGAATTGCTCGCGAAGCTTGTTTATTTCTTCAAACCGGATCGCGGCTTTCACATGACGACGGAATCGGAAGCTCCGGCCGGAGCAGGACTTGCCGGTTCGTCGACACTAAATATCGCCTGTATCGGAGCCCTGAACAAACTTGTTGGGGACCGCTATCTACCGGATCGATTCATTCAGATCGCCGCGGCGGTTGAATGCCAGGTCATCAAGGTGCCGACGGGTTATCAGGATTATTATTCAGCTCAATACGGCGGCGTCTCCTGCATCCATTTCGGCCCTGCCGGCATGACCCGCGAGGAATTGAATGTTGACGCAGCCACACTCGAGCGACGCATTGTGATCTGCTACACTGGCGAACCCAGAAATTCGGGCACTAATAATTGGGAGATCACCAAGCGTCATATCGATGGTGACGATGAGATCTTTCAGATCTTCGAGCGTATCCGGGACACTTCGGTAAACATGCGTCTTGCGTTGCTGAGGGGCGACTGGGACACAGTCGGCGGCACACTCGCGGTCGCCTTTCCCAACCGAAAGCGCCTCTCGCCGAACATCACTACCCCGCAAATGGATCACCTGATCGACGTGGCCCTCGACAACGGTGCCATTGCAGCAAAGGTCTGTGGTGCAGGCGGCGGCGGTTGTATTGCGTTCTTCTGCGAAGAAGGACGCCGGGGCGAGGTCGAATCGGCATTAGCCGCGGAAGACCGCGTCCGCATCCTCGATTGGCGGATTCAGGCGGAAGGTCTGAGCGTTCGAGTTTCTGAAACTCATTTCAACTAAATAATTTTGTCACGAATTCCAACTCGGTGGTGTTTTTGGTCTAGAACACGTTAGTTTCTATTCAAAAATGATCTCGGAGGAACTCATGACAATGTCATTTATTTCAAATAATCTACCGCGGATCGCCGCCGCGATGTTCACACTCATCCTTGGCCTGACTGCCTCGACGGCCTTTAGCCAGGAAAATTCCAAAACTAAGGAAAAGCAAAGACAGTTTTGCTCGGAAAATAATTGGTCTGACGGTGACCGTGTCTCCGCCCGCGACCTGCGGGAGACGACAATTGCATCAACCGGTCGGATCGACGTCGATTCAGGCCGCAACGGCGGAGTGTCGGTCAAAGGGGAGGACCGAAGTGACGTCCTTGTCAGGGCTTGCGTTCAAGCCTGGGGAACATCGCAAGAAGCAGCCAAGGCCGTCATCGCCGGCATTCGCGTCAACACTGCTGGAACCATCAAGGCTGAAAGTTCGGGCGAAGATAATAACTGGTCGGTATCCTACGACATTCGAGTTCCGCGAAACATTGATGTCAGTCTGACGGCCCATAACGGTGGAATCTCGATCTCCTCTGTCAGCGGGAAGATGGAATTCGGCACGACGAACGGCGGCGTATTTCTCAGCGACGTGTCGGGCGACGTGAAAGGCCGCACTACCAATGGCGGCGTTTTCGTTAAGCTTAACGGCTCGACGTGGTCGGGCAACGGGCTCGATGTAACGACGACCAATGGCGGTGTCAAACTGGAGATACCTGAAACTTATGCCGCCCGGGTTGAAACCGAAACCGTTAATGGCGGATTCAAGAGCTCTATCCCGGCGCTGAACATAACCACCGAAGATATCAAGGGTGACAGTTGGCAACATTCACGACGACGGAGCATTAGCACGAACCTCAACGGTGGCGGACCGACCATCCGGGTCGCGACGACCAACGGCGGCGTTAGTATTTCAACGCCTAATTGATCTGCCCCCCGATCATTTGGGCGAAAAGCCCGGGAACGAAGTACCTTTCGTTCCCGGGCTTTTTCATTTTCGGATCACGTGTCGGAAATTAGGCTGCAGTTTCGGCTGCGGCGATCGCCTTGGTGAGGGAGCGGAAAATGTCACGGCCGTCGTTGGAACCGAGCAGCTCCTCACACGCTCGCTCCGGATGCGGCATCATGCCCAAAACGTTTCGGTCAAGATTGCAGATACCAGCGATATTTGATCTGGCCCCGTTCGGATTGGACTCAGGAGTGGTCTCACCGTTCTCGTCACAATACCGAAAAACGATTTGGCCATTTTCCTCGAGTTGCTGAAAAGTCTCGTCGTCGCAGGTGTAATTACCCTCGGCGTGGGCGATCGGTATTGAAAGCAAACGATCCGGATCGACCTCACTGGTAAAAGGCGTATTCTGATTCTCAAGCCGCAGGTTGACGTGTTTGCAGATAAAATGAAGGCCCGCGTTGCGCATCAACGCTCCGGGAAGCAAACCGGCTTCGCAAAGTATCTGAAATCCGTTGCAAATTCCGAATACAAATTTGCCCGTAGCCGCAAAATCACGCACCGAACGCATCACCGGCGAGAACTTTGCCAGCGCACCTGCCCGCAAGTAATCACCATACGAAAATCCGCCGGGAACGATCACCGCGTCGAAACCGCTTAAGTCGATCTCCTGATGCCAAATGAAATCGACCGGCTGCCCAACGTGCTTCGAGATGACGTGATAGGCGTCGTGGTCGCAGTTAGACCCCGGGAATACAATTACTCCAAATTTCACGCCGTTATCTCCACTCTGTAATCCTCGATGACGGGATTGGCGAGAACGTCCTTTGCCAAACGCTCGACCTGCGCCCGGGCATCAGATTCAACCAACGATGGGTCGAGAGCGATCTCGAAATACTTTCCCTGGCGAATGTCGCGAATACTACGGTAACCCAGAGATTCGACTGAATGGTGAATTGCCTTACCCTGCGGGTCGAGAACCCCGGGTTTGAGAGTGACGAAGACGATTGCTTTCATTTACTGCTCCAAAATAAATTGTAGATTGTTACGCAATTTGTTGTCTTTATCAACGTCTTATGTTAGATTTCACCTAATTTTCGCACTTGCAATCGTTTCAAAACAAAACCCCTTAAGGAGAACTTGATTAATTATGCAAAACCCTGCTGGTAAAACCGCATTAGGTTTGGACACAAACGTCGGAGCTCTGCTCTGCTATCTTCCTGTCTGTCTGATCAGTCTGATCTACAGCATTATCGTAATCGTCACGGATAAGGAAAACCGGCAAATGCGTTTTCACGCCTTTCAGTCGATTCTGCTGACCGTTTTGTACATCGTTCTGGTATTTGTTCTCTACATATTCATATTTGTTGTTGCTATGGTCACCGGTTCCGGAGCATTGGCAAGTTTGATGAGCCTCCTAGTACTTGTTCTCGTCGTGGCTTTCCTGGCTGCGATGATCTTCGGAATGATCAAAGGATATCAAGGTCAGCAATTTAAGTTCCCGATCGTCGGCGATATGGCCGAAAAATGGGCGAACGGTTAATTCCGGCGAACCTACCGCCGAATCTGAATGTGATATCGGGTGGGACCACTAACCACCCGTTTGAGGAAGTCGAAAAAAATGCAAAACTCTGGAAAATCAGCCTTTGGGCTTGATGCTAACGTCGCGGCAGGGTTGGCTTACATTCCTGTATGTTTCGTCCACCTCGTCGTGGCGATTGCCATACTCATAACAGACAAAACCAACAAGCTTGCCAGATTTCATGCCGTCCAATCATTAATATTGACCGTATTGATGATCGCCAGCTACATTGTAACGTTTATCCTGGTGATGATCATCATGGTCGTGGCCGGGGCAATGAATATGCCGGGCCTCATGTTCGTGAGCTTTTTGGTCTACGCCGTATTCTTTATTTTGGTAATTGGGTTATTCGTCATGCTTGTCATTTCCTGCATCAAGGCATTTCAGGGTCAGATCTTTAAGATCCCGGTAATCGGCGGCATGGCGGATAAGTGGTCCAACTAATTGAAAACTCGGTCAAACACCTTATCCACGTTTCGTAGATAGTGTTTCAGGTCAAAGACGCGGGCTATCTCGTCGGGCGAAAGCTTGGCTGTGATGTCCGCGTCTTGGTTTATCAGCCCCGCATAGTCGCCGCCTTCGTCCCAAACCTTCATTGCATTGCGCTGGGTCCACGAATAGGCTTCCTCTCGTGAAACGCCTTTCTGGGTCAGAGCAAGCATCAACTGTCCGCTGAAAACTAATCCCCGGGTCAGGCCGAGATTCTTCAACATGTTCTCCGGATAAACGATCAGCGTGTCAAGCAGACTGGTAGTTTTCGCAAGGATGTAATCCAGCGTTGCGCTTGAATCCGGTAGCACGATGCGTTCTGCGGACGAGTGCGATATATCGCGCTCGTGCCAGAGGGCGACGTTCTCGAGGCCGACGATCGAATTCGCCCTAACCGTGCGTGCCATTCCGCATATTCTTTCCGATAAGATCGGATTGCGTTTGTGCGGCATCGCCGACGATCCCTTTTGGCCGGCTTTGAACTTCTCCTGCGCTTCGCGAACTTCGGTCCGCTGCCAATGCCTCACCTGAAGGGCGATCTTCTCCAACGTCGAAGCTGCGATCGCCAGTGTGCATAGATATTCGGCGTAGCGATCACGCTGGATGACCTGCGTCGAAACGTCCGCGGCACGCAGGCCGAGCTTTTCACAGACGCGTTCCTCGACGTCTGGTGCGAGATGGGCAAACGCCCCGACCGCACCGCTGATCTTGCCGACGGATATGGTTTCCTTGGCTTTCACGAGCCGCTCGCGGTTCCGCTGCGTTTCCGAGTACCACAATGCCCAAACTAGCCCGAACGATGTCGGTTCCGCGTGAATGCCGTGCGTGCGGCCGATCTGCGGCGTGTCCTTGAATTCGAACGCACGGCGTTTCAAAACTTCCAACAAGGCATCGGTTCTAACGATCAGAACCTCGCACGATTCTTTTAGCAAAAGGGCGTTGGCGGTATCGACGACGTCGCTCGAGGTTAGGCCGTAATGGACAAAACGTGCCGCGGGGCCGATGTTCTCGGCAAGGTTCGTCGTAAACGCGATCACGTCGTGGTCGGTCGTCTTCTCGATCTCGTTGATCCGCTCGACGGTGAATGCGGCCTTTGACTTGATGTCAGCAAGGGCGTCCTGAGGTATAGTTCCGTCCTCGGCGTGAACCTCGCACACGGCGATCTCGACATCGAGCCACTTCTGGAACTTGTTCTCCAGCGACCAGATGCCGCCCATTTCGGGCAATGTGTATCTTTCGATCATGCTAAATGATGCCCTTCGAGATCAGTAGTTCAGCGTTCAGGATCGCCGAGCCGGCAGCGCCACGGACGGTGTTGTGGCTCAGTGCGACAAACCGGTAATCAAAAATGTTGTCAGGGAAGACGCGTCCGACTGTTATAGACATACCGTTCCCATTGTCGCGGTCGAGCCGCGGCTGAGGACGCGTTGGTTCGTCGGTAACGTCGATGAACCGCTTCGGCGACGAATGCAGGTCGAGTGACGGAAACGTCCGCATCGCGTCGACCACGTCTTCTAGCGTCGCCGTTTGCTTCAGATTCACTCGTACCGACGCCGTGTGCCCGTCGATCACGTTCACCCGGAAACACTGTGCAGACACTGTAAAATCGGCCTTTTGAACAACGCCGTCGGCAAAAGTGCCGAGGATCTTTTGAGCCTCGATCTCGACCTTTGGCTCCTCGCCGGCGATGTATGGAAAGACGTTGTCAGTGATGTCGAGCGAGGCAACGCCGGGATAACCCGCTCCGGATATCGCCTGCATCGTCGTGACGATCACGGACTCGAGACCGAATCTGCGGTGAATGGCCGCGAGCGGCGGTGCGAAACTGGCAACCGCACAGTTTGGATTGGTGACGATAAAGCCGGACGTAAAGCCTCGTTTTTCGCGCTGCCGTTCTATCAGGCCGACATGGTCGTGATTGATCTCCGCCATCAATAGCGGCACGTCTTCGTCCATTCGGTAAACCGACGAATTGCTGATCACGGGATAACCCGCACGGGCAAACGCCTCCTCCGCCTCGCGGGCGACATTCGACGGCAAACTGGAGAAAACGATGTCGCAATCGAGCGGCGGCTCAATTGGCTGGACAACGATGTCGCGAACCGCGGCGGGCATCTTGCCCGGCAGCTTCCACACGCACGCCTCGGTGTAAGGCTTGCCGACCGAACGGTCCGAAGCCGCCATCGCCGTTATCTCAAACTGCGGATGATCCTCTAGCAGCTGTGCAAACCGCTGCCCAACCGTGCCCGTTGCACCCAAGATACCTACTCGATACTTTTTCACTATAGTACTTATTCCCTTTTTACAAATTCACTGCAGCTTTCATCCGCTGCACGCCTTCGACCATTTTCTCTTCGGTGTTACAGAACGATATCCTCAAAAATCCTTTCGCTTCGTCGCCGAATGCCACGCCCGGCACGGTCACGACGCGGTTCTGCAGGCACTTTTCGGCGATCTCGATGTCGTCGCCGAGCGAGCGGACGTCAAGCATAGTGTAAAACGCACCTTCCGGTGACGTCGCCCTGAGTCCAAGCTCTTTATCGAATAGGTCGACAAGAAATTCGCCACGCTTCCGGTAAACGTCGCGGGCGTTCTGCTTGGCGGCCTCGGCCTGCTCGGTCCAGGCAAGCAGCGACGCCTTCTGCGTGATCGCCGAGGCACATACCGTCATAAAACCGTGAAGCACCTGGATCGCATTGATGACGTCTGCCTGTGAGCTCGCGGCCCAGCCCAACCGCCAGCCGGTCATACTGAGGCTCTTGGACAAACCACTGACAATAATGGTCTTATCGTAAAATTCCGACGCCGAGTGCGGCCGCTCGCCAATATAAAGGTCGCTGTAGATCTCGTCGGAGATCAGATAGACGCCGGTGCCTTCGAGAGCGGCGGCGATGTCCGCGAGGTTCTGTCGGGAAAGTATTTTCCCCGTCGGGTTAGACGGCGAGATGACGACTGCCGCCTTTGTCTTTTCAGTTATCTGAGCTTTGAAATTCGATATATCAAACGCAAAATCGTCGTCCGCCGGCATTCGGTAATAGACCGGCGTTCCCTGTGCGATACGTACGCAGGCGTCATACGCCGGGAAACTCGGGTTAGGCACGAGTACTTCATCACCGGCATCGACGATGCACATCATTGCCGCGGTCATGGCTTCCTGTGAGCCGCAGGTTACGACGACTCCTGTCCGCGGTAGATTCAGATGCGGATACTGCTCGGCGATCTTGTCTCGCAGTGCTGGGATTCCGGGATGCGAGGTGTAGCCGTTCTGTTCGTCACGTGCGACACGGGCCGCCTCGTCACGCATGAATTGCGGCGTCGGCAGATCGGGCTCTCCGAGGCCGAAATTGATACTGTCCGGCAACGCCCGTTCGAAAAACTGACGGATCAGCGTCGGCTGCAGGCCCTGCATCCGCTTGGGTAACACGAAACTCTGAGAACTTTTCGCCGGCATCATCGGTTATTTTTCATCCTCTCCATCCGACTCTTCCAGTCCCTCTCGAACCGTGCCGACCTCGACGTTAAATTCTCCTTCGGCCTGTGCCAACGGATCGGCATTGACAACGCCCGCCAGCGTCTCTATCTCGCCGAGTATCTTCTGCCCGAGGCCCGTTATCTTGTCCTTAATGCCGCCCTTTTCGTGTTCCGGTGTATCGCTCATACTCACTATCTTATTCTATCGCCCGTGATTATTAAATCCGGCCGGGCGTGGCTGTTCCACTGTATTACTAACATTTCACTTGTCGAGGATCACTTTAGGCAATTCGCGTCACGGCGACGGATGAGCATTATTGTTTGCCGGCGGCAAAATCGATGAAGCCCGTCCGCGGATCGGCCGAAAGAAGCCGCACATTAACCTTTTCGCCGACGTTCAGGCCACTCTGGCCCTGTTCGATACGTCCGTCGACAGGCGGCCGAAGAATGCGGGCGAAAGTCCCGCTCGGCGTAACGCCCGTAACGATCGCGTCGAAATTCTCGCCGACGTGCCGCTGCATAACCGTTGCGGCGACGACCTTTCTCATTTTTCGCTCGACCTTGCGGGCGGCGCGTTCCTGATCGTTGCAATGCCGGGCTATCGATTCGAGTTCGTCGTCAGCGTACGGCGACGGCTGGTTTGCAATGACCGCTTTGACGAGCCGTTGAACGACAATGTCCGTAAATCGCCGGTTCGGTGCGGTCGAATGGGCATAATCGCGAACCGCAAGGCCAAAATGCCCTCCCGTGTCCTCGCCCGGCCGTTCGACGACGTATTCTCCACTGCCGATGAGCTTGATGATCGAGAGTGACAGGTCCGGATAATGATCCGGATCGGCCTTTCGTCGCGCGTCGAGAAATGCCGCGAGTGCCGGCTGATCAGGTTGATCCGGCAACCGGACGCCGTATTCTGAGGCGATCCTGACGATACCGTCCCAACGCTCGGGAGCCTTTACGATACGCCGCAGCGAGACGGAACCGTGGGCTTCTAGGAACTCGGCCATTTCGACGTTCGCCGCGACCATAAAATTCTCGATCAGCTTCCGTGCCGTGTTGGGTTCGACCGAAACGATGCCCTTGATCTGGCCATCCTCGACGACCGCGGCAGACTCGATCGATTCGAATTCGAGAGCGCCCTTTGCCTGCCGATAGGCGTACAGCCGCGTCGCAGCCTCGCGTTGGAGCAGCAGTTGGTCCTTTAGGCCCGCCAAACGGTTCAGATCGTCGGGTGCACCGCCGTCGTGGTCAAACCATTCGCCGACACTCTCGTAGGCGAGCTTTGCCTGATTTCGAACGATCGCCCGGTAAAAAGTGCTCTCCGGCACGTCACCGTTCGGTTTGACGCACATATCCGCAACCACGGCAAGCCGGTCGACGTCCTCGTTCAACGAGGTAAGGTCGGTCGACAGCTGTTCCGGCAGCATCGGGAAGATCCTGCTCTCGGTGTAAACCGTTACGGTATTTTGCCGAGCGTGATCGTCTATGGGCGAATCCTTTGGTACCAAGGCATCAACGTCGGCAATGCCGACGAGCACCCGAATGTCGCCGTTGGGCAAGGCCTCGGCCCACTCGATCTGGTCCAGGTCGCGTGAACTCGCGTTGTCGATCGACGACCAGAGCAGGGTTCGAAGGTCCCGAAAGGAATCGTCAGCCGCTGGCTCACCTGTTGCCTCGATCTCACCGAGTTGGCTTAGCGCAGTCGCCGAGAACTCAGGCTCAAAACCATTGTCGAGCATCGCCTGATGCGCACGCTGAGCTAGCCAGTTTCCAGAATATTGATCGTTCATTTTTTGTTAATTCCGTTAGACCCGACGCCGACCGCCGTTCGGCATGCCCATTACGAGTGACCGTGTCACCAAAAGCTTAGCGCAGCCGGGGAGATCGAACCACCGCGGCGGGCCGGAACATTGACTAAACCGACAGGATGAATGTAAATTGATGAGAATTCACGAGAACAGCCAATTCTTCCATTTCGACGAAAGAACTCATCATGAACTGCCATAAGTTTGCTCAAGCTCTGATCCTCGCCCTTACCGCGATCGGGTTCGTTGCGTTCGGAATCAATTTCAACACTCTCGTTTCGGCATCGAGTTCGGGCACTGTCGCCGGTGGAGATCTCCGTACACCAATACCGATCGGCGGATGCAGCGACGCCTGGGACACGAACTTTACTTCGAATGGTGCCAACGGCCAGGTGAATGTCGTTGTCGCCGACGGAGCCGGAGGATACTACATTGGCGGTGGGTTCACGACGATCCAGGGTGTCCCGGCAGCAGGGATCGCGAGATGGAATGGTTCGTCGTGGACGGCTCTGGGATCTGGCCTAAACGGCTCGGTTTACGCGATCGCGGTCAACGGCAACGAAGTCTGTGTAGCCGGGGGATTTTCAACAGCGGGCGGCGGCCCGGCAAAGAATGTCGCCAAATGGGACGGCAATTCATGGTCCGCTCTAGGCGCGGGACTTGGCCAGGGCACACACTTCGTCAGATCCGCTGCAGTGTATGGCGGTGACGTTTATTTTGGTGGGAATTTCTCGGTCAGCGACGGATCGCCGGCGACGGGAATAGTGCGTTGGAACGGTTCTGCCTACTCGGCCGTCCCGATAGCTGCCGGCCAGGTGAATTCATTGGTAGTAAACGGCGGTTCGCTTTATGTAGGCGGTAATGTTGCGCCGACGGCGGGCACGAGCATAGGCATTCTCAAGTACGACGGAACCACTTGGTCAGCTCTCGGCACACTGGCTAACACGGTCGTTAGTTCTATTGCATTTTCCGGCAGCGATATGTACATCGGCGGCGGCAGGATCGTTTTGACCGGCCAGCAGGACTCGCACGTAGCCAAATTTGACGGAGCAAACTGGACGCGGCTGGCTTACTTTTCGAACGGGATCATTAACTCGTTGGCGATCCACGACGGAGAACTCTACGCGGGCGGATATCTGCCGGACCCGCCTAATTTGTTCAATAATCTCGCCAAATGGAACGGCTCTACCTGGGTGGGGGTAGGTTCGGGTATCGCCGGCGGCACGAGCCTAAGCGAGCGGGTGATGACGCTCGCCAGCATCAACAACACCCTTTTCGTAGGCGGCAATTACACTTCGGCAGGAGGCCAGGGAGCACGGAACATCGCAAAGTATGCTGCTGGTACGTGGACGCCCTTTTACGGTACGGGACTCGACAGCTCTGCGAGTGCGATCGCTGTTTCCGGAAGCGACGTCTATGTGGGCGGCGGATTTGTTTCCGCCGGAACGGTGACCGCAAATCACATAGCCAAATGGAACGGTGTTACTAATACCTGGTCCGCCCTTGGAACCGGCGTCACCGCCGCCAATACATCAATAAATGCAATAGCTGTGGCCGGAAATAAGGTATATGCCGGCGGCACCTTTTCAACCATCGGAGGAGTGAATGCCAGCAATATAGCCGTCTGGAACGGATCAACCTGGGCAGCTTTGGGAGCGGGTGTTAGTTCATCCGTTTCGGTCATTATTGCCCACGGTGAGGACATTTATGTCGGAGGCTCGTTCCAAACAGCGGGCGGGTTGACAGCAAATCGTGTTGCAAAGTGGAATGGCACTTCTTGGAGCGGACTGGACTCCGGTATCATCCCGAATACGGTCTCGACGATGGCGTTCATGGGAGACGATTTGTACGTAGGGGCCGGCACAACGACCATCGCGAATCCTGCCTACTTCACTAAATACGACGGGAACTCGTGGACAGCACTAGGTGCCGACCTCGGTGACGGTGGGGTAAGCTCGATAGCTATTTCCGGATCCGATGTGTATGTATCAGGTGGTTTCACCTCAATCAACGGTGTGGCCGTAAATGGTGTTGCAAAGTGGAGCGGTTCTATGTGGTCACCGCTTGGCAACGGCCTTCCCAATCCATTCGGGCAATTAGGTGGCACACGGCTGGCGATCTCAGGAACGAACGTCGTCGCGACAGGTGAATTTACGGTAGCGAGCGGTGCTCCCGCCGACCGTATCGCGATATGGAATGGAACTACTTGGTCCGGTTTGAGCACTGGCCTAAGCGCAGGCGGCACTGCGTTGACAACGGCGGGCGGCGACATTTTCGTTGGCGGAGGATTTGCGACGGCGGGCTGCCGCACATCGCCGTATTTTGCAAGATGGCGGCAAACGGTCTGGACGGGAGCGACGAATACGGACTGGCACACCGCAACCAATTGGGGGAACGGCATTGTGCCGTCCGCGGGTGCAGGCGTTTCAATCGGTTCAAATGATGTTTCGATATCGTCGGCTGACGTCTCGCTAAGTGATCTCGTGATCTACGGCGGACGTACACTAACAATTGGTTCTGGGCGGACCCTCACGATCAACGGTTCGCTGAACATCAACGGCGGAAACATCGCGGGCCCGGGAACGCTGATAGTCAACGGCGACGCCCGGCTAAGCAATGGTTCGGTTACTGGGCTCTCGTCATTCCCTATGAATGGCAACCTTTACCTCTCAAACGCGACAATTGCGGGTACGGGAACAGTCTCCGTCTCGGCGTGCCGCACTTCTGCAATATTCGGGGGCGACGCGACGTCGTTTATAACTTCGCCGCTTTCGCGATGCGTCAACTCGGCCGGAACTTATCGCTTCCCTGTCGGGTCGAACGGTGTGTTTGCACCGGTCGAGCTGTCATCGATCGCCGGGAACGGCATTATTACGGTCGAACCAAAGACCGGCGCCTACGCGGGAGCAGCAACGGGCCTGCCGTCAAATCGGCTGCAGCGTTGGTGGAATATGACGAACGGCGGCATCGGTCAGGCCGACGTAACCTTCACGTATTCCGACCCGGAGGTTTTGGGGAATGAGCTTCGCTACAAGGTCTTCGGTATCAGCAGCGGGACGGCGCAGCTTCAAACCACAACATTGAATACGACCACGAATCGAGCAACCGTCGCCGGGTTGAACGCCTTTTCCGCGTTCACGCTTGCCGAAGGGCCATCGACGCCGCAATTGTTGAAAGGCCGCGTGCGCGGGGCAAGCGGACGCGGAGCGGGTAACGTTGTTGTCACGCTTACTGACCTTGGCGGGAACGTGCAGTACACAAGGACCAATCCGTTCGGATACTACCGGTTTCAGAATGTCTTGACGTGGGCGAATTACACCGTGCAGGTTTCGGCGAAACGATACTCATTCAGTTCGAATTCGCAGACTTTCGAGTTCGTTGAGAACGCGGCGGACGTTAACTTTACGGCCACCAATCACTAGCGCAGATAATCTTCGAGTTTGGTCGAAGCGTCCGTCTTTTCGTCGCGGTACTTGACGATGATCGGGCAATAGATCGACAGGCCGTTTTCCTTACCAAAATCGTTGGTAACGGCACGCGATCCTTGGACTACGACAGCACCCTCGGGAATTTCGAGCGAGCCGCCATCAACAGATTTGATGATCCGCTCGTTTGGAAGGTCAAATACGGGCGTCGAACGCGTCAATATTACGCCGCTGGCAAGGACGGCACGCGTGCGGACGATCGTTCCCTCATAAACGCCGGTATTGCCGCCGATGAGAACGTCATCCTCAATGATCACCGGCGTTGCATTTACCGGTTCGAGCACGCCGCCGATCTGGGCCGCTGCCGACAGGTGCACACGCTTTCCGATCTGAGCGCACGAACCAACAAGTGCGTGGCTGTCGACCATCGTGCCTTCGTCGACATAGGAACCAACATTGATATATGCCGGCGGCATTACGACGACACTAGGTGCAACATAACAGCCGTCACGAATCGCGGAACCGCCCATGACGATTCGAATCCCATCTTCGAGAGTCATCGGCCGCAGCGGAAATGTGTCTTTGTCAAAAAACTGCAGCGTCTCGGTCGGTTTCGACATCTCGACCATCTTGCCCATCCGAAACCCGAGCAAAATTCCCTGCTTGACCCAGGCATTGGCGTGCCAGTTCCCGCCCGCGTCCTTCTCCGCCGAGCGAATCTCGCCGCGGCGAAGGGCAGTCTTGAACTGCTCGTAGATCTCGCGATCATCCGGAGTAAAATCTGTTTTCGCGAACAGTTTTTCAATCTCGATCTGTAAGTTCACAAAATTCCTCTATTAATGTTAATGTGGTCAATCTAGTGCGACATCACCGCACGGCCGATCAGGCCGATTCCGCCTGCAAACAAGACCAGCATAACTATTGTGTTAAATAGACTTGTGGGTTGAAAGTATATCTGGAGGTTCATCAATACGCCGGAGGCAATAAAAATGACGCTAATGGCGACCAGGATCCAACCGACGATCGACTTGCCGTTGAAGAACACGAACGCAATGCCGAAGATGAGCGGAACGAGTGACAGACCGAACGAATTGTAGCCGCCCCAATTCCAAAATCCACTCGTCACAACAACGCGGCTGATGAGCATATACCCACCCGAGATCGCCATCACGAGCCCCACGAAAAACTCGATCACGCCGCCCGATGTGCCGCCAGGTCTTTTCAGATCGTCAAATTCCATATCTTAATCCTCCGGTGTCAGATCTTAAGGGTTTTGATCAAGGCCTTGAGCTTATTTCGGCTCTCCGGCGTCACGGGAACCAGCGGCAATCTTAAATTTTCCTCGCACAGGCCCATTTCCTTCATGACGAATTTGCAGGGAGCGGGCGAGGCCTCGATAAAGTTTGCTTCCATCAGCGGTAGTATCTTGTAATGGACCTTGCGGGCGAAATGGAACGAGCCGTTCAGGGCGTGCTCGACCATTTTCGAAGTTTCCTTCGGGATCTCGTTCGCGCAGACCGAGACCAGGCCGTCGGCACCAAGCGAGATCAGCGGCAGCGTCGAAGCATCGTCGCCCGAAAAGACACGGAAATTCTTTGGACGTCCATCGAGGATCTGCATTATTTGAGAGTAATTTCCTGACGCCTCTTTGGTCGCGACGATGTTCTCAAACTCGTTCGCCAGCCGCAGCGTAGTCTCGGCGGATATATTCGACGCGGTCCGCGAGGGCACGTTGTAGAGCATGATCGGAAATCGCTTGACCGATCTCGCGATCTCGCCAAAGTGGGCGAACATCCCTTCCTGCGTCGGTTTGTTGTAGTACGGCGCGACGATCAACGCGGCGTCGGCGCCGGCTTCGCGGGCCTTGCGGGTGAAATCGATCGTCGCGGCGGTGTTGTTGCTCCCGGTACCGGCGATGACGTGCGCCTTTAGCTTTTTTGCGACTTCAACCGTCATCTCAATAACGTGTAGGCGCTCGGATTCGCTCATCGTCACGCTCTCACCGGTCGTTCCGCACGGCACAAGCAACTTAACGCCGCCCTTGACCTGCCGCTCGACCAGCTTTACGAAACAATCATCGTCGATAGAACCATCTTTAAGAAATGGCGTCACAAGGGCCGTCGCACAGCCCCGCATCCAGTCTAATTTCATCGTCATAGCAAGTGAGTTTTGCTCCCAGATTTTGGAACAAGTATATTCTTATCGGGCGGAAAGTAACAAAATTGCTTCGCGATTATTTATGGGTGCCATAAGGATTTCCATCTTCATGTACGGGCTGCTTATCTTGTTCGCCTGCGGTCCCGCTGAGTCACCAAATAAGATAGTTCCGACACCAGAAGTGGCCGCCAAACCGGTTGTTATTGCCGACAGTTTCGCCTATCCGGTCGGAAATACGGGTTACGAAACTGAGAAGAAAGACCGAGATGATTGGTACGTCGCCCTAGAATTTCGAGAGAATGATCATCTTGGCGAAGACTGGAATAAAAACTCTGGCGGCAACACAGACTGTGGCGAACCGGTTTTTGCTATCGGAAATGGCGTCATAACTTACGCGGACGATGCAGGGCCCGGATGGGGAAACGTCGTGATCATCGAACACACGTTACCGTCCGGGGAAAAGGTCGAGTCTCTTTACGGACACTTACTGGAGATCCTGGTTAAATCCGGAGAGGTCACCAAACGTCAACAGATCGGAAAAGTCGGCAACGCCAACGGCCTTTACCTTTGTCATTTACACCTCGAAATTAGAACCAGCGATTGCCCGATGTGGGATCGGCCGGGCGGCGGCTATTCGTCAGAATCGAAAGGTTGGATAGATCCGTCGGACTTTATCGATTCACACCGTTAAAGAACGCCTCGAGCTTTCGCAGATCAAGCTTACCGGCAGTTCTCACACCGGAACAGAGGTCTAGACCGAATGGCTGGACGGTGTCGATCGCTTCTCTGACATTTTCCGCATTTAGTCCGCCGGCGAGGAAGACGGGTTTTCCGCAGGTCTCGACGATCCGGCGGCTCAGACCCCAATCATGTCGGCGCCCTGTACCGCCAAGTTCTTTAATTGAAAGGCTCGGATTACCGCTGTCGAGCAGGATCGCATCCACGTGTTCCGCGATCTCGGCGGCTTCATCGACCGATGCTTCGCCGGTAACGTGGATGACCTGAACGAGTTTAACGTGCGGCAGGGCATCTCGGATAACGGAATATTCACGGCCGATAAGTTCGTCGACGATCTGGATCGTGTTTGTCTTAGTTCGGTGATGGTGCGCAACAATTCCCTCGGCCGTTTGCTGGCTCGTGAGCAAAAATGTCGCGATCGGCGGCGGTACGGTTCGGGCGATCGTATAGATCTCTTCATCCGTGATCGGTCCCGGCCCCGAGGGCATCTCACCCACAAGCCCGATCGCCGATGCCCCAAACGAAATGGCATCGGCAGCTTCCTGTGGATTCGCGATGCAGCAGATCTTGATTCGCGGTCTCATTTTCCTATAATTTCACCGACGACTTCCGTAAATTCGAAGAATCCCGTTTTTCCGACTATCCACTCCGCAGCCATAATCGCTCCGAAGGCAAAGCCTTCGCGGGAGCGGGCGGTGTGTTCGAGCAGGATCTGATCTGCCGGGCCGTCGAATCCGACGCGGTGTGTGCCCGGGATATTGCCGGCACGTGTGGCGGAGACGCTGAAGTCGGACGAAATGTGTTCAGCAACGATGTCCTTAAGTTTCAGGGCAGTTCCGCTCGGGGCGTCCTTCTTGCGGGAATGATGCTGTTCCTCGATGAACGCCTCATATTCCGGAAATTTCGCGAAGAGCTCGGCAGCAAAATTCGTTATCCGATAAAAGAGGTTAACGCCGATAGAAAAATTCGCGCCGAAAACCATCGCACCAATACTCTCGCGGACCAAGTGCTCGATCTCGTGTCGCTCGTCATGCCAGCCGGTCGTGCCTTCGACTAGCGGAACGCCTGCGACCACACAGGCCTCGACGTTACGCCGTACCGCCGACGCGACCGTAAAATCAATCGCGACATCAGCTCCTTTCAATTTTTCGCCGAGTTCCTCCGCCGACAATCCGGCAACCGAGTCGTCGATCACGGCCGCGATCTCGTGGCCTTTTTCGACGGCAAGCCGTTCGATGAGCTTTCCCATAGCCCCGTAACCGATAAGTGCGATCTTCATAGGAGAATATTAACGCAGAGACCGCAAAGTACGCAGGGCAAGGCCATTAATTTATGACTCTGCGATCGCAACGGTCACGGCGTTCAACAACTTATGAACGAGATCTTTATACAATCCGACTGCTGCTTCGAGG
>JAKOVX010000008.1 GCA_029781855.1 Acidobacteriota bacterium | reverse complement strand
CCAGGGCAATCTTGCCAGCAGCGGCTCGCCCGCCAATGGTAACTATGATCTTGAATTCGTCCTCTACGATTCCCTTAACGGCGGAACCCAGGTGGGCCCGACGCTCGCTCGCACCCTCGTGGTCACGAACGGAAATTTCGCTGTGAAGCTCGATTTCGGGCCGGTCTATCCCGGTGCCGACCGTTACCTCGAAATACACGTTCGGCCGTCAGGACAGGGCAGCTATACGGTTTTAAGTCCGCGTCAATTGATAAATGCCACACCCTATGCCGTTAAGGCCGTCAACGCCGATACCGCTGCAAACTCCCTGCAGCTTGGCGGCATGGCAGCAAATCAATATGTCGTTACGACCGACCCTCGAATGACCGATGCCCGGCCGCCGACCTCCGGAAACGGAAATTACATCCAAAACGGGACAGCCGTCCAGGCGTCGAGTAACTTCAATATTTCAGGCGATGGAAGCGCGGCGGGTACGATCTCAGGAAACATCGTGCGGGCGTCGACTCAATTCAACATAGGGAGCAATCGTATTTTGACGGCGAATGTGGCCAACACTTCGGTCGGTCTTTCCGCCGGGCTTATCTCTCCGGGGCTCAGAAACTCCTTTTTCGGAGGAGCCTCCGGAGCAAACAATCCGGCTGGCAATGACAACAGTTACTTTGGATTTGCCTCCGGCGGGAGCGCAGGCACTGGGTCACAAAACAGCTTTTTTGGATCGACGGCGGGTCAAAACACATCTACCTCGAACAATTCCTACTTTGGTTTCGCTGCAGGCCTGCTCAATACCAGTGGCTCTTCCAACACGGCGATCGGTGCATCAGCGAACTTTGGCTTTTCCAACCTGGTAAACGCAGCCGCGATCGGAGCCAATGCACGTTCGGATGCCAGCAACGCCTTAGTACTCGGCTCTATAAACGGAATTAATGGTGCCACCGCAAATACCAATGTTGGAATCGGAACCACCGCTCCCGGTGTCGCACTGGACGTGCAAAACTCTTCTGCGTCGGTAGCTCTCCGATTAAGGTCCGCTGCCGGAAGCAGTTCGATATATTTAGATAGAGCTTCGGCGATCGCGGCAAATTCGGCCCAGATCGCCTTCAACTCCGCCGGCACCGCCGATTTTGCGATGGGAACATCGCAGGGCTCAGCCGGAAATTCCGATTTCAGCATCTACAACTATGGAACTGCCAGTAATGCGTTCACGATCCAGCAGTCGACCGGTAACATCGGAATTGGCACGCCTTCCCCGGGCACCAGCCTCCATCTTAGGAGCGCGAGTACGACCGGATTCGCAATTCAAATGGAAAACACCTCGACCGCAAAACGACTCTACATCGGGAACTACGGCACGGTTGGCGCCGGCAATCACTGGCCCGGCAGAGACAGCGCAAATACGAGTTTTCTATACTCTGAAAATTCACTTGTGTTCAACACCCCGGGCGGGATTTACTTCTCAGGCTCGACGACTGCTGAACACATGCGGATCCAATCAAATGGTCTTGTTGTCGTGGACAATAGCCTTTCCGTTGGCGGTGACGTGAGCGCAAATCGGGTGGTACTTAACAATCCAACCGGCTTCCCCGGGGCAACTGCCCTGTGCGTCACCCCGACCGGTCCACCTTATGTGATCGTACTCTGTGCTTCGAGTCTAAGGTTTAAAACCAACCTCGGAACATTCAAGTCGGGCCTCGAGCTGATAAACCGTCTGAGACCGATCACTTTCAATTGGAAGGACGGCGGAATGAAGGACTTCGGACTTGCTGCCGAAGATGTCGCAAAGGCCGAACCACTGCTCGCAACCTACGATAGCAAAGGCGTCGTCCAAGGCGTGAAATACGACCGGATCGGCGTCGTCCTGATCAACGCCGTTAAGGAGCAGCAGGCGGAGATCGAGGAACAGCAGAAAACGATCCGTGCACAGCAGGCAGAGATCGAGCAGCTTAAGAAAAAGGTCGCGGAGATCGACGCTCTCAAGGCATTGGTATGCTCCGGGAATCTGACCGCCGCGATGTGCAAATAGGCGACGAATTGCCGCCCTTTGCCCGGGCGATCGGCGAATCAGAAACTATTCAGACAACTTTCAGAAACGCGGAAGTACTTATCTCCGCTGAACCAGTGATACTCGGCTATGACCATGAAATGTCACGGAAACAGCCGAATTTAGAAGGGACGCCGGAATCCGCAAGGATAACGACCGTCGAATGCGAGCGATGAACGAGACCCGAAGGTCAATTCGGGCAAACGGCTGATTGGCATTTATGGACGAACTGTTCGTCAAATTACCTGACATGACGAAAGGAGAAAAAGATGCCAATTAGAAAATGTACGGCCGCAATTGCCCTACTGATCTTTGGATCTCTTGAGCAATTTCACTCCCCGGCTTGAGCCCTTACTGTCGTGCGGGCTACTGACACTGCCGATCCGGCTCTGCGGCCTCTGCGGCCTCTGCGTTAAAGACCCGTTTTGCCACCGAGATCACAGATGCCGCCGAGAAAACACCGCATCCCACAAGGCAAAAACTTTGACGAGAGCGTGCTATCTGTGCAACACTATACTATAGAGCAAACGCTCAAAAAAAGGTCTTTGAAAACTCACCTGTCCGACACGTGTATGACAGAATATATTTTTTTTGAAAAAAGCGGCGTTTTGCCGCTCCTTGACACTGTAACTGTCCTAGATAGAATAGTTGCGTGTCCCACATACCTCTGGGACAGCCCTGGGACAGCAGTGGGACAGATCGAGCGGAAACTCCCGCTAAGCTGATGATCCCGAAAGGGTTACGGCGTTTTAGCAAATTTGCTTGTCCCGCAACGGTTCACACACGCACGCGGACTGCGTTCCATCAAAACCGATCGATCGCGGACCGGTCTCCGAAACCGATCGAGCGTCATCCGCCTCGACCGGCGGACGACTGACGCAAGTGCTATTTCGAGGCTTTTGCGTGGTCTCGTGCTTATTCGGTTCGAGGATCGGCGGATCCGTCAATATTCGATTTACCAAATGACAGTTTTTGACTTATATTGAGATACACCTTTTTTATGTACTTCATACGCAGATCGCTGATCGTTGTATTCACATGCGCGGCCGCCTTTCTGGCCGTCGCCCGCCCCGGCTCGGCTCCCGCGGCGGCTGTGTTTTATGCACCACGGGCTTATGACGGCGGCCCTGTTTCGAGGTCCGGAGACCTGAATAGCGACGGCCTGACCGACATCGTCAGCGTCAAGCCCGATCGGGTAAATATTCGATTCGGCGACGGATCCGGCGAATACGATCAGCTTGCCACGACGGTGTACACTTGCCCGAATTTTACTTCGACCGCAATGAATACGCCGTTCATCGATGATTTTACCGGCGATAACAAGAAGGACATCGCGGTTTGGATCGACGACAGCGGATGTCGTGGATCCCGGGCAATTATGGTGCTGCCGGGTAACGGCACGGGCGGTTTCAATGCTCCGATATTCACCGAGATCTCGAATTTCGTCTTCTCGCCGAATCAGTTCGCTTCGGCGGACCTCAATGGCGACGGCAAGCCCGATATCATTGTGGCGACGGCATTTTCGGGAACCGGGGACCGGGCCGATGTCCTGCTGAATAACGGGGACGGGACATTCGCGGCACCGGTCGAATACAGTTTCACCGGCGGGCAGTCCGGCTACAACATGACGATCGGCGACTACAATAACGACAACCGGCCGGATATTTTTTACGGCAGCCAATCGCCCGCAAATGTCATGGTCATGACGAATCAGGGTAACGGCACGTTCGCCGCCCCGGTCACCGCGATCGCCGGTACCAACACGATAGTCGCTGCCGGGAAATTCGACGCTGGAACAAACCTCGATCTCGTTACGGTCAATACGTCGGGGGCAAATCCGACGCTTCGTGCCTGGCTTGGTAACGGCGGCGGTACATTTACCGCTGCGGCTCAGCTAACGCTTTCCGTCACCAACAGCGGGATCGGCCGCGTACTGACGGGCGACTTCAACAACGATACGAAGCAAGATCTTGCCATCCAGATCGATGACAGAACTGTGATCGCGAAGGGCGTCGGCGATGG
Organism: Acidobacteriota bacterium; assembly: GCA_029781855.1. Classification (GTDB taxonomy): domain Bacteria; phylum Acidobacteriota; class Blastocatellia; order Pyrinomonadales; family Pyrinomonadaceae; genus OLB17. Next base: position 5,232 of record JAKOVX010000008.1, on the reverse strand, counting down.
TACGTTCGTCGAAGATGAGGTTTACGGGGCCGGGGGCGGCGGCATTTTCACCGGTGATTTCAACAACGATGGATGGCTCGACCTGGGCGTCACGCAGGCAGTTGCGTCGAACGGAAGCCCGGCGGGAGCGTCGTCGCAATTCGCGATCCTGCTTAATTTCCAAACCGGAAAGCTCTTTGCCGCACAGGGATTCGATCTTGGCAATGGCGGCGAAGAGGTCAAACTCGCCGATATCAACGGTGACGGGCTGAAGGACCTTGCCCTCACCGGCGATGCCGTAAATGGAGAGATATATATCGTTTTTCAGCGATCAGGACTCGGGTTCGTCCGGACGTCCGATAGTCAGCGAAAGATCGCCGGACCGCCGTCATCGCCAGCCGGGCCGGGAATGTCGCCGCATTCGATCGCCGTTGCCGACCTCAACGCGGACAACAAGATGGACGTTGTCATCGCCGGACAACGCACGGTTGGCGGCACGTACAACGTTTTGGCGGCAAAGAACGACGGGCTCGGTAATTTTAGCCTTTTCTCTTCGATGAACCTGCCCGGAAATGTCAGCAAGGTGGTCGTCGGCAAATTCAATGCCGACAACATTCCCGATCTCGCATTTACCGAGCGGATCGACGGATCATCGCCGATCCCGGCAGTTTACGTCGCCCTCGGCACCGGGAACGGCACGTTTGCCGCTCCGGTTGGCTATCTTTCGAATTTCACCGGCAACAGTCTCGTGGCTGCGGACTTTAACGGCGATGGCAAGGACGATCTTGCGGTCGCCCTGACCAACAATACCGTGCAGATCCTTAACAATAGCGGAACGGGCACGTTCTCTGCCGGCAGCATCTATGACCTCGGAGCCGCGGTTACCGATATCGGCGCCGCAGATATCAACGGCGACGGGAAGATGGATATCGTCGCCGCCAGCAACCTTTCTTTCATTAGTGATTCTGCCAAGATCAGTGTCCTTAACGGTGCCGGAAACGGAACCTTCGGCACGGCGGTCAACTACCCGACTGTTTGGCTTTACGACCAGAAACTTACTCTCAATGATTTCAATGGCGACGGCAAGACGGATGTGGCTGTCAGCAACAACAGCGTGGTGTCCGTATTTACCAACAACGGATTTGGATCCCTGATCGAACCTCGCTACTGGGCCGGCACAGGCGGTCTGCGGGCGATCACATCGGGCGATTTTGACGGAGATGGCAAGGCCGATCTTGTTACGTCGACGGCCTACAATTCATTGCATTTTTTGAGTTTCCTGATCAATATTTCTCCTCCGTACGTACCACAGATACGTTCGCCATATGATTTTGACGGCGACGGCAAGACGGACCTGTCGGTCTTCCGGCCGAATGGGGCGACGGGATCGGAGTGGTGGTATTTGAAGTCGTCGAACGGTGGGAATTTTGCGACTCAGTTCGGGTCGCCGACTGACAAGTTGGTGGCCGCCGACTACACCGGCGACGGAAAAGCGGACATCGCGTTCTGGCGGCCTTCGACCGGAGAGTGGTTCGTGCTGAGGAGTGAGGACAGTACGTTTTACGCATTCCCGTTCGGCGCGACTGGAGACGTTCCGGCACCTGCCGACTTTGATGGTGACGGCAAGGCCGATGCTGCGGTGTTCCGGCCTTCGACTTCGACGTGGTACATCCAGAACTCGGGCGGTGGGACGACGATACAGGCGTTCGGCTCGGCAGGCGATGTTCCGGTTGCCGCCGACTACGACGGCGACGGCAAAGCTGACTTAGCGATCTTCCGCCCGAACGGAACGACAGGCTCCGAGTGGTGGATCCTGAGGAGCACCGCCGGCCTGATCGCGATGCAGTTCGGGACACCGACGGACAAGACGGTTCCCGGCGACTACACGGGCGACGGCAAGACTGATGTCGCGATCTGGCGGCCTTCCAACGGGCAGTGGTACATCCTCCGGAGCGAGGACCTCTCGTTCTACGCGTTCCCGTTCGGAGCGAACGGCGACATTCCCGTTCCCGGCGACTACGACGGCGACGGCAAGACCGACGCCGCCGTATTCCGCCCGTCAAGCTCGACCTGGTTCGCCCAGGGCTCGACCTCCGGCACCATCATCCAGCAATTCGGCTCCGCCGGCGACGTGCCCGTGCCAAGTGAGTTTGTTAGATAGCAGTGGCCGGTGGACAGTAGGAAGCAATAAACAGAAAGGCCCGCGGGAGATCTTCCTGCGGGCCTTTTATTTTGTGCCGCTGCTTACGGTGCGGGCGTAACGACAATATCGGCGTTGGCTATATTGTAGTTCACCATCAGGCTGGTCGGCGTGTACTGATACCGCTTGGATGACTGGCTAAGCGTATAGGTCGCACCCGCGGGCACGTTGTCGATGCGGTAGTAACCGAACGGCGACGTGCGGGCGTAATACGAATTGTTCAGCGAATCGGTGAGTATGACGGTCAGGCCCTTGACGCCGCCGCCTGACGCGACGCTGACGCGGCCGCCGACCGAAACGAGCGCTCCCGGTGGGGCAAAGACTACGAGCCGGTAATCGGTGACATTCGAATTGGCACCGCCGGTCGCCGTAACGCTGAACGGGTAAACTCCGCTCAGGTTCGGCGTACCGCTAAACGTCGCGGTCGCTCCGGAATTGAGGAGGACGTTGTCGGGAAGCGATCCGGACGTCACCGTCTGGCTGAATGCTCCGTTGACCGGAACAAGAAGGAAGTTGTAGGCACTTCCCTGCAGGGCGTTCGGCAGGAGGGCGACGAAATTGCCGCCGTTCGCCGAGTTGTTGAGTTCGAACGCACCGATATCGACGCTGCCGATACGTGCCGCACCACGCATGTCGAGCGTGATCGCGGAAGCCGGATTCGGGCCGGTGCAGGTCAGCGTCAGGACGCAATCCTGGCCGCCGTTGACCGCCGGCGACGCTGACGTCAGGGCGAACGAATAGCCGTTACCGCCATAGAAGCCGAGCGGTGCGAGCAGCGGATCGGTATTTTGGAGGTCCGTGCCGACCCAACCGGTCGAGGTGCCCACATTGCCGATGATGTTATTGCCATTCGAAGCATAGACGGACGTCACATCGGGCGAAGTCGCCGTACCGTTATTGCCGGCGATGATCGAATTGCGGACATTCGGTGGATTTGCCGTGGAATTGTGAATTCCGCCTCCATTATTGGCCGAGGTGTTGCCGGCGATGGTCGAATTGGTGACCGTCAGGGCAGTACCGTTAAAGTAGATGCCGCCGCCCGAGCCGTTGACGGCTGTGTTGCCGCCGATAGTGGAATTGGTGACATTCACGGTGCCGTTCGCCTGGATAGCTCCGCCGCCGACCGTTGACGAATTTGCGGTGTTGCCGGTGATCGACGAGTTGATGACGTTGGTGACGACGGTCGCACCCGAGAAATTCTGGATAGCGCCGCCCGATCCCGGCGTCGCGTTGCCGAAGATCCAGCAGTTGACGACGTTCAGCGTCGCCGGTGCCGTCGCGTTGGTCAGGGCCGCGCCGTTGGTTGACGTGTTGCCGGTGACGACCAAACCATTAAGGGTCAACGTGCCGCCGGTGTTGTAAACGGCGCCGCCGCGTCCGGTTCCCGCTGCACCGGTTCCGGTTCCGCCCGTGAGACGCATTCCGCTTATGGTCGTAACCGCACCCGAGCTGTTGGTGAATACTCGGCTCGTGCCGTTGGCGCTGACGGTCAGTTTATCGGCTCCGGGGCCGTTGACGGTCAAGCCGCCGCTATTGGTAATGACGATCTCGGTGCCGCCGAGAGTTATTGTCTGCGGCGTTGCGAAGACAGTCGGATCGAAGTTGATCGTGTCGGCGGTCGGCGCCGCGTTTGCGGCGGCGATCGCTCCGCGAAGCGTGCAGTCGTTAGCGGCCGCGGTGCAGGCACTGACGACCGTGTCATCGGTGCGGTCGACGACGAGCACGAGCGGTACCGCCGTGAACGTGCCAAGCGAACCTCCATTGACGAAATTGCCATTTGTGTCGCTGACCTGGTTTGCCTGCATCGTGACGGTGTAGGTGCCATTGTCAGCCTGGTCCCACGTTCCGCCCGGAGGCACGAACGAGTACGTCGCAACCCGCGGAGTGCCGTTGGTATTGACGTCGACACTGACAAACGTCGCCGGCGTCGTGAAGGCGTTCGGGCCGGTGACGACGATGTCGTTGTTGTCGAGCGTTGATACGTTGACCGCGACATTATCGGCGTAGGTGACCGTGAAGGTGTAAAGCGTGCCGCCTGGCGAATTTACATTCGTCAGCGTCGCGGCCGCTGTCGGCAGGACCGTATCGGACGGTGTGATCGTGTCGGTATCGGTCGCCGAGTTGTTGCCCGGGGTCGGGTCGGTGACTCCGGCAGGTGCAGCGACCGTTGCGGTGTTGACCAGCGATCCGGTCGCCGCGGCCGAGACGTTAGCCGTGACTGTGTAGGTCACGCTGCCGCCTGCCGGCAAATTGACCGTGTCATTGATATTGCCGGAACCCGACGCGGTGCAGGTGCCGCCGCCGGCTCCGACACAGGTCCACGTTGCGGACGTGATCGATGCCGCGAATGTATCCGCCACGGTCGAACCCGGAGCGTTGCTCGGGCCGGCGTTCGAAGCGGTGATCGTGTAAGTTGTAGCAGCTCCGGCATTTACGTTGGTCACGCCGTCGGTCTTGGTGATGGCGAGGTCGGCCGAGGCCGCAATGGTGTCGGTATCCGTAGCCGAGTTGTTGCCGGGCGTCGGGTCGGTTACGCCGCCGGGCGCAGCGACCGTTGCGGTGTTCGAGAGCGTTCCGGTCGCCGCCGCCGAGATTGTTGCTGAAACCGTGTACGTAACGGAACCGCCGGACGGCAGGTTGACGGTGTCGTTGATATTTCCAGAACCCGATGCCGTACAAGTTCCGCCGCCGGCTCCGACGCAGGTCCAGGTGCCGGTAAGGCTCGCCGGGAAAGTGTCCGCGACGGTCGCTCCGGTTGCCCCGCTCGGGCCGGCATTCGAAGCGGTGATCGTATAGGTCGTCGAACCGCCGGCGGTGACGGTGGTGACGCCGTCGGTTTTGGTAATGGCGAGATCGGCCGACGGTACAATCGTGTCGGTGTCGGTCGCCGAGTTGTTGCCCGGTGTCGGGTCGGTTACTCCGCCCGGTGCGGCGACCGTTGCGGTGTTCGAAAGCGAGCCGGTCGCACTTGCCGATATCGAGGCCGATGCCGTGTATGTCACCGAACCACCCGCCGGCAGATTGACCGTGTCATTGATATTGCCTGAACCGGA
>JAKOVX010000137.1 GCA_029781855.1 Acidobacteriota bacterium | reverse complement strand
TTCCGCAATGGGAAAGGAGATATGACTGCATACCGAAAGGCGATCTCGAAAGAATTGCCAGTTGCTGCGTCTTGCCGATGCGATTCGACGTCTATTTGAGTGGCAGGCGAGGAATCTGGCGAGGTACGACGCGCCGAGATTGACGTGTTCCGGTTCGAATTCGACTCCGCCGTACCGTGAGGCTGGCTGTTGCTCACCAGCGAAATCCGTGGCCCCTCGACGAACACGTTGATGCATCGAGCGGAGCAGTCTCAGAAGCGGACTAATGGCGCTGGAAAGAATGCGAAAGCGTCCATACTCGGCCGAGTACTCAAACGCGTTCATGCATGCCTGGAACTGTGAACGAAGATCGGGTTGCTGAGGAGTAATCCATCCCGACTTGGGGTGTCGCGACGCGAGAACACCCCCATCGAAAGCTGCGAAGAATTTTGATGCACTCGCAACAGCATAATCGCTGTGGATGCCGAAGAAGGGATGCTCCCCGACTGAAAAGAACGCGTGCGCGCAGTCCTCGACCAGCGTCCATCCGTGCCTCTGGCAGATCTGATAGAGCTCTTTACTGGATCGGAGATGCCCAAAGTAGTGGGGGAAAAGGACGAGTCGTGTTGATTCGTCTGAAATCGATAGGAGGTGTTCGAGGTCTACTGACAGATCTGTGTGCAACCGATAGAGTCGCGCATCTGCCCCGAGCCAAGCGAACGGCGCGACCATTGACTCACAGTGATAGGCGGGAAGGAGAACGGAACTGCCGCGACCGACACCTGACAGGATTGCGGCATGCGCGAGCGCTGATCGTCCATTTGTGAACCATTCGACCGAAGGTAAGTCGACAACGGAACTGACGGGGCCGACTCTGGAGAGATGGTTACTGCAGGCCGGCAGCAATGGGCGCACCGGAACGACAGGACGAATGTTTCTGTAGTCTATGCCAGTCATCCCCGGCGCGGTAAACGATGGTTCGCGGGTAGACACTAGTCGACCGGATGTCCAGCCCTTCGGAGTCGGTCACGCAGCCCGCTGAATGGGATTCCGAGATCGCGGGCCTTTCGAGCGTAGATCTTGGCGCGTTCGAAGTCGTGCAACTCAAGATACCCGATGCCTAGGTTGTAAACGATCTGCGGATCCGTATTGGGCGAACTATCAGCCCTCTGTAACTGTTGGCGCGCCTCGTCAGAACGACGTGCCTTGGCGAGGAATATTCCGTACAAGACGCGGACCATAGGATCGTCCGGCGCGAATCTCACTGCCCGATCGAAGTAACATTCGACCGGATATCGGGAACCGCCAGGACGTGACGTGCGTTGGATCTCCGCAAACCGCGTCATGGACATGAGCGCACGCGGATGATTGGGGATCGCGCGGAGCGTGTAGTCGAGATCCCCGGCAATGGTTCCGTTCTGCCCTGCGCGGAGCGTCTCAACTTGGGGGGTGAAGTGAGCGCTCTCCACGAGGCGCTTGTTTTCGTAGGCGATCGTGCGGTAGTCAAAGGGGCCAAAGGCATTTTCGAGAGGACCGCAAAGATTTGCGGCAGAGCCGGGAGGCATGACAGTCTGGGCCGAGACGTGTACATGCGGCGATGCGATCAGCGCGCCCGCGGCCGTTAGCGAAACCCAGAGTCCCCTAGCCAAGACGTGCCTCCGTGAACTTAAGGAGGCGACCAAACGTCTCGAACACTTCCGCGCTGATCTCGTCATCCTCGACATGGATACCAAGCTCCTCTTCGATCGCAGTCAGGATGCCGACCACCGCCATCGAGTCCAGTTCGGGGATGGTGCCAAGCAGCGGAGTGTTGGCCACGAAATAGCCGGGCGGGTAGCTCGGCCCGAGCTGCGC
>JAKOVX010000120.1 GCA_029781855.1 Acidobacteriota bacterium | reverse complement strand
ATCAATTCGCCGCGATCCGAATGGTTCGGTGCTTTACGCTACAATTCCTGCTTCAGCCTTCAAAAATCACCCGTGCAAATTCGTTTCCGACGCGCACAGAAGGTCCAGACGTTTCAGTCCGAAACTAGAGACTATAGTAAACGAGGAAATTTCTGTCAAGCAGCGCACGCCTCAAAATTCACCTGCCTTGGAATCATCTTCATTCTCGGATCATCGGAATTCCCGTTGCAAACTGCGAACGGCGTAAGATATTGAGTCATTGCGCCACCCTAAACTCACGGATTGCACGGCGAGCTTGTCGAAGGCGCGATTCCCAGCGCCTGATCCGCGAGGACCCTGATCTCCTTTTTCTCGATCCCGACCGTTTGATCGGCCGCGGCAAATTTGTTTTTTTGCGCGAATTCAAAAGGCGTCTGAAACAGATCCAAGTTGATGTCCATTATTTGCGTCATGTGTGTGTTGTGACAATCCGTCCGGGAACGCCACGTCGCCGGCAACGCTATTGAACCGGAACGGGCCGCGATTCCGGAGCGATCGGCACGGAAAAGATCCGTGACATTTCTGGCCCGTGACGCTTTGATCGCACCAGCAGCTGACCGATCAGCGAGATCCAGCTATTCCATATTTGATGCCGGGCTGATTCGGGCAAAAGCACAATCAGTAAGCCCACGGACAAGAATCGGTTGCGGAAAGGCTGGCGAGTTTGCGGTTGCCAAAATTCAGGTTATCCCGATCCGATGCTCGGTTCATGCGGGGAAACACGATCCCGGTCGTGAACGTTGGATTCGCCGGATATTGCTCAGGAATCGGATCATCGGTTCTCCCGGTTGACCGGGGCACGCGATGTTTCGATCGCACCACATTGGAGCAACGCAACGTAGTGTGACGCACCCGTAATTGTTGCCAGATCCGCGCACTTCTTTGTTCGCCATCGCATGTTCCACAACCTTCGGGACCAACACGTGATCCGACACCCGGCTCGGCTTCGTCGTCAACTGTTGCAGACACGGCGCGCTCCGCACGCTTTTGCAGATCGCGGCGAAGCCGCTCGACGCTGATTCAAATTGAAAACCGAATAGATAAGGCTGACGCGAAGCGATCGGCAGACATATAGGTCAACTGACCGGGCCGTCGATTCCTTCGCGATGGGCGAATCCGCACTTAGGGTCACGCGACAACCATCCGAATGGGTTCAACCACGATTAAGACAACGTCAACCAAAGTGAGTGCCGAGAGATTCCGAAAATTGCGGAACTCGGCACGCGCCCGAAATAACCGGCGACGCTCGGATGGGCACGCCCCAACCAACCCATTTCCAATGGAGGAGCCCGCCACCGGGAAGCTTCTGAATCCGCTTCGAGTTTCCGATGGAGGAGCCCGCCACCGGGAAGCTTCTGAATCCGCTTCGAGCACGCCTCCTCCATCAGGTTTAGTTTCTGAACCCGCTTTCTTAACTGATCAGGTTAATTTCGGGTGGAGCTACCAGCAGCCCGCGTAGTAACTGGAAACCTGTTCGTATTCCCGAGTTTCGTAGTTCCAGTTATAAGTAACCAGATACCACTCAGTACACCCGCCCGTTCCGTATCCACCGGGTTCAAGCCGACCGCCTCCGCCGGTGTTCAGGTTCCACGAGACCGCGCCGGCTGCTCCGCCGTTGCCGCCGTTTCCGCCTCCTCCGGATGCCGCACCGGGACTGCCGGTATCCCCAACACCTCCGCCGCTTCCCGCTGACGCAGCGCATGAGATCAGGCTTCCAGGCAATCCGCCGTTTCCGTAAACGCCGGCACGACCTCCCTGCCCGGCAACACCTCCTTGTCCGGCTTGTCCCGCGGCACCGCCGCTGTTATTGATAGACACCCGGTTCCAATCGAATCCTCCGGGGTAGTTGATAACAATATTGCCGCCGTTGCCTCCGTTGCCGCCGTTGCCGCCGCTCCCGGCGCTGCCCCCATTTCCGCCGCTGCCGCCGTCACCGCCGTCGCCGCCGTTACCGAGTGCCTTGCATGAGTCGCACGACGCCCCAGAACCTCCGTTGCCTCCGTCGCCGCCGTTTCCGCCGTAGCCGCCATCACCACCGCGGCCACCGTATCCACCGTCGCCGCCCTTTGAGATCAGGTTGTATTGGACCGTTCCGTCCGGAGACGCGACATCGAGCGTGATCGTTTGGCCATCGGCGCCGTTGGCCCCATTGCCACCGTTCTCACCGTCGCCGCCGTCGGTCCCGTCGGTTCCATTCAAGCCGCGGAAGCCGCTCAAGTATCCGAAACAGCTACCGTTGGCCCCATTTGAACCGTCGCTGCCGTTCGACCCGGCCACGCCGCCCTGACCATTGGCACCGTCGGCACCGTTCTCGCCGGATCCGTCATCAAGAAGTCCGAGGTCATATTTCACGTTCAGGAAACCAAACGGTTGCCCGACTCTTCGATTTGAACCTACGGTCCGCAAAGTCCGCTCCGATTCAAGCCAGTCCTTTCGTCCGCGTCCGCTGGTATCGATCGTGACCGACCCACCCGGTTCGTCCGTTCTGATGGAATCAACCGCAAATATGTGCAGGCTGTGCGGCCCTTTGATGCGCACGTTTCGACCCTGAAAGCGGACATTTCGGGCCAGAACGACCGTATCGCCGGTCAAGCTGATCTGTTCAGGCAAGGTAAGTTCGTTCGCAATCTCGACACCGCTTAGATCGGGAGAGAGCCGGCTTCGACTTACCTGCATTTCGGGGAATCGACTTAAAGATGCAGCAAGGCGCGTTCGCCAATGCTTGGTAAAGAGCAGGTGGGATTCGAATGCGGGATTCTTCTCCCCGATCATCCGACTTACCGTTCGGATATCCCTGCCTCTGATCGTGAGTTGCCTGATCTGCTGAGAGGTCAGCTGCAATTGTTGGTTTTGGTTCTGTTGTGCCAGCGAGCGGTCAGCGTAAGGGACAACCAGCGCGATCGAGACAACGATCGACATCGCAATAGTGAGGGTTCGTGAGTTTTTCATAGTTTGATCTTGTGAGAATCACAGTTCACTCCTTTTAGATTTAATTGTCCAACCATTATCGGTTGCAGTCGGACTTGAATCAACGATTGTTCTTTGGCGAAAGCTATCGATTCTTGGCTGATCTTATCAGTAAGCAATTCAATATCGACGGTGCCGACAAACTGTTAACGCTGGCCTTGGCGAACTTCCGGCACACGCTCGTGTGTCCAAGAAAAAAGGTGCCGACAAACTGTTAACGCTGGCCTCGGTGCACTTCCGGCACACGCTCGTGTGTCCAAGAAAAAAATGACTGAAGAGTGCCGCGCCGCTGTGGGCGTGGTCAGGTTGTGCAATAGTGACTTGAAGCGCCGGTGCTTATTCGGATTCGACCGATTTGTCGTCATGCCGCCGATCGGTCAGCGGACAAAGCAAAACGAATCGATGCGGCGCAGCATTGTCGGATCCGACGCGCCGGTTCTCAACGGATCGCTTAAGGACCGGATTCAGAGGGCGAGCAACATGATCAAGAGAGCCGGTCCGGCCTTTGTGCCGAACAGTGCCTGGGTGATCGGAGTCAGCAATAATCCCAGCGGGATCACCTTATAGATCTTCGCGGCCTGCGGCAAGAGCCCGCCCCATTCGCTGCCGTTGAATGAGATCAGATTAAGACAAGGGGTCGTCGCGACGTTCGGCGTACCGCTGGAACTCAAGTTCAGGCGTTGCTCGATCGGTGCCATGTTGTACGAAATCTTGTTGTACGATTTTATCTCGACTCCTCCGGGGATCTTCAGGGTCGGAGCGACGGCCGAGAGACCTGATCTGAACGCGGCCGCCGTCTCGTCATTCGAAAGAACGGCGGCAATCGAGTTCATCGCGAATTGGATCTCGGAGTTGAATCTGGAGACGAATGTGGATCTTTTCTCGTCTTCCGACAAATTGGCGATATCTGCGTCATGCATGAGACACCTCCTGGGTCGATATCTAGTCTCATTGTACTCCCGCCTCGGGTTCCCCGAAATGTGCGCGGAGCCAGATTTGAAACAAAACTCTCGCAACGCCGCGATCGCATTCGACAGATCAGTGTTCGGACGGATCCGGTTTGACTGGATCTCGAAATTTTACTGCCTTGAAAGTCGCTTTTGGGTACAAGTTTGTGCAACTCTCGCGTAACTGTTCTGAACGCTCGGCGGCAGCGAGCGGATATTTGAGGAACTGACCTCTAAGCCAAAGTCGCGCCTTGACGGGTCGATCATTTGGGGCTGAGTCAAGTGGCTTAAACCGGACAGCATTGCGGCCTCGACCGAATTCTTGAGTCCCCCGGCACCGGTTCGTTTGTTATTCAGCTTTAGAATTTGATAAGTTTTTCACATAATTTCGATTAGATATTTCAAACTGAAAAAAATGAACAATTACGAGAAGTGCTTATCAAACTTCAACGAATCAGCGTGGCTCGAATCCCTGGGGACGCTACTTCCATCAATACATGAAGTCGACCGGGACGCGACCGCGATCTGGTTCCGCTTCTATCCTTTGGCTCTTCAACGATTCCTGGCAGACGCCGAAGACAAGGCAAGGGAGATCCAGAAACTCGTGATCCAGGGTGACTACGAACTGACCGATCAGATCGACACGTCGCACAGTTTCCTTTATGGGCATCGCTATTGGAAGGAAGTCAAAACCGAGATCAAACACCGCGCCGACGCGTTTTCGGGTGATTCGCTCGAGATCGCGGACGAGGCCCGATCGATAGCCCAAGCCGCGTCGAAAACGGCGGGCGTCGGCGAATCGCTTCTGCTTGGAATGGCGGCCATCGGCCTAATGACGCTGGTACAAGTCGGTTGGGACGAATTCAAGCGATCGCCCGGCACGACCGGAACACCGCATGGCTTGTTGGCAAAGACGCCCGACCAAATCGTTGCGGAAAGAGCCAAGGACGATTCGCAGGGTATTTTCGGCTTCCTCCGGACCGTCGACCGGCAGTATACGGTCAATTGGCAGGATTCCCGGTCAAGCGGGAGCTTTCGGATCAAGAATGACGCAGACATCGCTTCGGCATCGGCGTTGGACCAATCACAGAACTGGCGCTCGAAAGACGCCAGATGCTGGGAGGGCGTGGTCCCGGTTGAGTGCCGGTCGGCCGCCTGCGGGACTTGTTGGGTCGGCGTTGTCGGCGGAAAGGAGAAGCTTTCCGAAGTTCAGCGCCTCGAGCGCAAACAAATGCAGGTATTCGGTTACAACCAGCCTGATGAGCCGAAACCGCTGTTGCGTTTGGCGTGCCAGGCAAAGGCTTCAGGTAATGTTTCGATCGTGATCCCGCCCTGGAACGGCGTTTTCGGACGCAAGGTCTACGAGGTCGAGGAATCGAAGCTTGAGCCGGCGACAACATCGGCGCGCAAACTCCGCGAGACGCTTGCATCGGTGGCGGCGAAAGGCGAGTAGCCCGCACCGTCCGAATGACTAACCGAATCGGTTGATCACGTAGCCCGCCACTCGCCGGCGGGCTACTGAAATTTGCAGTCGTTGATCCGAGCGATCAGTTCGATTCCACGATTTACCGTCAATCAGATCGGACAAAGCAGACGTCATTGCCCGTTTCGGCAGGTTCTTCCCTTGATGTGGCCGACATTCCAAAGGTCCCCTCCCGAAACACTCACGCTCGCATTCACACCCTGGCCGGAAACTCCGACGGTCAGTTGTACCGTGCAGTCGAAGATGCAGCGCCGGAAGCCGTATCCAACTGCGGTCTCGCAGCTGACGTCCGAATCCCTCGGACCGGTTCGCCCGTTTCGCGTCACGCTGGATCCGCCGAAATGACTGTAGAATGTCTCGTCCGGAATACCGGTTTCAGCATATCCGCTGACCGTGAAGCCCACGTCGCAGGTCTGCTGACAACCGTCACCAACCAAGCAAACGCTCTGAAAAGCCGTCCTCGCAAAGTGGCTTCCGCTTAAATGATACGTGCGATTGGAATCGAAAAGCTGGGCATAGTTGATAACCGAGGCCGTTGGCGTGCAACCGCCGCCGCCGTTATCGCCCCAATCGCCGATCGTACCCCAGCCCTCAAGATCCCAAGTCATACAGTAGGCATAAGTCGGATCGATCGGTGTCGTATACCATTCGATACACTGCGGGCCGTCTTCCGGTGAACTGGCAAGATTTAGCTGCGGATAGTTTCCCGAAGGCGATTCCGGCGCATCCTTCCTGTCGGCGTCGGTTTCATCCTTCTTGTCCTGATCAGTCACGACGGCAATGTTGTTTTGCGCGTTCGGAGCCCCGGGATTGCGCTTCATGGCCAACGGGATCCGCGTATCCCTCAGGACCTGGGTGACAGTTCCTCCCATCCCAACGACATTATCGAGAAACTCCGGATTCGGAATCGCCTGCTGGTCATTTGGA
>JAKOVX010000078.1 GCA_029781855.1 Acidobacteriota bacterium | reverse complement strand
TACGCCGCCGCTCTTGCCAAGGCCAAGGCCGAAAACAAACGCGTTTTCATCGATTTCACCGGCTACACCTGCACGAACTGCCGCTGGATGGAGGCAAACGTCTTTTCGAAAAAGGAAGTCGAGGACGAACTCAACAAATTTGTCCTTCTCCGCCTTTACACCGATGGCGACAGCGATCTTTACGCCCGCCAACAGCAAATGGAGCAGGACATGTTCGGCACTGTCGCCTTGCCGTATTACGCCGTCCTTTCGCCTGACGGCAACGTGATCGCTTCGTTTCCCGGTCTCACGCGAAATGTCCCGGAATTTGTTGACTTTCTAAAGAAAGCGAACGAGAATCGTTAGGTCTTGATCTAAATTAGAAAATTCATCTCACCCGTCGTTGGATCGATATTATGCGATACTTCAGGTTTCTCGTGCTTATTATTGTGTGCACGATGTTTACGGCATCAGCGATCGCACAATTGTCGATCCAGGCAGTGGATGTCTCGGGTGACAGTATCTCGAAAGGGTTCAACGCTTCAAGCGCATTTCCGTGTTCCAATGCCGACCAGGAAAACTACAATTGGCTGACCAGCGACACACACGGAACGTCGTTCTGCGGTTCAGGATCCGAAGGCGTTTTCAGCGTCTTCGAGCGGATGGAGTGCGACGCCGGCGGCAACCTGATCGCACCGCTGCCGAACCACGCGGTTTCGGGGGCGACACTCGTTCACGATTTTGTCAGTCAGGCCGGCAACGTCAGTACGTTTCTCGCAGCACAGCCGGCGGGCCGATTGGCGGTAGTTTTCCTTGGCCACAACGACAACTGCTCCGGGGTGGCGACTAAATCGAATGCCTCCTGTTCGAGCACCGATCTCGACCCGGCAAATTACTGCAAGACCAAGCCCGATTCGTTCGAACGAGAGCTCCGCAAGGGCCTCGACGTCCTGATCGCCATTGGCAACACCCGTGTCGGCGTAATGGCGCCGGTCCGCGTTTCGCAGCTCTGTAATTTTGGTAGCAAGGCGAACTGTCAGCTATCCGGCTCGTGCCAATTCCTCTGGGGCGTGGTCAGTATTTGTACCTCGCTGACTAAAGATTGTTCATCGACGCGCGTGATCGATTCGTACACGACGATGAAGGCTTATCACGACATCCTCCAGTCGGTGACCGCCGAATATGCGGCCATTCCTGATTTCGGTACATCGCCCGTGGTGACGATCGGCGGCGAGACTGTCGGCGGAGGCGTCAAGGCCCCGGGGACGACGGTTTTGTTCAGCGACGGGCCATGGGTTTACCGTTTCACGGCGGACCAGATCTCGTGCTGCGACTGTTTTCACCCGTCGGCGACCGGGCAGAACGCTCTTGCCCGATTAATGAAGAGCGGCCTCGTTTGCTCGCGGATCAATCCGTGCTGCCGCGACACCGGCGACCCTTTGACGGACGGGAAGTGCCTCGTCACGGATCATAAGCGAAAGTACTATCGCGGATTATTTTGATTTTCAGAAAATCTGCTACAATCCGTTTGTCGATTCCTCCTGACAGCGGCGCCCCAAACTTATGGTTAAGTTAGATAAATTGATCGAAGGCCTCAGGTCGATCTCGGATGACGATTTTACCTGCGGCAACATTTATGAGTTTTTGGGCGAAAACCCGGTCGAGGTCGATTCGATCGAGCCGTATTTCTTCTGGAACCCGGACTTTTACACGCGAAATCTCGTGTTCAAGGACGAAAGGTTCGAGCTGATGGTGATCTGCTGGGAAAAGGGAATGACCTCGCGAATCCATGACCACGCCGGCCAAAAATGCTGGATGACGGTTCCCGTGGGACGCCTCCGCGGGCAGAATTTCGCCGTCGCGGAGATGGACGAATCGCGGTCGTTTTGCCGCCTGGTTGAGACCAGCTCTTTTGAATTATCCGATTGTCTCGCCGCCAAGGTCGAGCTCGAAGAGCCGATCCATCAGGTCCTTAACCTACCCGAATTCAATGAACGGGCCGTCAGCATCCACGTCTATTCACGCCCATTCAATAGCTGTCTGGCATACTGCCGCGACACCGAAACTTACAAGACCGTTCCATTGTCTTATTACAGCCAATACGGCCGTTTGAGCTAGGCAGGAACCTTGGAATGAAGAACGCGCGGCTTTTCCAGATCCTGGCCACGGCATTGCTGGCTGCAGTTTACGTCGCCGTCCGCCTGCAAAACTTGACGACGTCGTGCCTGTGGTTTGACGAAATATTCAGTGTCCACGCCGCCGAGCATACCTGGAACACGATCCTCTCATTCGTCGCTAAGGACCTGATCCATCCGCCGCTTTTCTACGTTTTTCTCAAATTGTGGATCGCCGTCGGCGGCGAAAGCATCGTCTGGCTGCGTCTGCTGCCGCTGCTGTTCGCCGTCGCGGCGGTCGTGCCGTTTCTGCTGTTGTGCAGGGAATTGAGGGCGAATGCGTGGACGCGGACGATCGCGTTCCTGCTCTTCGCGGTAAACGGTTCGCTGATCAAATACGCACAAGAGGTCCGAATGTACAGCCTCCTGTTGTGCCTCTCGCTCTTCTCGACCTGGCTTTTTGTAAAGTATTTTCACAAAGGGAAAAGCCTCCGGATTCTGATCATCGTCAACATCCTGCTCGTCTATTCGCACTATTTCGGCTGGTTTGTCGTCCTCAGCGAGGTTGCCGCGATCGTCATATTCCAGCGGATAAAGATCCGCGCCATCCTGCTAATGTTCGGCATATCGGCCCTTGCCTTTGCTCCGTGGGCGGCGGCAGTGCTTATCGAGGCGAATGCGGGCTCGCAGATTGGACAGAATATCGGGTGGATGATCCGTCCGGGCATCGCACAACTGCTGCAGCTCGCGTTCGGAATGTTTGAGCCGTTCTATTTTCCGGGGTCGTCTGCGGAGCCGCTTACTATCCTCACGGTATCGATGCCGATCTTATTGACATTGGCCGCCGGACTCATCGTCGGGATCATTAATGATCGGCAGATCGAACGCGAGAAGTTCGAGACAAAGCGACTGCTCGCGATATTCGTTGCTTTGCCTGTGCTGGCTGCGTTCGGGTTAAGCTGGATCCTGCCGTATTCGATCTGGGGGACGCGACACCTGATCATTATTTTCGTGCCGGCGGCGTTATTCGTAACGTCTCTGATCGGGCGGATCAGTTCCGCGACGCTAAAAACTGCGATCGTCGCGGTTCTCTGCGCGCTTTCGGGCTATGCATTTTATTTGCAGGCGCAGCGAGCGACGCCAAATTATATTTGGTGCGCGTGGGAACCGATGTCGGCTCAGGTCGAGGACACGGTCGACGCAAAGGTCTACGTTTTCGAAGATCTCATCGCCTATCATTTCTGGTTTGCTTTTCACGAAAGCGGCCGCCCCGCCAAGGTCGCGAAGATCCGGAATGTCGCGGGAGTGGCAGAAGACGCCGCCTACTTCCTGCCTCGTGGATTTAGCGAAGTCGGGACCGTTGAACTTGGCGACGTGAAAGACGATAGGTTCTGGATCGCCTATCGCGGCGAGGAGATCGACGAGACTGCAAACCCGCTGCAGACATTCATCTCACGCGGTTTTCACGTGGCGGACAGAAAAATGATCGCGACCGACAGCGGTAACGCGATCATGATCCTGTTGGAAAAATGAATTATTAAGACAAAAATCCGCCCTCTTTCAATGCTCTTTTAAGAAGTCCCCGACGGATCGGATTGATGCGAAAATCGTGATCATCGAATTTCGAGTCGAACTTGAGTTTTAGCCCGAGCCGCACCTTCTCCATTTCCCCGATTGCAAACCTCATCGGTTTGGGCACGGAATCTTCGTCAAACTTTAGACTCTCGGACTTTTTGTCAGCGATGTACGCATCCAGCTTGCGCTGGAGAAGCTTGCTGTCTTCGTTGCCGTGCCAAACGTGCTCCTTTTTAATAAGTGCACGGTTGACCGACGGGCGGAAAGTTCTTTTTAAGAACTTTCCGATCTTTACACTCTTGTCGGAGGCTTCGAATATCCAGCCTGCGTATGGAACAACCAAAACGAGTACGGCTATGATCGAGGCATGCTTAGCCGCAATCATACCCTTAAACCCGGTTTCTCTCCTTGCGTACGAAACGCGCGTGTGCGGGAAATAGTACAAAACGCCTTCGGTGACGATCAGGTCGCCGCGATATTCATTTTTGAAATATGAAACCTCGTCAAAGGAGATCGGTAACAGCATATTTCATAGAACGATCGGGTTATTTCCTCTTCCACCGAACACCGTCCTTAGTGTCCTCGAGAATGATGTTCTGTTCCGCCAGAAGGTCGCGGATCTCGTCCGACCGTGCAAAATTACGGTTTCGGCGGGCTTCCTGGCGTTCGGCGATGAGTTTCTCGATATCGGCGTCGAGTATCTCGCTGACCTCGGTGCCGAAGATGCCGAGAACGGAATCGAATTTCGCCACTGCGTCGAGCACGGCCGCCTGGTCGTCGGAACCGAGATCGCCTTTCGTGAGTGCGGTGTTGATCTCGCGGACCATATCGTGGATCGCCGCGAGCGCCGACGCCGTGTTAAAGTCGTCGTCCATCGCCGTTTCAAAGTCCGCCAGAGCCGTGTCCACACTCGCCTTTGTCGCCGGGACCGATCCGGCCGGCGTTTTTGCGTCGCTGACCAGACGCCGGAAATTGCGCAGACGCTCGACGGTGCTCTCGGCACCCTGCAGGCCCTCGAACGTGAAATTCAGCTGCTTGCGGTACGGCACCGACAGCAGCAAATACCGGATCGCGAGCGGCGAATAACCCTGTTCGCGCAGGTCGCGAAACGTAAAGAAATTGCCCTTCGATTTCGACATCGTGACGTCGTCGATCTTCAGGAATTCGCTGTGTATCCAGTATTTCGAGAACAGCTTTCCGGTTGAGCCCTCGCTCTGGGCGATCTCGTTCTCGTGATGCGGAAACTGCAGGTCCATCCCGCCGCCGTGAATGTCGAAAGTCTCGCCGAGGTACTTCATCGACATCGCCGAGCACTCGATGTGCCAGCCCGGACGCCCGTGGCCGAACGGAGCGTCCCAGCCGGGCTGCTCGTCCTTGCCAACCAGTTTCCAGAGCGCAAAATCGCGGGCGTCTTCCTTGTCGTATTTGTCGGTGTCGATCCGCTCGCTGCCGCCGTGGATATTGCCGGCGAAATTGATCTTCGAGAGCTTGCCGTAGTCGGGAAACGCCGTTATGCGGTAGTAGATCGAACCCTCGGATTCGTACGCGTGGCCGTTATCGAGCAGATTCTGGATGATGTCGATCATCTCGGCGATGTGGTGCGTCGCACGCGGCGTCACCTCGGGCCGCTCATTGCCGAGAGCGTCGAAATCTTCCCAAAAATATTGAATGAACGGCGCGGTGAATTCGTCGATCGAGATGTTCCGCGCCTTTGCCTCTTTGATAATGCGGTCGTCGACGTCCGTCAGATTAAAGACGTGCGTCATTTCGTAGCCCTTGAACTTCAGATAGCGGCGTAAAACATCGCCGAAAACGAAGGTGCGAAAATTACCGATATGGGCAAAATTCCAAACCGTCGGGCCGCAGATGTACATCCGCACCTTGCCCGCCTCAAGCGGTTGAAACTCCTCGACCTTTCGTGAAAGTGTATTAAAAAATCTAAGCATATAGTCAGAACCACCTGCGGCAGCGGGTGGTTGAACGCGGTTACCAAATTTCGACTTTCCGCGAAATAGATATCATAACCTAAATTCGATCAGGCGGCTCTGTGATATCACCTTCGACGAACGCCGCCCTCGCCTCATCCGAAAACAGACACTCCCGGCTGTAGAACCTGAGCGGATAGTCTTTGTCGTATGTGGCGACCAGTTCGTTTGCCTTATTGAGCAGGCAAGCGCCGTTCTTCGACGCGTTAAACTCCGCCACGGTCCGCATCCAGAAAACGGTAAGCGTCTCGTGATACGGCATTTCCTTCGACAGGTCGAGCCGGAAACCGCTCGTCAGGAGCTTGAAAATACCCGACCGCATTTTCCCGGTCGCTGTCTCAGGATCGTGGAGACACAAATAGTGCAGAGCCACCGTCAGGTGCTCGGCGTGCTTCCATTTGTCACGGCTGATCGTCGCGTCCTCAAACGTCCTGACGACCTCGCGTATTTCTTCTTCGTTTTCGTACCTTTTCATAAAATTCATTGCCATAGGGCGTCTCATCCACTAAAATCAAATTACACAGTTTCGTTCGTTAAACAAATACAAGGTTGGGAGGCCTTTTTTATATGAGTTCATTTACCGATACAAAAACCATTCGCCAGCGTGCCCGGACCGAAATTCAGGACGGCGCCGTCACACCGGATTACCAACTTGACAAGGACGAGGCGATCAAGATCCTCAACGGCGCCCTTGCGACCGAGATCGTCTGTGTACTTCGTTACAGGTTCCATTACTTTATGGCCAGCGGCATCTATAAAGAAGGAGCCGCCGCCGAGTTTCTCCAACATTCCAACGAGGAACAGCAGCACGCCGATCTGCTCGCCGAGCGTATTACGCAGCTTGGCGGAAAGCCCGATCTGAATCCCGCTCACCTGACCGCTGCGGCCCATGCCGAGTACGTCGAGGGCACATCGCTCGAAGACATGCTTCGCGAAGACCTCGTTGCCGAGCGCATCGCGATCCAGACCTATCGCGAAATGATCGCCTATTTCGGCGAAAAAGATTCGACCACGCGGCGTCTGATCGAAACGATCCTCGCCGTCGAGGAAGAGCACGCCACGGACATCGCGGACCTGCTCTTTACCACGAATCCCCAAGCTGCCGCAGCCTAAGGATGGCGTCGATCGGCGGCATTATCCGTCGGTTTGTATAAACTGATTAGCCGTTTGCGGTCGAACGATCGCAAATGTGAATTTTTAGGTTACGGCCGGTCGTGCAGCGTGCTTACACGCTTTGCGGCTGGCCGTTTCGTCATTGGACGTTTCACATTCGTCGCCGATCTTTTCTCGCCATCGGTACGTTTTCCGACCTATTTTCGCGTAAATACCAAACCTGTCCGCCTCTCCAGATCGAGGGTCAGCTTCCCGTCCGAGGCCGTGTATTCTGAGCGTGTCGTGATCTCGTAAAGATCTCCATCGACGGGGAAGTCGGGAATCTCATAATTCTCAACCGTTTCGTCCGACAGATTTATGACCACCACGGCCGAGTCGCCTTCGTCGTCATACCTGCGAAAACACAGCACGCCCGAATCGGCGTCTTCGTGAAAAAAATCGAGATTTGCCGTGCGCATCGTCGGATCGGTGGTCCGAAAATCGATCAAACGCCTGTAATACTTGTGCAATTCGCTATTGGTGTCGTTTTGCAGCAGCGTCCAGTCGATCTTGTTGCTTTGCTCTGACATCGGCACGTACTCACCAAATTCCTCGCCCATCCATATCATCGGCACACCGACCGAGGTCATTAGTATCAGGGCACCGAGTTTCGCTCGCTTGTAAAGCTCTTCGTCGAGGATGCCGGCCTCGCCGAGCTTGCGGAAAAGGCGATTCTGGTCGTGATTCGCCAGGTAGTTGGTCACGCTCGTAAGGTTTGCAAAACCACGCCGCGTCGGATCGATCGCGTCCTTGATCTTTTCCAGGTTTAGCGGCTCGCCCTCGAGATATTCCATTACGCCGTACATAAAGCTGTCGTTCCAACAGCTCTCGACCGGGCCGTCCGGCTCGGTGATCTCCGGCGTCGGCGGTATGAACTCGGCGACCGTGAAAAAAGGCTTCATATAGGCCGCTTCGCGGGCGTTGGCGACTAGTGTCCCGAGCAATATCGGATGGTCGATCTGTTTCGCAGCATCGAACCTGATGCCGTCGATGCGGTATTCGTAGATCCAGAAACGAACCGAATCCGTGACAAATCTCGTTGCCGGATTCATCCCGAACCGGTCGTCGATCCGATCGTAATCGAATTCCGGCCCCCAATTCTGTTCCGGGTCTTTCCCTTCGTGCAGGAACCAGTAATCATGGTCGATCTGCGTCAGCGGGTTCGCCGTGCTCGCGTGATTGTAAACTCCGTCAACGATCACGCGGATGCCGAGAGCATGACACTCGTCGATCATTTGTTTCAGCTCGGCCGTCGTCCCGAAGCTCGCCTCCGGAGCAAAGTAATGTATCGGCGAATATCCCCAGTTGAAATCGCCGGGATTCGATTTGAGCGGCATCAGCTCGATCGCATTGACCCCGAGGTCGACGAGATAGTCGAGCTTGTCGATGACGTCGGTATATTTGCCCCGGGTGAATCCTTCCTCTTCGCCGCCCGAAAAATCGCCGACGTGCATCTCGTAGACGACGATCGCATTGTTCTCGGGCAGCGGAACGTCGTCCGACCGCCAGACGTATTCGTCGACGATCTTCCGGCCGTTCCTGAGTTTCAGGATCGCGTTCTGTGTCTCGGGATCGATGTCGGTCGCGTACGGGTCGGTGATCGTCTTCCACTCGTCGTCGGCATTGAACCAGCTTTTTGAACGGATCCTGAACCGGTACTGATAGGTGCCGTCCGGCAGATCGCGGGACACGCGAAAATACCCGTCGCCGTCCTTTTCCATTGCGATCTCGTTCCAATCGGAAAAGTCGCCGATCAAGGACGCCGCACGATTATTCGGGGCAAATAGGCGAAATTCGTAACCAGCACCGTTGGCCATTTCGCTCATATCGAATTTTGTAGGATACGGTTGTAAACCGCGTTAGGCGGCGACGGCCTGCGGCCCGATGTCGTCGATCTCGTCCATGAACAGGTACTTTCGCCATTCCGGCCGGTTCTCGGCGTAATGGCAGAGCAGGACATGGTCGAGGCCCAGCCGAAGCAGCTTTTGCGACGTCAGCAGCGGCATGCGCGCCTGCTCGGGCGTACGGTTGCCCTTTCGCTGGTTGCATTTCACGCAGGCGGAGACCAGATTGTGCGGCGTGCTTTCGCCGCCCTGGGCACGCGGGAAGATATGGTCGAGCGTCAGGTCCTTGGCGTGCTTGCTCTCGCCGCAATACTGGCAGCGGTAACGGTCGCGAATGTAGATCCGGGCACGCTTCATCGTCGTCTCACGATTATTGCGGCGAACGTGGACGTAATGACGCAGCCGGACGACCGACGGGACCGGAAAGGTCGTCGAGGGAGAATGGAGCACATTGTCGCCATCGTTCTCCTCGATGAACACGGCTCCGCGAAACCAGAGACAGACGGAACGGGCGACGCCGACCGTGCCAAGCGGCTCATACGAAAAATTTAACAGTAAAACTCGACCTGTAAGCAAACCCATACCTCCTCTCGTGATTCCTTCAGTAATGTAATATCTAAGGCCCCTAAACGCAAGCACTATATCTTGTTGCGTAACATTTTTGTCAAACTATATAGCCGCTTCCGCCTTGCCAACAAGGCATTTTTGACGTCGTTTTTTATCGCCGGGCGTCGCCGCTCGACAAAACATATCGAATTGTTTTAGATTATTTTCGTTAAATCAAAACCACAATAAAAGAGCGATTTTGGATATGAATTCGAGGACAATTCGCGACTTTCACGTACCGACCGACATCTGGCACCGCGTCGAAAAATGGGCCGAGACCGAGGGCTTTCGCCTGCTCGACGACGACGGCACGAAGCGCCGCTATCAAAAAGGGCACGGCCTGCTCGTGCTGCCGACAAAATTCGAGATCAGCATCGCTGCCGGCGATGTTCATTTCGAAGCGTGGATCCACGCATCGATGATAAATCGAATATTCTCACTGTTTATGCTGCCCGAGGAGATCGGACTCGAATCCGGCGGCTTCAAGGCCGTGATCCCGCGAACGATCTCGCGAGATGCCGTTAACCGGCTCCTTGTGCAGATCGGACAGCCGCTGATCTCCTAGACAGAACGTCTTTAGTGTTGCGAGTTCGATCTTCGGGTGCTACTTTAGCTCTAAAGGAGATAATTCTATGAAGATCGCGATGATCGTCGTGCGCACGCTGATGGGTCTATTATTCCTGTTTGCGTCGATCACCTACTTTTTCAAATTGATACCCACGCCTGAATTGAGCGGTGTCGTCAAAACGTTCAACGAAGGCCTCGGTTCGGTCGGATATTTCTTCCCTCTGTTGAAAGTCACCGAACTGCTGTGCGGCATCGCGTTTGTCAGCGGCAGGTACGTACCGCTCGCGACCGTTGTCATCGCCCCGGTCATCGTAAACATCGCCTTTTTCCACTCGTTCATCGATCATTCAGGTCTCCCGGTCGCGATATTCCTGGTTCTTGCAAACCTCTTCGTGGCGT
Source organism: Acidobacteriota bacterium (assembly GCA_029781855.1). GTDB lineage: Bacteria > Acidobacteriota > Blastocatellia > Pyrinomonadales > Pyrinomonadaceae > OLB17. Next base: position 52,528 of record JAKOVX010000078.1, on the reverse strand, counting down.
ATTACTACCGGGACAGCTACGCGGGACTGCTCAGATCTGCCTGACACAGCGGGCACGGCAAACACCTCGCGCGTGTAGGTCAATATGAAAATTGCGATTAACGGAGCCGGCGTTGCTGGCCCGGCACTGGCGTTTTGGCTGCTCAAGGGCGGCCACGAAGTTCTGCTCGTCGAACAGGCACCGGCGATCCGCAGGGGCGGTTATGTCATCGATTTCTGGGGCCTCGGCTACGACATCGCCGATAAAATGGGCCTCATCCCGCGTATCCGCGAACTCGGCTACCAGATGAAAGAGGTGCGGTTCGTCGACGAAGAGGGCCGCACCAGCGGTGGATTTTCAGTCGATGTTTTTGGCCGAATGACGAATGACCGGTTCACCAGCGTCCGCCGTTCCGACCTCGCCTCGACGATCTATGACGCCGTTTCCGACCGGATCGAGACGATCTTCGGCGATTCGATCGCTTCGGTCGAGGAAACCGGCGATGGCGTCCGCATCGGATTTGACCACGCCGCATCACGCGACGTCGATCTCGTCATTGGGGCCGACGGGCTTCATTCGAGGGTTCGCGAGATCGTTTTCGGACCCGAATCTCAGTTCGAAAAGCAGATCGGCTATCACGTCGCGGCGTTCGAGGCCGACGGCTATGAGCCCCGCAACGAACTCATTTACGTGGGCAACAGCGTGCCCGGCCGACAGGTTTCGCGAATGTCGATGCGTGATGACAAGACGCTCTTTCTGTTTGTCTTCGAGGACAAATATATCAGCGAAGAGCCGACTGACCTCGAGGGCCGTCGAACCGCGATCCGCGAGATATTTGGCGAAGCGAAGTGGGAATGTCCTAAGATCCTCGACGAGTTGGGCCGGGCCGACGATATTTATTTCGATCGCGTCAGCCAGATCCGAATGGACACCTGGTCAAAGGGCCGGACGGCACTGATCGGCGACGCTGCGGCGTGCGTTTCGCTGCTTGCGGGCGAGGGAACCGGCCTCGCGATCTCGGAGGGCTACGTCCTTGCCGGCGAACTAAACAAATGCGGCGGTAATTACGCCGAGGCATTTGCCCGATACGAGGCGACGCTAATGCCTTTCCTTAGAAAGAAGCAGCTGACCGCCGCCAAATTTGCCTCGTCGTTTGCTCCGTCGACGGCGTTGGGAATCTCGTTTCGCAATCTCGTGACCAAATTAATGCGGATCGAGTTCATCGCCGACTACTTCATCGGCCGCGACCTCCGCGACGACATTACGCTGCCGGAGTACGATTATTAAAATGATGGATCAATGGTCGAAGTGAAGCGGACACTTTAATTTGGAACTATGACGAACGCCGATTCGATAAGGATCTCGGTAATGCTCGCTGTCGAGGACGCTTCCGCCGCCGCCGAATGGTACAAACGTGCGCTCGGCGCAGTGGAACTGTGGGACCTCGGTTCCGTCATCGGCCTTGAGGTCGGCGGCGCGGCATTTTTTCTCGGGCAGCCGGAAAACAACGGCTGGGAAACGCCCGTCAAACTCGGCATCACGACCACGCGGATCGAGGTTTTCTGCGATGACCCCGATACTTTTATTGAGCGGGCGATCGATGCCGGTGCCGACGGTTCGATGGACAAGGTCCGCGATCACGAAATGCCGTGGGGCAAGCACCGCCAGGGCAGCTTCTTCGACCCGTTCGGCCACAAATGGCTCGTCGGCGACCGCTCACCGCTCAAAAAACATAATAAATGATGCTGCCGCGGACGCAGCATCCAAGGATCTTGTTTGCCCGGCGGACGTCCCGCGGCTTCGCCTAGATGTACGGTTGCAGTCGATTCAGGATCGCCTGTTTTGACTGGGCTCCGACTATCCGGTCAACTTCTTTTCCGCCCTTAAAGACCAGGAGCGTCGGGATGCTCTGGACGTGGAAACGCCCCGCCGTCCGCTGGTTGGCGTCAACGTCGAGTTTGCCGAAGCGGACCTTTCCGCTCAGCTCTTTTGCAAGCTGCTCGATGACCGGAGCGACCATCCGGCACGGCCCGCACCACGCGGCCCAAAAATCGACCAGTATCGGCAGCGGCGAGCGTTCAACTTCGTCGGCAAAGTTCTGGTCGGTCACGATCACGGGATGTATCTCGGCCGTCAAAGGCGATTTGCACCGCCCGCAGACCGGCTCGCCCGACGCTCCCGGCACGATCCGGTTCTTCGCCCCGCATTTCGGGCAACTAATAATTTGTGCGTTAGCAGATGTACTCATACCTTTATTTTAGCACCGAATTATCGTGATACATGCCATTTTCGCACGCGAATTTGTGCGATTTCACAATCCGTACCCAAGCCCGCACGTAAGTAAGGGCGGTACACTCACCGCGATCCCGACATTGCCCAAGCCCGAGCGTCCTTGCCCCATCCCGCGCGTCAGCAAGGGCGTAAGCGAACCGCAGCCGGAGATCAGCCACGAATTCACGAATAAACACAACTACAAACACTCGTTCTAGAGCACTTTCGAATCGACGCCGAGTTAGAGAACTTCCGAGTATCTCGTCGTATTCGAACCGGCGTCTTTTGGTTGGAAGCCAGACGTGTTTCGCCAACTGGACGGATGATGCTAATTTAAGGTCAATGGAAGACTGTGATCGAACAGAATGGGATCGGGCATGGTCGTCGATGCCGCATCGTCGGATCCTCGATACAACAAAAGTCGATTTTGTGAATATGTCGGGATTAGAAGTCGGTGAAGTCGTGTCCGTGACAATTGCCGAAGCGCCAAACGAGCATTTTGACAAAATGTTTATTTCGATCTCGGTTTGTCCGGTTTGTGGTCAACCAACTAAAAATGATCAAGATCACGTTGGTGTCGGAGTTTACCCGGTCTTTACAAAAATCTCCGGCCTGGGATTTGGCGGATGGACACATCGAAAATGTCTGGATATCTGTCCATTAATCGACGAACCGACTCCATTTCCATGGTGAAACGTGATGCCGATTTAGGTCGCCAACGGCGACAAACAATATAGCCTGGGGTGGAGGCTTTGCGGAACCCTAGGACGTGATCAAAATCGGATTCCCGTCGCTGAAGGCGACGAACACACGACGCGATCGTTGTTTGTCTCCTTCAGAGACCGCATTATTCACGACATCTTGACCTAGGGTTTCATTCGCTTAGCTCATTGCACCCCAGGCTTTAATGTTAGTCGCCGTTGGCGACAGTCCTTCAGAGAAAGCCAAAAATATTGACCGGACGTGCTATCTATGAAACAATGAATCATAGGGCGGACGTTCCGCGAGGTCTCTGATAACCTACCGATCAAGGGAAATGACGCAGAAAATTATTTTTTTTAAAAAGTCGTCATTGTGACATGGTGACGGCCCCTAATTAATGCAAATACAAGGGTTATTTGTCCCACTAGCCAGTGGGACAAGCGTGGGACAGATCGCCCGGCATTTTTGCTAAAGTATTTACGTAAAAGAGTTTACGCAAAACAACGATTTTGCCTGTCCCGCTGCAGTTTGCCCAAGCCCGCACGTAAGTAAGGGCGGTACACTCAAGTCGGATGTTACGCCTTCAAACGTTTTCACGCCTAAAGGCGTAACTCTGAACTACCCCTTTACGCAGATCACCTGCTTGAGTTCCGCGACGACCTCGACGAGGTCGGACTGGGCACGCATGACTTCCTCGATGTCTTTGTAGGCACCGGGAATTTCGTCGATGACGGCCTTGTCCTTGCGGCACTCGACGCCTCGGGTCTGGGCCTCGAGGTCATCGCGGGTGAATCGTGCTTTTGCCTTGGTACGCGACATTTTACGTCCCGCACCGTGCGAGCACGAATTGAACGCCTCGGCATTCCCCAGGCCGCGGATGATGAACGATTTCGCTCCCATCGAGCCCGGAATAATGCCGTATCGACCCGTTTCGGCGTTGATCGCACCCTTGCGGGTAACGAAAACCTCGTCGCCGAAATGCTCTTCGATCGCCACGTAGTTGTGGTGACAGTTGACGACGACATCGATCTTCGATTTTTGATCTGCGATCTTTGATCCGATCTCGAGTTCGGCGTCGAACATTCGATTGAAGGACTTCAGGAGACGCGACATCATGATCTCGCGGTTGAGCATTGCGTAACGCTGTGCCCAGACCAGATCGTGCCAGTACGCCTTAAATTCGGGCGTTCCCTGGACAAAGTATGCAAGGTCGGCCGCCGGCAGCGTGTTCAGGTCGTGCAGCGACTTCGCCGTGGCGATATGACGCGTGGCGACCTCGTTCCCGATATTTCGCGAACCCGAATGCAGCATCAGCCAGACGTGGTCCTCGGTATCGAGGCAGACCTCGATAAAGTGGTTCCCGCCGCCCAGCGTTCCGAGCTGCTTCATCGCCTTTCGTTCGCGGTCCTGAACTCCCGGATGAAGCTGGCCGAATTCCGCCCAGCCTTCCCAGGCGAGCGATTCGTCCGTCGGCTCCTTGTGGTCGTTGAACCCGACCGGGATGGCACGCTCGATCTCATGGCGAAATTCCGCCATCTTGCCGTCGAGAATGCCGCTCTTGAACGGCGTCTTCAGCGCCATCATCCCGCAGCCGATATCGACACCGACCGTCGCCGGGATGACCGCGTCCTTGGTCGCGATGACCGAGCCGACCATCGAGCCTTTGCCCAGATGTGCATCCGGCATCAGCGCGACGTGCTTGAACAGGCACGGCAGACGCGAGACGTTGCGGAGCATGTCCGTCTCATCGCTCGACAGCGAATGCGTCACCCACGAGAGGACGTCCGCCGCCCCGCCGCTTATGTTTAGTTTGTTATGTGGCATATTTCCTCCATTAAAGTTTATGTCAGAACCGCCTGCGGTAGCGGGCGGTTGAAGTTGAAAATGAAACGGTACGACAAAAGGTGAAACGACGACGCGGAGGGAATCGAACCCACTTCTCCGGCCGAAGCCGGCGCATTACTCAAATTGCTACGCCTTTCATTAGTGGTTTGGATGTAGTCGTTTCGGCATTCGTCCGAATGGGACGACAAAAATTGAAATGATACGGTTTATTGTTTTACAGACAATGTAATCATTTCAGCATTCGTCCCGGAAAATAAAATGGCGACAAGGTTTGGTGAGAATCCGCAAAGTTTTACCAGTGCGGGCGAGGGTCGAACTCGCAAGGCCTGTTACGGCCGTTACCATGTACTCCCAGCCAGCATTCGCCACGAAAAGGTTATTTTTTAGAATCCACTTATTGTTGTGATAACGTGAATAGAGATACTAAAGCTATTTCAGAATAGAAAGTTCAGACTGTCTTTGAACACAGCCGCCATTTTAGTTAAGAAGGGCAAGCGAGATGCTTACCCTTCAGTCTAGATCTCAACCGCGTCGATCACACCGGTCCAATGACCGTCGGCCATCCGGTTGCCGGCAAATTCGGCGACAAGTGTAAACACCTGGTCCGAAAATCCACCGACATTCAGGATGTCGCGGCGTTCCTGGGCCTGCGTGCTCGCATTGGGCTGGAGGTCGATACAGACGAGTTTCGCATCACGGTTACGCGATTTGAACTTGTTCCATTCGGCCATCGTTGCCGTTCCGCGATTCCAGCTTCGGTTAGCGTCCATCCACGATTCGTTATCCGAAACGTAGATGACCACGTCGCCTTTCGCCTTACGGCGATTAAGCTCACGCATCGGTGCCGAGCAATTCGTACCGCCCGAGGGAAGCGACGCCAACAGGCGTGAATTGGTCATTACCGAATCTCGCGGATTGAGTTTAGCCGGTACGATGTCGTCCGAAAACGGAATTACTTCCGCGGTCGGATTCTTTCGTAGGAGAGCGGCGGCAAACATCGTGGCAACGTCGAGACAGCGTACCGTCGAGGTCGAACCTTTGCGGTAACCGGTAACGGCAGAATGCATCGAACCCGAAATATCGGGAAAGATCCAGACCTTGCCGTCTATCGCCGGAACATTTTCAGTGGCGATCTCCATCGCATCCTGAAGTGCTTCGGTGATATCTCGCGGGATATTCGTATTAGACTCAGCCGCCTTAAAGGCAGACAGGAGCTGATACGGAAACACACGCGAACGGCGGACCGCTTCGGCGTCACGCAGACGGTTCGCAACTAGCGAGACCATTGCCTCGTCGGCAAATACGCCATGACGCTGAAAGGTATTCAGGTTCATACGCGTCATCTGCCACGGAGCATTTCGAGCGATCGACGTCCATTCCTTGGCACCGAGCGGCAGGGCCGTCAGCATCTGGAATGGAACATTCGGAACCTCGGCCGAGTCACCTGCTTTGTATCGCTCGAAATTTCGAACGATCTTCGGCAGCTTATCGGCATCGATCTCGCGGCCGATGAAATAACCGTACAGGGCTTCGCGTTCGGCATTACTGGGACGCGGACGGACCATTTTCAGGAAGTCTGCGATCGACGGCGACTGACCGACCGACTGTTTGAAGATCTGTTCGGAATTTCGGGCCTCGAACCAGTTCTGGACCATACGTTTCGGCAGGGAACCGAGCGATTTACGCCCGACAACGCCCGAACGGATGATCTGGACAAAGTTTCGCAGCATCTTACCGTTGTCGATGACACGCGGAAAGACCTGTTCGAAAAGAGCTTTGTCTTTGACGGAAAGAACGGCTACCAGAAGGGCAGGCACATCCTTCATAAAGCCCTTTTCGCGAGCAAAGACCGCAGTTTTAGCAACGAACTCGGCATCGACCTCGTTTGCAAGAGCAAGTACGGCATCGAGCTGTTCTTCAGCATTTGAGTAGTAAGTATTGTTAAAGCAGCCGGTCGCAGCGTACTGCGCCAGTGCCTGTTTCGGCGAAAGCTTATAGGCCGGTCCGCCGGCGTTATTGATGGTGTCGGTATTAGGCGACAGCATTCCAAGTATCGATCTGAACAAATTTTTGTTCGCCATGATTTACCTCCTTGGCCGCGGCCTTGGAGGCGGCGACATTGTTATTTGAAAATTTAAGAAAAGAACGGGTGACAAGATCGAAAAGACGTTTGCGCATGAACAGCTTAGGATCACCGGAGTTACCCTTACTCCGCGAGGCGCGGCGGTTAGTGGATGTAGTCTTATTCAGCATTCACCCGAAATGAGTGACGACAAGTGTGCGGGAAACGTCGGGATTTGAACCCTTTCACTGATGTTTCAGATCAGTTTCTTACCATGTAGTTCCTCATGCATTCGTCACGAAAAATGGCTGACAGGGCGGGGCTCGAACCCGCGCGAACCCGATTAACTGTCGGGCACTCTACCAACTGAGTTACCTGCCAATGAAAATGTCGGCGACAAGGGATGAAAAGACTGCTTTACGTGCTCTACTACTGAGCTACACTCTGCATAAATAATTTTCAGAGTGGCCGGAATTGCACCGGCGACATCGTCCTTTTCATGGATGTAGTCCTTTCTGCATTCGCCGAAGAATTATGGTCGCGGCGGAAGGAATTGAACCTTCGCCTACGGTTTATGAGACCAACGCTCTCCCATTAAGCTACGCCGCAGAAATTGGTCGATCGGGCGGGGTTCGAACCCGCGATCCCTCGCTTAAAAGGCGAGTGCCTTGAACCAACTTGGCCACCGATCGAGGTGGGGCAAACGCGGAGACGGGCGGGCATCATCAGGAGTCGGCCGGAACGGGTTTATTGCAATAGAAATGCCCGTTCCGGGACGAGACCCTGGCCCGCTCGCCGGCCGCGTTTGTGTTGGTAAGACCGTGTAAAATTTGTGTACCGTTTCCGGCCGCCCTCACGGTAGGACGGCCGGCTGCGCCGTGGGAGAATTAGTGGACCGCGGCCGCAGCACGTTCGTGGAGCTGCAGCGTGGTGCGTTCTTCGATCGCTTTTACTTCGGCCTCGATCGCGTCGCGAAACTTCGTCAGTGTCTCGGCGAGGGTCCGCGACTTGTGAAGAGCATTTTTCCGCTCTTTTGGCGTCGATAGATCGAAGTAGAGGTCGATCTCGTTGTAACAGTCGGAGATCCTGAGTGATATCATGCCTCCCAACTTGAACTCATCACAGCACGCCGGATAGACACTCGTGTCTTCGACAAAAGCGATGATGTAGGCGCGAAGATTGGTCTGCAGATTCAGGAACTCGCGTTCGTTCATGTGAAACTTCTTGTTCATGGCTTATTTCCTTATTGTTCTTTGAAATTGTTGCTTTTGAGTACGATCCGACAGGCGACGAATTTCAGCGAACTAGGAAAAGCTGAATATTCACGTCGCAGTCGCGACCCGACTTGTTAATACAAACATGGTTTTTGTCTCCTTGAATTCTGTCCGCCGATTTGACGCGGCGGGTCTATTGGCGGGGCCGATTTCAAATTTCTAACTCCGGATTCCAAATTCAAGTCTGGAATCTGAGATCTGGAATCTGAAAGCATAGTTCTGGGTGGATCGGCCGGATTTGAACCGGCGTTGACCTCATTCACAGTGAGGCGCTTTACCCGTTAAGCTACGAACCACATCGAAGCTGGTACACGCGGGGAGATTCGAACTCCCACTTTCCTGTTTCTAAGACAGGTGCCTTTGCCGATTTGGCCACGCGTGCGGATGAATATTTGGTCCGGGCAGCAGGATTCGAACCTGCGAACACTTGTTTCCAAAACAAGCCCATATAGCCATCTGTGGAACGCCCGGAGAGATGTTTATTGGCTCAAAATTGAATATTGTGGCTTCGGGGATAGGAGTCGAACCCATATTTCCTGGTTCAGAGCCAGACGTCCTGCCGGTTAGACGACCCCGAAAGAAAAAGCTGGCGGTCGGCGGCAGGCGGTTGGCGGACAGCCCGGGCCGGCCGAAAAATTCTATGATTGAAATTGGTTTGGAGAAGACGGCAGGACTCGAACCTGCAACCTTCGCGTTCGTAGCGCGATGCTCTGATTCCATTGAGCTACGTCTCCGTGAGAAGTTGTGAGTGATGAACGGTAAGCGATGGACTGATGAGAAGACTCTATGTCACTCACAGTTCACCATTTACCGTTCATCACTAAAATACGGCTATTCAGTTTTCAAACATCAAAAGTAAAAGGAGCGGCTACTCTCGGGCCTCTAGTATCCCGGGCGTAACCGCTCCTAAAATATCCAAAACGTGATCTCTCACGTCTTGCTTTCGATGTTTCGGGAGCGGGAACGCCGCTCCCGCTGTGTCAATCTGGTTGTTCCGATCGGCTGCTGTCGTTCGGTTTCGGTTGATAATTCATCTGTTCGCCGCCGAGACATAATGCTCCATTCAGGGCAAAGCTCGGCCGTGTATCTATGCCGGCCCGGGTGCCCGTGAATCTTGCCGATGTATGTATCCAACTGCGGATCATAAAAATTATCTCCAAAAAAATCCGCTCACCGTGGCGAGCGAAGTTGGATTATATGCACAGGTCAAAAACGCCTGTCAAGCAATTTTTTGAAAGATTTTCTCCGAGGAGGGAATTTCGTCAGAAATGACGGTAGCCTTTTGGCACGAGGATCGTAGACTTTTCGCCGTCAATAAGTTCAATGTTTCCAACATTTGCAGTCACCTCGCCGATGCGGGTAATTTGCACGCTTTCGGGGAGTAAAATATTTTTTTCGCGGGACGTGAAGATCAGCTCAAAATCTTCGCCGCCGTTCAGGGCCATCAAAAAGGCCTCGTTATTGGAGAAGAACGTTTGTAGGTCCTTGTTGATAGGCAGCCGTTCCGCGTAGATCCGGGCACCGACACCGCTCGATTCGCATATATGAGCGAGGTCCGACGAAAGCCCGTCGCTGATATCGATAATCGACGTTGCTATCTGTAGTTGTTGCAATAACTTACCGAGTTCAACCTGAGGCCGCGGCTTAAGCTGCTTTTCGATGATCAAGGCGTTGTTTCCAGAGACGTCGACGCCGCGTTCGAGCAACGCGAGTCCGCCCGCGGCACCGCCGAGCGATCCGCTCACGTAGATCGAATCGCCGGGGCGGGCACCCGATCGCAAAACTGCCTTTCCTCGGGGGACCTCACCGCCGACGATCGAATCGATCACCAGGCCATCCGGCGTACCCGAAACGTCACCACCAACCAGATCGACTCCGTATTTGTGGGCAAGCTCGAACCAGCCTTCGTAAAACCGCTCGACGAAGCCCGCCTTCCAAAGGCTTTCCGGAGCCGCGATCGAGACCATCGCCCATTTCGGTTCGGCGCCCATTGCCGCGACATCGGACAGGGAAACGGCGAGTGCCTTGTGGCCGAGAGATTCGGGTGTCGTCCATCCGAGTCGAAAGTCAACGTTTTCCACAAGCATGTCGGCAGTCACGACCTGTTCGGTCGATGCATCCTTCGGCAAAACCGCACAGTCGTCACCGACGTGCCGAAGCCCGTATTTCTGCTTTAAGTTTTGTATGAACTCGAATTCGGTCGGCATTAAATTGGTGTTGACACAACCGTATTAAATACATACAATAACGGCTGACTAGATTACAAAAAACTTTAACACAATATCCGCACCGATGGCGCAAGAAGCTGTAGTAATACCTGAGAAAATATACTTCAAGATCGGCGAGGTCTGCGACCTCCTCGGCGTGCAGGCGCACGTGCTGCGATATTGGGAGACCGAGTTTTCCACACTCTCGCCGCAGAAGAACAAATCCGGTCAACGCAGCTATCGCCGCCGCGATGTCGAGATCGCTCTTCGCATCAAGGAACTCCTCTACAACGAGATGTTCACCATTGCCGGTGCACGGAAAAAGCTCCAGCAGGAGATCCGCGAGGGCAACAAACCCAAACCGGCCGAAGTTGAGCCGGAGGTCGCCGTCGCTGAACCGCCGGCACCGAAAACCAAGAGCCGCGTCGATGCACCGATGCTCTTTGACGCTGGTTTCAAACGCAACGAAACCCAGCTCGAGCCGCCGCTTCCTTTTGACGAGCCGATATCATTCAACGGTTCGCAGCAGGACGCCGTCAAGGCGTTGGCGGAACACCTGCTCGAACTCCGCGAGATGCTCAAGCCAAAGGCCGCAAGCCAGTAATCGTACTCCCCGACGAAATGTCGGGTTTGACAATTCGGCACCGTAAAACTAATCTAACAATTCGATCTTTCGGGACGTAGCGCAGTCTGGTAGCGCGTTCGCTTGGGGTGCGAGAGGTCGCTAGTTCAAATCTAGTCGTCCCGACCAAAACAAAAAAGCCCACGGCGTTGCCCGTGGGCTTTTTTCATTTTGGTGCCTTTCGGGTTATTCAGGGTCCGGCCCGCCGATCTCGCCCGTAGTTTCTGGTTCGATCACGGGTGGATACATCTTTCGATTCAGCCGGACCACGGCAAATTGGTCAAAGAAAACAAATACGCCAGCGGCGATCACAAGGATGACACCAAAAAGCGGCCCGACCGAAAAGCTACCGTCCCACATGCCGTTTGCCTTTTTGAATTGAAATAACGCCTGATCGAGCCAAAAATACCTAAGCAGCGTAAATACGGCGAAATAACCAAATGTCACCCACATTGCCCAGCCGTTTCGTGTCGTCCATAGTATCGCGTTTGCGGTGAGCAATAGCAGGATCGACGACACAACCATCACGCTCCACCCGAGGCCGTCGTGATAATTGTAGCCCTCAACAGCGACCGTCGGGCGTCCGATGCTCTGCAGCCAGCTCCACGAATAGTAAGTGAAGAATCCGGTCACGCAAACGGCTGCAGCGAGCAGCCCGATGTAGATCTTTGTGAGCATAACCCGATTTTTAGCATACTTACCGTCGCAAAACAAAAAGGCCGGCGTCGGATCGCTCCCGCCGGCCGTCTATATTGTTTGATCGAATTACGGTTTTACCGTCAGATAGATCGTCTGGCCGCGTCGCGAGATCAGCAGTAGGACCGGCTTTTCACCGGCTCCGTCGAGAGCTGCCTTGACGTCTGCGGCCGTGCTGACGGCCTTTCGGTTAACCTCGAGAACAACGTCGCCACGCGCGATCCCGGCTTCGGCGGCCGGCCCGCTTGGGTCGACATCGGTAACTACCAGACCGTCGGTCGAGTCGAGCCCGAGTTGTTTGGCGATCTGCGGTGTCACGGGTTGTAGCCCGAGACCGAGTTTGCCACCCTGATTCTGAGGGCCGTCGCCATTCGGATCGTTCTTTCCGTCGTCAGCCGTTTTGGCATCTTGCGAGTTAAATTCGTCGAGTTTCGCGGTTAACTCCTGCTCTTTGCCTTCGCGGAGCACGGTGAGTTTGATATCGGTTCCCGGAGCGGTTCCCGCGACCTTGTTGCGAAGAACATTGCTGTCCTCGAGCTTTTCGCCGTTGATCGCGGTGATAATATCGCCGCGTTTGATGCCGGCCTTGTCGGCCGCACTACCCGATTTTACGTTGCTCACCAGCACGCCGGATGTGTCTTTCAGGTCAAGGGCTTTTGCGGTGTCGGACGTCACGTTCTGAATGTTAATGCCGAGCATACCGCGGTGGACCTTGCCGTCCTTGAGCAGCTGCTCCATCACGGAACTGGCCATATTCGACGGGATCGAAAATCCGATGCCGATATTGCCGCCGCTTGCTCCGCCGGGCGAGAGGATCTGCGAATTGATGCCGATCAGCTCACCGTTGAGATTGACAAGGGCGCCGCCGGAATTACCGCGGTTGATCGGGGCGTCCGTCTGCAGAAAATCTTCGTAGCTGCCGTCGCTGAGGCCCGTTCGGCGTCCTTTCGCCGAAATGATGCCTGCGGTTACTGTCTGCCCGATGCCGAGCGGGTTGCCGATCGCCAGTACAATGTCGCCTACGCGAACGTTGTCTGAATTGCCAAGCGTCAGGAAGGGAAGGTTCTGGGCTTCGATCTTCAGAACGGCGAGATCGCTCGGCTGATCGAGTCCGACAACCTTTGCCTCGTACGATTTGTTGTCGCTGGTCATCACGGTTATCTTGTCCGCGCCTTCGACCACGTGATAGTTCGTAAGTATCGTTCCGTCGGCAGAGACAATGACGCCGGATCCAAGGCCGCGTTCGATCTGCGGACGCTGATTAGGAGCCATACGAGGCGCCGGAAGGCCGAATTGCCTGAACATATCGTCCATGTCGGGCTGTTGTATCTGACTGGCCTTTTCCTTGTGATCGGCCTCGATCCGTACCACGGCGGGCGAGGTTTTCTCAACAACATCAGCGTAGGATGTCCGGACCCCGTCAACAACGACCGGAGCAGGCGGAGCCTGATTTTGCGGCTGTGCCGGCGGAACGTCTCCGCTGCTCAGCAGTCCAGTTTTGCACGACGCGCCAGAAAAAGCCGCAACCAATATTGCGACCATCACGAATTTACTTCTTAACATCGAGAATTTCTCCAACAAAAGTACTTCTAATATAATATCGGATATTACCGGTTTTGGGGAGAGAGCTAAATATCTTCAGGAAATTATACGACCAAACCGCCAATGAGGTTCAAAGATTGTTTATTCACCGTATTTAGCCCGTGTTTTAGACGTCCGACAACTTGGGCGTAATGTCGCGGAAAATGTAGCCGAGCGATTTGTAAACCAGCTTGGCACACAGGAACGCCGGTGAATCAAAACTCTCAACATACGAGTACTCGACGAGGTCCATTCCGACAACCCTTTTCTTTTCAGCAAGTTTGCGTATCAGAGTTAAAGTTTCATACCAGCCCAATCCGCCCGGCTCAGGCGTTCCTGTAGTAGGTACGATGCTCGGGTCGAGGCCATCGATGTCTATTGTTAAGTAGACGTTATCGGTCAGTCCGTCGATGGCTTCGTCGATCCAGTCGGTCCTGCCGACGATGTCGCGGGCCCAGAATACCTTGGTCGGCAAACCGTCCTTCAGCAACTGTGCCTCCTCGCCCGATATCGAGCGTATCCCGACCTGGACAGACGGTATCCGCATATCCTTGACTACGCGGGCCATGATCGAAGCGTGCGAATGCGGCGTGCCGTCATATGTGTCACGCAGGTCGGCGTGGGCGTCGATCTGCAGAACGCTCAGATTGTCGTATTTTTCGTTGTGAGCCCGGATTATTGGTCCCGAAACGGAATGCTCGCCGCCGAGCATGCACACGAATTTGTCCAGTTTGAGAAGTTTCGTGATGTAAGCATAGAGCCCTTCCATCATTAGCTCGGGTGTGTCGCGATGGCCGAATTCGTTGAGCGTGTGGATGCCGATCTTGTAAACCTCGGCGTCGGTCTCTTCCTCGTACAATTCCATGTTGCGCGAAGCGTTGACGATCGCCATGGCTCCCGCTCCGGTCCCGGTTCCGTAGGAAACGGTTCCTTCGTATGAGATCGGCAGGACAAGCACGTTGGCGGTATCGATGTGCGTATAACGCTCGTCGTCGATACCGCCAAAATTCATTGGAAGTTCAGCAGATTGGCTCATATTCCACTACGGGGAAGTTTAGGGAACGTCGATCACAAGTTCTTTACCTGCAAAACTAAAGCTCGGTCGCTTGCGGCCTTTCATGAACTTTGCCGCGGTCTGCGACAATGCCGTGATGATCATCGGCAATGCGATCGACGGGTCGCTCGGAACGTACGCCGTTGTCGCACCGCGAAGCAGTTTGCCGAAGACCGACGTGTGATTGCCGCCGAACGAAGGCGTCCGGATATCGAGCGAGCAGCTGTCGGTCGCGATCGAGATCGCATACTTGTGACCGCGTAGATTGGTGCGAGTGATGTACGACGAGATCTCGGCAACGTTAACCATATTCTGGCTGCCGGTGCTGCCGAGGGTAATGATGCCGGAGTTTCGCGTCCGTTGTGCGATCTGCATCATCTCCATCGTGTCCTGTGTCGTGTCGAACGAGATGCTGATCTTCTTTTCGAATTTCGCACGAGCGATACCGACGGAGAGTTCCGAACCGCCGAGATCCGGGCAATAAACCGGTATACGAGACTTGAACGCCGACGTCAGCAGCCCATCTTCGTGGGCGATCTCCGAGAGTTCACGACCCATCAGGTGCAGGAATTCGCGAACCGAATACGACCGTGTCAGATCAAGCTGGTTGATCACGCTGCCGATCCATTCGTCGGCTTCCTGATATTCTTCGCGGTTAGCAAGCACATCGCCGAGCCGCATCACGTCCGAAGCGTCGAGCTCTTCGTCGTCCATGCTTGGGTGGGCCTGATAGTGGTTGCGGCCGAGAATTTCGTGGATATCGTGATAGAGCACGGTCCCTGAAAGCACGAGAACATCGACGAATCGGTTCTTGATCACGTATGCGAGCAGACGCCGCATGCCGGATGTGATCAGGTTGCCCGACCCGCACAGATAGATCGTCGAATTGTCGTCGAGCATGTCTAGCCAAATGCGATGAGCCTCAGCCAGTTGTTTAGCGCCGAATCCGGCACCTTCCATTTTCTCCAATAGTCCCGCCACCGAACGGTCTCGGTCGATCGGAACAGGCCTCGTCGGAACCGTCAGGAATTTCGAGGCCTTTGTTTTCTTTTGAGCTACCATAATTTCTCCGCGAATAAATTGAACGGCCGTGCCGTTCTTTCTGTTTCTAAATATTTCTAATCTTCTTTTGCGCCGTTCGGAGTCAGATAGGTGTAACTGTCCACCTGATTCTCATAAAAATCGATCAGCTTGCTCCCTTCCGTGTTCGTAAGCCCGCCTTCCTTAATGCGCTGAAGCACCGCACTTCGAAATGTATCGTGCAGTTGAACCGCATCAAACCTGACCGTCGCAAGCGTATCACCGAGGGTCGCGCCGTAAATGACCTTGTTGATAATGAAACCGTCCTCGCCAATATAAATATGAGCCTCGTGAGGTACGCCGAAGAGATTATGGTTGTTTCCCATAACTTCCTGATATGCGCCTACCAACATCATCCCCAGATAATACGGCTCATTTTTCACGAGCTTGTGCAATTCCAGGACCGGCTTGACGTCGTGGAGATCGACAAATTTGTCGACAATGCCGTCGGAATCACAGGTTATATCGCATAGCGTAGCATATTCCGTCGGCTTTTTGTTGAGTTTATGTATTGGGATTATCGGGAAGAGCTGCTCGAGCGCCCAATTGTCCGGCATCGACCTGAACACCGAAAAATTAGCCAGATACTTGGCGCACATCAATCGGCGAAGGTCGTCGAATTCCTCGGACACGTATTTCTTCAATTGAGCGAACTGATCGGCCTTCTCGCAAATGTCCCAAAACAGGACCTCGCCCTTTCCCTTGGCTTCGAGCGTGATCAGCCCGAGATTGAACATCGTAAACAGCTCTTCGCGATGTTCGAGAGCGTCGTGGTAATACTCGCCGTAGTTCTTTCCGGTAATCGTCTCCCGCAGGTCAAACAGTTCCTTGACCACCACCGGGTCATCGGGCGTCATCTCCATCGGATAGATGTCTTCGACGACCGTTTCGATCTCGTCCTGCACGTTTGTTACGAGCATAGCGTGATATGCGGACAAATATCTTCCAGATTCCTGAATGATCGTCGGGTGCGGTACTGCCTCGTCGTCGCAAACCGTTTTGATCACATAGATGACGTCATTAGCAAATTCCTGCGCGTTGTAGTTCGCTGACGACTCATACGAAGTTTTGGATCCGTCATAATCTACCGCCATGCCGCCACCGACATCCAGATACTCGATCGGTATCTTCATCTTCTGGATCTTGGCGTACGTTCGGGCGGCCTCTTTCATCGCGTTTTTGATACGCTTGATGTCGGTAAGCTGCGAGCCGATGTGAAAATGCAGCAGCTTCAGCATGTCGATGCGGCCCGCTTCCTGCAGGCGCCGTATCACTTCAAGGATCTCGGTTGTGGTCAAGCCGAATTTAGCCGCTTCGCCGCCCGATTTCTCCCATTTGCCTGAGCCTTTTGAGTAAAGCTTGACGCGGACGCCGATCATTGGCAGCTTGACTTCCGGGTTGATGCCCGAGATCTCCTCGGCGAGGTCGAGCGTATGGTCGAGCTCGCTCATCTTTTCGATCACGATGACGACGTTCTTTCCCGAAGCTGCACCCGCAAATGCGAGGCGCACGAAGTCACGGTCCTTGAAACCGTTGAGCACCAACAGGCTATCTTTCGATTGCTCGAGCCCGAGTGCAGCGTAAGCTTCCGCCTTAGAACCAGCCTCGAGGCCGAAATTATATCGCGAGCCTTCCTTGAGGTACTCTTCGATCACGGCACGGTTCTGGTTGACCTTCATCGGATAGACGCAGAGATGGCCGCCCTCGTATTCGAACTCTTTTATGGCCTTTCGAAAAGAAGTTTGGAGCTTTCGGATCTGTCCAAAAATGAGCTGCGGGAAGCGGAGAAGAATGGGCGTATTTACACCCCGTTTACGGAGGTCGTCGATGATCTCTTTGACGTCAGCAACCTGGTTTTCGTTCTCCGGCGACCGAACGACGAGATGGCCCTTGCGGTTGACCCCGAAGTAGTCCTTGCCCCAATTATCGATCCCGTAGGTCTCGATCGTCTGCTCGATTACTGAACTCAATTTCGTTTACTCCCGCACTTGGCAATACCGGCTCCGTTACCGCACGACAAAAACAAGTAGTCTATAAAAATTAGCCAAAATATCAAAGAGTCAGTAAACATCGGGCTTTGAGTGCATTTTTGCGAAGTCTTACCGCTATCCGGCCGTGGCACAAGCCTTGCATAGTTCATCAGCGGGAGAATTGAATTCGTACAGATGATAGCCGTACCAGTGCAAATAAAAGGTTTTTCAAGCGAAAACGAAGCTTTGCATGCCGTTAGTTGTCAAAAAGTGGTGCCATTTTCTGTCACATTCGATCAAACTGAACGAATATTTGAGGTGTATTAAATGAAAGGCAATCAAGAGAAAGGATTCTCACTTATTGAATTGTTGATCGTCGTGGTCGTGATCGGCATTGTGGCGGCGCTCGCCGTACCGGCATTACAAAAGGCAATGAGAGCGGCCGAGAACGGGAACACCTTTGCGACGATGCGGACCATCTCGTCCACGCAGGTCGGCTATTATTCGCAGAACAACAGGTTCGGACGATTGGCGGAACTTAACAATATGCTTTCGCAGAGCCTCGGCCAGGGTTCCGGAAACACGATCACTCGCGGCAAGTTTCTCATTGACATGACACCGGCTGCTCCGACCGACGCGGAGCTTCACGACGGTTTCACGATCACCGCGACACGTAACGTTCCAACGGAAGGCGTGATCTATAAGTATGAATTGACACAGACCGGCGAGGTCAAACAGATCCTACCGTAGCGTGTTTCCATTTTCTCTCACACCACTTCATCCTCTCGCAAGGGGTATAAAACAATGAATATCTTCGAAGACCTCGTCCTCGAGCTAAAAGAAGCAAATCTACTCGAAGAAACCTTTATCGACAGACCCGTCCAGCCAAGCGTCTCAGACGGGCTGGATCTCGACGTTTTGTCGTCGAACGAACTCCACGGCTCCGACGAGCCTGAAGTCGAGCATCTTTCGTCTTTTGGCGATCCGGTCAGCGATCAGAATGGTTCGTGGGGTGACGAAACTGTCGAGGCAGAATCGGACGACGTATTCGAGGTCGAACTAAACGAGCCGGTTCCTCTGGCCGCCCCCGACACGGTAGAGTCCGCTGACCTTAAGCTCGCCGGCGACGAACAAACGATCGAGATCCGCAAGCCGAACTCGGCTCGCGAGTTCTTCAAAAAACGAGCGGTCGCTGAGATGTCGAGCCTGAGGATGGTCGACGCCATCTTTTCCGCTGTTGAAAGGGAACACCTCAAGATACTTCCGCTGGCGTACGATGACCTCGACGCGACAAAAGCACTCGACGCATTTCTGAAGGTCGCCGAACAGGACAAGGGAGACGAACATAAGCAGGCAGAATTCAACCTTTTGCAGGAGACCGAACAGTGGTGCTCGGCACTTGCGAATCGCGACCGGAACATTTCGATCGGCCATTTGCGAACCTATTGTGAAAATTGCCGGCCGATGCTCAGTTCGCAGGCGATGTTGGCATTGGCCCGCTTCTATCGCAACCTGCCTTACTCGGAAACCGTACGCGGCAAATTCGACTTCGTTATTACCCGATTGTTCTCGAAGTCTGGTGGTGAAGAACGTCGTGAACTACTGTTCAACCGTAAGGAGATCTACGGCCACATTAAAACGCTATACGCCGATTGGTCCAGCATCCCGCTGTATTCGGACGATGAAGACGACTCCGATATCGCTCTGGCCGCTCTGAGCTTTGAGGAAATGGCGGTCGAGGCCGAAACGGCACGATCATTTGACGAATTGATCAAACGGGACTTCTTTGGCCGGCTGCGTTTATTCAAGGAGAGCATTGCCGAAATGTTCTTCGCCCCGGGTGTCGTAGCCGCGGCGATCGACAGCAATGTTCGTATCGGGAACGTCTACGTCCGCCTGATAAACCGAGAACGGCACCGCCAGGATGTCGACTCCATCCACTCAAAATACGCTGAACTCGACGACCAAACTGTTTCGGAGGCTGTGGGCCGGTCGCTCGGCCTGATGGAGATCCTACGCATCCCGCTCGAAGACATTCCTTTCGACGAGTATGAGGATGAAGCCGACTTACTCCACGAAGAGAATTTTCACACATCCCGACCGTTCATTTCGCATCCGGTAGAAGAGCCTGTCGCGGTGCCGGTCAAAGGGGTCGCCCAGCTAGCTAGGCGAGTAAAGGAAAGCCTACTGGAAGTTAACCGGTTTCTCCTTGTTGGATCACTGGTTCTGATCGCTCTGTCTGCCGGACTCTACATTTGGGCAAACTACTATGCCGAACCGGGCGTCTCAACGGCCGGCGTCAAGAAATTGAGTTTCCAGGACTCGGATCTGGGGCAATTTGTAAAGATGGCAAAGCTTAGCGGTGACACGCTTTACATCGTTACGCAGCCAACGTTCGAATCGTTGCCGAAAGACCAGAAGTCAGAAATTCTCGTCCGATTTTACGACACCGGGAACGAACGCAGTTGGACAAAGGTGGTCTTGATGAACACAGAGGGTCGGACCATCGGATTCGCGTCGGCCAGCAGAAATGAACTGTACCCAAAAGAGGCTAATAGCGGTTCGTGACTATTCTGCCGTAATGAAATAGTTGGATAAACTGCCCGATCAAAAAAAGCCCCGCCAGTACAGCGGGGCTTTTTAATTTCGAAACGCAGGCGCGGAAAAGGCGTCCATAACGTCTCCCACACCGTCATGAGCGCCTTTTCCAAGTAACGGGACACGGTTTTGGGGCCGCATCCCGAACTCTCAGTTATTTCTAACTTAAGGGGATTTTACTCTCAATTTATTTTTCTCGTCAAGCGATTTTAATAAAAAAACGATCTTTTGTGAACCTTTTTACATAATTGGCGGGTATTAATTGCGATAAATCATTAGCAAATCGAATATTTTGTATAATATGCAGGTTCACTGCAAAATTCACCAAATCTAGATCCGTCAGTCATTCAAAAAGTATGAGACCCAAAAAATTCATTCGACCTATGATCGCAGCCCTGTTGCTGCATTCGCTTATTCTGTCTGTCGGGGTATTTGCCCAAACCGCCAAACCGACAGCGGACGTTTACGCCGCGATTCGTAAAGAGGAAAATGAGAATTCCAAGATAATGCGAACGCTGCATTTCCTTACGGACCTCTACGGGCCGCGTCTTACCGGCAGTCCGAATCACGTCAATGCCGCCAAATGGGTGGCAAAAGAGATGACATCGTGGGGATTTGAGAACGCCGCGCTAGAGCCCTGGGATTTCGGCCATCCGGGTTGGGTAAACGAGCGGAACACGGGCCTGATGTTGTCGCCGGTTCAGGACACACTAACTTACGAGGTACTCGCATGGACGCCCTCGACGAACGGGATTGTGACCGCCGATGCCGTCAATATCGTCATTCCGCAGACGCCTTCAGAAGCCAATCCGTCGGTCATGCACAACCCGACGCAGGAGCAGCTCACCGCCTATTTCGAAAGCGTCAAAGGCAAGGTCAATGGCAAAATGGTCCTCGTTGGCAAGCCCGCGGTTATTCCCATAACTATGGAGGCACCGGCCAAGAGGATGGACGATGATACTGCGAAAAAACGGTTCGATCCGAACAACCCTGCGCCGCAGGGATTCGGCCGCGGAAACCCGCCGGCACCGGTACCGGGTGTGCTGACCAACGCCCAGATCAACGAACAACTCGACAAGTTCCTCTTTGACAATAAGGCCGCCGTTCGCATTAACGACGCTGCGATGGACCACGGCCTCGTCCGGGCGTTCAACAACCGTACGTTCGATATTACGAAGGTCGTCCCGACCGTGGTCATGCGAAACGAAGATTTTGGCCGCATTGCCCGTCTTCTTGCGGACGGTACCGAGGTCAAGCTCGAGTTCGACATCCGCAACCGCCTCGTTCCTGAGGGAACGACCAGCTACAACGTCGTCGCTGAAATACCCGGCTCCGACAAAAAGGACGAGGTCGTGATGCTCGGAGGCCACCTCGATTCGTGGCACTCGGCAACCGGCGCGACAGACAACGCCATCGGCTGCGCAACGATGATGGAAGCGGCCCGCATCCTGAAAGCCATCGGCGTCAAACCGCGTCGTACCATTCGCGTCGCGTGCTGGAGCGGCGAAGAGCAGGGGCTGCTCGGTTCGCAGGCATACGTCAAGCGTCATATGGGAACGGCCGAGAATCCGGGGCCCGAATTCGGCAAATTCAACGGCTACTTTAATATCGACAGCGGCACCGGCCGGGCACGCGGAATGTCGGTCTTCGGGCCGCCTGAAACGGCGACGGTTCTCCGCGACGCGCTGGCACCATTCTCGGATCTCGGCTTCGCGGGCGTTATCAGCACCAAGAGCCGCAATCTCGGCGGTACGGACAGCACGTCTTTCAATCAGGCCGGCCTGCCGGGCATTGGCGTCGCACAGGACCCGATCGAGTATTTCACGACTACCTGGCATACCAATCTCGACACCTACGAACGCGTGATCGAGAGCGACGTCAAATCGTCGGCCATCATCATCGCCGCCGCCGTTTATACCCTGGCAATGGACGACAACATGCTGCCGAGATTTAAGGCAGCCGACATGCCGCCGCTGCCGGCAGGACGTTAGTAGAAAAATGCCGGATTTGACCCGGCGGATAGCCGGTTGATAAACTCAAAACTGTGTTACGAGAAGACGTGTTCCCGCGTGCATCGCTGGGAACACGTTTTCTGTTTTCATTGAGACGAGGTTCTACCGCCGGATATTTGTCATAGGATCGAACAAGAATTAAGTGCCATATACAACGGATATTTCAGTTGAACCCGATCTCTTGCGGATCACCGCCGAAGGCGTTTACGATTTTCGCGAGCTTTTCGGGTTTATCGAATTTGTAAAGGCCGAGGCCGAACGTGCAGGTCGCGAACGCGTTTTCGTTGATTGCCGTAAATTGGAGGGTAGGATCCCGGAGGTCGATCGCTTTGAAGGCGGTCAGCACATTGCCAAGGTATTTGGGCCTTTCTTGAAAGTAACGTTGCTCATGCCGGAGGGCGAGGTCTCGAAACTTGGAGAGTTGACGGCCGTCAACCGCGGGGCCAGATTCTTTGTTACCGAAGACGAGGCCGAGGCACTTCGCTGGCTCGTGCCCTAGGGGTCCGACCTGATAGTTGTACCTTCCGCATCCGAACTCAGATGTCATGCCGCGAAGGGCAAATGTCTGCTAGGACGCATTCGCCGCATTTGGGCTTTCGGGCGTTACAGATCTGCCGTCCATGGTAGATCAGCCAGTGCGGGAACATCACCCAGTACTTTTTCGGCACCAGTTCAGCCAGATCCCGTTCGATCTTTTCCGCCGTTTCGTTCTCGGTCAACCCCAACCGCTGCGACAATCGCGAAACATGCGTGTCGACGACCACGCCCGACGCGATCCCGAACGCATTGCCCAAAACGACGTTCGCCGTTTTCCTAGCGACGCCGCCAAGCGTCAAAAGCTCGTCCATCGTCTGCGGTATCTCGCCGCCATATTCGTCGATCAAACGCCGGCACGCCGCCTGGATATTCTTTGCTTTATTTCGAAAAAAACCGGTCGAGTGGATATCGCGTTCGAGTTCCTCCTGCGAGACCTCGAGGAATGCCGCCGGGCCGCGGTATTTCCGGAACAGGTCGGCCGTAACGATATTGACTCGCTCGTCGGTACACTGCGCCGACAGGATCGTCGCAATTAACAACTCGAAAGGCGTCGTATGATTCAACGCGCAATGGGCGTCCGGATATGCCTTTTTCAGCCGCTTGATAACCTCGGCCGCCCTTGCTTTTTTGTCTTCGATCATTCGCTCAAGGCTAAAAAAGAAAGCCCCAAAATGCAAACGACGAGATGTTTCGGTAGAATTGGGTTTTGATTGCGGGATCGCATATGAACGTACCTCTTTTGGACCTTAAGGAACAGAATGCCGCTCTCCGGCCGGAGATCGAGGCGGCTCTCGGGCGTGTGCTCGACACAAACGGATTTATCCTCGGCGGCGAGGTTGCTGAACTCGAATGTGAGCTCGCCGGTTATTGCGGCACAAAATACGCGATCGGCTGCGCCTCGGGCAGCGACGCGATCCTGCTCGCCCTGATGGCGCTCGACATCGGCCCGGGCGACGAAGTTATCACGACACCGTACAGTTTTTTCGCGACTGTCAGTTCGATCACTCGGCTCGGTGCCGTGCCGGTTTTTGTCGATATCGACCCCGTAACTTACAATCTTGATCCCGCGCTTGTCGAATCAAAAATTACCACGCGTACAAAGGCGATCGAGCTCGTCCACCTCTACGGCCAATGTTCCGATATGGATGCTCTCGCAGCTATCAGCGAAAAACACGGCATTCCGCTCGTCGAGGACGCCGCTCAGGCGATCGGAGCCGAAGAAAGCGGAGTTCGTGCCGGAGCGATGAGCTCGATCGGCTGTTTCAGCTTTTATCCGTCGAAGAATCTCGGCGGCATGGGCGACGGCGGCTTTGTCACGACCAACGATGACGCGCTGGCTAAGAAACTGCTCGCCCTTCGCGTTCACGGCTCGGAGGAACGCTATTATCACAAGTACGTCGGGCTAAATTCGCGCCTTGACGGTTTTCAGGGTGCGGTCTTGCGGGTGAAACTGCCGCACCTCGACGGCTGGACCGACGCTCGCCGTGCGAACGCCGAGCGTTACCGGCAGTTGTTCACCGACGCCGGACTGACCGAGCAGATCGGCATTCCGGTCGAACGCGAAAACGCCAAACACATTTATAATCAATATGTTATTCGCGTCCCGAATGACCGCGACGCTTTGCGTGCATTTCTGACTGAAAAGGGAATCGGGACCGACATCTATTACCCGGTGCCGCTTCACCTGCAGGAATGTTTCGCATATCTCGGCTACACCGATGGCGATCTCCCGGAATCCGAAAAGGCTGCCCGCGAAACGCTCGCGTTGCCGATATTCCCGGAATTACGGCCCGAACAGCAGGCGTACGTCGTCGAGACGATCGCCGAATTTTATAGCGAGCATTGATGCCCCAGACAGACCTAAAAATCATCGAATCGTCCGGCATAATGCCGCGCATCGCCCTCGCCGTGGCGGTGATCGTCGCGCTCGCGTTCGGCTGGTTTGCGGTCAGGATGCAATTCGGCGACATGATTGCGGAATTGACGACTGCCGGCAGCCCGTCCGCCGAGCAGATGGCAGACATCGCCCGCGGGATGGCTCCGTCCGATCCGTTAACGATGTGGCTCAAGGCAACGCTCGCAAATAACGTCTTCACTCCCGAGAATACCGCGTCGTCCGTCGGAATGTTCGAAGACACTGTCCGCCTCGCACCTCGCGACTTTCGCTGGTGGATAGAGCTCGGCCGTGCCTACGAGCAGGACGAAAAGCCCGTCCAGGCCGAGGCCGCCTTCAAGAAGGCCATCGAGCTTGGGCCGACTTATACGTTTCCCAGATGGCAGCTTGGAAACTTCTATCTACGCCAAGGCCGCACCGACGAGGCCTTCGCTGAGCTAAAACTCGCGACGAAAAATAATCAAACTTACCGCGAACAGGTGTTCTCGCTCGCTTGGGAATACTTCGACAAGGATCCCGCAAAGCTCGAGCAGATCGCGGCGGATGCCCCGGACGTGCATGCGAGCCTCGCATATTTCTATGCTCAACGCGGCCGTGCTGCGGATTCGCTTCGAAACTGGGACATGCTCACCGACGAGCAAAAAGCCGAAAATCCGCAGATCGCCCAAACCATAGCTCAGGGCCTTTACGAAAAGAAATCTTACCCGCAGGCACTCGAATTTGCCCGCCAGCTCGGCATCGACCCTGACGCCAAACCGGAGACCGTGACGAATGCGAGTTTCGAAAAAACCATCGGCAATGCGAACGACACTCGATTTGGATGGAAGGTCATGCGTAACGACGCGAAGGTCGACGTCGCCACCGACTCGATCGTCCACCACGAAGGTGCCAAGAGCCTCCGCATCTTCTTCAAGGCGTACAACAAGCCCGAGCTTTACATCGTTACGCAAAATGTCGTTGTCGTGCCGGGCAGATCTTACCGCCTGCGTTTTTGGCTGCGGACCGAGAATTTACGAAGTGCCGGAATGCCGCAGCTTCAGATCGTCAACGCCAATGACGATACGATGCTCGCTCTGTCGCCGCTATATCCGAACGGGACGAATGATTGGGAGCAGGTGTCGGTCGAGTTTACGGCACCCGAAAATTGCAGCGGCATCGTTATTCGTACGATACGTGCGTCCTGCGGTCCGGATTGCCCGATCGCCGGGACGATCTGGTATGACGATTTCGAACTGAAACGAACGAATTAGAACCCGTGAAATTTGCGAATAGGGCAGTCTTCTTCCTCATCTGTACGTGCATCGTGCTCTCGACGCTTGCCTACGGAACGGTCCACCAGCCGACGCTCGCGATATTCTACGCGGCGATCGCTCTAATGGTGATCCTCTGGGCGATCGACTGTTTTTCGAGCGGTAATTTGCGATTCAGCCGGCATCTTCTCCAAGTCCCGTTGTACGCGGCGGTGATCTACGGATTTATCCAGGTAATTCCGTTCGGCACGATCAATGAAGCGGGCGGACTCAGTTCGATACCTCGGACGATCTCGGCGGCTCCGTTCGCGACAGAGACGACAGCTCTTCATTATTTGGCGCTCGCGTTCTTTCTCTCGCTATCGCTCGTTTATCTCGATTCGGCCGCGCGTATTCGTCAAATGGTCGGCCTGATCTCGATCTTCGGGTTCATTTTCGCTTTTTTCGCGATCCTGCAATCGGTGCTGTCGCCGACAAAAATTTACGGCATTCTGGAGCGTGCGACGCCGTTCGGTTCGTTCGTCAACCGGCACAATTTCGCCGCCTACATCGAAATGTCACTCGCCGTGCCGCTCGGTATGATGCTCTCCGGCGCGGTGCCGCGTGACAAAAAGCTGCTTTACATAACCGCGATCGTGTTGATGGGCTCCTCCTTGCTGCTCAGCGGTTCCCGCGGTGGCCTTGTCGCAATGCTCGCCGGAGTAATCTTGCTGGTCATCCTGACGACGAAAACCCGCGGTGCCAAGGCCATCGCACTCAAGGTCGCCCTATCTTTATTGATGATCGGAGCGGTCGTTGCGGGTGCGGTATTTGTCGGTGGCGAGACGTCGTTCACGCGTTTTGCCGAGACCGCCGCGTCCAAGGACATCACAACCAACCGCACCCACATTTGGTCGATCACGCTAAAGGTCATCGCCGGCAACTTGCCGCTCGGGGCCGGAATGGGAGCTTTCGGCCAGGCGTACACGCCGTATGACGATTTCAACGGCCTCGAACGCGTCGAACAGGCGCACAATGATTATCTGCAGGTGCTGGCGGACGCCGGTGTGGTCGGTGCGGCGATCGGAATATTTTTTCTCTTTCTGCTGTTCCGCGAAGCCCGCCGAAACACGCGGGCCACGAACGGGTTCCGCCGCGGTGTCGCCATCGGAGCGATCGGCGGCATTTTCGCGGTGCTTGTTCACAGCGTTTTCGATTTTGTGCTCCACACGACCGCTGTCACACTGCTGTTCCTGATGCTCATCGCGTTGCTTGTTGCCGCCGGCAGGGAATATCGCGACGACGTTGCCGATCCCGGCGAACAACATCGTTCCGGCCGTCGCCGCTCGGAGGCAAGCGTGACTTCGTTCAGTCGCCGGGCATAGTTCTCTCCTACTAAGCTCACAAAACATGCAAGTCACGATGGTCGTATTCGACCAATTCCGTCGCTTCAATTCTGTTGCATCACTGCAACATTGCGCTATAATGTGAACAGAATTCCCATGAAAGACCACTACGACAGCAAGGAAGAGGAGATCGCGGATATGCTCTACGAGCAGGGCTTCACCGACCGCGAAGGCAACCCGATCCCGGACCCGTACGCACCCGTTGAAATCGAAACTGCTCCCGAATTTCCGGAATACGATCCGGATGCGCCCGACGATTTTCAGACCGGTTCTCTCTTTGTTTTCAAGCCCGCCGCCGAGTGGATCGCACCGCCGGCAGAGTCAAAACCTGTGGCCGCACGGCTCTTCGGCGACCTTTGGCTTGCAGGAGAACTTTGCATAATGTTCGCCGACACGGGAAAGGGCAAGAGCATCCTCGCGACGCAGATCGCCGAATCGATCGCCCGCGGAGTCCCGATCGGGCCGCTCGAGATGACGGCCCCGCCGCAGCGTGTGCTCTACCTCGATTTCGAACTCTCGGCCGAACAGTTTCGCGAACGGTATTCGAATAACGGCACCGATCCGTACCAATTCTCCGAGCGCGTGACGCGGACCGAGATCGTCCCGACAAACGAGCTGCCCGACGAATTCAAGGATTTTCAGGAATTTCTTGTCGATTCGCTGTTCCGAGCCTTTGCCAGTCGCCAGTTCGACGCCGTCATCGTCGACAACATCTCGTACCTGACGACCTCAACGCACGGTTCGAACTCTGCCCTCCGGCTGATGCGGGGCCTCAAGCACTACAAACTGATGTTCGGCCTATCGATCCTCGTCCTCGCCCATACGCCCAAACGCTCGATCGGCCGCGGCCTGACCGTCAACGACCTGCAGGGAAGCAAGATGCTCTCAAACTTCGCCGACAACATCTTCGCCATTGGCCACAGTTACCGCGGCCGGGACATCCGCTACATCAAACACATCAAACCCCGTAGCACCGCCCTAAAATACGACGCATCGAACGTCCTAGTCTTCGAGATCGAAAAACGCTGCACAAGCCCGCACGTAAATAAGGGCGTTAGCGAACCGCAAACCGACGACCGCCATTGCACAAGCCCGCACGTAAGTAAGGGCGTAAGCGAACCGCAATCATCCGAGCCCACCTCCGAAAAACTCACCACTCACCATTCACCACTCATCACTAACTCCACCCCAAATTTCCTCTGTTTCAACTTCGTCGGCTACTCCACCGAGCATACGCACCTCGTCCCGGCGTACGACACCGTCAACGGCGACCGCACGACGCGGATCGAACGTGCCGTCCATCTCGCCGCCCACGGCCACACCCAACGCGAGATCGCCGCCGACCTCGGTGTGGGTATCGCCACCGTCAACCGCTACCTCCAGGACGCCGCCAATCGGAAAATGGCAGCTAAGTCGGCGGAGCCGACGATATATTTGTAGCCCACATCGCAAGATGTGGGAAAGTTGTCATTCATCAAACGAGAGCCGTTGGAAACGGCGGCATAAAGGACCACATTATCGATATGATGTCACCGTCTCTGACGTTTATTTATAAGAAGAGTTGTTCCTCTGCCATCAATCCCAGAGATCGCGTTCGTCGTAGTCAACATCATTCTTGTCCAGCAACGATATAAACTCGGTTTTGAAATCGAAGCCATTATGATGTCGTTCCTGATCGCGGATGTATTTGGCGACCGCGTCGGCATTAGAACGCGACACGCTGAACGCCCCGAAACCCTTTTGCCACGCGAACTTCTTTCCGAATCTCTCCTTTACCCATCGCGACGAATTTGATTTGATGAACCGCATCGCCTCAGAGATCGAAACACTTGGCGGCAGTAAAATTAGCATGTGGACATGGTCGGCGATGCCATTGATGACGATCGGTTTACCTTTGAGTTCTTTCACAAGGCCGCCCATGTAGGCGAACAGTTCGCTCATTATCTCGGGCGTGATCAGTGGCAAATGACCTTGAGTACTGAAAACGATGTGGTTCAGTAAATTGGTGTGAGTATGTGACATAAGGCCGCATTATGTCGCCGTCTCCGACGGCTCGTGTTGTATTGATTTGGTTTCCCCACATCTTGCGATGTGGGCTACAAATATAGCACCGTCTCCGACGGTTTTTCCACCGGCATCGGCCACATCCTTTGCCCACCGTCGCGAAACCGAAAACACGTCGACTTCAAATCACGTGTCCAAAGGCCAAGTCGGCGGAGCCGACGATATATTTGTAGCCCCAGGTGAAGCGGAGCGGAACCTGGGGTAAGTGCCCCAACCCATTTCCCGGAGCCCGCGTTAGCGGGCGACATAGATCGGATTTGACGGTTCCTATCGCGAGTTGGTTTCATACGGGTTTTAGGCTAAAGCCCGGGATCTTACTCATGCATATCCTGTCCACTAGCTAAAGCTAGTGGCAATACTCTTTTGCTTTTCGGAGGTTCATCCCGGCGATGCGGACAGAAGTGTCCGCTCTCCGATTGTTCCGCAACCCATTCTCGTGTTCCGGTGGAACAAAACGAATGCAGGACTTTAAGTCAGGATATGTAAAGATTTGAAACTAGAGGCTTTCGGCTTCTGTAACTGCGGGTGCGGTTTCAGACCTTCGGCCGGTGGCGGAGCGGTAGAGCCAGCCGACAATGCCGTGGCCGACGTAGAGGACGGCGAAGACCAGCAGGGCGTATTGCGAGTAAAACCACATCACCATTCCACCAGCGGCGATGAGCAGCACCATAACGAAACTGATCTTAACAGCGCCCGCCGACTTAAAGCTCGAATAGCGGATCTTGCTTACCATCAGCCCGCCGAGAATCGCGAGCAATATGTAAATAAGGATTGTGTAGTATCGCGCGTAGCCCGGGCCGTATGCGTTGAGCGGAGCCGGCGAATAGTGGACGATCGCCGCCAGCAGTCCGGCCGCAGGAGGTATCGGCAATCCGACGAAATTCTTTTTATCGAGTTTGCCCGCGCCTTCCTCTAGCACGTGCGGCCGCATCGCCTGTAGATTGAACCTTGCCAGCCGGAAGGCACCGCACATCAAATAGATGAAAAGCAGGATGACGCCGATGTTGTAAAGCGGGCTGCTCTCGTGAAATGTCGGTGCGACCGCCCAACAATAAATGAGCGCCGTGGGAGCGATGCCGAACGTCAGCACGTCCGCCAGCGAATCGAACTGCACGCCGATCTCGGTCGTTGTGCGGGTGGCACGGGCGACGCGGCCGTCCATCGTATCGAATAGGATCGCCAGGCCCAACGCGACCGCTGCCTGATCGAAATACTGCGCCGCCGAGCCCGGCTCGGTCATCGCGGCGTGAAATCCACGCACCGACCAGAGCACGGCCAAAAAGCCCATCGCCACATTCCCGGCGGTAAACAACGTCGGGATCACAAAAAGGCCCTTCTTCAAGCCTCTGTGCGGCGGTTTGCTGTCTTCGATCTCATCCATCGGGGAATAACTAAAAACTAATAACTAGAAACTGCTAACTAATAAATGATCAACGGTTACTGACGATATATAGAAAGTAAATGTTAAGTGATTAAACCCTGACCACCTACCACTGACCACTCATCATTCACCACTCACCGCTAGCCTTCCAATGATCGTCTCTCCACCCTTAACCTTGTCACCGACCCTGACCTCGATCGTTACATCGTTCGGCATCAGCAGGTCGGTTCGCGAGCTGAATTTGATAAGGCCGAATTTTTGTCCGCGTTCAAGATTATCACCCGTATGCGGCCAACAGACAATCCGGCGAGCCAAGATTCCCGCGATCTGCGTGCATTTTACCGTCATTTCGGGCGATTCGATAAGCAGGGAATTGCGTTCGTTGACGAAGCTGGCGTTGTTGCTCGTCGCGGGCAACTTTTTGCCGGGCGTGTATTCGATATTGGTGATCTTGCCCGCGATCGGCGAGCGATTGATGTGAACGTCTATCGGCGAAAGGAAAACGCTGACGAGCTTGCCCTCCGGCGTCTCTTCGATCCGTGTCACACGCCCGTCGGCGGCCGAGACAACGATATTCGGCTCGGTCGGCACCACTCGTTTTGGGTCCCGAAAAAAGAATGCCATGAACAGGCACAGGAAAAGGAACAACGCCGCCGCGATCCACCACCCAAGCAGGACGAATCCCACAAATATTATTCCCGGCACGAGCACGAACGGGATCCCTTCTTTCACCATAAGAACCAGTGACCTATACTACACAATCGCACCCATTTGCCGAAACGTAAAAAGGCCCGGCATTAACGAATGCCGGGCAAAAGAGGAGGATTGCTTGAAGATACTCTAGACTCGAACCGGATTTTCCTTTGCGTAGCTGTAGGCACACCAAGCCGAGATCAGGTGAACCACCCATCCGAGCGTTCCTGCTGACCCAATCCACGAAAAACCGGTCAGGACCAGCCAAATTATGCCAATTAAGATACGGCCGTTATAAAGCTGTCCGATCCCCGGGATAAGTAAACTCAAAATACCCGCTAACAAAGGTTCTCTCATTTCGCTAAAGTGCCTCCACTATCAAATAACGACGAGCCGGGAAATTTGTTTCAGGAATTTTGGGGCGTGGGGAAGCGGGCCTATTCGACCAGCCCGTGCAGCAGGAAATGAACCCCGAAAAACAGAGCAACTCCCGCAAATACCGAAAACGATACGAACGGTCGCCCGCCGCCGTGGTGATTGACCTCCGGGATCAGGTCACTCGCCGCGACGTATAGGGTCACGCCCCCGGCCAGCGGCAGGGCATAGGCGACGGCGCCGTCGAGATTCGACCCTATAACGTAGAACACGACGACGCCTACGATCGTCATCGCGCCGATCAGCGACGTTGCCGTCATTACCTCGCGAAAGCCTTTGCCTGCCGCCAGGATCATCGACCCGATCGAAAAACCTTCCGGAAACTTATGTAAAAACACGGCCAGAAACACCAGCAATCCCAATCTGGCATCAACCTGTGCCGCCGCCGCGATCGAAACCCCGTCAAAAAACGTGTGGATCACCAACCCGCCAACCGCTGTGTAAGCAGACGACGTCGAGATCAATTCGTCCGAGTGGACCTCTTCGCCCAGATGGAAATGCGGCGCGATCGTATGTTCAAAGAACTGCGTCAACAAATACCCCGCCATCAACAACAACATCGGCACGTACAACTCATCCGCCGAATTCGGGAATCGCTTCTGCCAGATGAAAATAACCTTCGGCAATATCTCGAAAATCGTAACCGAAAGCATAAATCCCGCACCCAATGCGAGTAGATACTTCAAGAAACGCTTGTAGTTTGAATGGAGCTTCGACGGAAACAGAATCGCTCCACCCAAAACATTGGCCAAAGCCGCGAGCAAGCCAAAGATCGTGAGCTGAATAATAGAGGAATTCATGTGGAACGAAACGAACCTCACAATGGTATATCAGCAACAATAGAAACTCCAAAAAACCGCAAAATACAAATTGTCCGGGAGCTACGATTCGTTAAACGAGTGATTAACGTGTTTTCGAAAATTCTTCTTGACACGACATCTGATTCAGGTCTAGAATTCTTCGTGGCATCCTGTGATTAACGATGAAATCTGAAATAGTCAGTCCCAATAAGGCGCTTATGAAAATTAAGCGATTAAGCGCATTTGAAGCATCGAATCAGGTTTCCGTCGGACGAAACTTAACGGCGTAGAGTCATTTTAACGGGTAATGACGCTCCGAGTTTCCACTCACTAATTTACGAAAAACAGAATTTGCGGTTTGAGACTTCTCTGAAATGGAGCATCAACCAGCCGACCCTTCGCGGATCTTTGAAGATGCACAAGGACGAAGCCGATTTTTTACACAGTTCGGTGTTACTTCGGGAAGTACTTACTGTCATTAAGGTGCCGGAGTGCAGGTTCGTGGTCGACGCGACACTCGGACTCGGGGGACACACCGAAGCCATCCTTGCTTGTTCGCCAACAGTTGTCGTCCTCGGGATTGACCAGGATAGGGCGGCGCTTAGTTTGGCGGTAGAAAGACTGGCGGAGTACGGTGATCGATTTGAAGCTGTTCACGGAAACTTTTCTGCGGTCAAACAGATCATTGAAAATGCGGAACTTGGATCTCCCGATGCGATCATCGCCGATCTTGGCGTTTCATCGTTGCAGTTTGACGATGCCACACGGGGATTTAGCTTTCGGTTCGATGCTCCGCTGGATATGCGGATGGACCCGAATTCGGGTGGGGCGACGGCGGCGGATCTGCTTCGTGAAACACCTGAATCGGAGCTTGCCGACATTATTTACCAGTTCGGCGAGGAGAGGGCCTCCCGACGCATCGCACGTTGGATCCGGGAACGGAATGAACGCGGCGAACCGATATCGACCACACGGGAACTTGCCGAACTTGTCGAACGTGCCGTAAAACGCGGCAAGAAAGATAAAATCCATCCTGCGACGCGGACGTTTCAGGCCTTGAGGATCGCAGTAAATGGAGAGCTTGAAATACTAGAAAAATTCTTGATCGACTCGGTCGAATGTTTGAAATCTCAGGGCGTCTTGGCGGTGATATCGTTTCACAGCCTTGAAGACAGGATCATAAAGCGCACGTTCCAAAAACTTGCCGGAAAGTGCGAGTGCCCGCCGCGGATTCCACAGTGTATTTGCGGAGCTGCAAAAAAAGTTGAAATTCTCACACGAAAGCCGTTATTGCCCGGCGAGGACGAATTACGGGAAAATCCCAGGTCCCGGAGTGCAAAATCGAGAGCTTGCAAAAAGCTCTGAACTTTTAGAGACATACCTTGGAGGAAACGATGAAACGAGACACATCCACGATCATAAGGCGCAAACAGACCGATACAAGTAAGGGCCAAACGGGCCAGATAAAGATGTATGCGCTGATGTTCGTATGTCTTGTGGTCGTAATAGCCGGTTTCTTCCTGGCAGCCCGACAGCATTTTTCTTCGATGGACTACGGGATGCGGAATTCGAAGCTAAGAAAGCAGCTTGACGATCTTGAATCCGAGAAACGCCGGCTGCTCCTTGCTCGTGAGGTTTCGCTTTCGCCAGCAGAGATCAAAAAGGCGGCGCAAAACCTAGGCGTAGATGATCTTTATGTGGCGTCACCCCAGATGGCCTCCATTTCCAACGTCTCGAAAGCCCCGGTTTCGCCTGGTGACGGCAAGAACATCGATTTGAACCATTCGACAAAATATGTGGTTCGCACGGCATACGTCGAGTCGTCGACGAAGCCACAAATTGCGGCTCGAGCCAAAGGTGAGGTCAATGATCGAGAAAAGAAGGAAAAGAGCACAGCAGCTGCGTTAGTTTCAGTACGTTAGTTCTCTCCTGGGCAGTTCAAGTCTGCAAAATCCAATGGCTACAAGGTCGACGCATAAAAAGAAGTCCAACCCTCGTCAGGTTGCGTTCACCCGTTTCATGCTCATCGTGGCGGTATTTTCGATATGGATGCTCGGTATCGGAGTCCGCCTTGTACATCTCCAGGTAACCCAGCACGAATGGCTGAAAGGTCAGGCGATCAAACAACGGACAAACATAGAGAAGACCAAGTTGATGCGGGGCACAATCTTGGACCGCGACGATCACATGCTCGCGACCAGCATTCGGGTCAATACGCTAATTGCCGACCCAAGCGAGATCGATGACGTAGAGAAGGCAGCGAAAGCACTTGCGAAAATTCTCAAGATCGACGAGCGCCAGCTTTCGACGCAACTTGCCGAAGCAAAAGCGTCGAAGAAAAAGTTCGTTCCCTTGCTAAAGAAGCTGGACGACGATACTTACCAAAGGATCAACAAATCACTGGACAGTGACGAGGTCACTAAGGGCGACCTGCCGCGATTTTATGGCCTACATTGGACGGAAGATCAAATTCGGAGATATCCGTACGGTTCCCTTGCAGCTCAGATCATCGGCTTTAGTAATATGGACGACACCGGGGTCGCCGGGATCGAATTGTCACAGGACGAATTGCTGCACGGTGAAATTATCAAAAAGATCCAGGAGCGGGATCGGCATGGACGAGTTTACGACGAGACGGTGGTCGATCGCGGGGAGCCGGCCGATATATCGCTGACGATAAGTACTTCTTATCAGTTCATGGCTGAAGAGGCCCTTGCAAATGGCGTCTGGGCGGCGAGTGCGAAGGCGGGAATGGCCGTTGTGATGTCGGTAAAAACTGGTGAGATACTGGCGATGGCCAATTATCCGACTTTCGACCCAAATAACATAAAGAACATACAGCCAGAATCAGTGATCAACCACACCATTCAGAGCACCTACTCGCCGGGCTCGACATTTAAGCTTGTTACCTATAGTTCAGCACTCGAGAAGAACCTTTTTAAGCCTGACGATATGATCGATGCTGGCAACGGAACGATCGAGATCGCAAATCACAAATTCACCGACTCGCATCATATCGGTTCGGTTACGTATTCACAGGCTCTGGCCCAGTCGAGCAATGTCTGTGCGATCAAAACCGGTCAACGGGTCGGCAGGGACGATTTCTGGGCGATGCTTCAAAAAATGGGATTTGGCGACCGTACGGGTATCGAACTACCGGCCGAAACGAGCGGCATAGTTCGTTCCCCGGACAAGTGGAATGGGGACTCGCTTGCGTCGATGTCGATCGGTTATGAAATTGGGGTGACAGCTTTGCAAATGGCGACTGCTTTTGCGACGATAGCTAACGACGGAGTTAAGATCCAACCCCGAATTATCAGGGAAATTCGCAAACCCGACCAAAAGCCCGTTCCGTCGAGCAAGCCCGAAAATGTGAGGGTCGTTTCCGTCGAAACTGCAAGGAATTTGCGAACAATGCTTCGCCAAGTCGTGCTCACCGGCACGGGAAGACGCGCTCAGTTGAACGGCTATACTTCCGCGGGCAAAACGGGCACGGCATGGAAATTCGATCCGAGGACAAAGAGGGTTGACCCGAGCAAATATGTCTCTTCGTTTATCGGAATAGCTCCTGCTAATGATCCGGAAATT
The DNA here is from genome assembly GCA_029781855.1 of Acidobacteriota bacterium. Lineage (GTDB taxonomy): Bacteria > Acidobacteriota > Blastocatellia > Pyrinomonadales > Pyrinomonadaceae > OLB17. The sequence continues at coordinate 16,548 of JAKOVX010000078.1, read as the reverse complement.
GTGATCGCGGTAGTGATAGATGAGCCAAAATCCGGGGCGAGGGATGGCGGTATGGTGGCGGCACCGGTTTTCAAGGACATCGCTGAAAAGATCCTGCCGGCGATGAACATTAAGCCGGACGGCGTCCCTATCAAGGAAATGCCGGTTGCCCAGGACATTCCGGAAACAAGCAACCCGGCGGATGCAAAAGTGGCCTCGAAGATCGAAAAGAAAGAGACCGGAGCTGAGGAAAAGTCTAAAGACAAAGGCGAATCAAAAAGGGGCACTTCCGGCAAGTCGCCGAATGACGTTAAGAAAAGCGTTGAAAAGCGGCCAAGTGAGCGAAAACGGGTAGTCGGCGATCTCGACGCGATCCTATTATTTGAAGGCCCGCCAACATTGGAGAGACCAAGAGACACTTGAAACTAAGCAAAGCGATCGAGTACATGAATGCGGAAGCTCCGCAACTAGACCCCGCCATTGCCGACTGCGAAGTCACATCATTTGTGATCGATTCGCGTGAGGTTAAGGCGGGCGATGTGTTTTTTGCGCTCTCGCAACCTGAGTATCGGGAAAATGGATTCAATGGTGATTTTTCGGATTCGACCGAATATGTTGCCGACGCTCTCAAGTCGGGAGCGGTTGCGGCCGTAGTCCGATCGGATCGTTTCGATGAACATAGGGCGGAACTGGAACAGTTCGCAGACCGGATGATCTACGCCGATGATGTGATCGCCGCCTTCCAGCGTTTGGCACATAACGTCTATTTGGGGTGGAATAAACCGGTCGTAGCCATCACCGGTTCGGCTGGAAAGACCACGGCGAAGGAATTAGCTGCTCACGTCCTCGAAGGAACCGGGAAAAAGGTACTTCGGAATATCAAGAACTACAACAACGGCCTAGGCCACCCTTTGACCGTTCTTAGACTAGCCGCAGATCCGTCGTACAACATCGCAGTTCTCGAAATGGGTATGTCGACGCCTTTGAACGAGATAGCACGTCTTTGCCGCATAACTCCGCCGGACGTGGCGGTAGAACTAAATGTTCTGCCGGTTCACATTGAACATTTGGGGACGATAGAAAGGATCGCAGACGCAAAGGCTGAGCTTGTCGAGGGTATGAAGTCCGGTGGTGTCGCGGTGCTCAACGCCGATGACGAGCGTGTAGTTGCGATGAAACAGTTGTCGAAGGGTTCGACCATCACGTACGGTATCCAAAACGCGGCGGATGTAACCGCGGCTAACATTGAATTTGCCGGATTCGGAAATACAACCTTTGGTCTTCGAACTCCAAGCGGTTCGGCCCATGTCAGTTTCCCGCTAAATGGCACCCATAACATAATGAATGCACTCGCGGCCGCGGCGGTTGGCCATTCGTTTGGGATGTCAGCCGAGGCGATCGCCAGCCGATTGAGCAGCGTGAACGCTCCGCCACAACGCGGCGAGATCATTCGATTTTCACAGGGTTTCACGGTGATCGACGATTCGTACAATTCAAATCCGGACGCCTTGCTTTCAATGGTCAAAACGTTGGTCGAGGGGTCGTCTCCGGCGGAACGAAAGATCGTCGTCGCGGGTGAGATGCTTGAGCTGGGTGACACAGCGGCTGACATCCATCGGCATACCGGTTTGGCTATCGCGTCGATGGACGTCGATGTCCTGATCGGAGTTCGAGGGTTCGCTAAGGAATTGGTCAGCGGGGCCGCAAATGCCGGTTTTGACGATGTCAGATTTGCGGAGGATGCGGACCGTGCCGGACAAATGCTTGCCGACATTGTGCGGCCCGGTGACGTTGTACTTGTAAAGGGTTCGCGGGGAGTGAAAACCGAAAAGGTGATCGCAAAATTACGCGAACGATTTGGGTCCGAAGGGAATGGGGCCGTCGCCGGCTGATAGGCTTCGAAATTTGGCTCAATGCTCTATTACATACTCTATCAATGGATCTTCAGGACATACGGAGCCAATAGCGAATCGTATTTCTATAAGGGCCTGAATGTTTTTCAGTATGTGACCTTTCGTACGGGCCTTGCGACCGTGACTTCGCTTCTGATATCGCTGTTCTTTGGCAAGTATGTGATCCGTAAACTGACCGAACTCAAAGTCGGGCAGGAGATCCGCGAAGAGCTGTCGGCTGAGCATCAGGCGAAGAAGGGTACGCCCACGATGGGCGGCGTCCTTATCATAGGTTCTGTCATCATTGCAACGTTGCTATGGGGCAAGCTCGACAGCTTGTTTCTTTGGATCGCACTTGGAGCGACGACGTGTTTTGCGGCGATCGGATTTGCAGATGATTACATCAAGATCGTTAAGAAACGAAGCCTTGGATTGACGGGGAAGCAGAAACTTGCCGGTCAGTTGATAACGGCACTCGCCGTATGGGCTGTCCTGTACTTCTTTACTAATTACGAATGGAATTTGAGTATTCCGTTCCTCAAAGCAACCGCGCAGACGGCTATAACCATAATTCCGCCATGGCTTTACCTCGGGTTCATCGTTTTTATACTTTTGGGCGCGTCGAATGCGGTAAACCTCACGGACGGGCTCGACGGGCTCGCCTCGAGCGTAACTTTTATCGCGATGTCAGCTTTGACTGCTCTGACATATGTGTCGAGTGATGCTCGTTGGGCCGAGCGACTCGATCTGACGCACAATCCGATGTCCGCGGAATTGACGGTTTTCTGCGGGGCAATGGTCGGTGCGAGCCTTGGGTTTCTCTGGTACAACTCGCCACCGGCCGAGGTCTTTATGGGCGATGTCGGTAGTTTGGCGATCGGCGGGGCACTTGGAACAGTCGCCGTTCTGACCAAGCAGGAGTTTCTGCTTCCGTTCATTGGCGGCGTATTTATTCTCGAAGCATTGTCGGTAATGATGCAGGTCTCGTACTTCAAGTTCACCCGGCGAAGCACCGGTGTCGGCAAGCGAATTTTCCGCCAGGCACCGCTGCATCATCATTTTCAGCTGTCGGGATGGAAGGAGCCGAAGATCGTGTTCAGATTTGTGATCATAGCTATCTTGTTTGCTTTGTTAAGTTTATCTACGCTGAAGTTACGTTAAACATTAATTTTGTTCCACCGGAACACGAGAATGGGTAGTGGAACAAAGCGGAACAAGAATTTTGGCATCGCAACCGTCGACGAGTTTGAAAAGGTTTAGTAAATGGAAATATCGGGAAGAAAAGCACTTGTACTCGGTGCGGGAAAGTCGGGCGTCGAATCGGCAAGATTTCTCGCGAACCGAGGAGCGATCGTCGCTCTGCACGACAAGCGCGAGGTCGAGACGTGGTCTGACGCGGCACGAGGGTTGAAAGAATCGCATGGCGTAGGGTTGATCTCCGGGCAAATTCCATCGTGGCTTCTGGACCAGATCGATCTGGTTGTCATTTCCCCGGGTGTTCCGACCAATACGATACCAGCCAGGTACGTGGATCGTAAGGACGGCGAGGTCATCGGCGAAGTGGAACTAGCGTTCAGGTTCATGAAAGGCCGTATCGTCGGCATTACCGGTTCGAACGGCAAAACGACGACGACGACGCTGATCGGGGAACTGCTGAAGAATTCGGGGATAAAGACGCAGGTCGGCGGCAATATCGGCACGCCGCTGCTGAGCTTGGCGGAATCATCAACGGACGAAACGTGGACGGTCGCTGAGCTATCGAGTTTTCAGCTTGAGACTATCAAAGACTTTCGAGCGGACATTGCTTTGTGCCTCAATGTGACGCCGAACCATCTTGACCGCTATGAATCGTTTCTAGATTATGCCGCCGCGAAGCACCGCATTTTTATGAATCAGACGGCGGAGAATGTCGCGATCCTGAATGCGGACAATGAAGTGACCGCGACGTGGGCGGATGGATTAAAGGCCAATGTCGTCTTTTTCAGCGTCGAACGTGAGCTGGACGAAGGTCTGTTCCTTCGCGGACGAGAGCTCGTTTGCCGGGCAAACGGGAAGGAAAAGGTTCTGACGACCCGTGACGAGATCTATTTGCGCGGGCTGCACAACGTCGAAAATGTGCTTGCGTCACTCGCCGCGGGACTTGCGGCCGGTGCTTCGCCGGAATCGATGCGTGAAACGATCGCGGAATTCAAGGGCGTCGAACATCGGATCGAATTTGTCGCTGAATTGGATGGGGTAAGCTTTTACAACGATTCCAAGGCTACGTCGGTCGACGCGACGATGAAAGCCCTGGAGGCTCTGAGCGAAATTGACGGCAATACGGTACTTATTCTCGGCGGCCGCGGGAAAAATGCTCCATACGCGCCGCTCATTCCGCTGATCGAGGCATCTGTAAGGGCACTGGTGCTGATCGGTGAGGACGCCGACAATATCGAGTCGCAATTGAAGGGACACGCCGAGATCATTCGTGCCGGATCGCTGAGAGACGCTGTTGAAAAAGGGTTTGCGGCTGCCGAATCCGGCGACGCGGTGCTGCTCGCTCCGGCGTGTGCGAGCTTTGATATGTTCGGGAGCTTTGAAGAACGTGGGCGGGAATTCAAGGCACACGTCGGAAATCTGGAGGCAAAGGCTGCTTCGGTTTGATCAAAATGGCTGCAAAGCAACGAACAGACTGGTTTATGTTCCTGATCGCCGCCGGTCTGGCTTTGTTTGGCGCGATGATGGTCTACAGCGCGTCAGCGATGATGTCGATGAAAGAGTCGGCCGAGAACAGCCAATTTACATACTTTTTCAAACAGCTGATCTTTGTTTTGATCGGGATCGCCGCGATGCTGATCGTAAGCCGGTTGGACTATCGCGTTTTTAACAACAAATACGTGATCATCGGCGTTTTGGCGCTGACGTCGATCGCATTGCTCGCGGTTTTCGGCTTTTCTCCGATCAATGGGGCACGACGCTGGATCAGATTCGGCGGATTTTCGTTTCAACCGTCGGAACTCGCGAAGGTCGCACTTCCGATGTTTTTGGCTTGGTTTTTGACAAAAAACGAAAAGACGGTGACAGAGCTAAAATCGACCGTAATACCTGCATTGCTCGGGCTTGGGCTTCTTGCGGGGCTTGTGATGGCCGAAAAGGACCTGGGCACGACGATTGTTTTATGTGCGATATTCTCCACGGTCTATTTTGCCGCCGGTGCAAGATTGATACATATTGCGTCCGTTGCCGCGGCGATGATAGTCATCGGGATCGGCGCGATCGCCATTGCTCCGTGGCGTGTTCAACGAATTTTGGCATTTCTGGATCCGTATAAATACGCCGCCGACGAAAGCTATCAAGTGATCCAATCGCTATATGCGATCGGCTCGGGCGGCATTTTGGGCGAGGGATTCTCGAAGGGCCAGCAAAAGTTGTTTTATCTGCCGTATCCGTACTCGGATTTTATTTTTTCGGTTGTCGGCGAGGAACTTGGGTTGATAGGCACGCTGGCGGTAGTGACGGCTTTCGGTTTGTTGCTCTGGCGTGGAACTCGGGCCGCGATGAACGCTCCGGACAGGTTCGGGATGTTGCTTGGGATAGGTTTGATAACGGGCATCATTGCTCAGGCGTTGTTCAACATCAGCGTCGTAATTTCGATCCTGCCGGCGAAAGGCATTCCGTTGCCGTTCATATCGTACGGTGGTTCGTCCGTCGTTGTGACATTGATCGGGGTCGGAATATTGTTAAGTATTTCGCGTTACGCTCGTGACGCGACCGTTGAAAGGGAAATTCCGGAACGTCGAACTAACGCTCGCCGCGTACGAAAATAGCGACTCCGGTTGAATATGACGAAAATGAAGGTATTGATCGCAGCCGGCGGGACCGGCGGACACATCTACCCGGGCATCGCGGTTGCGAAGGAAATTCTCGCTCGCGACGAGTCGTCGGAGGTGCTTTTCGTCGGCACTTCGCGAGGGCTGGAAACGCGGATCGTGCCGGACAATGGTTTTCAGCTTTCGTTGATACATAGTGCCGGATTGAAAAATGTGGGGCTTGTTGGAAAAGTGAAGGGATTGGCGGTGCTGCCGCAGAGCTTTTTTGAGGCGAGGAGAATATTGCGGGAATTTTCGCCTGACGTTGTGGTCGGTGCCGGCGGATATGTCTCAGGCCCGATGCTGATGACGGCGCATTTTATGACCTATCCGACCCTCGTGATGGATTCGAACGCGTTGCCGGGATTTACCAACCGGCGATTGGCGAGATTTGTCGATAAGGCCGCTCTGACCTTCGACGAGGCCCTGCAGTACTTTGGGAACAAAGGCGTTGTGACCGGCAATCCGGTAAGGGGCGAGTTTTTTGACGTTCCGACGCGGGAACCAAATTCACCGGTTCGGATCCTGATCTTTGGCGGATCGCAGGGAGCCCGAGCAATAAATAATGCAATGATGGCGGCGTTGCCTTTCTTGAAGGAATCGGGCATTGCTTTCGAGATCACGCATCAAACCGGCGATGCCGACCTAGAAAAGGTTCGCGGAGCCTATGCCGAAAACGCGATCGATGCTGACATCAGGCCATATATCTCGAATATGGTCGAAGAATTTGACCGCGCCGACGTGATCATTAGCCGTGCCGGAGCGACAACCTGTGCCGAGGTGGCAGCCGCCGGCAAGGCCTCGATCATGGTTCCACTGCCGTCTGCCGCCGATGATCATCAGCGAAAGAATGCTGAAGCTATGCAAAAGCACGGTGCCGTTCGCGTTATCCTACAAGTGAACCTCTCGGGCGAACGGCTTGCGAATGAGCTGAAAGAACTGATCGGCGACCCGCAAACGATAGTAAAGATGGGAGTCGCGGCTCGGACGATTTCGCGGCCCGACGCTGCAAAGGCGACCGTCGACCTGATCGAAGAACTCAGGAATAAGTAGTTATGACAATGTTTCGGCACGTTAAGAATATTCATTTTATCGGCATCGGCGGTATCGGCATGAGCGGTATTGCCGAAGTGCTGTGCAATCTTGGATTTGTGGTCACAGGCTCGGATCAGAAGAAGTCGAAGAACACGGAACGCCTCGAGGAACTGTTTAATGTCGGCATTGCCGAAGGCCACGCAGCTGAAAACGTCGGTGCGGCCGAGGTTGTTGTGTATTCTTCCGCGGTTAAAGAAGATAATCCGGAAGTGGTCGAGGCAAAACGACGATCGATCCCGGTTATTCCGAGGGCAGAAATGCTTGCCGAGCTGATGACGCTAAAGCCGTATTCCGTTGCGGTGTCCGGGACTCACGGCAAAACGTCGACGACATCGATGGTCGCAACGATACTTGGTTACGCCGGAATTGACCCGACGACCGTCGTTGGCGGGGTTGTCGATACACTCGGCTCGAACGCGAAACTTGGCCAGTCAGAGTGGTTCGTAACTGAAGCGGATGAGAGCGACCGGTCGTTCCTTATGCTCTATCCGACGATCGCGGTGGTCACGAATATCGATAAGGAGCATATGGAATCCTACAAGGGAATGGACGACGTCGTTCAGTGCTTTACGGATTTCGTTAATAAGGTCCCGTTTTACGGAGCGGCGATCATATGCCTTGACGACCCGAACGTTCAGCTTCTGATCCCGAATATTAAACGCAGGCGTGTTACGTACGGAATGACGGCGCAAGCGGATATTTCAGCCCACGATATTCGTTTTGACGACCACTTCGGATCAACATTTTCCGTGTGGAAAGGCGACGAAGTCCTTGGCGAAATGCACTTACCGGTGCCGGGTAAGCATAATGTTTACAATGCGTTAGCGGCCACAGCGGTGGCTCTGGAGATGGACGTGCCGTTTTCGAAGGTCGTTGAGGCGTTTGCAGGATTCCGCAATGCGAACCGGCGATTTCAGTTCAAAGGCGAGGCGAAGGGAATAATGGTCGTCGACGATTACGGTCATCATCCGACCGAGATCCTGGCGACGCTGTCAGCGGCGAAGAACAGCTCCGGCGGCAAGCGAACGGTGGTTGTTTTTCAGCCGCATCGCTATTCGCGGACGCAGGAGTTGATGGATGATTTCGTGGTTGCATTCAACAATGCCGACGTCCTCTACATCCTGGATATTTACGCGGCGAGCGAGCAGCCGATCGAGGGCATTTCGGCGGAAGTGCTGACCGAGAACATCAAGAAATACGGGCACAAGAACGCCAATTATATTGGTGATATCGACACCGCGACAGCTCGCGTCCTGCCAGACCTACGAGAGGGTGATCTTGTGATCACGTTAGGTGCCGGCAGCGTAACTCGACTCTCGGATGAGATCGTGGCGGCATTGAAGCAATAATTCAGGTTAGTAGGGAAGTAGCCGCAGTAGTTTTATGGCAAAGGCGAAGTCAAAGGCAAAAAGATCGACGGCAAAACGCCGGTCGACTGCGAGAAACAAGTCGCAGTCCGTCCGGAGTATGCGTCGGGAGGCGGCCGCACATCGGCTCAGCCGCTTTTTCGTTCCGCTGATAATTGCCGTTTGCCTGATCGGCGGTATCGTGTTTTTTGGTTTGATGGGCTATAAGACGGCGATTGCATCGGACTTTTTTGCGGTGCGAGCGGTCGATATCCGCGGCGTTGATCGTGCTCCTGCGGACGACATCAGAAAGATAGTTGCAGCGAACACCGAAAAAACCGGCGTATGGCTCGCCGATCTACCGTCGATCCGTGAAAAGATCGAGAAACTTCCCTTCGTCAAAACTGCCGCCGTGTCCATGCAGCTGCCGTCGGGAATACGCGTCAATGTTCTCGAGCGGGTGCCGGCGGCCGTCGTACGCCTCAACGCCGGCGACTTCCTGGTTGATAGCGAAGGCGTGATTCTCGCTGCGGCCACCAAACCCGAGCCGACAATGCCGTTCGTCATGCGCGGCTGGGATGAGGCGAAAACCGAAAAGGCCCCGGCGGATAACATCCAGCGGATCAGGCTTTATAAGAAAATGCTCGACGAATGGCGCGATCTTGGGCTTTCGGAACGTGTGAAAGAGGTGAATTTGGCCGACCTTCGCGATCCACAGGCCGTGATCGTGGATTCCGGCAAGCCGATCTACGTCATGTTGGCGAAGGATAATTTGGCCAAAAGCCTGAAATCGGCGATGGAGGCGGTTGCTGGGAAAGGCGAAAAGATCAAAGGGGTGAATGCCGCCGGTATCTCGCCAGTACTTGATTACATAGGAAATTAGAACGATGTCAAACGAGATCCAGGCAGTAGGTTTAGATGTTGGGACTAGCAAGGTCCGGTGCGTCATCGGCGAGCCCGGCGACGACGGCAAGATGAATATCATCGGTGTCGGCGAGGCGGATTCGAAAGGATTGCGCCGCGGTATCGTAACGTCTGCCGAAGCCGTATCAGAATCGATCCGCAAGGCAGTCGGCGATGCCGAACGCGTTGCCGGGGTCGATGTTGACTCGGCAACGGTAAATCTGTCGGGTGAGCATTTCAAGGGTGAAAATAAGAACGGGGTCGTTGCTGTTGCCGGGCCGGAAAAGGAAATAACCGAGGAAGATACTGATCGCGCGATCGAATCGGCATGCGCAATGCCGCTGCCGCCGGGGTGGGACATCGTGAACCGGGTCCCGCAGGAATTTATCATCGACGGCCAGGATGGCATTACGGAACCCGTTGGAATGAGCGGTTCGCGGCTTGAGGCTCTGGTTCACGTTGTGATCAGCCCGAGTGCGGCAAGGCAAAATCTCGTCAAAGCGGTAAAAAGAGCGGGCCTCGACGTTGAACAGACACTGCTTGAGCCGCTCGCTGCGGCGGAGAGTACGTTGAGCGACGACGACCGCGAATACGGATGCGCGATCGTAAATTTGGGTTCCGAGATCACGAGTCTAATGATCTTCGGTCGCGGGGCGGTGCAGCACACCGCCGTTTTCCCGTTCGGCAGCATGCACTTCACCAAGGACATCGCCGTCGGGTTGCGAGTTTCGATCCCGGAAGCGAACAAGATCAAACACGCGTTCGGGTGCGTCGCGTCGTTTCTGCTCGACGATGACGAGCGGTCTGAGGTCATCGAGATCCAACCCGTCGGACGGAATGAGACACGCGGACTGTCGAAGGAGATCCTCTGCGACATTATGCAGCCGCGAGCTGTGGAATTGCTGCAGCACATCGCCCGGGAAGCCAACTCCGCCAAGGCACAGATCTCTGGCGGCGTTATCCTGACGGGCGGAGGTTCGCTTGTCCGCGGAATGTGCGAGATGGCAGAGCAGGTTTTCGACGCTCCGACGAGGCTCGGTTTTGTCGAACCCGAGTACTTTGGCGGTCTGCTCGATAACGCCCGAAGCCCGGCGTGGGCGACCGCTTGTGGACTCGCTCTTACCTCGATGAAATCGCATCTTCGCGACGGCGACGGCGGCGGCCGGTCACCCGTTCGGAAGGTAACAGAATTCTTTGAAAATATTCGCGACAAGTTTAGATAATTGTAACGTTCGGGCTGGATTTTTTACGCAAAAGCTAGTATGCTCTTTCGCCGAAGGCACAATATATAGTCAATTCGTCTCTCACCGCAAGAACGTTGAACTAATGCTAGTTTTGCCTGTTATACACGCGTCATGATAGCAATGGAAGGACCAAAAATGAGCAACTCCGGAATCAAAATGTTTATCGATGAACCTCCGATCACCGGGGCACGAATTAAGGTGATCGGTGTCGGCGGCGGCGGCGGAAATGCCGTCAACCGAATGATCGAGGCCGGCATTAAGGGCGTCGAATTTATTGTCGCAAATACAGACCTGCAAGCTTTGAACGCATCGAAGGCGCCGATGAAGATCCAGCTTGGCAGCGAATCTACGCGTGGACTCGGGGCAGGATCAAATCCTGAGGTTGGCCGCCGTGCGGCACTCGAGGATCATAAGAAATTGCTTGACGTGCTCGAGGGTTCGGACATGGTCTTCGTGACCGCCGGACTCGGGGGCGGAACCGGAACCGGTGCAGCACCGGTCGTTGCCTCGCTTGCGGTCGAGCTTGGAGCATTGACAGTTGCGGTCGTCACAAAGCCGTTCGGCGTCGAGGGCAAGAAGCGAATGGAGCAGGCCGATCAGGGCCTCGCCGAACTCCGCGGCGTTGTCGATACGTTGATCACGATACCTAATTCGAAGCTTCGCGAGGTTGAAGAGAAGATCACTATACTCGACGCATTCAAACGAGCGGACGATGTTCTCCTGCAGGCTGTTCGCGGTATCACCGACCTGATAATTACGCCGGGCATCATTAATTTGGACTTCGCCGACGTAACCACCGTAATGCGCGGCATGGGCGTGGCGTTGATGGGTATCGGAAAGGGCGACGGTGAAGACGCTGCGTCGAAGGCGATGCGCGCCGCTCTCGATTACAAACTGCTCGAAGAAAATTCGATCAAGGGAGCCAAGGCGGCTCTTATCAACGTTACGGGCGGCCCGTCGATGGTTTTGGGTGAGATCGAGGACGCGATCGGCATGATCGAAGGCGAGGCCGACGATAACGCCGACATCATCTGGGGCAGCGTGATCCGCGAGGACATGGGTGACGAGATCTGGATAACTGTGATCGCGACTGGATTTGAGTCGCAAGCTGCGGCGGCGATCCCGCGGCCAAGGATCGCCGAGGCGGTCGGGGCACCGGCAACTCGAATTCCGTTCGCGGCAACCGATATTAATCCGGCCGAGGATTTTGAGGAGCCGACCTTTCGCCGCCGACAGGCGGACTAAGCGCGGCTGATCGAAAATGTCATCAATTCGGGCAGGTCTTCCGACGATCGGCATTACCATGGGTGATGCCGCTGGCATCGGTCCCGAAGTCGTTCTCAAGGCACTGGCGGAACTTTTACCGGACGAAGATTTTAGTTGCAAGATCATCGGCGATGCAGCCTGCCTGGGCCGCGTCGCCGATTCGCTTGGTTTGAGCCATATTCTGGCATCGGTCGAGGTCGTCGATCTTGAGAACCTTCCCTCACATTTCGAGATCGGCGTCGACGCAGCGGTGACCGGTAAGGCATCGGCTGAATATATCGTCAAGGCGGTCGAACTCTGGCGTTCCGGTACGGTCGACGCGATCGCGACGGCGCCGATAAGCAAAAAAGCGATCGCTCTCGGCGGTTACGATTTTCCCGGCCATACCGAATTCCTCGCAGAATTGACCGATACCAGAGAGTTCGCAATGAGCTTTTTTGCGGACGGACTCCGGGTCATACTTCTGTCGACACATCTGAGCCTTCGCGACGCGATCGATTTAGTAAAAACCGAAGCTCTGGTTCAATTGATCAGGTTTTCCGACAAGCAACTCGGACGTCTCCTCGGGCGAAAAGTAAAGCTCGCGATAGCCGGCCTTAACCCGCACGCATCCGAAGGCGGAAGGTTTGGCCGGGAGGAGATCGATGAGATCATTCCGGCCGTCGACGCATGTCGCAACGAGGGGATCGAGATTTCGGGGCCATTTTCACCGGACACGATATTTCTCCGCTGTTCAAATGGCGAATTCGACGCGGTCATAGCGCTCTACCACGACCAGGCGACCATCCCGGTCAAATCGTTGTCATTCAATTCGGGCGTTAATGTCACGCTCGGCTTGCCGCTGATCCGTACCTCGGTCGACCACGGAACTGCGTTCGAGATCGCGGGAAAGGGCGTTGCCGAATCTTCCAGCATGGCAGCGGCGATCAAATTGGCGGCGGAATTGTCTCGCGTAAAGTGACACCTGCCGCCGATTTGGTAAAATAGATTCTGGTTTGGTTTCCAACCGCTACAGTTTCGAAAAATGGCATACAAGATCCTCCTCGCAGACGATTCCCCGACGATACGAAAGGTCGTCGAATTGACCTTTATCGAGCAAGGCATCGACGTATATTCGGTTGGCGACGGCGATTCGGCGATGAAGAAATTTGTCGAGATCGAGCCTGATCTGCTGATCGCTGACGTCAATATGCCGGGAATGTCGGGTTATCGGCTCTGCGAAATGATCAAACAGGACGAAACGACCAAGCACATTCCGGTGATCTTGCTCGTTGGCTCGTTCGAGCCGTTCGATCCGGGCGAAGCTTCGCGTGTCGGTTCGAACTATTATTTCACCAAGCCGTTCCGGTCGATCGGCGAACTTGTCGAAAAGGTGACCGAGTACCTCGAATTTGGCGGCCTCCGCGAAAACCTCGAACCGGAAACCGACGACATTGAGGACCTTTACAACAGCAGTTTTGAGGCGACGGTGGAAATGCCGCGTCCGGAAGTCCAAGCGGCGGAATTTGCCGTCGAGTCTGAGGTCGAAGAACCGCCGCGACTCGACGAGACCGAGACTTACGAAGCCGTCGGAGCCGATCATGGCCCGGAATTGTATGGTGCCGCAGAATCCATACCAGAACAATCCGAGGCGGAGGCCGGATCTGCCGTGAACGAGGACGACGACGTCGAGATCGAATCGGCGATGGACACGCTGAATTCTGTAGATGTAGAACCCAAAGTTGAGTTCGGAACGCTTTTGGACGAACAAGACGAGCCGGAAGGAGGGTACGATCGGCCCGAATACGACCTTGCGGTTCCGCTTACAGATACGGCGAGCATGGAAACTACCGAGTCGGACACGCTCACGGCGGACGAAGAGGCGAACGCATTTGAAGCTGTCCATGAGATCGACCCAGTTCCTGCGGCGGATGCCGTTGAGGAGATCGAGGTTGCGCCGGCGGTTGATTCGACGGTGGATCTCGACGCTGAACCGGCCTTCGTACCGGCGGCACCCGGCCCGTGGGAAACGCTGATCGAAGAACTTGACGAGGAAAAGGAATTTACGCCGAGCCCGTCTCAGGAACTCGGTGACGCCGGAATGGATGATGAGATCATCGAAACAAGCCACCCTGGCGTCGATGACGAACTCGTTGAGGTTGAGCATCCGGACGAGACGGCGAAATTTGTCTCGAACGGGACACCGATCGATCCATTTCACCAAACTGCCGGAGATGACCTGGACTCTCCAGAGCCCGTGGCAAAATCCGATGAGCCGACCGCCGATTTGGAAGAGGCAATAATCGTTGAACCCGACAGAGGGCCTGAGCGGAGCACTTCACCGTTAAGATTCGTTATCGAGGACGAAGAGCCCGCCGCCCCGGCACCGGTTGACGAAGCTCATTTTGACCCGCGCGAAGATGCGGTGCCGGATGAGAATCCGCCGACGGTGAAGAACGTCTCGCCCGAGTTGATCGAGGCGATCGTGCAGAGCGTCCTCGAGAAGATGTCCGACCGTGCAGTCCGCGAAGTCGCGCGCGAAGCGGTACCGCGGATCGCGGAGACGCTCATTCGCGAGGCGATCGACGAAAAGAAGGAAACATAGGACCCGAAAGTATTTATTAAGCGAAAGGCGGTTGGTTTTCCTCTAGGCGATGAAAACTAACCGCTTTTGATTTAGAATAAAGCTTTTGTCGAAAACGAAAATATGGAACTTGCAAAGGCCTACGACCCCAAATCGGCCGAAGAGAATCACTACAAACGCTGGGAAGAGAGCGGTTTTTTCGCACCTGAGATCAATCAGGACGCGATCGCACCGAAATATTCGATCGTCATTCCGCCGCCAAACGTCACGGGCAGCCTCCATATGGGCCACGCACTTCAGCACACGCTGATGGACGCTCTGACGCGTTGGAAGCGAATGTTGGGTTATCGCACGCTGTGGCTGCCGGGAACAGACCACGCCGGCATTTCCGTCCAGCGAAAAGTCGTTGAGCAGCTTAAGAAAGAAGAGCACAAGTCGCCGTCCGACATCGGCCGCGAGGAATTTGTTCGTCGAGCCTGGACGTGGAAGGAGCAATACGGCAACACGATCACCGAGCAGATGCGCCGCGAGGGTGCGTCGGTCGATTGGTCGCGGCACCGTTTTACGATGGACGAGAACCTCTCGCTTGCAGTGCGAAACGTATTTTGCACTCTTTACGAGGAAGGTTGGATCTATCGCGGGCTGCGGATCGTTAACTGGTGCCCCAAGGACAAGACCGTGCTCTCCGATCTAGAGGTCAAAGACGAGCCGAAAAAAGACGGGAAGCTCTATTACCTTAAGTATCCGGTAAAAGGCAGCGAAGAAACCGTCACGGTTGCCACGACGCGGCCCGAGACGATGCTCGGCGACACGGCAGTGGCGGTAAATCCGTCGGATAAGCGATATGAAAATCTGATCGGCAAGACGATCCTGCTGCCGCTTACTAACCGTGAGATCCCGATCGTTGCGGACGAATACGTCGACGCCGAATTCGGCACCGGCGCCGTCAAGATCACGCCCGCTCACGACCCGAACGATTATCAGATCGGCCAGCGGCACGACCTGCCGCAGTTGCTCGTGATGAACGAGGACGCGACGATGAACGCCGACGCGGGTGCGGAATTTGAGGGCCTCGACCGTTTTGTCGCAAGGGAAAAGGTGGTCGAGCGATTTGAGGAGCTTGGCCTGCTGGAGAAGATCGAGGATTACGAGATCACGCTCCCGATCTGCGAGCGGTGCAAGACCATTGTTGAACCGATCCTGTCGGATCAATGGTTCGTCAAGATGCACGACAGTCAGAGGCCCGGAGAAGGATTGCGCGACCTCGCGCTCGAACTTACTAAAAACGAGGGCGTGCCGCACTTCTCGCCGGAGGTCCCGCACCAGCGAGTTTACGAAAATTGGCTTGAGAATTTGAAAGATTGGACCATCTCGCGGCAGCTTTGGTGGGGCCATCAGATCCCGGCGTGGTACGACGCGGACGGGAATGTCTATGTCGCCCGCACTGAGGCCGAAGCGGTAGAAAAGGCCGGCGGCCGGGAACTCCGGCAGGACCAGGATGTGCTCGATACGTGGTTTTCGTCGGGCCTGTGGGCGTTCACGACGTTCGGGTGGACGGGTGAAGAAGACAGGGAGAATGGGAGAAAGGGAGAATGGGAGGTAGTCGGCCCACTGACCACCGACAACCGGCCACCGACCACTGACCTCGATACTTTTCTCCCGACGGACGTGCTCGTGACGGGCCGCGACATCATCTTTCTGTGGGTTTCGCGAATGATGATGCTGACGAAGAAGTTCGTGAACAAGGTCGCGTTTGAGGATTGCGTCATTACCGGCACCGTTTTGGGCAAGGACGGCAAGCCGATGAGCAAATCGCGAAACAATGGCGTCGATCCGATCGAGATGTTCGACAAATTCGGCGTTGACGCCACGCGCATCTATCTCGCGTCGATCGCGACCGGTGCCGATATCAAATGGAACGACATCGGCGTCGAGACCTACCGCAACTTTGCCAACAAGATATGGAACGCGACGCGGTTTTGCCTGATGAACGCGGGGACTGCGGAAACGAGTTTGAACCTGATCGCCGAGCACGATCTCGCCGGAGGAGCCGGCGATGCGGACAAGAGTGTCCGCGCTCCGCTTGCCGACCGCTGGATCGTCTCGCGGCTCAGCAGGACGGCCGTTGCGGTGAACAAGGCGCTCGAAACTTACCAGTTTCACGAAGCGGTCTCGCGGCTTTACCACTTTTTCTGGGACGATTTCTGCGATTGGTACATCGAGTTGAAAAAGGACGAGATCACGTCCGGCGATGTGGCGGCGAATACACGCATTGTTTGGATCCTCGATTCGGCGCTCAGGATGCTGCATCCGTTCATGCCGTATCTGACCGAGGAACTTTGGCTGAAATTGCCGGGTTCGTCGAACCATCTGCACAACGCCGCCTACCGCGACGCCGAGGCGTCGATAATG
>JAKOVX010000070.1 GCA_029781855.1 Acidobacteriota bacterium | reverse complement strand
TCTCGTAGCCGATAAAGTCCCACAGTTCCTGCCATCCAAATTGTGCCGTCTTTTTCGCGGAAAACAAACGAAATGCCAAACTTGGGCTCAACGTAGGTCGGAACATTGCCACGAATGCGGTTCGCACCCTGATTCGAACTGCCGGTCCAAATTTCGCCTCGCTCACCGGCTGCCAAGCCGAAATCCTGGTATCCGGGAGGGAATCTGACCGGCACCAGATCGCTCTCCCTAAACCTGTCGAGTCCGTTCGCAGTTCCGATCCAAATACTCCCCTCTCGATCTTCTAAGATCGAGGTTGAATAGTCACCAGACAGACCGTCGGTTTCACGGAAGATCTCCGTTTCAATTCCAAATCGCCCGATAGTTTGCCCGACGAACCGGTCCGGATCCGGAAGCCGGCGGATCCCGTCGCCGAGACTCGTGGCCCAAAGCGAGCCCTCTCGATCGAACAGAAATCCGACCGAACCAATGCGAATTTCAGGTCCGACCGACAGCGGATCCCTAGCACTCATCAAAATAGGCCGGATCGAACGCGAGGTCTCTGCAATCCACACCGTACCGTTCGAAGCCTGAGAGAACTGCAAAACCTGCAAAACATGCTCGCCGGTGGTCTGGAACGATCTGGCCCCTTTTGGCAAGAAAACTATGGTGTCTTCAGTCGCCACCCATAGAGTACCCGCGCTGTCCACGAAAACAGACTGTGCCGCTTTGCCAGGGTATTTCCACTCGACGCCGATTTTTTCCCATCTTGTCCCTTGGAACCGGGCCAAACCGCCCAATGCGGCAGCCCAAATTACCCCATCGTCGTCTTTTGCTAGGCTTTGGATCTTTCCTGGCGGCAGCCCCTCGGCGGCCCCGAAATTGGTAACATGCGTACCATTTAAGTAGCTTATACCGCCATACCAAAAGCCAATCCACAGCCCCCCGTCGGGCGAGGCCAAAAGGCTATAAACATTTTCCGATGGAAAAGAGTCACCGGAAGGAGGCTCATATTGCTCAAAAGTTAATCCATCAAAGCGATAAAGGCCCTGAGAACTACCCAGCCAAAGGTAACCGTCATTGGTTTGAGCAAGGGCCCGAACCTGAGTAGGTGCACCGTCTTTAACGGTCCAAGAGGTATGGTAAAGCTGTGTGATTGAACGATCGCGGTTTATGGAGAAACCAGAACCATGAATTATGAGCGCGAAAACGCATATCCACAGAATCCGCAGAAACATCCGACATCTCGATTTGAGGTCTACCACCTGCGCCGCACCTCTCGTCCAAGTCGTTCTGTCTGTCGTCAGCAATAAAGTTGCTTCGGAATCGGTTTTGATGGCCGCACGTCGCGTGGCAACGCAAAATACAGCCTGCATAACCAATTTTTATGTTATGAATTATCTTATTTTATTTCGAGACAATTAATCCACTCTTATTTTTCATGAATGATAGTTGAATCAAAGTTCCCTTCGATCAAAGCCGCCTTTTTGAAGTCCTTCGACAAATCCTCGAAATGAGGTAAATGAAGAAATGGGTCGCCCGTCCCTTAGAGTTGTTAACCCCACGGCCGTGCCAACTAAACCAATTCGAAGTCAGTAGAATGACTAGGTATACGCCTGTCCGGAAGTTGCCTCGGACGTTTGTAACTAGCAGAGGAATTTTGCTGAGAAGTTTCTTGATCACTATTCGTTTACTACTCCGACTGAAGATACGAGACTACTTACCCTTGGAAACTACATTTACCGGCTCGGATGAAGTTCGCCGTGAACTTATCGTCAAAGTATCTAGTTGTTTTCGCGCCGATTAACAGAAACTAAGCCCTCGATTTATTTGGGTAGGATCATTCATTGATTAGCCGCGGTGTTTCATCCGACTGAAACCGCCCGAGCCGAAAAGAAGGGAGCGTCATTTACACAAAAGACTAAACTGCGCATCGTGCGCGCTAGTCAGCATCCACTGGCATAGGCCTAAACCTACCCATATTCAATGATGTTTGATCCAAACAACTGGGCCGAAAATACGATTAAGAGTCGAGCCAAGATCCATAGGTCGTAAATAACATGTGCTTGTCGAATTTCAAGTCTCTTTTGGTGGGAATTTAGGTGGGACAAAAGAAAAGCGGCTCTTGCGAGCCGCTTAGGGGACCACGTAAGTGGTTGTATGTAGTGCGGTTATAATGGAGCCGCCCAAGAGATTCGAACTCTCGACCTTTCGATTACGAATCGAATGCTCTACCAGCTGAGCTAGGGCGGCCTGGGATCTGCGGGCCGGCCAGGCGGCCGACTTAACGGAAAATTCGATCTTTCCGCGCAATTTCCGGCAAATGCCGAATTAGTGAATATACTTTCACCACCGTCGATATGTCAAGCCCCGCACTTCGCCGCCGTTACGCCGGCAGTATTTACGTTTTCCAGGCAAAATACAGCCCGCATCGGTGGGAGAATGGTCAGTCGATGCAGGCAGTGGCTCGTGAGCTTCGGCGGCCTGATCTCAGGCTGTCTTAGCGTGTGTCTTCGGTGCTTTTTCGGTGATCTCCAGCTTGCGTGCCTTGGCCTCGAGCTTCGGCACCGCGACGGTTATCTCAAGCACTCCGTCGTGGAATATGGCATTCGCCTTGTCAAAATTGGCACCTTCCGGCAGCGGAATGTTTCGATAGAAGCTGCCGTAGTTTCTCTCCGTGTGGTAGAAGCCCTCTCGCTTTTCCTCGGTCTCCGCTTTTCTCTCGCCTGAGATGATAAGGGCGTCGTTCGTAAATTCGACGTTGATATCTTCCTTTTTCAAGCCCGGCAGGTCGGCGTGGACCTTCAATTCGCCGTTCTTCTCGAATACCTCGATCTCCGGCCACCAAGCGGCCTTTTCCATTTCGGCCATCTTTGGAAATTCGAACAGATCCATCGCACGCGGGAAATTGAACCAGTCAGTCTCAAACCGCGGTGCCAGGCCAAACGTATTGAATGTGTCGAACATTCTCTCCATATCGTCCGTGAACCGCCTCATCATATTGAACGGCGTCGGGCCGAACAGCGGTTCCATTGCCGGTGCTCGCATGGCTGGGGCGGCCTTCGCACGCCTGTTGATCGCCAGCTTGTCTTCCGGTCTTGTCGCTTTCGCTTTCATTTTTGTGTACCTCCTAATCGACACTCGTACACGATCTGCAGACGGAATTAGATCATTCGACCGCATCGTATACGCACCATCTAGACGCAACGAATGTGCCATTCGAACCGGCTCGCGGCTGGCAATTATTACCCAATATCGGCACTTCCGGGCGTTCCAAATCCGGCCGCTCACTGTGAAAATATTCACACATACCGCGAAAGATTCCGCGTTTCATTCGGTGTCGGCTCTTCCGAAAATGCGTCTTCGACCGATCGGGTCGAGCCGAAAAGGGAACACGATTTGCCTTATTCAACCTTGAACTTGCGGCATTGTGAGGATCTTCCCGGGAATTTGCATGGACGAGTGCCGTCGTCCACAACCGCCGGGATCAATTCCCGCAATACCCGTTTCTAGTGCGACGGACCGAAACGATGGAGGAGTTATGAACGCAACAACGCGATCGGCGATCGACGGTGACTTGATCGAAAACTACGTCAACATCACCGATTACAAGACCAACCTCAATCAGCACCAGATAAACTGCGGCGATTGTGCCAAGCTGTTCTATGCCGACACGGCCACGTACGAGGGAATTGTGCGTGCGATCGAGCAAGGCCTCGACAATCCGTTCATGTGCGAAGATTGCCGGCTGGAATATGATGAACTTGCCTACGGCCAACGCTGACGCCGTGCGGCATCGCTATTTTCGGCTTCGTTCTGAGCTGAAAGTAAAATTGTGCCCGGCTGCGATAAAACCCGAAACCTGCCTGTGTGCATCCAACTTGTGACCACGTGACCATATGAAAGCATTCATTGTCGAGAATCCCGCTCCGATCGAATCGCGTCCGCTCAAGATGGTCGATCTGCCGCGGCCGGTTCCGCAGACGGGTGAATTGCTGATCAAGGTGACGGCGTGCGGCATCTGCCGGACCGATCTCCACGTTTCCGAGGGCGACCTCGGTCAGCGTCTGAAGCCTGTCATCCCGGGCCATCAGGTCGTCGGTGTGGTCGAGGATTTCGGCGATGAGGTCGCCGGCTTTGAACGAGGCCAGCGTGCCGGAGTCGCGTGGCTGCATTCGACCTGCGGAGTCTGCCGCTTTTGTCTTGCGGGCCGCGAGAATCTGTGCGAGTCGGCGGAATTCACCGGATGGACTCGGAATGGCGGATTTGCGGAGTTTATGGTTGCCGACGTGGATTTCGTTTACCCATTGCCCGATGACTTTGACGATGTTCAGGCGGCTCCGCTGCTGTGCGCCGGCATTATCGGATATCGGGCGCTTCGGCTCACGGGCATCGAAGATTGGCAGGGGGCACAGCTGGGGATCTACGGGTTCGGAGCGGCCGGCCACATCTGCATTCAGATCGCCCGTTCGCGCGGCGCCGACGTTTACGTTTCGACCCGCGACCGCGAAAAACATCAGGCGCTTGCCGGCGAACTCGGTGCCGTTTGGGTCGGCGACACGTTCGACCAGCCGCCGGTCCAACTCGACGCTGCGATCGTCTTTGCCCCGGCCGGCGAGATCGTTCCTGCCGCGCTGAAGGCTCTCGACAAAGGCGCGTCGCTCGTTCTCGGCGGCATATATATGAGCCCGATCCCCGAACTCGAATACGACCTGCTCTACGGCGAGCGGATCGTCCGCACGGTCGCCAACAACACGCGACAGGACGGCCGCAGATTCCTTACCGAGGCCGCCGCGATACCTGTCAGGACGTCCGTAAGGACATTCCCGTTCGAGGAGGCAAACGACGCCCTCATCGCCCTCAAAAACGACGCTATCAAAGGTTCCGGTGTGCTGGTAATGAACTAAAACGCCTTCTGCTCGCTTTGAATTCGGTAAATTTCGTAGTAACATTTGGTTTCAAAGCCAAAACGTACGTTTTACTAATTATATGACCGAAGGATTCCGTGCTCGCCTCAACAAAGTGTTTAATTACGCCTCGATGGCCGAAGTCGCACGCAAGCTAAAGATACCGCACGCGACCGTCCGCAATTACTATCAGGGCCGCCTGCCCGCGACCGAGGTACTCATTAAGATCGCCAATGAAACGGGCGTATCGCTCAACTGGCTCCTCATCGGCCAGGGCGATATGTATGGCGGCGAGCGCCCGCCGATCAGTATCGGGCAGTTTCTCGAGGAACGGATCGCCGAGATCATCGATAAGAAATTCTCGGCAATCGGCGTCGAACCCGCCGCCGAGGTCGGCGGCGATGAGCCCGACGAATTCGACATCGAGGCCGCCCTCATTCGCAACGACGACCCGCAAAAGGTGATGAGCGAATGGCTGCTCCACGAAGGCCGCCATTTTCCGGTCGACTACGGCGTTGTGTTCTTTCGCGGTTGGGAAACGTTCACGCATCCCGAGAAGATCGAGGCACTCATCGACGCCCGCCGCGTCCTCGACCGCTCGCTCAAGGGCTAAGACAATATCATTGCAATTGTCGCGAATATGAGCTATCGTATCATATACGCAACAGCTCACATATGCGGTTCCTCATCGACAAACTTAACTCACTCAAGATCGGCTGGAATGAACGCGAGTTGACCGAACGCGATTTTCACCGCGTCTGTAAACGCCTGAAAATAAGCGTGATAGAGATGCCGCTGCGGACGGGCGGCTTTTATTATCGCGTGATGGGCCGCGATTATATCGCGATCGACAGCCGGCTCACCGGGCCGCGAAAACTACTCGTGCAGTTTCACGAACTCGCCCATTTCCTTCTCCACACACCCGAATCCGGCGCGACCGCCAACTTCCACAATGTGGGCCGCAAGACCCGTCAGGAACGCGAAGCCGACCTCGTGGCGCTTTGCGCAATTATCCCAAAATCCTGGCTCGAATCCCGCACCCCCGACGAGATCGCCGACGAGCATACGATCTCTGCGGACGTCCTTCGCGAACGCCTCGATATCCTCGAAAAACACGGGATTTAAATGGCCAACGGGTCAGCCCGCCGCCGTAGAATGTCGCAATTGGCGCCGGGCCTGGCGCAGCCAATCGTACCAGAGCGGCATTCCTTCGCCGGTCGTGGCCGAGACCTGGAGCACTTCGATGGCGGGATTGACCTCGCGGGCGTAGGCGATCGAACGCGAAAGGTCGAATTTGACGTACGGCAGCAGGTCGATCTTGTTTAGTAACATTAGCCTGCTCGCCCGGAACATATGCGGATATTTGAGCGGTTTGTCCTCGCCCTCGGTCACGGAAAGGATCGCGACCTTCGCCGCCTCGCCGAGGTCGAACAGGGCCGGGCAGACGAGATTGCCGACATTCTCGATGAAGAGCAGTGATCCGCTCGGCGGATCGAGCGAGCCGAGAGCACGTTCGAGCATCTCTGCCTCGAGGTGGCAGCCTGTTCCGGTATTGATCTGCACGGCGCGGCAACCCGTGGCGCGGATGCGTTCGGCGTCGTGGACTGTTTCCTGATCACCCTCGATGACGCCGATCTCAAACTCTGTTCTCATGTCGGCGATCGTCCGCTCGAGCAGGCTCGTCTTGCCGGAGCCGGGCGAACTTACGAGGTTCAACGCCAAAATGCCGCGTCCCGCGAGCCATCCGCGGTTCCGCTCGGCGATGAGCTGATTTTTGCCAAGGATCTCCTTTTCAAGCTCGATCGTTCGCCCGTGCGTCTCGGCCGTCGGGCGGATGTCGTGCGAATGTCCATGTTCGTGCGAATGCGTGTCTTCGCCGTGATGATGATCGTGCCCGTGGGCGTGTGCCTCATCGTGCGACATCATCCGCTGGTCGCCGGTTTTGGGGTCGGTGACCATTATTTGGTCCGTCTCGCCGCATCCGCAGGTAGTGCACATCGTTTTACACCTCCAGTTCCCTGACCTTCATTTCCTCGCCGGAGACGATCCGCAAGCTCCGGCTGCCGCACTCGCATTTCCCGAAAAACGCAGCGATCGCGAATTCCGCTCCGCATGCTTCGCACACGGCACGTCCGGGCGTTTCGATGATCGAAAGCCGCGCACCCTCGACGACAGTGCCCGCCGAACAGACGTCGAAACAGAATCTCACCGCATCCGGCATCACCGCACTGAGCTTGCCGATCTCGAGCGTGACGCTTTTGACGGCGAGGCCGCCCGCGTTCTCCTCGCAGATCGCGACGATGCTCTGCGTGATCGAAAGCTCGTGCATATCAACCGCTACGACAGCAATAAACGTGCCGCCGCGATCGCCGCCTGCCCGAGCGATAAACAGCCGTCATTTGCCGGAAACTGCCGGTGCGTGAGCACGCGAAAATTCGCGCTTTCGAGCCTCGCCGTGACCTGTTCGAACAGGATCTTGTTCTGCCAGACGCCGCCGGACAGGGCGATGGTCATTGGCATGTTGCGGCCGGTCAACGTGGTGATCATCCGCACGATCGCGATCGCTATGCCCTTGTGAAACCGTGCCGCGATGACGGGAGCCGGCGTTTCCCTCAACAGGTCGCCGAGCAGAGCGTGCCACATCGGCAGCGGATCGATGAATGGAATGCCGCCTTCGCCCGCCGTCGATATCTCGAACCGATAGGCGCTCTGCTCGTCTTCGTATTTGAGTACGTCTTCGTCGACGATGGCCTCAAATTCGATCGCTCCTTGCCCCTCGTACGCCGCTCGTTCGCGGCAAATACCGACCGCCGCCGCTGCCGCGTCGAACAAACGTCCGGCCGAACTCGCGAGCGGGGAATTGATCTTCCGCTCGATCATAGCGTCGAGCGTCGTCCGAGGTTTGGCATCTAAAAACGCAACAATATCGAGTTTGCCAAAGTCCGCCGCGAGACGATCCCAGCCCATTTCCGCCATCAAGTGGGCGTATGTGTTCCGCCACGGTTCGCGGATGGCCTGCTCGCCGCCCGGCATCGCGACCGGCTTGAAAGTGCCCAAACGCGTGTATGGTGCGTAATCTGCAAGCAGAAATTCGCCACCCCAGAATGAGCCGTCATCGCCGAAACCGAGCCCGTCGAGCGCGATGCCGAGCACCCGGCCGGAATCTAGCGGAACACCGTTTTCCGCAAGGCATGCCGCAATATGTGCGTGATGATGCTGCGTTTCGATCAGCGGTAAACCGCTGTCAACAGACCGTTTACGTGCGAGCTTGCTCGATAGATATTCCGGGTGCAGGTCACACACGAGTGCCTCAGGCGTGTGTTCATAAAGCCGTTCGTAAAGCCCGAGATTATGCCGGTAGTCGGCCTGTGCCTCGGCGTTCTCAAGGTCGCCGATGTGCTGCGATACGATAGCCTGGCCGTCTTTCAGCAAGCAGAATGTGTTCTTAAGTTCGCCGCCGAACGCCAGCAGCGATGGAGCGTCTTCAAAACCCGCGGGCATCACAAATGGCGACGGAGCATAACCCCGAGCCCGCCGAAACATCCGCGGTTCGCCCGCCATCACCTTTACAACCGAATCATCGACCCGCTGCGCCACCGGACGGTCGTTCATCAGGAAATACTCGGCGATCGGGCCTAGCTTTCCGATCGCCGATTCGTTATCGGTGCTCTGCGGTTCGTCGGTGAGATTTCCCGAAGTGAGTACGATCGGCCGCTCCATTTTCTGCATGATCAAATGATGCAGCGGCGTGTTCGGCAGCATTACACCGAGCGTCCGGATGCCGGGCGCAACGCTCGGAGCGACTGGCTTTTCGACCCTTGTTTGCAGAATGACGATCGGAGCCGAGGCACTCTGCATCAATTCGGCTTCCGAGTCAGTCACTTCACAAAAAGTACGCAAAACATCGAGATCGCGGACCATCAGAGCGAAGGGCTTGCGTTCGCGGTGCTTCCGCTCGCGGAGCCGCTTGACCGCATCCTCGTTCGCCGCATCGCATGCGAACTGAAAACCGCCGATGCCCTTGATTGCGACGATCTTGCCGTCTTTTATTAGGTCGGCTACGGCGTTGATCGGATCGACGTCGCCGCCGGAATATACCGATCCGTCGGCGTTCGTCAGCCAAACTTTCGGCCCGCACGCCGGACAGGCGATCGGTTGGGCGTGAAAACGGCGGTCGGCCGGATCCTCGTACTCGACCCGGCAATCGGCGCACATTTCGAACGAGCGCATCGTCGTATTTTGCCGGTCATACGGGATGTCCTCAACGATCGAGAGCCGCGGCCCACAATGCGTACAGTTTGTAAAAGGATATCGATAGCGGCGTGAGTGCGGGTCGAAAGTCTCGGCGACGCACTCCCCGCAGACATTGGCGTCCGGCACGACGCCGGTACGAACTGCGGTCGCCTCGCTCTCGATAATGCGAAAGTCGGCGGCAAAAACTGCCGCGTCCATCCGTTCCCGCTCGATCGCATCGATCCGGGCGAGCCTTGGAGATTCGTTTCGTATTGCGGCGACAAAATCATCGAGAGCAGCAGATGTACCTGCGGCTTCGATCTCGACGCCGGAGCCATTATTCAGCACTGTTCCGCGGATGCCGCGTTCCGCCGCCAGCCGCCAAACCGTCGGCCGGAAACCCACTCCCTGCACGAGTCCCCGCACGATGATCCGTTCCGCCGTAATTGGTAGAGCCTCTGGCATGGCTGAGTCAAACATAAACTATTCCCCGCTCATTTTCACTAGCGGATCGGATACTGCGCTTCGACATTCGTCCGAAATCCGCCACAATGTGATCGAACGACGCACATAACAAAAGGCCCGCCGGATCACCTCCCGCGGGCCTCCGGGCCCGTTTTCTATTGCGCGGAGTGACGGTTGCAGCGGTTGTCGATATACTTCTCGTCGGCGAGACCGAATGGAGAAAGCGATCACGATCAGACCTGCAACCGACGCGGACGAAGCGTTCCTGCTTGACGTTTATGTGTCGTCGCGTGCCGGCGAGGTTGCGGCCTTCGGTTGGGACGAGGCACAGCAGCGTAGCTTTTTGGAGATGCAATTCTCTGTCCGGCGGCGGGCGTATGCGATGCAGTATCCGGACGCGAAATGCAGCATCGTCCTCTGCGATGGCGAGCCCGCGGGCGAGATCATCGTCGACCGCTCGGACGGCCGGATCGAGTTGACGGACATCGCCATTTTGCCCGAAGTTCGCGGCCGCGGCATTGCGAGCCGGCTGATCCGAGACCTGCAAAACGAAGCGGCCGAAGCCGGCGTGCCGCTTACGCTCAACGTCGACCGTACGAATCAAAATGCATTTAACTTATACTTAAAGTTGG
The DNA here is from genome assembly GCA_029781855.1 of Acidobacteriota bacterium. Lineage (GTDB taxonomy): Bacteria > Acidobacteriota > Blastocatellia > Pyrinomonadales > Pyrinomonadaceae > OLB17. Next base: position 8,612 of record JAKOVX010000070.1, on the reverse strand, counting down.
GTTTTACGGTCACGGGCGAGACCGAATTGGATCTGGCGATGCAGTGGGCCGCCCCAACGAAATGAGCGAAACGCCGAATATTACGCTCCGGCCCGCGACGGCCGGTGACCGCGAATTACTCCTCGCGGTTTACGCCGCGTCACGCGAGATCGAGCTGTCGATGGTGCCGTGGGACGAGGAACAGAAGCGGACATTCGTCGTGCACCAATTCGACGCCCAGACCGACTATTACACCAAGACTTTTCCAGAGGCCACGCACGACATTATCGAGGCCGATGGCGAGCCGGCCGGCCGACTCTATGTCGATCGCCGGAACGACGAGATCGCGATCCTCGACATTACCGTTTTGCCCCCATTTCGCCGCCGTGGGATCGGGAGCCACCTGATTCGAAACCTGCAGAACGAGGCTGCCGAACGCATCGTGAGCACTTACGTCGAGGGGTTCAATCCTTCCTTGCAACTCTTTGAGAAACTTGGGTTTACCGCCGTCTCGAACGACGACGTCAACCTCCGGCTGGAATGGCGTTCGGGCCCAGGATCATCTCCCGCATCCAGTCGTTGACGAAACAGTCGACGACCAGGTGAATGCGGTCGGTCGATCCCGCGTTGACGACGCTGTGGTGAAAATTTACGTTCAGGTACCACGCCTCGCCGGGCAGCATCGTGACCGGCTCGTCGTCGAGTGTGAACTCAACCTCACGGTTGGTGATCGCCGGCACGTGGACCCGAACGAAACCGTCCTCCAGCCCCAGTTCGTAATCGCGGTGCCGCCGAATCTTCGACCCGGCGGCGAGCTTCAGGAACCGCACGGTCTGCAGCTCGCATTCGAACGAGCGAAGCAGTTCCGGCACGTATTCGCACCGTTCCATCAACGGGGTTTCGGCGTAGCCCTCAGGGGCGTTCGGGTCGGGAAAGATCGCGGTCACGCCGCCCTTGACGGCACGCAGCGGCACGACGCTCCATTCGCCCTCGTAATTGTGGATATTGAAATGCGGCTGCCATTCGCTCGCCGCAAACCGAGCGGCGTCGAGCCGCAGCCTTTCGGCGTCGAACTCAAGCGGTAATTTCGCTTTTCTCACGGTCATCTTCTATACATTTGCCACCCGTGCAGCCGCCGCTTTCTCGAGTATTTCGTATGCCGGCATCATATATTTGTCAGCGTACCGCCGCATCTCGCCGGTCGCTTCTGCCCGTTTTTCATCCGTGTCTGCGACGAATTCCAGCTTTGGGTTCTTGGCGTTCCGGCTTGCCGCAGCGTTCATCACGGCGAGGTCCTCGTCCGGGAATTCGACCCCGAAGTGCCGCAGCAGTTCGCCCGTCACGAAACCCGGCAGCTCGCGATAATTCACCGTCAGGCCGTTCGGCCGGTCGACGTATCTGACGGCCGCGTCCATGATCCGGCCGAGCACGCGTGCCGGATATTCTTCAAGCGGTGCCGTCAGTGCGTCATTTATGCCAAACCCTTGCGCCCGGTGTTCGATGATGCCCGGGATGGTCGCCGCACCGCGTTGTTTCTGATGCGAAACGAGCACCTCGACCGGTTCACGATAAAGAAATATCCAAGGCACGTCGGGAAACGCCCGCTCGATCAGCTCGAAATAGAGAATATGCCAGGCGTCGAACTTTACAAAGAAATTCGCTGCTTCCGGCGTCCTTTTTTGTGCCATCGCGAGGATCATTGAGCGGATCCACGCCACGCGGTCGTCGTCCGAAATGTCCGGTCGCCGGACATCGGCACGGGTCATCCAGTCGATCGGCGAAGCCTCCGATATCGCGACGTTCTGCGGCAGGGAAGCGAGCATCCGCGAGACCAGCGTCGAACCGCACCGCGACACGTGAAATATAAAGCCCGTCGGCCGTATCGTCTCGAGCCCGTTCGCAGCGGTTTCGAGTGCGGCGACGTCTGTCAGCCGCCTGAACATCAGGTTGAACGGACGCTGCAGCAACCGCTCGATCGTGTGATCGAAGAACGGCTCGGTGAATCGCTCGCCGTCCACCCTGCACCAGTCGATCATCGGTTCCGCGCCGTTCCACTTGACGCGGATCGGCATCCAGCCCGCGAGTTGTTGTGCGTCGGTGATCAGATCCATCTTTCGATCCATTCGCGGCGGCCGTTCCTTAGCGCATTCTCAATATCATCCGGCGTTAGCGAGATGCCGTTTTCGAACGCCGCGCGAACGGCCGTGTCAACAAATTCCGCCCGCTCCTCCGGTTGACGCAAACGGTCCTGAAGGCTGCGGTCGGCGAACACGATTTCACGAAATTTTACGACATCGGCATTGGGCATATGCTGAGGATACGGCAGGCTCGGCCCATTGGCAAAAAATGAACATCAACCGACGAAATTCAGACGAGATTTAGCGATCAATCCTTTGGAAAATCCGGGCCGTGGTGCTACAATCCTCTTTGGTCACTTCACTTAGGTTTTAGTTTCACAACGATCAATATTGGCGTCTGCTTAGCTCGCAGATAGATTACGACGGCACTATATGAGTCAGATCGCGGTCGAGTTACCATCAAAGAGCCAGTTTCTCGAGAATCTGGACTCGGATTTTCGCGCGACACTCGAAGACGGCCGCACTTTCGACCTTCATTTATTTAAAGTCGACACGACGATCTCGACCTCCGTTCAGGAGGCGTTTTCGATGTTGTTCCGGGCGCCGCTGGACACTCCTGCCGAACAAGGCACGTTCCATCTCGAACACGGCATTTTGGGTGGACTTGACCTATTCCTGGTGCCGATCAAGCAAAAAGAAGATGCTCTGATCTTTGAGGCAGTTTTCAACCGGATCCTTTATTAGCTGCGGCGGCCCGCGGCCGTACAGGCATATTATGAAGATAACAAGACGTAACTTTCTTCTGGCGGCTCCGTTGGCTGCGGGCGCCGTGCTCAATCTGAAAGGCACCGCGTTCGGCAACGTTTTTGCCGTCCCGTCCAGTGCTGCCGACGATGCTCTCGCACGGCTCAACTGGGACTCGTTCCTGCCGTACGTCAATACGGATTTTGCGTTTGCCGACGCTAGCGGGCGTGCCGTGACCCTCGGCCTCGCCGACATTGTCGAATATACGACGCCGCGATCCAAGTCAGCCGGCGAAAAATTGTGCTTCACACTCGTTTTTCGCGGCCCGGCGAGGAGGCAGCTGCCCGAGGGAACATACACGGTCGATCATTTCGCTCTCGGAAAGTTCGACCTGTTCATCGGCCCCGGTGCCGCCAGCGGCAAACAGCAGGCATATCGCGCCGTCATTAACCGTACGGCAGAGGTGAAGTGATCAGTCCGTCGTTTCTCAGGAGATAGTTTTATGTCAAACCCATTTATAGGCGAGATCAGGATGTTCGGAGGTAATTTTCCTCCGCTTGGGTGGGCGTTCTGCAGCGGCCAGCTGATCGCTATATCGCAAAATGACGCGCTGTTCGCGCTGATCGGCACGACCTATGGCGGCGACGGGCAGAACACGTTCGGCTTGCCGGACATGCGCGGCCGGATACCTGTCCATCAGGGCACTGGAGCTGGCGGTACGTTCGTAATTGGGCAGGTCTCAGGCAGCGAGAATGTCACGCTGATCTCGAGTCAGATACCGTCGCACAATCATTCGATACCTTCGAGTGCAACCGGTAAGACGACGACCGATCCGACCGCAGGTGTACCTGCGACGTCGACCGCCGCACCGTACACACAGTCATCGCAGGATACGAGTTTGGGCGCACAGACCGTTGGCTTCTCGGGTGGCAACCAGCCGCACGACAACATGATGCCGTTCTTGTGCGTGAGTTTTATCATTTCGCTCTTCGGAATTTTTCCATCGCGTAACTAGACGGATCTTTTAGGAGAAATACTATGGCAACGCCCTTTATCGGCGAGATCAGGATGTTCGGATTCAATTTTCCGCCCCGCGGGTGGGCTCTCTGCAACGGCCAAACGCTCGCTATCAATCAGAATCAGGCGCTTTTCTCGATCCTCGGCACGACCTACGGCGGCAACGGGCAGACCACCTTTCAGCTCCCGAACCTGCAGGGCCGGACACCGGTCCACACGGGCAATGAGATCGTCCTAGGCCAGACAGCGGGCGAGATCAACCATACGCTTATCGCGTCGGAGATCCCGGCCCATAACCATCCGGTCAATGCCTCGACAGGAGCGGTCACGGGCGGATCGCCGACGGGCAGCTACCTGACCTCGCAGCTTTCCGATCCGATGTTCGCATCGGCGTCGTCAATCAATGGTGCGATGGCCCCGTTGCAGCCGGCGGGCGGCTCGCAGCCGCACAATAATATGCAGCCGTACACCGTCATCAGCATTTGCGTCGCGTTGACAGGCATATTTCCCTCAAGAAACTAAAAGGAGCAGTTAAGATGTCGCAGCCATTTCTCGGAGAGATCAAGATGTTCGCGGGTAATTTCCCCCCACGCGGTTATTCGCTCTGCAACGGCCAGCTGATCCCGATCGCGCAGAACACCGCATTATTTTCGCTGCTCGGGACATTTTATGGCGGCAATGGCCAGACGACCTTTGCCCTGCCCAATATGCAGAACAATGCGCCGATGCATCAGGGCAACGGGCCCGGACTGACACCGCGTGTAATAGGTGAGACCGGCGGTTCGTCGAACGTCACTCTGTTGAACACGCAGATGCCGCAGCATAGTCACACGGCCGGAGCCTCGACCGCCGCCGCCGGCGACACCACGCCGAATACTGAGACTTTTGGGACCAACGGACGCGGCCGTCCGCCGCTCTATGCCTCAGCGGCTCCGTCGATCGCCATGGCCCCGACGACCATTAACGGCGGCAATCTTCCGCACAACAACCGGCAGCCGTATCTCGGCGTAACATTCATAATCGCGGTTCAGGGAATATATCCGTCTCGCAATTAACATTATTTTCCTCAATTTGCCGTCCTCTTCAGGGCGGTTTTGACAATCCGGAGTTATCAAAATGAGTCTGAACAGATCACGAATTCGCACCCACAGGGCCGTTCTTTTCCTAGTCGTTTTCGCCGCAGCGGCTGTTTCGTTCGGCTATTTTGGCGGACCCGTTGTCCGCCGCGTGCTTGCCGGCCGCGAAAGCGCCGCTCCGGTCAAATTCGCCGTTCCCGCGGCGGCACCGGGCACGGTCAGCGTCGAAACGCCGCGTTCGCCTTGGATAAAACTTCGCGAAGGCAAGGCGGCAAACTCAGAATTCTCGGGATCGCCGGCCGCGATCGCCCGATTTGAGGCCGGTTCTTTGCGACCCGTATCGCTCGCCTCGGCGGACGTCAACGGCGACGGTTTCCCCGACCTGATTAGCGGTTTCTCCGGCGGCGACGGCGGCGTGGTGACGATCCAGCGTGGTGCCAAACAGGCCTTCGCACCCGACGAGCCTCAGGTGCTCGCCGGCATCCGGAACGGCGAATTTCCGGCTTCGTTTGAAAAGGACGCTTTTGCGGCGGATGTTCCCGGATCGCCCGATTATCTGTTCACGGGCCGTTTTCTGAACGATTCCACGCTCTCGCTCGCCGTTGCGACCCGCGGCAGCAGCGTAATTTACGTCTATCCTATTAATGAAAAAGGAACGCTCGGCACGCCCGTTTCGATCGACCTCGGCGGTAATTTGACCGCTGCGGCTGCCGACACTTTCGATCCTGCCAAGGGCTTCACCGGACTCGTCGCCGCGACCGGTGCGGAAGGTTCCGCATCGCTCGTCATCTTCGACGGCACTGGCGACGTGACCGCGACCAAGGGCCGCACGGTCGCGATCGCACATCCGGCGGATTCGCTTATCCTCCGCAGCCCTGACGGGCTGACGCCGGACAAGGACCTTTTCATCCTCGGCGGCGGCTCGCTGTCGCGTCTGCCCGCCATCGGCAAGGCCAGCTCGGGCATCGAGAACATCGACCTGCCATTCACCGCAGTTGATTTTGCCGCCGGCGAATTTATCCGCGACCGACGCGCCCGAACGGAACTTGCCGTGCTCGCCGATAACGGTTCGATCTATTATCTGGCGAACGGTTCGCTCGACCGTCGCCCGTTTACCGAAGACGAAATGCGCTCCGCATTTGCCAAGGACGGTCGCGGCCGCACCGTGGTCGTAAATTCGACTGATACGGCGAGCGCACTTGCGAATAACTGGTCGATCGCCGAACAACAGGACCTCGGGCTCGTCAATCTCGTCCGCCCGAACGCCCAGCCGCTGCTCCGCCGCGCTTACATTACCGGCAACGAGACCGACGACCTGCTCGTCGTCGATCCGTCCACCAACCATGCCAAAGTTTTGTTCAAGGAGCCCGTTTACGGCCCGAATCGCCTCGCATTTACGGGCGACACGCAGGTCGAGGACCTCGGATTTGCTTCCGGCATCGCAGCCGCGTTGCCCGTTCGATTGAATGTTATGGGCCAGCAGGGCATCGCCGTGCTCGAGGACGGCAAGCTCGAGGCAACGCCCGTCCTGTTCGCACCTCAGGCCACCTTTACCGTCACGAAAACGGCCGACACGGCCGACGGCCTCTGCAACGCCGACTGCAGCCTGCGCGAAGCGGTCATCGCCGCTAACGGCGCGGCCGGAGCCGATCTCGTCACTTTTTCGCCGAACGGCAGCTTTCAACTCACGATCGGCGGCGCCGGCGAGAACAGCGCTTCGACCGGCGACATCGACGTTACGCAGTCGCTGACCATTAGCGGCAATGGCGTCGCTAATACCATTCTCCAGGGCGGCTCGACCAATGCCAACGGCATCGACAAGGTACTCTCGATCAATCCGACTTTCACCTCCGCGTTCGCCACCAGTATCACCGGCGTAACGGTCCGATTTGGCCGCAACCCGAGTTCGTACGCGACGGACGGCTTCGGCGGAGGATTTGACTGGGAAGGCAGCGGCACGGGAACGCTCTCGGTCGCAAACTCGACGGTCAACGACAATCACACGCTCGACGGCGACGGCGGCGGCATCACGGCAACCAATTCCGTTGCCGGCGCCGGAACGTTCACAGTCACAAACTCGACCATTTCGAATAATAGCCCGGCCCGTGCCGGTGTCGTTAATTCACCGGTCGGCGGCGGCATTTTTGTCGGCACGACGACGCCGTATCTGGTCACCGCCACAACTATTACCGGTAATTTTGTGACCGGTTCGGGCGGCCAAGGCCAGGGCGGCGGCCTATTCGCATTCGGGCCCGGCGGAGCGGGCGGCAACTCGTTCCTGACCGGCAGCACCGTCTCGAACAACAGTGCCCCGAGCGATGCCGGCGGCGTCTATACGACCCAGCGGGTAGATATCAACCCGACGGCTTCGATCACTAATAACGCTTCCGGCAGATTCGGCGGCGGCCTGTTCATCAACCACCTGAACGCTACCTCGACCATCACGAAGGCGACGATCACCGGCAATTCGGCAACTTCCACCGGCGGCGGCATCTATCTCGGGACCAGTACGACGGCGAACGTCCTTAACATCAGCTACTCGCGCGTCGTCGGCAATACCGGCGCAGGATTTACCGGTCTCGCAACGGCGGGCGGCACCGCCAACGGAACGAACAACTGGTGGGGCTGCAACACCGGCCCGACGGCCGGCCCGTGCGACACCGCCGGTGCGGCCGGCGGCTCGGCCACCACGACTCCGTATCTGCAGCTTCGCAATACAGCCGCGACGAGCCCGATCCTCATCGGACAGACATCGGCCCTGACCGCATCGTTCCTGCTCAATTCCACCGGTTCTGCCATCTCGCCATCAAATCTCGACGTGCTCATCGGATTGCCCGTTACGTGGGGAGCGACACTAGGGAACATCTCGGGTTCGCAGGCGACCATCCAGGCCGCCGGCACTGCGACAGCGACCTATACCGGCACATCCGCCGGGCCCGGCACCGCGACCGCGACCGTCGACAGCGGCCCGGCCGTCGCCAACATCACCGTCAACACTCCGACCGCCGATCTCGCGATCACCAAGACCGATGGTGTGACCACCGCAACTGCCGGCGGATCGGTCACCTACGCGATAACGGCTTCGAACGCCGGTCCGAACGGCGCGACCGGTGCGACCGTCGCCGACACATTCCCCGCGAGCCTGACCGGCACCTGGACGTGCGTCGGAGCCGGCGGCGGCACCTGCACTGCATCCGGATCCGGCAATATCAATGACACGGTCAACCTGCCCGCGGGCGGTTCCGTAACATATACAGTCTCGGCGTCGCTGTCGGCCGCCGCGACCGGCTCGCTTTCCAACACGGCCACGGTCGCTGCTCCGAGCGGTACGACCGACCCGACGCCCGGCAACAATTCGGCGACCGATACCGACACGATCGTACGGTCGGCAGATCTCGCCATTACCAAGACGGACGGCGTCACAAGCGTTACTCCCGGTGGTTCGACGACCTATACGATCACGGCTTCGAATGCCGGCCCGAGCAACGCTACGGGCGCGACCGTCGCGGACACATTCCCTGCGAGCCTGACCGCAACGTGGACTTGCGTCGGGGCGGGTGGCGGCACCTGTGCCGCATCCGGTTCAGGCAATATCAATGACACGGTCAATCTGCCGGCCGGCGGTTCGGTGACATACACGGCATCCGCCTCGATATCGGCAAGTGCGACCGGCTCGCTCTCGAACACCGCAACGGTCGCCGCACCGGGCGGAGTCACC
>JAKOVX010000034.1 GCA_029781855.1 Acidobacteriota bacterium | reverse complement strand
CGAATCGAGTGCGCGAACAAGTTCGTCGACGTTGTCCTTGGTCGAATTGAGCATCATGCCGGTACGGATGACGTTGCCGTAGAGGCCGCCTTTTCCGATAAGGACGCCCTGGCGTCTTGTTTCTTCAAAAACGGTCAGGACTGCCTGAGGAGCGGGCTCTTTGGTCGTGCGGTCTTTGACGAGTTCGATGCCCTGCATCAGGCCCATACCGCGGACGTCACCGATAACCGGATATTTTTCCTTGAGGCCATCGAGGCCCTGGCGGAGATACTCGCCTACTACGCGGCAGTTGGTCCGAAGATCGTCGTCCTCGATCATTTTGATGACGGCGAGAGCAGCGGCAGTTGAAACGGGATTTCCGCCGAATGTCGCAAAGGTCAGGCCCGGGAATTTGTCGGCAACCTCGGGGGTCGCGATCGTCCAGCCGATCGGGATGCCGTTGGCCATTCCCTTGGCTGAGGTGATGATGTCGGGCTCGACATTCCAATGCTCGATGCCGAACCACTTGTCACCGGTGCGTCCCCAGGCAGTCTGCACTTCATCAGCAATGCAGAGGCCGCCGTGTTTGCGGGCGATATCGTAGGCGATCTGAAAATACTCGGGCGGCGGAACGATAAATCCGCCAACACCGAGGATCGGCTCGGCCATAAACGCCGCGATCTCGCCTGTCGTCGTCGTTTGGATCAATTCCTCGATGTCGTTGGCACACGCCATCTCACAACTCGGGTATTCGAGCTTGAATGGACAGCGATAACAATACGGTGCCGGAGCGTGGACTATGCCCGCGACCTGGGCCGGCAGCGGACGCCAGTTTGAGTGGCCAACCGACGACAAAGCCGTAGCCGAACGTCCCGAATAACTATGCCGCAATACAACGACCTCGTGCCGCCCGGTTGCGATCTTGGCAGCCATCTGCGCGGTATCGTCGGCCTCGGTACCGCTCGAGGTAAAGAACGATTTCTTCAAATTGCCGGGTGTGATCTCAGCGAGCTTTTCCGCCAAATTCGACTGGTTCGGATTCGCATAGAGC
>JAKOVX010000031.1 GCA_029781855.1 Acidobacteriota bacterium | reverse complement strand
GAATATCCGGTCCAACATTTCAGTCCATTTTGCTCAACAAGACTATCGCCTGCGCCCTGATCGCCGCCTGTTGGCCTACTGCGTCGACTTGTTCTCCGGATTTCGCCTTCACACTAACACAATTGACCTCCACCTCCAAGGCATTTGCGAGGTTCTCGCGCATCTCGTCGATGTACGGGCGAAGTTTTGGCGTTTCGAGGTCGATGACGGTGTCGACGTTCGCGACTGCATAGCCGCGCTGTTTGATCAATCCGACCGCAAATCGCAGGAAGACAGAACTTTCGGAATTGTGCCATCGCTCGTCGCTATTCGGAAAATGCGAACCTATATCGCCGAGGGCGAGTGCGCCCAAAAGTGCATCTGTGACGGCATGCAGGAGAACGTCGGCGTCAGAGTGACCTTCGGCCCCGAGTTCCGACTCGACCGCGACGCCGCCAATCATCAACGGCCGTCCGGCGACAAGGCGATGAATGTCCGTTCCAAATCCGATGCGGAAATTGCTCAACTGCCTTCCTCCCTCAGGAATGCCTCGGCCAGAATGAGGTCCTCGGCGTGCGTGATCTTGATATTTCGCGGGCTGCCTTCGACCGTCGTGACGACGACGCCGATATTCTCGACCAAAAGGCATTCGTCCGTCACGGATTCGTTTAGGTCGGCGTTCTCCAGTGCGTCACGCAGAATACCGTAGCGAAACGCCTGCGGAGTCAATGCCCGCCGAAGCGTGCTGCGGTCGATCGTGCCGGTTATCTTGCCGTATTCGACCGATTTGATCGTGTCTGTGACCTGAGCGACGAGGCACGCGGCGGCATTGTGCATCGCTGAATCCACCGTACGCTCGATCTCATCCACCGTCACGAGCGGCCGCACGCCGTCGTGCACGCAGACGATGACCGACGCCGAGTCGGCCGCCGCAAAGCCGTTTCGCATCGACTCGGCACGCGTCTCGCCGCCATGGACGACGGCGTTCAATTTCGTGATCGACGCGTCCGATGCCATCGCCCGCAAGCGTTCGACGTGTTCAGCAGCCACAACAACGACCATCGCATCTATGCTCCCGCACGCCTGAAATTTCTCAAGCGTGTGAACGATCACGGGTTTTCCTTGTAATTCGAGAAATTGCTTCGGGACGGCCGAGTCGAATCGCTTTCCGCTCCCGGCGGCAACAATGATGGCGGTGTTCATGGGGAAGCAGTCAGTAGCCAGTAGTCGGTAGTCAGAAGGAAGCGATCCGCTAATAACTCACCACTCTTCTTACTCAATTTCTTCGATTATGGTCGTCTGCCTCAACTCCCGGGTTCCGCGGCGAAAGCCCATCGAGCGCGAATCGTGGATGCCGAGGTTGGCGTCGACGTTCTCTTCACGTTCCTCTTCCCAGAGTCGTCCGAAGATCATCTTGCCAGCGGTCGTTTGGAGCACGCTGGTAACGGCGATGTCTGCCGTCTTACCGATCAGGCGGCGAGCGTTGTCGACAACGACCATCGTGCCGTCATCGAGATAGGCAACGCCCTGATTGTATTCCTTGCCTTCCTTGAGGATGAAGACGCGCATCGCTTCGCCCGGCAGAACGACCGGTTTGAGGGCGTTAGCAAGCTCATTGATATTGAGCACCATCACGCCGCGAAGCTGCGAGACCTTGTTCAAATTGAAATCGTTCGTGACGATCACCGCTTCGAGCTGTTTGCCGAGTTCGATCAGCTTGAGATCGACCTCTTTGACGGCCGGAAAGTCGGTCTCGACGATCTGGATATCGAGTTTGCTGTTGTTACGCAGGCGTTGGAGCATGTCCAAGCCGCGGCGGCCGCGTTGCCGCTTCGACGAATCCGCCGAGTCGGCCACCTGCTGCAGTTCTGCCAGAATGAAATTCGGGATAATTAGCGTTCCGCCGATGAATCCCGTTTCCGCGACGTCGGCGATACGGCCGTCGATGATCACCGACGTGTCGAGGATCTTGTAGTCGCGTTTGACGTTCTTGTCGCTGAAAATTCCGCCGAGCGCCGATAGATCAAGGTAATCGCCCTTCGCGGCACCGACCATCAGGCCGACATATCCCATAAAAAACGCCAGCACGATCGTCAAAAACGACTGCATCTCTGCCGGCACGGCTGCTTCTTTCTGAATTGAGATAAGTACGCCGATCAGGAAAGCACCGGCAATACCGAGAATCGACCCGACCGCCGCTCCGATCAATGTTTTCAGGCTCGACTGCTTGACCCGCATCTCAAAACCGATGATTAAAAGCCCGATCGCACCTCCAAGCAGTGCAGACAGTTCGCGGCGAGTAAAATCATCGACCTGATTGAGCCCAAAATGACGAACGGGCCCGATCGGCATCAACGAATAGCCGAGGAGCACAAGCAGCCCGACAAAACCAACCCTGATGATCAAAACGTCCCACTTCATCCAAAAATTATCTTACCACGACAAAGAAAGTTTTCCCCAAACTGCCGCCCGCCGTATTTAGACAAACGCCGAATAACCCCTCGGTTTCAGTCCCGAATAACCGAGATTTCGCACTTCCGTTTTTTTCCTTTCACCTCTTTCACTTTTTCACTCTGCGCTCCTCGCGGCCTTAGCGTTAAAAAATCAGGTTACCCGCAAAGAACGCCGATGAATCCGAATAGCGCGCAAAGTCTGACCCACCTGGGCCAAAGAACCCGGTGTTAATTGATTTGGATGACAACTTTCCCGTTGATCAACTTCAATATCGCACTGCTCCACGAGCGAACCACGACTCCGTCGTCGACGACTATCGTTCCTGAACAAGTTAACGTATTGAACTTCTTATCCAGTTCGACGCTATCCGCGTAAATCGTTACAAAATTATATGAAAGGACAGCAGTCTGATATTCGACAACACCCCCTTTCGACCTCTTGCTGAGATACTGAATCACTGGAAATATTCCTAATGACACCAACTCATCTTCAAAAACAATTTTATATTGCGGAGCAGGAACTCGTTTGTCTACATCACCACGCTTGGAAACGCTGGTACCTAGCGTCGTGTAACGTGGTAAAGGTTTTAAGTTCAGGGTATACCCCTTGTTGCACTCGATCATGATTTTCGATCGCTTCAGTCGATAGTAGCCGTTAGCGTCGACAGTAATTTCGAATATGCCGGAACCTAGTGGAATTGAAAAAGTCCCTTCGGAAGACTGTATTGCGTTAATTTTAACTTTCGGACCAGTGACAGTGATTTGCGGGGCAGGGAGCATGATCCGGTTTCCACTCACATCTGTAACGACGACGGTCAACGTCGCACAGTTCGCCGAAACAGCGGGCTTAATTTGACCAATAGCGGCGACTACACCAATCAAAACCAATGACAAAAGCCCTATGATCCGCATAACTATCATTTCAAACCTTGTTTGTTAGATGAGCCTAAATCGGCATAAGAACGCCTCACGCTTTGAAGCAAACCTGCAATTAAACTGAAGCTCGCAAAGTCAAAACCACTTACTTCTGCGGGTGGGCTCATCAGCTTAATCTAGCCACGAATAACACTAAAGTCATGATAATCGCTATTCGCCCTAACGCTGTCAATGCCCACGTGGTCGGCAATGGCGATACTCGGAATGCCAAATTCCCATTTCCCGCGGTTACGCTCCTCGTGACATCCGTGTCCGCGCAAAATGGTAAACATTCTGACGATCTAGTGCAATCGGGATAAAAAGGTGCGGCAACACGACGTTTTTTCGCTCACCGATTAACCTCATTTTCGCGCTTCGTCGGCGGGTGATGTATCCTTTGTTTTTCAACCAAATGGCAAAGCAACCCGCAACAATTTTCGTATGCCAGAATTGCGGCAGCCAGTCGCGCAAGTGGCTTGGCCAGTGTCCCGACTGCCAGGAGTGGAACACGCTCGTCGAGGAGCGGTTTCGCGCCGCGACCTCGAACGGTGCGGCCCCGCATTTATCGAGGTTTCGCTCGGTTTCGCCGATCTCCTACGATTCGATCGAATCGCAGGACGACTCGCGAACGACCTCAGGTATCGACGAGCTCGACCGCGTTCTTGGCGGCGGCATTGTGGCCGGTTCACTCGTCCTGATCGGCGGTGCTCCGGGCATCGGAAAATCGACAATTGTCATCCAGATGGCCGATAAATTAGGCCTTTCAGGTACGAAGGTGCTATATGTGTCGGGCGAAGAATCGGAACGCCAGATCAAAATGCGCGGCGAACGGTTGGGACTAACAGCCGAGAACCTCTTCCTGCTGCCCGAGACGAACCTGCAGGCGATCCTTGCCGAGACCGACAAACTCAGGCCCGACGTAGTGATCGTTGACTCGATCCAGACTATTTTCAGTGAAAAGATCGAATCGGCACCGGGGAGCGTTTCGCAGGTCCGTGATGTCGCGGCGCAGCTAATGATGTTCGCCAAACAGACAGCGACGCCCGTTTTTCTGACCGGTCACGTCACCAAGGAAGGTTCAATCGCGGGCCCGAAAACATTGGAACATATCGTCGACACTGTGCTCTATTTCGAGGGCGACCGCCATCATAATCACCGAATCATCCGTGCCGCCAAGAATCGCTTCGGCGCGGCCAACGAGATCGGCGTTTTCGAGATGACAAACGCCGGGCTGATCCCGGTCGGCAACCCGTCGGAGCTGTTCATGCAGGAGCGGCCCGAGAACGCGACCGGTTCGGTCGTGACCGTCTGTATGGAGGGCACGCGGCCGATGCTGGTCGAGGTCCAGGCACTCGTGAGCGGCGGCAAATTCGGCACCGGACGCCGAATGGCACAAGGTTTCGACCACAACCGCACTTCTCTGCTGATCGCTGTGATGGAAAAACGTCTCGGTTTACAGCTTGCCAATGATGACGTATTCATCAACGTCGCGGGCGGCTTTGAGATCGACGAGCCGGCCGCAGATCTGGGCATCATTGCCTCGATCGCCTCGAGCTTTCGAAATCTGCAAATTCCGCCCGAAACGGCCGTTTTTGGCGAGGTCGGCCTGACCGGCGAAGTCCGCGGCGTGCTCCAGGCTCAAACCCGTGCCCGCGAAGCTCAGACGCTCGGCTTCAAGAAACTTATAATTCCCGAATCGAATAAGAAAGGCTTAGAGAAACTACTGGGCATCCGCGTCGTTGGGGTCAAAAACCTCGAGCAGGCGATGGATGAACTGTTTTAACCGCATCGACGGTTCTGCTAACGGAAACCAACTACCCGAAGGAGGAAGAAAATGAGAATTAGAAATGTGACATTGATGGTCGTCATCTTAACGGCGGCCTTGACGACGTTTGCCCAAACCGTGGTCCCGCTGCCGACAACTTTGGCGTCCGATCCTGCAAAGTGGGTGATGCCTGAGCGAAGTTATTTTTCGGATATTTGGCGAACCGAGGTAGTTACGAATGTGAGCAAACCGAGTATCCTCGTCTATCTACCGAAAAAGAAACTGGCAAACGGCACGGCGGCAATTGTAGCTCCGGGCGGCGGATTTTGGGCGTTATCGATCAACAGTGAAGGGATCGATGTTGCCAAATGGCTGAACGCGAAGGGCATTGCGGCGTTCGTACTCAAATACCGTTTGACGCCAAGCGCGACCGAAGATGCGGTGAAAGAAGTTTCCGCACTGTTTGCCGACCCGAAAACATTTATCGAAAAGACGGGCCCGTATATTCCGTACGCCCTTTCTGACGGAATGACGGCGTTGCGATACGTGCGTGAGCATGCCGCGGAGTATCACATGGATCCGAAAAAGTTAGGGATCGTCGGTTTTTCGGCGGGTGGCACAGTCGCGGCAAACGCGGCATTTAATTATTCCGCGGCCGAGCGTCCGGCTTTTGCAGCGCCGATCTATCCGTCATTGGATGCATTCGCTAACTCGAAGGTGCCGGCGGACGCACCGCCGCTTTTCATCACGGTGGCGAGTAATGATCAGTTCAATTTCGCGCCGGCGAGCGTTGATCTGTACAAAAAATGGCAGGCGGCAGGCAAGGTCGCAGAGGTACATGTTTATTCAACAGGCGGCCACGGATTTGGAATGCGAACACAAAATCTTCCGACGGACCACTGGATCGAATTGTTTTACTCGTTCCTGAAGGTCGAGGTCATCGATCATAAATAATGATAGTCCCATCCTCATTACGGCCGTACCGTCGCTTCTGATCAAGCTTTGACGGCCAAACTGTGGGATGTGCGGAGAATTCAGCGTATCGACGAGAACTTTTTTAATAGTTCATCGTAATTTGAGATACGGTTTGAAGAACCTGCACCTGGAGTAATAATTTATATGAAGATCGCATTTCTCTCTCTGATAGTCTTCGTCTGCGGCCTTTCGGTTTCGGCTCAGACCGCCGGCGAAGATCAGCTTAAGGTATTGGTCAAATCGATGACCGATGCCCAGATCGCTTACGACGCCAATACGCTGGATCGCATCTTAACCGCGGATTATATTGAAATATCGCCGCTGGGCGAATTTGACCCGAGGGATAAGGTAATTGGCTTTTATTCGCCGGAGGCGAAGGCTCAGGCGGCAGGGGTTACGGCGACGGTCGAACCTACTGACTTCTCGATCCGTTCGTACGGTAAGTTCGCGATCGTCATTGCAAAGCTCAATTACAAGATGTCCGCCGGCGGAAAGGACCTGCCGCCGCGTGCCATCCGGGTGACGTATGTCATGCGAAAAGACGGTAATGCGTGGAAGATCGCATCGGCCCAATACACCGGCATCCGCCCACCGCAAACGCCTCCGAATCAATCACCGAAATAGAAGACAGCAAAAGGGCCGTTGAGACATTGAAATCTCAACGGCCTTTTTTTTCGCCATACATCATCGCTTAGACGTCGGATGACATTATCTTTTCGAGAATGTTGTCGGTCTTTTCCCGAATGTCGGTAACTTTCGGCAACGCGTCTTCGTCGATGAACGACGGCGGCTGGTTGAAAGGGTCGATCTGCAGCGGCACGCCTTCCTCGTCGAGTCTGGCGGCGATGATCGTTGATATCAGTTCCTGTTCGAACTGGGTGACATCAACAAATTTCACACCGATCCCGGTGTGGTCGAATCGGTACATTGCCTTGCACTGGAGCGGCAGATAATTGCCGTTCGGCAGTCGGATCTCCATGCGAAATTCGTCACCGACGAAAATGTTCTCTTCCCAGCCGGTAAAACATCCGCCGATGCTTATCTGCTGGAGTTGGGTTTCCTGTTTCTCGCCGAATTTCGGAAATATCCACGCCGGGACGTCCAGCGAGAATCGGATATGTTGTCTTTGGCTGATCGACATTGGAGAAGGAAAGCAAGGGCCAGGACAAAATAACGGCCCTAATCATTCTAGCGGTAATTAGCAGCAACCCGCAATAGCTAATTTTCCTGCCCTCACCGCACTTAGTCTAATTACGAGCTCAAGAAAGGCATAAGTCGATAGCGTGCCGGGTTCACGGTAATTGCGTTGCGCGGACAAATAAAAAGCTGCCCGGCCTGGGCCGAACAGCTTTATTCCTACTTAAAAACGGCTAAGTTAGTTATTAGCAGCTTCGGTTTTCGCACAATGTGCGTCGAACGCATCGATGAGCGACTGAGCGATGGTCATCGGGTGGCGACCCTCGAGGTCCTTTCGCTCGAACATTTGAACAAGCTTGCCGCTTTTGATCAGCCCGATCGCAGGCGATGACGGCGGATAACCTTCAAAATAAGCACGTGCGGTGTCGGTCGCATCGATATCGGCACCGGCAAATACCGTGATCGCACGATCAGGCTTGTTCGCCGCATTTTCAAGCGCCATTGCGATACCGGGGCGGACGCCGCCGGCTGCACAACCGCAAACCGAATTGACGATCACCATCAGCGTACCGTCGGTGTTCTTAACAGCTTCATCGACCGCTTCGGTCGTTTTTGTTTCTTCGATCCCGAGCTGAGCCAGTTCCTGACGCATACCGTGGATCATGATTTCCGGATAGGGCATAGTTTCTCCTCAAAAGAATAAGTAATAAGAATTCCCGGTCAAATAAATACTTGACCTTTTTTTCAAGTATTAAGTATTCATTAAAATCAGTCAAGCCCGATCAGATGTTAAGATGCTGTTTGCCCGCGTCACTCTTATTTCATACTATTAAGACACAGGCTTTTGATGGCGATAGAAACCGAGAAAAAATACCGTCTTGATAAGAAATTACTGGTGGAATACACAACCCGCCTAAACGACCTTGGTGCCGAATTCGCATATGAGGCATTTGAGGAAAATTATCTTCATCGCGGCGGTGTCCTCGACGACAGAAACGCCGTTCTCCGTCTGCGGAAAACCGCCGACAAGACGCTTCTGACCTATAAGGAGAAGGTCGGCACATCGACCGAATTCAAACAGCAGATCGAACATGAGACGATAGTGGAGGACGTCGACGCAACCGAAAAGATCATTGACCGACTCGGGTACCATCTCTCCGTGGTGTACGAAAAACACCGCAAAGCCTGGCATTTCGGTAATGTCGAGATCGTGTTGGACGAACTCCCGTTTGGCGTCTATATGGAGATCGAGGGCTCGATGAAAGACATACTTACGGTCGAAAAGCAGTTAGGAGCCGATGAACTGGAAGTTGAGACTCGCGGTTACCCGCGACTTACGGCCAAGCACGGCAAGACCATCAACGGCGTAGTCGAGGCCCGATTTGAGAAAACTACGGCCGCCTAGACGGTCGTATCCCTGCCGACAAAGAACATCTGCGAATCAAATGAATCCGCCGGAGCCGCGGCCACGCGGCGATACGTTCCATCGGGCTTTAGTATCCTGGCGTTGATCGTGTCTCGAAGATAGGCGTCGAGCAGCACATCTCTCATATACGATTTTATCGCCGGATCTGCGATCGGGACCGCGACCTCTATCCGTCGATCGAGATTGCGCGACATCCAATCCGCACTTCCGATAAAAACCTCATCGCTTTCACCGCCGCCATTCGCAAAATAGAACACCCGGCTGTGTTCCAAAAAACGGCCGATGACAGATCGGACGCGGATGTTCTCGGATAGCCCGCGAATGCCCGGCCGAAGAGCGCAAATGCCGCGAATTATGAGGTCGATCTCAACGCCTGCTTTCGACGCCGCGTAAAGCTCGTTGATCATCGATACGTCCGTCAGGCTGTTGAATTTAGCCACGATCCTGGCCTTCTTGCCGTCACGTTTGTTCTTGACCTCGCGTCGAATGAGCTGCGTGAACCTCTCCCGGAGATTGAGAGGTGAAACGATCAATTTCTCGTATTTGAGCTGTTGCGAATAACCGGTCAGGAAATTGAAAAGATTTGTAGCGTCGGCACCGATGTCTTCATCGGTCGTGAGCAGGCCGAGATCGGTATATAACTTAGCCGTTGTCGGGTTGTAGTTGCCGGTCCCGATATGGACGTAACGAACGAGTTTGTCTTTCTCGCGGCGGATCACGAGCATCACTTTTGAGTGGGTCTTGAGCGAGTGAATGCCGTAAACAACGTGCACGCCCTCGTTCTCGAGCCGTCTCGCCCATTCGATATTGTTTTCCTCGTCAAACCGGGCTTTCAGCTCGACAAGGGCGGTAACCTGCTTGCCCAAACGGCTGGCCCGCATCAGCGAATCGACGATCGGCGAATCCTTGCCGGTACGGTACAAACATATCTTGATCGCCCTCACGAACGGGTCTTCGGAGGCCTCGGCAATAAAGTCGCTGACGGCACCGAACGAGGTGTACGGATGATGGAGAAGCACGTCGTGACGTTTGACCACGTCGAAAAGGCTCTTCTTTCCATGCATTGCCGCAGGCTGATGAGCGGTGATCGGCTTGTCCTTGAACTGTTTCAAGTTGAGCCCGTACAACTGCATCAGGTCGGGAATGTCGAGAAGTCCGTCGATCTTAAAAACGTCCTCCTCGGTTAGACCGATGCCGGTCATCAAGAGCTTGAGCATCTTGTCCGGCATGTCCGATGCTACCTCAAGGCGAACCGCAAACCTGTCCCGTCGACGCTGGAGTTCGCGTTCAAGCGTACGGAGGAGGTCGCCCGCCTCGTCCTCGCGCAGTTCGATATCCGCGTCGCGCGTTACCCGATAAAGGAACGATTCCGAGGTCTTCATGTTCGGGAAGAGCTCGCCGACATTTGCGCCGATGACCTCTTCAAGCAGAGCGAACCTCGTCTTCTTTTCGTCGATCGGTATCAGCCGCGCGGCAGTCGACGGCAACTTGATACGCGTGAACCGCTTTTGCCGATAGAGATGCCGAAGGTTCTTTTGCGTAAACGTCCGGTCCGGTTCGATGAAGAGGCCGAGATTGAGGCTGAGATTTGATATGTATGGGAACGGATGGCTCGAATCGACCGACTGCGGCGTCAGGATCGGAAACAGATTGTCGCGAAAATATTTGTCGAGCCGACGCTTGTCCTTAACGCCTAGCGATTTGTAGCTCTCGATCGTTACACCCGCAGCCGCAAGTGCCGGCAGCACGCTCTGATGCAGATGGGTCACCTGCCGCTTGAGCATCGGCTTGAGGCGGCGGTTGATCTCGGCCAACTGCTCGGCTGCGGTCAGGCCGTCAGGTGAAAGGTCGCCGATCCCCTCGGCGATCTGTTCCTTGAGGCCCGACAGGCGGATCATGAAAAATTCGTCAAGGTTGGTCGAAAAAATGGAAAGGAACTTGAGCCGTTCGAGCAGCGGGACGCCCTCGCGAAATGCCTCTTCGAGAACCTGACGGTTAAATTCCAGCCAGCTCAATTCCCGGTTAAAGAATAGTTGTCCGTCAAATTCCGCGGTTCCGACGTCGGTTCTTGACTGCGTTTCAGGGGAGGCTTTCTTGGTCTTACTGTCTGATGGGCTCATACGATGGCGGCCTTGATTATATGGCAAAACACCGCCAAGGTGAACAAAAATCATGTTAAATCTTTTGGGGCTTGCAATTTATCGTCCGGACCGTCGTTCGAGGGTGACCGTCCGGGGTTCATCGCCGTCGCCGGCGATGCTGATCCGGATCTCGCCGTTCGGGAAGGAAAAGTCACCCAGCTTTTCCGCCCATTCGATAATTACGACGGCGATCGCGTCGTCGAGTATCTCGTCGAGGCCGACCGCGGCAGCAATGTCAGCAGCGGCGTTCAACCGCCACAGATCAATGTGATAAACGTCAAATTTGTCTGTGTTGTAGAGGTTCACCAACGCAAAACTCGGGCTGGTGACCTCATCGACATCGTAACCGAGGCCGTGAAGGATGCCTTTAGTCAACAACGTCTTGCCCGCTCCGAGACCGCCGAAAAGGAGCACGATGTCGCCTGCGACAAGGCCGCCGGCAAGCGATGCCCCGAGTTCAAAGGTCTCTTCGGGATTATTGCAGATCTTGGTTTCTGTCATTCTATCGGCAGGCCGATCTGCTCAAACCACGTCAGTTTGTCCCAGTAACCCCGCTGCAGGATTATCTCACCTTCGCGAAATTGAAAGAAACCGCAGCCGCGGAGTTCGAAGCTCCGTCCGGTCGGTTGATTGCCGTAGAACTCGCCAAGGAACGTCCCTCCGCCGAACCATTCCCACGCGGCCCAGTCGCCGTCGCCGATCAGATTATCAACACGTGACCAGGCGTCGGGGAATCCGCGGAAGAACTCGCCATTTTCGCGTTCGATCTGTTCGCGTCCTACCGAGGGCTCGCCGGCGGAGACCTGGAAATTGACCGCATCGATCGCGTAACAGGCCGTCACGCGAGCAAGGTCACGGGCCTGAAACGCCTCGATCCAATTCTGCAAAAGTTTCTTGGTATCCATAATGTTATGAATGCGGAGTGCTTCACTGAAGCGCTGAAGCAGAATGAAGCACTGAAGCACCGGGAGATTAATCGTAGTCGTGCTTCATTTTCGAAAAATTGAAGCAGCCCTTTTCCCTTTTCGATCAATTATGCCGGTGCCTTCGCGACTTGCCAGAAGCACCTCTGGAGCTAAAATGAAGCACTTCGACCGTCGATGCGTCGTCAACTCGCCTAATGCGTCGTCAGTTCGTCGAACACATCTACCAGGCATTCGCGGACGTCCGATGCCGTCATTACACGCTTGCCAAATTTCTTCTCGGCGATGTCGCCCGCCATCCCGGCAATGTAAACGGCCGCGACGACCGTCTCAAAAATATCGATATCCATCGCCGCCGCCTGGGCGACAAAGCCCGCGAGAATGCCGGTCAACGTGTCTCCATTGCCGGCTTTTCCGAGGCCTGAGTTCCCTGTCGGATTGACGACGACGCGGCCGTCAGGATGCCCGATTAGGACGCGTTCGCCTTTGAGCACGAGAATGACGTTGTGCTCACGCGAGAAATTTCGAACGGCGGCAACGCGGTCTTTGATCTTGTCTTTGTCGGTCGTGCCGAGCAGCCGCATAAATTCCCCTTCGTGCGGTGTGAAGATGACCGGCGGCCCGCTCATCGTGCCCAACGCCTCGCCGCGGAACGGCGAGATCAGATTTAGGGCGTCGGCGTCGACAACGATCGGACTTTTGCGGTATTCGATCACTTTTTGAACAAACTTTCGGGTGCTTTCGTCCTGCGAAAGCCCGCTGCCTATCGCGACCGCGTCCGCCTTTTCGAACAGATCGTGCAATTCGTCAAAAGCTTCCTGGGCGACCGCTCCACTCTCGGTCTCGGCCACGCCTTTGACCATCACCTCAGGCAAAACGCGGGCTGCGATCGAGTCCTTCGAACTCTTCGGCGTCGCTATCGTCACCAACCCGACACCTGACCGCATCGCCGCGTCACCGACCAGAACCGCGGCACCGGAATAGCTCTCCGATCCCGCGACGATCAGGGCATGGCCGCGTTTGTTCTTGTAATCGCCGCTCGAGAACGCCGCCTTTCCAAGCCAATTGACGGCGTCTTCGCGTTCAGCCAAAAAAAGCTGCGACGGCTGTTCGTCGATCAACTCCCGCGGCGAACCGATATCAGAAACGACGACCTCTCCGCAAAGATCTGATGTCGGTGGTAGCACGGTCGCGGGTTTCGGAGCCGTGAATGTTACTGTAACCGACGGCGCAGCCAATCGTCCGATAGGCAGGGACAGATCCGCGTTAATGCCGGACGGTATATCGACCGAGATTACCGGCACGTCGGCAATTTCGATCAGATCGAGCAGTACGTCTTCGTACGTACCGCCGATCGGGCGGGTCAATCCGGTGCCGAAGAAAGCGTCGACGACGAGGACGAATCCGCTGCTACGTATCAAATGCGATACTTCCTCGGTAAGATCGGAGATCTGACACAAATCGTGACTACCATTACTACCCAGCTTTTGCAGTATCTCGAAGTTTATTCTGGCGTCACCTTTTGTGTTTTCGATCTTGCCGACAAGTATCGTGAAAGTGATGGCACCGGCCCGTTCCAGTATCCTCGCCACCGCGGCCCCATCTCCCCCGTTATTTCCAGGCCCGCAGAGGATGAGGATGGACTTGCCTTTGACCGAACCGCCGAGCTTTTCGGTGATGACCCGTGCGACGGCGTGGGCGGCGTTTTCCATTAGCAAGATCGATGGAATGCCGTACCGCTCGGTCGTCAAACGATCGACCTCACGCATCTGGTCGGCTGTCAGGACCTTTTGCATACACTGCTAATCTACCATAAAGAATTTTGCCCGCGAATAACGCTAATAAAGCGAATCGAATGCAATTATTTGTTATTATTCGCGCCAATTTGCGCCATTCGCGGTCAGAAGATGTGTCATCGCGGGCAAGAAAAAACCGCAACGCTCGCTACGTTGCGGTTAATTCGGAGATTATGAATAGACCTTCGGCGTTCCCATGCCCGGCATAATTGCCTGCCACTGTGCTTGAACACGCTTTGCTTCCGTTCAATTAATAAAAAGGTCTATTGACTGCCGGCTTCCACAAAATAAGAAAAGTGGTGCTCCCGAGTGGATTCGAACCACTGGCCTTTCACTTAGGAGGCGAACGCTCTATCCTGCTGAGCTACGGGAGCGGGTACATTTTTCATTCCGCATTTATCATTTATCAACGAGCAGATACCGGCGATCACAACGCGATGATAAATAACCAATGTTAAATGTCATTACGAGTCGTACCTGATGAGGGAACGAACGTCGTAACCATTGAATTTATCACGGCCGTGCAAAAAGTCTAGCTCGATCACGAATAACAAGCCCGCGACGATGCCGCCGAGGCTCTCGACGAGGTCTACTACGGCGCGTGCGGTCCCGCCGGTGGCGAGCAGATCGTCGACGATCAGGACGCGGTGGCCTTCGCCGACGGCGTCGCGATGGACCTCGAGCGTGTCCTGGCCGTATTCGAGATCGTACGAGATCGAGACCTTGTCAGCCGGTAGCTTTTTCGGTTTGCGGACGGGAACAAAACCAGCGTTCAGCCGTATCGCCAGCGGCGTAGCGAAAATGAAGCCGCGTGATTCGACGCCGATGACGGTATCTATCTTTTCATCGGCACAGAGCCCGGCAAGGGCTTCGATGGTGTTATTCAGGCCGTCGGCGTCCTTCAAAAGCGTGGTGATGTCGTAAAAATTGATGCCCGGTTTCGGAAAATCGGGCACTTCGCGAATGAGTTTTCTGAGATGTTCCATTCTTTAACGTTCGATCCTAAAATTTGAATATAAACCACTTGGGTCGATGACCAATTCTTCTATTTGTTCAACGCGCGAAAACCGCGGGCCGGCAGCAAAGTCCATCTTGAATGCTTCGACCGCCGAGGGCGTTCCCTCGACATGGGCCTCAACCCGTCCATCAGGGAGATTGCGAACGTAGCCGCGAACCTGATGCTTGGCAGCCGAACGCTGGGCGAAAAATCGAAACCCGACACCCTGAACCTCGCCGCTGATGGTCAATAAACGTGCAATGATCATTAACCCAACGCGTCGAGGCACTCCATCAACGGCCGCTGACGGCATGTGTAAACCGGCATTCCGCGTAACGTGAACCTCGAGGCGGTCGTCTCACGTAGTTCCTCTGCCATTGCTAGGAAATCCCGCGGCTCGTCCGTCTCAAAAGTAATTAAATAATCCTGCTCGCTAAACCCGAAGGCATGGGTCATATGGATCTTGATGTTCGGAAATTTCATCCCGACCATGAAATTCTCTTCGATCAGGGCGTCGCGTTCGCCGACCGGCAGGTCCAACCACTCAGCCTGTTTCGAGCAGGGATAAACAAAATGGTATTTTGCCAAACCGGCCGTTACGCGGCTGCGGTCCTCGGACGGATAATTGACGAACATCCGCCGCTTTGTTACCGACAGATAATTGTCTGTAGGTTCGAGATAGCTGCCGAGGTTCGTTCGGTAGAGCCTGGCGGTCATGTCCTGGATCATGTCGAGCGACGAACCGATCCGCCACAGCATCAGATCTGCCTTCGAGTCGAAACCAACGAGCGAATAACTGTAGAGCAGGAACACACCGTGAAATTCTTCGTAAACACGCAGGAATTCCGATTTGAAAGCGTCTTTTGTCGACGCGTCGAGCTTACGCCACTCCGGGTCGACACGGAAGAACATGAAATTGACGAACTGCTGTTCGATCTCAGGCAGAGGCACAACGACCTTCTGCTCCGGCACCAGCCGCAGCAACCCATCGGGTGCATCTTTTTGAAAATCACGTACTTCCATGAATGTATTATCGGTCGATCGTGGCAGCTCGAAACTGTCGCATCACATCCGACATTGTGGCAAGTTTTGCGGCGGATGTCCAAAACCGGAAATTGTTATCTCGGCCCCGGATCTGGTTTACAAAAGTCCGGTTCAGTGCCAGAATTAGGCAATGTCGAGGCTGTGTCTAGTTTTGTTGTCGATCGCTGCTTTTTGCCTGACGGCGGAGGCTCAGCAGCGGCCCTTGCTGACCGATGACATCGATATAACTCCACCGGGAGCGATCGAGATCAGCGCCGGCGTCGATTTCTTTCAAAATGCTAAATTCCCGTTGTCCGGCATTACTGGCGACTTGACCCGCGTCGGTGACATTCGCCTCAAGACCGGTTTCGCCAGGAACGTGGAATTTCAGGTCGAAGGCTCTCTTCAGAATTTTGTTGCCATCAATTCCCGAGGGCCGACGCCGATCGGATTGACCGTGACCGGAAACTCGACGACCGACACCGACGATTTCACCGTGTCCGCGAAGATCAAGCTTTTCAACGAGTCGAATCGCCTGCCCGGACTTGGGTTCAAGGCGGGATTTCAGCTGCCAAACACAAATCAGGCACGCGGTATCGGCAATAACAACATCAATGTTTTCGGTAAATTCATCGTTCAAAAGAGCTTTGGTTCTGTCGTTAATCGTACGCCGCGGTTCAAGGCATATGGAAATTTCGGCATCCAGATAATGACCGCTCCGGTCGAACTGTTCACTCAAAATGACGTTTGGATCTACGGTTTGGCGGGGATCTATCGGGTCACAAGCCAGGTCAATATTGCTAGTGAAGTTAACGGACGGATCAGCACGACGAGGGGCGGAGCGGCACTCGGGACAGAAAGCATCGGCCAGTACCGGATCGGTGCACAGATCAAGGCTTCGGGCCTCCGATTCGACACCGCCGCATCCTTCGGCTTGACTAAGGCAAGTCCCAAAACCGGCATTATCTTCGGCGTGACGTACCAATCTCCTGCTTTCTTCCCATTGGCCCAATAGTGGTATTTCAGATTTAGCCAACAGAATGAGGTTATTCTCGGCCGGCGTGTCGCGAAACGGCCGGGAAACTTGGTTTGAATATCAGCGACTTCGTCATCGGTCAGAACCACGTGAGAACAAAACTCGAACGAGCCTCCACTATCGCGACATTGTTCGGGATCTGTATTGTCGTCGGAGTTTTTCTTCCGCTGTTCGATTCACGCTTTTCGGTTTCAGAACCTGAGCCACGATTTGCCGCTGCGAGAGTTGTCACCGGTGACATTTCAGGACCCAAACTTCCTTTCTATAACGACGGATTCATCGTTCCGACCGGATTCGCGGGCGCGATGGTGCACAGTTCGAGTATTACCCAAATGCCGGACGGAAAGTTATTTGCCGTCTGGTTTCAGGGCTCTCGCGAGGGCGGCCCGGACATCGCGTTGTACACTTCGGTTTTCGACCGGGACGCCAAAACTTGGAGCGCTCCGAAGGAATTGCTTGGCCGCGAGCGGGCCTCGGTTGAGATAGGACGTCGTTTGAAGACGATCGGCAATCCTGTGCTTTTTACTGACAGTCGAGGGCGGACATGGCTATTTTTCGTGACGGTAAGTGTTTTCGGCTGGTCCGGCGGTGATGTTAATTTCAAATATTCTGACGACAGCGGCAAGACCTGGTCAAACGCGTCACGCCTCGAACTTTCGCCGGTCCCGCACTCGGGGACGCTGGTCAAGGGCAAGCCGTTCGAATACGCCGACGGAACGATCGGTTTGCCGGTCTATCGGAGCTATGACCAATATTCATATCCGGAACTTGTCCGAATCGACCGCGACGGAACTGTTTTGAGCCGTGTGACGATGTCCGACGGAGTCCGCGGCGGCTTGCAGCCGTCGGTGATCACCTTGACCGGGTCCGATGCGGTGGCGTTCCTTCGGTACAACGGCGACGACCCAAAACGCATTCTTCGGATCAATACCAGCGACGGCGGCGTGACATGGACGAAACCATTGAAACTCGAGCTACCCAACCCTGACTCGGCCGTGGCCTCGCTCCGACTTTCCGACGGTTCGATAATCCTCGTTTTTGATAACTCAACTCAATACCGAAATGTACTCTCGATGGCAATTTCAACCGACCTTGGCGTGTCGTGGAAGATCATACATACATTTGACAACGATACCGAGGCAAACGTGAATGACGAACGCTCGTATCCTGATCTGTTTAAGACGCAGGACGGCGAAATTCACCTGCTTTACACCTGGAAAAGGCAGAAGATCCGACACATTGTCTTCAACGAAGCGTGGATCAGGTCGCTGAATGGGTAAATCGCTTTCGATAAATTTTGTTGAATGGCTCGGGATGTTCCTGCTCGCGGCCGGCCTTGTCGCGTCCACTCCAATATTCAGAAAACGACGGACGATCACGAAAATATTAGCGATCGCAATTTGTGCGGTCGTACCGATGATCCCGATCGGCGGACTGACCGTTGCGGAGTACATGTTGACGATCGTCGGCCATATTTCGGTCACATCAATGGCATTGTTGGCAGCTGCATTATACCGTTCGTTTAATGATCGGCGGATATTTCGTGATTGCGAGCGTAACATTTTGCTTGCATTTGTTGTAGCAGGCAGTTTGATGGTCTTCCCCGAAACCTTCGGGTTTGACCAGTTCAACGGCTATGAGCTCGGTTTCGGTTCTGTAGTGTTTTCGATCGGACTGATGTCGATTTCATTGGCATTCGTCCTGCTTCGGATGTATGTCGCCGCCGCAGCGATCGTATTGGGCGTTGCGGCGTTCGAACTGCAACTGGCGGTGTCGAACAACCTCTGGGATTACCTGATCGATCCGGCCCTTGCGATCTACGCCTGTGCAGCGATTGTCTGGTTGATCGTGCGGCGGATATTTCCAGGACAAGCGACTACCGCTTCCTGAATGGCGGCATCCCGATCGGCGAATTCCCTTTCCCGAGGTGGGTCGGAGTTCGGATAGCCTCGTTAACGTATTCCTTCGCGATTCCGACCGACTCGATCAATCCGTGTCCTAGCGCTAGGTTCGCGGTGATGGCCGCGGCGAGCGTGCAGCCCGTTCCGTGAGTGGCACTGGTATTTACGAAATCTTCCTCAAAACGCGTTTCGACGTCGCCGAGAAATAGGTGATCGACCGCGAACTGCTTATCGCGTATATCTTCGCCCAAATGGCCGCCCTTGATGAGCACATTACGGGCACCCAGAGACTGAATCCGGCGAGCCGCGGTTCGGACGTCGTCTTCGGTCACGATCTTCATCTTAGCGATACGTTCGGCCTCGGGAATGTTCGGAGTGACGAGATCGGCGAGCGGGAAGAGCGACTTTACGAGAGATTCGAGGGCGGCCTCGTCGATGAGGTCGAAACCGGACGTGGAGCGGACGACCGGATCGACAACGATATTCCGGAGTCCGTTGGAAGAGATCAGCCGCGCCGTTTCTTCGATCACCTCCGCTGTCGGAAGCATACCTGTCTTGACGGCGGTCACACCGATGTCGTCGATCACAGGCTGTGCCTGTCCGCGAACGGTCTCGGCGGTCTGATTTACAGCTCCGTAAACACCCAACGTGTTTTGAAATGTCAGCGACGAAACTACTGCCGTCCCGAAGCAGCCGAATGCGGCAAAGGTTCGAATATCCGCAATGATCCCCGCACCGCCAGACGGGTCAAGCCCGGCGATGGTCATACAGACCGGAAGTTTTCCGTCACTATTCTGCATTTAAATATTCTATCTGGTTCGATATGCGGCGTAAGGAATAAGCGTCGTTAAAGCAGCGAATTCCCGCAAACCCAGCGGCTCCGGCGTCGATCACCTTGTGAAAATTATCGGCATCGACGCCGCCGAGAGCAAGCACCGGAAACGGAGCCACCTTCGCACAGACCGTAGCAAGCTCCGTCAGTCCGATCGGATCGCCCTTACCGGGCGTTTTGAAAATAGGGCCGAAAACGACGAGATCCGCGTTTTCACTCGCTGCGGCCTCGACCTCGGCAAGCGAGTGGGTCGAAACTGCGATCAAGATCTCATCTCCAAAGGCCGTTCTCACATCTCTCGCAGACATCGAATTCGACGTCAAATGCACCCCGTCAGCTCCCGCCGCGACCGCAATATCCACTCTGTCATTTACTAAGAGGCGGGTGCTGCTCGACCTCGTCAAGTCAGCAGCTTCCGTTACCAATTGGTAAAGCAATTTCGCGGTCAGGAGTTTTTCGCGAATCTGAACGCATGAAATCCCGCATTCGACCGCAGATCGGATCGAATCGAGTATCAGCTTTCTTTGTGTCTCAAAGTTATCAGGCGTGGCCTCGCCGGTGGTGATTAGATAAGTGATCGGCCGTTGGCAAAGGGCTTTCACTTGGGCTGGTTCTCGTTCGGGTTCTGAAGCAGCTGCACGCTCTTGTTGAAATTCGCCATTTCCCAAAACGCGATCACCATGTTAAGTACGCCGAGACCGGTGACACCGCCGCGAACCCAGTTCGATGCGACCGCGGTTCTGATCAACGGCGATCCGGCCTTGTCGGCGATAAAAACAAGTAAATAATTCTCGCCCCACGGCCCGAATATCGCGTCCCACGGTGCGAGTATCAGATAAAACCCGAGCAGAAGGCACAAGGCAATAAAAAAAATGACGGTTAGGCGTTCCACCATACCGTCAGATTATAGTATTTTCGCGAGCAGACTAACAAACGACTTTTACCGTGATACCGTTAGGTGCTTTACCCTTTCTCCGACGTCCCTGAAATCCACATTTTCGGCGTACACCTGCTCAAAATATTTTGACGCGTTTTCGGAGTCACCGTCGGCCTCAAAGGCTATCCCAAGTTCGTACCTTAGACCCAGGGCCTCGTCGTCGCTCAAGTTCGCGGTTTCCAGTGCCCGTTTGTACCAGGTAACGGCCAGATGGGCCATCCCGCTATTGAGGAAGCAATAGCCCAAAAGATTCGCACAATAAAAGAATCGGCGGGTACCATCCTTTGGTGAGACGAGACTGATAGCATCCTGAAACCCTTTGATGGCCTGCTCCATCAATCCCATTTCCTGATATGCGACCGCCATTTGATAAAGCGTT
The DNA here is from genome assembly GCA_029781855.1 of Acidobacteriota bacterium. Taxonomy (GTDB): domain Bacteria; phylum Acidobacteriota; class Blastocatellia; order Pyrinomonadales; family Pyrinomonadaceae; genus OLB17. The sequence continues at coordinate 6,699 of JAKOVX010000031.1, read as the reverse complement.
TCGTAGTCGTCGGTGACACCGTCGTTCGTCTCCGATCCCTCCAGCCCAAACTCCGACCGGATCTCGTCAATACTGAGCGAGTGGCCGGCACCGTTACCATTTGTAGCAGGAGCGTTTAGCCGTTTTCGTAGTTCTGCCAGACTCGGACGCTCACCGAATTCAGCGATCATCTGATCGAGATTCTTCGCGGCAAGTTCGTCGTAGCCGTTCTCAATATAGAATTTGATACTCTCGAATTCTTTCTGAAAACGCTGTTCGTCCGAAGGGGCCAGGTCAGATTCCGCTTCCTCGGCATTCAGGATCACCTCATGATCGACTACCTCAACAACCTCGGGTTCGATTTCAATGTGCTTCGTCTCGGCACTCCGCTCAGATCGCTTGACAAGTGGCTCGACCGGATCAAGGTCGGCACCGGTATGAAACCCCTGACTTTCGAGAACGGAGACAGCGGATTCATCCTCCTGAAATTTATGCGGTTCAGCAGTTCGAAACTGGGCACGCAACAATTCGGCATCCACCGGTTCGGGATCGAATCCGTGCTGCTCATTCAATTCCTGCAGTCGTTTTGCGTATTCGGTCTCGAGCGGCCTGGTTACAACGAGATGTGACAATGCATACCGTTCTTCCTCCGGCTGGCCACTTTTGTTGGCAGCGGCCAACATACGTACGAGGGCGACGGAGTATGCAGACTCGTCTTTTATCCATGAGCAGTATCGGACCAAAAGCCGGAGAGCCCCAATATGGTGAGGTTCACGCTCGAGAATGGCGTTGATCCATCGAAGGCACTCTTCGCCCTGCCCGGCCGCCAGAAGGTATTCCGAAGACATCGACAGGATGCGCGCCGCCGAATCGGGATCGTTCGCATCGAGGTAAAGACGGATCAGATCAAGCAGTTTCGGATAGTTCGCCGGCTCCATTTCGACGAGCTTTATTACGGCCTTCTCGGCACCGGCAGCATTGTGCGAATCGATATGACAATCGATCAGCAAATAGAGGACATCACGGTTGTACGGCTCGTCGTCTAGGATATTCTCCAACAGATCGACTGCTTTGCCGACGCGGCCCATCGCCGAGTAGGCCTTGACCAAGCCGTCAAGTATCCTCAGATCGTTCGGCCTTATATCCTGGCCCTTCATCAGGGCAGCGATAGCATCGTCGGGACTTCCCTGTCGCATGAACCGTGTCGCTGCCTCGGCGTACGCTTCGGCGGCTTCTTCGCGGTGTCCTTCCTTCAAGTATGACTGAGCAAGGCTGATACAAACGCTTGTGTTATTCGGGTCGAGCAGTGCGATCTGTTTCCACATCGCCAGTGCTTCGATCCGGTGGCCGGTCCGATCGTAGTGTTCGGCGAGGGTTGTGTAATGCGAACGAGCCTCTGATAACGAACCTTTCGTCTTGTAAAGTTCGGCAAGTTTGGTCGAGACCTCGATCGACTCGGGTTGAAGCCGCGAGATCTTGTTGTAGATAGCGATCGCTTTCTGAGCGAAACCCTGCTTGGCATAGTGTTCGGCAACGAGCATGTAGCAGCTCACCGCCTCACGTTTTTCGGAGTTTTTTACGAGCAGGTCGCCAAGCATGTTTAACGTTCCGATATCGCGCGGATCGTTGCCAACCACGGCGCGATACTCGGCGATAGCTGATCGAATCTTGCCTTGTGCGACATACTTTTCAGCATTTCGCATCGCCTTTGTCTTGTCGAAATTCATTTTGTGAACACTACCGAATGATTTGCAGCGGTTTAGTGACGGATCGCACGATTCAGAGACGGGACTGCAACAGGTCGGTCAATAAGAAGCGCCTGTGGACTTAAAACTATCATATTGAACGATTTCGTGTCAACATTTTTAGTAACTGTTTGTCACTGTTTTGCTCACTTTCCCTTTTGATTTTTCGACGATGTTTACATAGGCTTATTGTTCGGCGACATTACCGAAATTAGATATGCAAGCAGTAATCTTGGCTGGCGGTAAAGGCACCCGGCTTAGGCCATTAACAGTTTATACGCCGAAACCGATTGTTCCGGTCGTCAATCGCCCTTTCCTGTTGTATCAGATCGAGGTCTTACGGCGTGCCGGTATCAAGAACATCACGCTCTCCTTGAGTTATCAGCCGGACAAGATCGAAGACGTCCTCGGCGATGGTTCTGAATACGGTGTCGAGCTCCGTTTTATCACCGAACCGAACCCGCTTGGTACAGGCGGGGCGTATCGATTTGCTGCGGATGAACTGCGGGAGACGACCGTTGTACTAAATGGTGACATTCTGACGGACTTCGATCTCTCGACGATCCTCTCTTTTCATCGGGAAAAAGGCTCTGCCGCGACGCTTGCACTGAAGTCGGTCGAAGATCCCCGAACATACGGGCTCGTCGAAAGCGATACCGACGGCCGGATCCTCCGTTTTATCGAGAAACCAAAACCTGAGGATCTCGACGAGTTGGCCGTAAACACCATAAACGCGGGAATCTATGTGCTCGAACCGGCGATCCTCGACCTCATACCGAAGGGCGAGAACCGGTCTTTCGAATACGATGTTTTTCCTGAGATCATGGGCCGCAAGATGCCATTTTTCGCGTATGTGCTGGATTCTGAATATTGGCGCGACATCGGAACGCCGGCGAGCTATCTTACGGCCCATCACGATTTCCTGGATGGCACGATCAAGGGTTTTGAGCTGGAGCGTTCGCAGCATACTGATATCGCGACCGCCGCGATAGTCGACTCGCGGTCGGTCCTGGGTGACGACTGCGTGATAAAGCCGGGCGCTCGCGTTTCAAATTCGGTCCTCGGTCCGGGAGTCCACGTGGAAGAAAAGGCAGTCGTCGAAAACTCGGTAATTTGGGCCCACACACGTATTTCGACAGCTGCGGATATTCGGGACGCCGTGATCGGGCGAAGCTGCCATATTGGGCGTAACGTTGTCGTCAGTGCGGGTTCGGTGCTCGGCGATAAGACCGCACTGACGGATTACACAAAAGTCTAGAACCTGATAATGCCTGAACTTCCTGAAGTCGAACTAGTATCTAGATCACTCAACACACTCGTCGCGGGCAAAACGATCCATAAGGCTCACTTGCTGCGTGAGCGGCTCGCGCCGGACTCGACGCCCGTCGAATTCGCCGAACGGCTCAGCGGAGCGAAGATAAATTCGGTCGGACGCCGCGGCAAGCATATCCTGCTCGATCTCGACAATGCCCGCACTCTGATCGTTCATCTGCGGATGAGCGGCCGATTCTCTCTTCTTGCGGCGGAACGCGACGACCCGAAATTCACCCACGCTGTCTTTCATTTCTCCGAATACGAGCGGCTCGTCTTTGACGACCAACGTCATTTTGGCCTGATGAAAATCGTCGATACCGACGGGCTTCATCAGGCGAAGGAACTCGCCAAACTCGCACCCGAGCCGTTTTCTGACGAATTTTCGCTCAAGTACTTTCGCAACGCTCTGGCGGGTTCAAGCCGATCGCTAAAAGAGTTCCTGCTCGATCAGACCAAGGTCTGCGGGCTCGGCAACATTTACGCGTCCGAGGCAATGTTCGCGGCGGGTATCGACCCGCGAATTTCGGCGAATAGCGTTTCGGCACGGCGGGCTTCGCGGCTGTTCGAGAGCGTTCGCGCCGTTTTGGCCGAAGCCGTTGAGCATAACGCCAATCGGCCCGTTGACCCAGAGAATCTTGAGGGCAGCTACTTCAGCGGCGGCAGTGCTGACGGCTGGCTCGTTTACGACCGCGAGAACGAGGAATGCGTTAAATGCGGATCGGCGATCATTCGCCTGAAACAGGGTGGGCGTTCGACCTATTTCTGCCGCCGTTGCCAGAGAAAATGACCGCTCGCATGAATACTTGACACTAAAGTTCAAAAGGAACATCATTCCTATTACACTCGTGGTGAGTTAATGCGACTTGCGACCACGTTAAATAAACCGCTAAACAGCTGAACCGAAACTTGGTGAAAAGACGAGTCTCGCTGTTTTGGCGAGGCTTTTTTATATGAAAACCTTTCGCGAAATGATCGACTCAGACGGAGTCTACGTTTTTGACGGTGCGATGGGCACCCGTCTGTACGACAAAGGCATTTACATCAATCGCAGCTACGACGAACTCAACCTCGCCGTGCCCGATCTCGTTCGCGAGGTCCATGCGGAATACGTCAATGCCGGAGCCGACATTATCGAAACGAATTCGTTCGGAGCGACGCGGCACAAGCTGCAGCCATATGGCCTCGAGGGCAAGGTCCACGAGATCAACGCCGCGGCTGCCCGAATTGCCGGCGAAGCTGCAAATGGCAAAGCCCTCGTCGCCGGAGCGATCGGACCGTTGGGGCTGAGGCTTGAGCCGTTCGGCCCGACATCGTACGACGAAGCAAAGGAAATGTACAAGGAGCAAGTCGCAGGCTTGCTCGAGGGCGGCGTCGATCTGTTCGTGCTGGAGACGTTTTCTGAATTGCCGATGATCGAGCAGGCCATTCGTGCGGTCAAAGAACTCTGCGATCTCCCGATCGTCGCTCAGATGACGGTCCAGATGGACGGCAAAACGCTCTACGGCGACACCTCCGAGCATTTCACAAAAACGCTCGACGAACTCGGCGTGGACGTCATCGGACTTAATTGCGGCGTCGGCCCGACGCACGTGCTAAGCACGCTCGAGAGAATGCGCGAAGTGACGAACAAAAGGCTTTCGGCCCAGCCGAACGCAGGCTTGCCCCGCGACGTGCAGGGACGACAGTTTTACATGGGCTCGCCCGAGTACATGGCGACGTTCGCCAAACGGTTTGTTCAGGCTGGTGCAACGTTTGTTGGCGGCTGCTGCGGCACGACGCCCACGCATATCAAACTCATCGCCGACGCGATCCGATCGATCAGCCCGCGGCAGAGCATCGCCGCGCACCGGCAGCATCACGTTTTTGCTAAGGAACTGAAGCCCGAGGACGTTCACGTCGTCGACCCGGTCGACCGTTCCCGCTGGTCGGCGAAGATCGCCCGCGGCGAATTCGTCACTTCGGTCGAGGTCTTGCCGCCGAAGGGGTGCGATGCACAATCGACGCTGGATTCGATCCGTTTGCTAAAAGAGGCCGGCGTCGACGGCGTAAACATCCCGGATGGGCCGCGTGCGCAAACGAGGATGTCGGCACAGGCAACCGCCGTATTGGTCGAACGCGAGATCGGCATCGAAGCGGTGCTCCACTATTGTTGCCGCGACCGGAACCTTTTGGGAATGATGTCCGATCTGCTCGGAGCCGCGGCGTTGGGCCTGCACAACCTGCTGCTTATCACCGGAGACCCGCCAAAAATGGGGCCTTACCCGGACGCCACGGCCGTTTTTGACATCGACGCAATCGGCCTGACCAATATGGTCAACAAGCTCAATCACGGCCTCGATCTCGGCAATAACCCGATCGGAAAACCGACGGCATTCTCGATCGGCGTCGGCGTCAATCCGGGTGCCGTCAATCTCGACGAAGAGATCAAACGTTTCGAGTGGAAGGTCGAGGCGGGAGCCGAGTACGCGATCACCCAGCCGGTGTTCGACACCGAACAACTTCGCGTGTTTCTCGATCGCATCGCGCACGTTCGCATCCCGATCGTCGCCGGCATTTGGCCTCTCGTAAGCTTTCGCAATGCCGAATTCATGCACAACGAAGTTCCAGGTGTAAACGTCACACCCGACATTCTCGAACGGATGCGGATCGCCTCCGATAAAGGCAAAGAAGAGGCACGCGAAGAAGGCATCCGTATCGCCCGCGAGTCGCTACTTGAGGTCCGCGACGTTATTCAGGGCGTCCAGGTTTCGGCACCATTCGGAAACGTGAAATATGCGTTGCAGGTGTTTGAGGTTCTCGACCAATTCAAGAATGAGCACGCCCGCACGTGAGTGAGGGAGATAGCAATTCGTAGGATGGATCGTCGTCGAAGACGCGTTGGATCGTCCTTCATTTATTCGAGCCGTCGACGGCTGCTCCGTGAAGACCGCCATATCAGAAACTCCGCAATGGCAAGGTTTGGCACCCAGCCGAGCCAGGCAACCGCGCGGTAGACATCCATCGGCGGCAGTTCGAACGAATTTGTTATGCTCCATTTCCACGCCCTGAGCGTGATCGCGGAGAGCGTGAGGGCATAGCTCCGTATCATGAAATTGCGGTGAGAAACATAGTCGCCGTTTTTTGCTTTAACAAAAGCTTTGGCCGTTACAAAGATCCAGAGGGCGGCCAGCGTAACGAACGAGACCTTCGAGGTTATCCCGCCATTGGCATAGATCCCCATCAAGAAGCCTGCGGGGCCGGTTACCAACACAACATCAGCGACATAAACATAGCCGAAAAGCCGGTGCATTTTCGGGTAATAGTCCCGAATCCTACTTGAAAATTGGGTAAAGCCGGCGAACAGGACCCAAATGCTCATGTAAACATGCACAAAAAAAGCTATCCGCCAGTAGTAAATATCGATGTAATCTTGTTTAATTCGAAGAAAGCCAACGTCGGTATTATACGGAATGTAGGCCACAGTGATGCGGGCCATCAGGAAAGTAAAAAACGCGAGAATCAACAATAGTGTGATACCAAACGCCGCACGAGCATTGAAAAGATTCTTGATCTTTAGTAAACCATTAATCATGAAAATTATCGCCGTTCTGATCCTTTCGCTTCTTGGTCTCACCGCATGCAATTTCAAAGCCGGCAAGCCGGTCGAAAGTTCCGACACGGG
>JAKOVX010000027.1 GCA_029781855.1 Acidobacteriota bacterium | reverse complement strand
ATTTCTCGACCAGGCGTGACCGCGATAACACATACATCGCCGGCTCGAGCATGGGCGGGCTGATATCGATCTACGCGATCTGTGAATATCCGAATATTTTCGGCGGTGCCGCTGGTATCTCAACGCATCTCCCGATGGTGCTGGATGCAAAGACGCCGAGCCCCGACACCGTGCCGGCGGCTTTTCGAAACTATTTGGATGAAAGCTTGCCGCAGGCGAATACGGTCAAGATCTACTTCGATCACGGCAATCAGACGCTCGACGCCTTGTATCCGCCGTTGCAGGAAAAGGTCGATGAGATAATGCGGGCCAAGGGCTATACGAGCGATCATTGGGAAACGCGGTCGTTTTCGGGCGATGATCATTCCGAACGATCATGGGCAAAACGACTGAATGTTCCGCTTGAGTTTCTATTAGGAAAAAAGTGATCGTTGGAACTGAACCACTTTCGAGCCGATACGCCATCTCCGATGAGCTGAGGGATCAGTTTGCGAAAAACGGGCACGTATTTCTTCCCGGGGTAGCTCTCGCCGGGGAACTGGCGGTCTTTCGGCCGGCGCTTCGTCAAGCGGCTTACCGGTTTGCTACCGAAGATCGCAAACTTGCAGAACGCGATACGTATGGACGGGCATTCCTGCAGATAATGAACGTTTGGCGGCAAGATCCGACGGTCAAGCTGTTTGTTTTCGCCAAGCGGTTTGCCCAGATCGCGGCCGACCTTCTCGGTGTCGAAAGGGTCCGGCTATATCACGATCAGGCTCTGTTCAAGGAGCCCGGCGGCGGCATTACGCCGTGGCATCAGGACCAGTATTACTGGCCGCTGGACACGGATCGGACCATTACGATGTGGATGCCACTCGGAGATATCACGGACGAGAACGGGATGATCACGTTTGCCAGCGGCTCGCACCACGATGGGCTTGTCGAGAATATCGCGATATCGGATGAGAGCGAGACGGCATTTGCGTCCTATATCGCAACGAACAACTTTTCGATCGCGGCCGAGAGCTTAATGCGTGCGGGCGACGCGACGTTCCATTTGGGGACGACCATTCATCGGGCCGGTGAAAACGCGTCACAAACGCTGGCGAGAGAGGTGATGACCGTGATCTACTTCGCCGATGGCGCAAGGGTCACCGCTCCTCAGAATGATGAGCAGGCCGCCGATATTGCGGCGTGGCTGAGTGGCCGATCGCCAGGCGAGATCGCCGACGGTGAATTCAATCCGGTCCTGAATTAACAAGATATGACCAAATCCTTTCCGCGAGCATCCGGAATACTCATGCACCCGACGTCGCTTCCGGGCGAATTCGGCATCGGCGACCTCGGTCCCGAGGCGTTCCGGTTCGTCGATTTTCTCGTCGAGGCGGGGCAACGTTACTGGCAGATCTTGCCGCTTGGGCCGACAGGATTTGGCGATTCGCCGTATCAGTGTTTTTCGGCTTTCGCGGGCAACAACCTGCTCATTTCTCCCGAAAAGCTGATCGAGGACGGGCTTGTTTCGGCGGCCGACATTGCCGATCATCCCGAATTTACCGAACATAAGGTCGATTTCCAATCCGTTCAAAATTGGAAAACCCAATTATTGCCAAAGGCGTACGCCGGCTTTCACCACACGACGAGCGTCGACCTGCGCGGCAAATTCGAAACATTTTGCCGGGAAAATGAGTACTGGCTCGACGAATACGCGCTTTTCCGTTCGATCAAAACGACCCAGAACGAACGTCCGTGGTACGAGTGGCCCGACCCGCTCAAATTACGTTACGGCAGTACGCTTCGCGAAATGTCGGAAGAGCTGTTCGACGAGATCCAGGCGCACAAATTTTACCAATTCCTCTTTTTCCGCCAGTGGCATTCGCTCAAAGCGTACGCCAACCAAAACGGCGTCAGGATCATCGGCGACATCCCGATATTTGTCGCTCTCGATTCGGCGGATGTCTGGTGCGATCAGGGCAAATTCAAGCTCAATACCGACGGCTCGGCGGAGGTCGTCGCCGGCGTTCCGCCCGATTATTTTTCAAAGACCGGCCAGTTGTGGGGCAATCCGATCTACGATTGGGACGCGATGCGCCGCGATGGGTACGCCTGGTGGATCTCCCGATTCCGCAATACATTCGAGACGGTCGATATCGTCCGCGTCGATCATTTTCGCGGGTTCGCGGCGTCGTGGGAAGTTCCCGGCAAGGACGAGACCGCCGAGAACGGCCGCTGGGTCGATGTGCCCGGAAAGGAACTCTTCTTTGCCCTAAAGGCGGCGCTTGGCGACCTGCCGGTCATTGCCGAGGACCTTGGTGTCATCACGCCGGACGTCGAGGAGCTGCGTGACGGCTTCGGGTTTCCGGGAATGCGTATCCTGCAGTTCGCCTTCGGCGGCGATGCGAAAAATCACGACCTGCCGCACAATTACGTCCGTAACTGCGTCGCCTACACCGGTACGCACGACAACGACACGACCGTCGGCTGGTTCCTGTCGCAAGCCGGAGCCGGCTCGACCCGCGACGCCGGCGAGATCACCCGCGAACACGATTATTGCCTTAAATACCTGAATTCCGACGGATCGGAGATCCACTGGGATTTTATCCGCGGTGTTTGGTCGTCGGTCGCAGACACGTCCATTACCCCGATGCCCGACCTGCTCGGCCTCGGCACCGAAGGCCGTATGAACCTGCCCGCCACGACGTCCGGAAACTGGCAGTGGCGAATGGACAAGGACGCGATCACCGACGAAATAACGTCGAGGCTAAAGGAACTCACAGTAACTTACGGACGAAAAATGTGAAGCCGGTCCACTGCCCGGCAAATGTGACCTATGAAACGAGTTATCCGACTAACAACGCTGCTGCTCACCGTAATTTGCCTTCAGTTTGCCGTTCATGCGCAGGCTCCGACCGTCGAGAAGATCGATCCGCCCAACTGGTGGACCGGAATGACGATCAACCCGGTCCGTGTGCTGCTGCGAGGAACGAACCTCAAAGGTGCGACGCTTCGCGTGCCGGCCGGGAGCGGGTTGACCGCCGGCAATCTGAAAGCAAGCGACAATGGCCATTACCTGTTCTTCGACCTAACGATCGGGCCGCGGACGAAGCAGGGTCGGCATCATCTGACGCTCACGAACAGCGGCAAAACCTCGACGTTCGATTTCGACATTTTTCCGCGGGCACCGCGCGAAGGCAAATACCAGGGCTTCACGCCCGACGACGTCGTTTACCTGATCATGCCCGACCGCTTTGCCGACGGCGACCCGTCGAATAACGATCCTGACAAATCAAAAGGCCTCTATGACCGCAGCAAAACGCGTCGTTACCACGGCGGCGATCTGCAGGGCATCATCGATAAATTGCCGTACCTGAAGAGCCTCGGCGTGACCGCGATCTGGACGACGCCCGTCTATGACAATAATGACAAGCTCGACCAAAAGGAGGTCTACGACGGCGAGGCGACGACCGGCTATCACGGCTACGGTGCGGTCGATATGTACGGAGTCGAGGAACATTTCGGCGACATCGCTAAGCTGAAGGAACTCGTCGACAAAGCCCACGCTCTCGGCATCAAGATGATCCAGGACCAGGTCGCGAACCACACCGGCCCGTATCACGTCTGGGCGAACGACCCGCCGACGCCGACCTGGTGGAACGGCACGGCCGAGCATCACCTTTCGAACAATTGGCAAAAATGGACGACGATGAACCCGCGGGCGTCCTATCAGACGCAGCGGCGCAACCTCGAAGGCTGGTTCGTCGACATCCTGCCCGATTTCAATCAGGACGACCCCGAGGTCGCCAAATATCTGATCCAGAACAGTATCTGGTGGATCGAACGTGCCGGTTACGATGCGATCCGGATGGACACTTTGCCGCACGTGCCGCGCTCGTTTTGGGCGAAATGGTCGTCGGCCATCAAACGCGAATACCCGCACGTGAACATCCTCGGCGAGCTGTTTGACGGCGATCCGGCACTGCTCTCGTATTTTCAGGCGGGCCGCAAAGGGCACGACGGCATCGACACGGGCATCGACAGTTTGTTCGATTTCACGCTCTATTTTGCGATCCGCGACGCCTTTGCCAAGGGCGGGCCGGTTCGCGGCATTTCGCAGGTTTTTGCTCATGATTGGCTCTATCAGCGTCCGGACGTGCTCGGGACGTTTCTCGGCAATCACGACGTCAGCCGCTTTATGGGTGAGCCTGGAGCGACCGTCGACGGCCTCAAGCTCGCCGACACCTTGATAATGACCTCGCGCGGTACGCCGCTCCTCTATTACGGTGACGAGATCGCGATGCCGGGCGGCGGCGATCCCGACAACCGGCGTGATTTCCCCGGCGGATTTCCCGGCGACAAGCGAAACGCGTTCACGTCCGCCGGACGCACACCGGTCGAGAACGACATTTTCAATTACGTCGCCAAACTCGGCCGACTCCGCCGGGAACTCGAACCTCTCCGCCGCGGAGCCTCGCTCGACCTCCTCGACGAAGAGCAGCAATCTGCTTACGCCCGCGTGACCGATAAACAGGCGGTGATCGTCGTAATTAACAACGATACAAAACCGGCATCCGTCAGCTTCGACATATCGATGATCAAGTCCATTTCGCCGAATGCGACGCTCACGGACGTGCTCGGCGGCCAGGGGAATGTGACGGTCGCCAACGGAAGAGTAGTTTTCTCGATGCCCGCCCGCACGGCGGCTATATTGACCGGTAAATAAATGGACAAACCGCTTTCAAAGCAAACAGCCTTGATCACCGGTGGAGCGACCGGGATCGGTCGGGCGTTTGCCGAGGCGTTGCTCGAAGCCGATATCGGCCGGGTCGTCATCGCTTCGCGGCGGCACGGTGTACTCGCAAATGCGGCGGACGAAATGAATGCGAAATACGGCGGCCGGGTTTCGACATACATCTTTGACATCCGCAACCAATATCAGACGGAGGATCTCGTCCGAGAGACGATCGAGGAATTCGGAGCCGTTGACATCCTGATCAACAACTCCGGCCTCGCGGTGCCCGAGACCGTCACCGAGATCACGAACGAAGGCTGGGACCGCGTGATGGAGACGAACCTGCGCGGTGCGATGTGGCTGACTCAGCTTGTTTTGCCGAAAATGCTTGAGCAGAATTTCGGCGACATAGTCAACGTCTCGTCACAGGCCGGCAAGAACGGTTACGCCGACGTTCCGTCGTACTGTGCATCGAAATTCGGCCTGCTCGGCTTTGCCGAATCGGTCCGCGACGATATGCGAAAACGCGGTGCAAACATCCGTGTCTTCAACTTCTGCCCCGGCCTGGTCGATGTCGAATCGCCGTCCGATCAACCGCCGCGGCCCGGATCTATCCACGTTCGCAATATGGGCCGAACGCTCGTATACGCACTATCGCTCGACCGAAACGTAAATTTAGAGGACATCAACATCTACGCTCGCTAAGGAAAACAAGGTTATGGAAAACAAACCGAGACTAACTTTTTGGCAGATCTGGAACATGAGTTTCGGGTTTATGGGTATTCAGATCGGGTTTGCCCTGCAGCAGGCGAACATGTCGCCGATCTACAAATATCTCGGTGCGGACGAGGGCAGCCTGCCGTATCTTTGGCTCGCAGGCCCGATCACCGGGCTTCTGATCCAGCCGATAATCGGGGCGATGTCCGACCGCACATGGAACCGGCTCGGGCGTCGGCGTCCGTTCTTTCTGGTCGGCGCGATCCTCTCGAGCATTTGTTTGCTTTTGATGCCGTTCTCGTCCGCCGTGTGGATGGCGGCGGGTTTGCTGTGGATACTTGATTTCAGCATCAACACCAGCATGGAGCCCTTCCGCGCGTTTGTCGGCGATAAACTGCCTGAGGAACAGCGGACCTCAGGTTTCGTGATGCAGTCGTTCTTTATCGGCGTCGGCCAGACGGCGGCGAATGCTGCACCGTTCATCCTGGCGGCCCTCGGAGTGACCGGCGTAATGGCGAGCGGTATCCCGCACGCAACGCTCTGGGCGTTTATTATTGGTGCCGTTTGCTTTTTCGGTGCCGTGCTCTGGACGGTGCTGACGGCCGACGAATATCCGCCCGCCGACATGGACGAATTTCGCCGCAAGCAGGCTGAGGGCAACGTCGTCGTCACGATCGTGAAGGAGATAGCCGATGCTCTCAAGGATATGCCGACGACAATGAAACAGCTCGCCGTCGTGCAGTTTTTCACCTGGTTCGCTCTTCCGTGTATGTGGCAGTTTTACGGCATCGCGGTCGCCAGGCACGTTTTTCTTGCACCTGATGAAAAATCGCCGCTGTTTGCCGCCGGCACTGAATGGGGCGGGCTCTCGTTCGCCGTTTACAACGCCGCGTGCTTTCTCGTCGCGTTTCTATTGCCCGCGATCGCCAATCGCACCAGCCGTAAGCTGACCCACTTCATCTGCCTCACCCTCGGCGGGCTCGGGCTCATCTCGACCTATTTTGCGCACGATAAGTATTTCCTTTGGGCGGGAATGGTCGGTGTTGGCTTTGCGTGGGCATCGATACTGTCGATGCCGTACGTCATCCTTGCAGGTGCCATCAAGCCCGAGCGAATGGGCGTCTACATGGGCGTTTTCAATCTCTGCATCGTCATTCCGCAGATCGTTATGGGACTGGTCATTCCTCAGATCTACGGCAATGTCCTCGGCAGCGATCCCCTGAATGTCGTTATTTTCGGCGGAATTGTAATGCTTATCGCAGCCGTCAGCGTGCTCGTTGTTAAAGACGTCGGTGCCGGCAAGATCGCGGTGCCCGAACTCGCCACCGCCGAACCGATCGAGGGTCCAATTGCAGCCTAAAACGATGTTATGAAAAAGCTAATTCTCAAATCACTCGTTCTAACAGTCTTTCTTGCGAGCTGCGTATTTGGCCAGCAACAGTCCAGAGACGTTTCTAAGGAAAACGCACGCAGCTCGCAAGATTGGGTCCGCGACGCAGTAATTTACCAGATCTGGGAGCGTGCCTATTCACAAAAAGGTGATTTCAACGGCATTACGAACGACCTCGACCGGCTGAAAAACCTTGGCGTTGACGTGCTCTGGCTGATGCCGATCCATCCGATCGGACAGGTCAAAAAGAAGGGCACGATCGGCTCGCCCTATGCCGTCCGCGATTATTATGGCATCAACCCCGACTACGGCACGTCCGCCGACTTCAAACGCCTGATCTCGGAGGCCCACAAACGCGGGCTCAAGGTGATAATCGACGTCGTCATCAACCATTCGTCCTGGGACAACGACCTCCTCAAGCAGCATCCGGAATACTACAAAAAGAATGACAAGGGCGAGATCATCCCGCCGGTGGCGGATTGGGCGGACGTCGCCGGATTCGATTACTCAAATCGGGGGTTGCGGCGGTACATGATCGACATGCTCAAAAGCTGGATCCGCGATTATGACCTCGACGGTTTCCGCTGCGACGTGGCGCTCATGATCCCGACCGATTTTTGGGACGAGGCCCGCGCCGAGGTCGACAAGGTAAAGCACAATACGATCTGGCTCGCCGAGGCCGAAAAGCCCGACCTGCTCGTCCACGCATTTGACCTCGACTACGCGTGGAATATGCACGGCACTCTGACCGAGGTCCTGCAGGGCTCAAAACCGGCGTGGGCGCTTCGCAAGATCTGGGAAGACCAGATCGGCACCTATCCGAAAAATGCCATTCGGATGCGGTTCTCCGACGACCACGACGAACGCCGTGCGCTCGCCCGCTTTGGCGAAAAAGGCGCCCTCGCCGCCCAGACGCTCGCCTTTACTCTCGACGGCGTGCCGCTCGTTTACAACGGCATGGAGGTCGGCGACGGCGCCGAGTCCGGTGCACCCGCGCTCTTCGAACGCCTGCCGATCTTCTGGCAGATCGCGGAGCGAAGGCCGGAGTTTCCTCGCTATTACAAGGAGATGATCGCGCTTCGCCATACGAGCCTCGCGCTTCGCCGCGGCGACGTCGTGTGGCTGAAAAACTCCGACGAGAACCGCGTGCTGACGTTTACCCGCCGTTCCGGCAGCGAGGAGCTGCTCATCGCGATCAACATGTCGAACACGCCCTTTTTCGGTTCGGTCGAGGTTTCGGGCCAGTTCGACGAGATCACGCCGAATATCGGCAACCCGCTCCCGCCCGACGACGAAAAGGCACGCGCCGCAGCCGCACAGCACGTCGGCCTGCCGGCACTGAGCCTCGACGGTTTTGGCTTTAGGATCTTCAGAAAGAAAAATTGACCACCGATGGACACAGATAAACGCGGATATTTTCCTCGATCGCCGATCCGAGATCATTGATGTGAGATTTGAGACCCTAGATCTCAAATCTCTTGTCCGTGTCTATCTGTGTTCATCTGTGGTTGAAAGTTCCCTTCTTCGGTGACGTTTGCGGACACGCGTTATCGGATTTCCACGATTCGCTGTAAACTAGTCCACAAATTTTCCCCAAGCAAAACCTATGAAACTTAGATCGATCTTCGTTGTCGTCGTCCTTTTTGTCGTTACGGTCATCTCAGCCGCGGCCCAGGCCAAACCTTCGGCCGCCGATCAGCAGGCACGCCAGCGGGCGGACGCCCTGCTCGCGAAAATGACGCTCGACGAAAAGATCGGGCAGATGAATCAGCTCTTCTTTTTCCCGTTCCAGCCCGAAGCCTCGTTTGTTGACGGCATCCGCAAGGGCCAGACCGGCTCGCTGCTTTTCGTCACTGACCCGGCGGTCACCAATCGCCTGCAAAAGGTCGCCGTGACCGAGTCGCGGCTCAAGATCCCGCTAATTTTCGGTTTTGATGTTATCCACGGATTTCACACGATCTTTCCGGTGCCGTTGGCGATGGCCGCGTCGTGGGACCCGGCGATGGTCGAGCGTTCGCAGGCGGTCGCCGCATCCGAGGCTCGCTCGGTCGGCATCAACTGGACCTTCGCTCCGATGGTGGATATCGCCCGCGACCCGCGTTGGGGCCGCATTGTTGAGGGAGCGGGCGAGGACCCGTATCTCGGCTCGGCAATGTCCGCCGCACAGGTTCGCGGATTTCAAGGCGACCGCATCGGTGCTCCAGGCCATCTGCTGGCGTGCGTCAAGCACTTTGCCGGCTACGGTGCGGCTGAGGGCGGCCGCGATTACGACGCGTCGAACATTTCCGACGCCCAGATGTGGAACGTTTATCTGCCGCCGTTCAAGGCAGCGGTCGACGCCGGCGTCGGCAGCCTGATGAGCGCGTATATGGACCTCAACGACGTGCCCGCGACCGGCAACCGCTGGCTGCTTACGGACGTTTTGCGAAAAGACTGGAAGTTCGACGGGTTCGTCGTCAGCGACGCCGATGCGGTCCACAGCCTGATCCCGCACGGCTACGCCCGCGACGATGCGGACGCCGCGATGAAGGCATTCAGCGCCGGCGTCAATATGGAGATGAATTTCAACGCCAACGTCTACGTCAAAAACCTCGCCAACGCCGTCAACGCCAAGCAGATCTCCGAAAAACAGATCGACGACATGGTCCGGCCGATCCTCGAGGCCAAGATCAAGCTCGGCCTCTTCGAGAATCCGTACGTTGACGAGGCGAAGGTCAAGCCGACATTTGATGATCCGTCGCACCGCGCCGCCGCGAAATTGGCGGCCGTCCGCTCGGCCGTGCTTCTCAAAAATCAGGACGCACTGCTGCCGCTCAACCGAACGGCCTATAAGAAGGTCGCGGTCCTCGGCCCGCTCGCCGATTCGCGCCAAGACACGCTCGGCAGTTGGACGTTCGCCATGGATATCGGCCAAACGGCTACCGTTCTTTCCGGGATTCGGTCAAAGCTCGGCGCAGCCGCGCAGGTCGATTACGCTCCGGGTGTCCAGATCAACCGCGGTACGTCGTCGATCTTCGACATGATGCTTAAGGAAAAGCATCCGCCCGTCTGGCCTGAGGCGCAGGCCGCTGACGAATTCAAAAAAGCCGTCGACCTGGCGAAGGACGCGGACATCGCGATCATGGTCCTCGGCGAAAATCAGGACATGAGCGGCGAGTACGCGTCGCGTTCGGCGATCGACCTGCCCGGCCGCCAGCTTGAGCTGCTCAAAGCGGTTCAGGCGACGGGCAAGCCTGTCGTGCTGGTGATGTTCAACGGCCGACCGCTCGACCTGACATGGGCGGACGAGAATATTCCCGCCATTCTCGAAGCCTGGTATCCCGGCACCGACGGCGGCAATGCGGTCGCCGATCTGCTATTCGGCGATGCTGTGCCGGGCGGCAAACTTCCCGTTACCTGGATCCGCAACGCCGGCCAGATACCGTTCTATTACTCGCACAACCTGACGCAAAATCCGGCCGAAGAGGTCAAACGCTACTGGGACCAGAAGGTCGTCCCGCTCTATCCGTTCGGCTACGGTCTGAGCTACACGGCGTTCGCGTATTCGGATCTGAAGGTCGCAAAACCCGAATTTAAGGTCGGTGCCGAGACCGAGGTCACCGTCGATGTCAAAAACACCGGTAGCCGTGCCGGCGACGAGGTCGTCCAGCTATACATCCACCAGCAGGCCGGCAGCGCATCGCGTCCGGTCCGCGAGCTGAAGGGTTTCGAACGCGTGACGCTCGCACCCGGCGAGACCAAGACCGTCCGATTCAAGCTCGGCCCGGCGGAATTGCGTTATTGGAGCGCGTCCGTCCGCGATTGGGTGCAGGAGGCAGAAACCTTCGACGTCTGGGCCGGCGGCGACTCAACCGCCGCGCTCCACTCGACGTTCAAAGTCGTTAAATGAGCGAAATGGGAATATTCAACCAAAGATGAACACAGATAGACACAGATACTAAGAAACTATTTGGAATTTGAAATATGAAATTTCTTATCCGTGTCCATCTGTGTCCATCCGTGGTTAATTTTCCTAGAGTTCGATCGCGGGTACCACGAAATCGCAAGAGTTTGGAACCACAGATAAACACGGATAGACACGGATAAAAAGGATGCCGAACAAAGCTTCGAAGCACGACAAACTGAAATCGAACTTTTTGTGGGTGAAACCAGCCAATCAGTTCCTATCCGTGTCCATCTGTGTTTATCTGTGGTTAATTTCTCTCTGCTTTTCGCTAAACGCCCAGACGGCCGCTCCGGGAGCACCGGGCAAGGACGCGCAGTGGGCGACCGCCGGGAAGCAGGGTGTCGGGACGTCCGCCAACCGGGAGAGCAAGGTCTGGTTCACGCTCGCCGAGGGCGTGATGACCGAGGTCTATTACCCCGACGTCACGACCGCCAACGTCCATCTGCTGCAGTTCATCGTCGTTAACCCAAAGACAAAAAAGGTCGAAACCGAGCAGGACGACGCGACGCACGAGATCAAGGTCCCGCGGCCCGATTCGCTGACGTTTCAGCAGATCAATACGGCGAAGTCGGGGAAATGGAAGATCACAAAGACATATGTGTCGAACGTAGATTCAGATGCTGTCTTGATCCTGGTGGCATTCGAAACGAAGGAAAAGGGTCTCGACCTTTACCTTTTTTATGATCCATCGATCGCAAACAGCGGAATGGGAGATTCAGGCGACGGGGTCGGCATAATGCACCCGATTGACGGAGTAGCGGACTGGCCGGCACGTAGAGTTTTGCGGGCGTGGGATTCAGGTACTTACTCCGCACTTGCAGCTTCAAGTGCGGTTGGACAGCCAACTGGCGAGTCTCTCTTGGGGAGCTCCAGCACTGGCTATTTTGGAACGAGTGATGGGCTGACAACCTTAAAACGTGACACTCGACTAATTACCTATCCCGAGGCTCGCAAGGGCAACATTTCACAGACGGCAAAAATAGATGTTCCGAATAGTTCAGCCGGGAAATCTGAATTTACGGTTGTACTGTCTTTTGGTACGAGCACAGATCAGGCCGTTGACAGCGGTCAATCCGCCTTAAAGAAGGGCTTCGACAAGTGCCGCACCGAATACGAACGCGGCTGGGCAAATTACGTCAAAACGCTCCCCAAGGTCGATCCCAAATATCAGGCCCAGTTCAACATGGCGGCGATGCAGCTCAAGGCGAACGAGGACAAATCGCATCCGGGGGCGAATGTCGCGAGTTTGACGATACCGTGGGGCGGCGGGGCGAATGCGAATGAGAACAACGTCGGCGGCTATCACCTCGTCTGGTCGCGCGACCTTTACCAGGTGGCGACGGCGTATATCGCTCTCGGCGACACGGCAGCGGCGAACCGCGCCCTCGATTTTGTCTTCAACGTCCAGCAAAAGCCGGACGGCAGCGTGCCGCAAAATTCGTTTCTCGATGGCCGTCCGTTCTGGGGTTCGCTTCAGATGGACGAGGTCGCGTATCCGCTGATCCTCGCCTGGCAGCTCGGGCGATACGACAAGCCGACGTACGAGAATCACGTGAAGAAGGCCGCGGATTTCATCGTCAAAAACGGCCCGTCGACGCCGCAGGAACGCTGGGAAGAGCGGCCCGGATATTCGCCTTCGACGATCGCCGCCGAGATCGCCGGACTTGTCTGCGCCGCCGACATCGCCAAACGGAACGGCGACGAGCCTTCGGCGCTCATCTGGCTCGCCGCCGCCGACGATTGGGCTCGCAACGTCGAACGCTGGACCGCGACCACCAACGGCAAGTACGGCGACGGCAACTATTACATCCGTATCTCCGAAAAGGGCGAGCCCGACGCTCACCACAAGATCGAGCTCAACAACGGTGCCGGCACGTTTGACGAGAACGAGATCGTCGACGCCGGTTTCCTCGAGCTCGTCCGCCTCGGCATCAAACCCGCCGACGATCCGCTCATCGTCAAATCGCTCAAGGTCATCGACCAGCAGATCAAGGTCGACACGCCCAACGGCCCCGCGTTCTACCGCTACAACCACGACGGCTACGGCGAAATGGACGACGGCCGCCGCTGGAACTGGGACGGCAAATACACCGGCAAAGGCCGCCTGTGGGCACTGCTCTCTGGCGAGCGCGGGCAGTATGAATTAGCAGTCGCGGAACAATGTGATCCCGGTCCCGCAGCCAGAACTAATTACGGCAAAGGCACTCCCGTCTACACCATGCAGCAAAGTAGGTGCCTGTCCGTACACGAAGCTGCGCGGAAGGCCGCGGTCACACGCCTCGACGCCTTGCTCGGCTTCGCCAACGGCGGCCTGATGATCCCCGAGCAGGTCTGGGACAAAAAAGAGACGCCCGCCAACGTCGATAAACAGTTCATCCCCGAGCTCAAATTCGGCGAAGGCACCGGCTCCGCGACGCCGCTTGCGTGGTCGATGGCCCAGTTCATCCGCCTCGCCGTCAACCTCAAAGCCGGCCGCAACCTCGACACGCCGCAGGTCGTCTACGACCGCTACGTTCTGGGCAAGCGAAAATAGCCGAAAGCTCCCCTCCCTGTTTAGGAGGGGTGCCCGCAGGGCGGGGTGGTAGTTCAGAGAAGTTCTTCTTCCACCAGTCTTCCGGCTTTCCGTGACCGAGTCCGTCTCTTCCTCTGCGTCCTTTGCGTCCGAAACTTCGCGATCTCTGCGTTAAAAAACCAACCTAACCGCAAAGTACGCCAAGTAAAACCCGCAAAGCTCGCAAAGGCGGACCCGTCGGGCCAGGCCTTACCCGCACTTTTGACGACGTTCCTGATCTTGATTCGGATAATAATCAATGGCCTGTAGATACTGTTGGTCGTCACCATCGATAGAAATGCGAATCGTTATCCCTTCCTTAGGATTCAGATAGCGAAATATGCTTGCAAAATCGCCGGAGTCGTCCATCGTAAACTTGCCGATATCAAATTTAAGCTCGGAAACCTTAACCGAGGACAGGAAATAGACCGTAGCGCTGAGCACAGTATCTTGTTTTACCCTGTAGCTTCCATAGCGTTCGTTGGAGCAAGGTTTCGAGGTGTAGGTGACCTCGATCAATTGAGTTTCGGTCCGATATTTGAAGACCTTGTTTTCGGGATTCCTCTCGACCGGCGGGCCGTAGATCTTTTCGAACTTTTTCCTTGATGTCTTGAGCGGAGCCACGCCCGGCAGCTCGAGTTCATACTTCTGACCCAGCACCATCGACGCGAGCAGGAGAATTAGAAAGAATGGCCTCATTGCTGTTTTGGGAATGCTATATCCTTTCTGGAAGATTCGCCAATGTGAATGGCGAGTTTTACCCGATCTATCGCTAAGTCAGAACCACCTGCGTCAGCGGGTGGGTTCTTTCAGTTCTTCTGGAGTTCCAGGAGTTCGCGGTGCACGACGGTTACGTAGCTTAACGGTTGAGCGTCTGCAGATAAGGTGACAGATCAGTCAGACTGAATATTCTTTTGTAGGTCTTCCTCGATTAAAACCGAGCCGTCGAAGCGCATCTCACGTCGAAATTTGACGACCATCAGGTCCGACTTGCGAACCCAGATATCGGTCTCCCAATTAAGCGTGGAATCATTGTGGTTCCATTTCAGTTTGGAACATTCAACACCATCGATGATCTCATCTGAGAGTTCGATCTTGGTCGTCGGCAAAGGCATTTCCTCTATAATGATCCTTTCATTTACGAGCAATCTCGGTATAAAGAATATTCCACCAGAACCGGCGTCAACGACGTACAGGAGCGAACCGAAACCAAGGCCTTTCACACTCTGCGGATATCGTATGTTGAGTTCGACCAACTTGTCGGCCGCCAGGTCATAAACTATTTTATATTCGTCCGTTGTGTCCTGAAACCAACGAGGCTCAACCCAATTCAGCGTGAACAACCCTTGGCGATCGAACACAAAATGTGACTTTACACTCTTTGTCGTGACTTCACCTGGATATGAAGTGGCGGATACCCCTGTGATTGACTCGCCATCTGCCGAGTAGTGTTTCAAATTAGAATAATTTGCTCGGACCCTATTCACGAGATCGGACGGATCGGAAAATGGTTCCGCTGCCAGACTTGCCGCAACTGTCGCTGCAGGGGTCACTAAGGCTGTATTGGTCGTTGCCGCGTTCTTGGCAAAATATGACAAACCCGACACACAAACCACCGTTAAGGTCATTAATGATCGATAGATTCCTTTCATCTATTTCCTCCGAGCCACAACGACCTTATCATATTCGAGTTAAGCTTATACGTCTCGTTACACGATGGGTCGTTACACGATGGGCTGGTCTTTCTTTGTTTAGGACGCCGGCGGTCTTTTTCGAAAGTCGGGCTGTGCCCGACCGTCACACTGGCCACTCACGCCTGGAGCCCGGCCAGGCCTTAGCCGGGCATCGGTACACTTCGTCGAGCCGTCAGATCTCGATCACCACAACGTCCCTTCTCGTCTTATCGGTAGACGGCGTGACAAAAACCCTCCATCCGCCTTTCTTCGCCAAGGCAAGCTTGTTCAGAAGTTCCTTGAACGAGAGTTTCGAAAGATGGATATCTTCCATCTTGTCAAAGAGGGGCGTGGCATCCCCGTAATGCAGCGCCGGAATGCCCAGATCTTCTGATCTTGCAAACTCTCTTACCTCAGACAGTGCAACGACGCGATCCACAATTTTTCCAACTATTAGATTGTTCTTTCCTAGGTCGAAGGAGCCAATTTTCAAATTCATCAGCCGACTCAAGCGCTCATCCCGGCCGCGTATGGGATAAATATTTATCGTCTCATTTGAGATCTCCCAACGATAATCCGGCTTAAACGCCATCACAGCGTCCAGCACTTCCGAAAGCTGCGCATCTTTGAGATCGAGTTTGAACTTTGTCCGTTTATCACCAAACACTCCAAAGTCTCCGCGGTAAACATCGAATTGTAGATCGTTTGATTCGTAGTCAGCGGGAGCCATTTCGACCCCAAACGAGAGACCATATTTGCTGGAAAGGTAGCCGATCACGTCGCCGAATCCTACATTCTCCATCGCGATAGAAATTCGTCTATCCTTTATCGCGGCTTCTTGGCAATAACCGAATGGAGCAGATATTAGGATCACCAACATGACCGCGAATGCGCTTGTAACCAAAGGCTTAAAGGCTTGATACTTAACGACAGTTTTCAACTTCATATTTACCTCAAGGACGAACAGCGGTCATTGAGTCGCTGCTGTTCCCGATTCTATTCTCGAATAACCCGCTTGTCACGAAAAAATCCCATTTGTCGTTATTGCGAAGAGCCCGCACATTGCAGAAGCCCGCACGTAGTAAGGGCGTTCGTTGCCCTCGACAAGTTCCGGGCATACTCAGAGCCGAAATGCACAAGCCCGCACGTAAGTAAGGGCGGTACACTCACCGCGATGATCCGCCGTTCCGCACTCCCGCCGTCCCACCATCGCCGTGCCCCGCGGCTCAGCCGCCCTATTTGCGGCGAAGCTCAGCTTCGCCGGCCGCGTCCTATCTATTTCCCGGAGGAGGCTGTGCCTCCGACAATATCCGTCGCCCGAAGCGGGCTCCGGGATCGTTAGGTGCCGCCCGCCGGAAAAGTAGAACTTTTCCGCAAATAGACGGGCACAGCCCGACAGGTGGGTCGAAATACTCAGGAAAATTCCATCCCACACTCCGCACTCTTTCCTCCTTCGCGCCCTTTGCGTCCTCAACTTCGCGGTCTTTGCGATAAAAAGCCGCTTTAACCGCAAAGTACGCCAAGGAAAACCGCAAAGTCCGCAAAGTCAGGCCATTCCCCCTTTTTCACTTTTCCCCTTTGTCCCCGCTCCGTGACCTTTGTGTCTTCCCTTTGTGTTCTTTGTGTTAAAAATTCCGCCGAAGACCCGAAAAGACGATTCGACCGACGACAACCACGAAGAAACCCAGGATCATTTCTCCGCCCATAGCAAACAACACTTTCGGCCCAGATCCCCGCCGAGATGCCGGCCATGTCGCGCACCCGAAAGGGAGAATTTTCGTAGGTTAATGCTTTACGATGAGCGCACGAAAATAGCCCATCAGATACGCACCCCAAGATCGCATGCAACAAATCGGCATTTCAGCCCTAAATTTTCGACAAAAAACATAGCGCCTGAGAGGGGTAAACATAGCGCCTGAGGGGGGTATCGAGTGCGCCTGGAGGGGTAAAACATAGCGCCTGACAGGGCGAACGAGTGCGCCTGGATTTTGTTGACAAAAGTATCCGGTGCACGCCGCGGTGCGCCCCAAACTTTTTCCGAAAAATAAAAGAGGCAGACCGCTCGGCCTGCCTCGTTCGAAAAAATTTTGGTGGAGACGAGGGGGATCGAACCCCTGACCTCTGCAATGCCATTGCAGCGCTCTCCCAGCTGAGCTACGTCCCCGTTTGCGACCTCAAATTCGAAAATCGCAATCTCCCAATCTACCGAAAATGCCGGCGACCGTCAAGCATTCATCGCTATCTGCCCTTGAACACTGGCTTTCGCTTTTCGAGGAAGGCCGAGACGCCCTCCTGCTTGTCCTCGGTCGAGAAGCAGATGGCGAACAGGTCGACCTCGCGGCGGAGGCCCTCGTCGAGGTTCGAGCGGGAGGCGAATTTCACCGCTTCCTTCGATAATTGCAGGGCGATAGGTGCTTTTTCGGCGATCTTGCCGGCAAACTCCATCGTCTTTTCGACCAACTCCTCAGCCGGGAAAACGTGGTTCACAAGCCCGAATTTATTGGCCGTCGCCGCATCGATCATATCGCCGGAGAGGATCATCTCCATCGCCCGGCCCTCGCCGATCAGTCTTGTCAGCCGTTGCGTGCCGCCGCCGCCCGGCATGATGCCGAGATTGATCTCCGGTTGCGAAAAACGGGCATTTTCCGAGCAAATTCGAATGTCGCACGCGAGCGCCAGCTCATTCCCGCCGCCGAGGCAAAACCCATTGATCATAGCAATTACGGGCTTCGGAAAGGCGTCGATCGTGTTGAAAAGCGTCTTTTCGTAGAACTGGTTTCGCTGGGTGACGGGCGTCATGCCTTCGAACTCGCTGATGTCCGCTCCGGCGATGAACGATTTTGGCCCGGAGCCAGTAATTACAAGCACGCGGACGCTGTCGTCCTTGCGTAATTCATCGAGAGCGGCGACGCCCTCAGCATGGACGTTGCTGTTTAGAGCATTGAGCTTATCCGGACGGTTAATGGTGAGCACGGCAACAGCACCGTGCTTTTCGACGGTTATTGTTTCGTAAGTAGACATAAAATAAGGATTTGGGTGGACGGGCTACTCGTCGACTCCCTCGGTCACATTGTCGTCGGCTATCCATGCGACAAAGAGCCGCAGCCAGCTGTCTTTAGGCTCAATGATGGCGACGCCGATCCGCGAAGCCCCGTAACTAGCGGCATTTACGCGAACGGCCTGAGCCTTGACCTCGACCGGAACGCCGTCGGGACGATGCGAACGGATGTACAGGTTCTCGCCCTGCTCGATCTTCTGATTCAATTGAAAAAGGGCCCCGAGCGTAGATATGTCGTCGGTCTCAGTCGGTTCGCTCCATGTTGCACCGTCATCCGAGCGCCCGGAAACTACGATCGGCAAACGGAGCGCCATCCGGAGGGCAAATCGTTTCTCCTCAAATTGAGGGTGCATAGAGGTCAACATCAAATCTCAATTAAATGTGGGTCAAGCGTGATAAGTTTACCACGAAATTCAATTTCGGATAACCCGCTCATGTGAGCAGAGATTGCAGCTATCGCAACGGTTTCCGGAATATTTTTTGGCCGGAAAACAATATCTGCTCTCTTTGGACTAACATATATGTCGGTAGCTATACTGTAAAGGTAGATTAAGTAAATTCCACAAAACCGATAACCTTACAAGAAAATTATGTCGGAAGCGAAATCAAGATACAAAGTTGTGATCCTCGGATCGGGTCCTGCCGGATTGACCGCCGCGATCTATGCGTCGCGTGCCCAGCTCGATCCGCTCGTGATCGACGGCCCGCAGCCGGGCGGCCAATTGACAATAACGACAGAGGTCGAAAATTACCCGGGATTCAAGACAGGGATCATGGGCCCGATCCTGATGGACGAATTTCGGGAGCAAGCACTGCGATTCGGGACCCAGATCGAAAATGTTTGGATCGACAGCGTCGATCTATCTGAGCGTCCGTTCAAGCTTTACGGCAAGGAAAGTCAGGACAGCACCGATATTTCGCGGGTGATCGAGGCAGAGACCCTTATCATTTCGACGGGAGCGTCGGCAAAATGGCTTGGCATCCCCGGCGAGGCCCCGGTGCCGGAGGGCCTGGGTGGAAACGGCGTATCGGCTTGTGCGACATGCGACGGATTCTTTTTCCGCGATAAGCGTATCGTAGTGGTCGGCGGCGGCGACACCGCGATGGAGGAGGCACTCTTTCTAACAAAGTTCGCCTCGAGGGTAACGATCATTCACCGACGCGGCGAATTTCGAGCTTCTGCCATCATGCAGAATCGGGTTCTCTGCCACAATAATATCGACATTTTGTGGAACACCGAGGTACTCGAGATCCTCGGAACAAAGGAAGAGGGCGTCAGCGGCGTCCGTGTCCTGAACAACAAAACGAACGAAGAGAGCATTTACCCGACCCAGGGTGTTTTTATTGCGATCGGCCACAAGCCCAACACCGAGCTGTTCGAAGGCGTGCTGGATATGGACGCGGTCGGCTACCTCAAAACGGAGGGCCGAACGATGAAGACAAATATCCCGGGCGTGTTCGCGTGCGGCGATGCCCAGGACGCATATTACCGGCAGGCGGTAACCGCTGCCGGAACAGGTTGCATGGCGGCGATCGACGCCGAGCGGTTCCTTGCGGAACATCCCGTCGAGGTCACCGCCGAAACTACTGCTTGACGATAACCGTTCCTTTCAGGACCTCGGCGTTCTGAGGCGTTTTCTCTACCTTAGCCGGGTCAAATCCCATTGCCTCGGCCCTGCGAAGTATGGCCTGGTAGGTCGCGTCGTCCAATGTGGGTGTTCGGCTGAGGATCCAGAAATATTCGCGTTTCGGTTCGCCGACCGCGACGTATTTGTAGTCACTGTCGAGATCGAATATCCAGTAGTCACCCCACACGAAAGGCAGGAATGACAGGGCCCCGGGAGCGAACCGTACCTTGAGTTTGGCGTTTGTCGTTTTGTCCGCGATCTTAGCTTCGCCGATCGCGACATCGACCTTGCCGTCCTTCAGCAGACACTCGTTACGGACCTCGATCCGGCCATTCGGCTTTAGCTTGTAGTCGGCGGATGTATTCCCGACACACTTTTTCTGAAAGCGGTTTGGGTACTTTCCGATCTCGTACCACTTCCCGGCGTAACGGCTGAGATCGACGGATCCGACCGTCGTAACTTCCCGTTTTACAACCTGGCCTAGAGCAACCGCGGTGAGCATCAGGCAAAGGCCGATCACTGCGAGAGTCGATGAGATTACTGTGTGCATATAATGGTTCGAGCTCGTGCTCTGAATTGCTTCGATGCAATTTTCGCTCGAGAATTAGTTTATAATATAGTTTAAGTCTATAGATTCTTTCGAGCTGGATACTATGCCGATCTACGAATACAAATGTAAGCAATGCGGAGCGCACTTCGAGACGCGTCAAAGTGTTTCCGACGAGCCGCTCACTACCTGCGAGAAATGCCACGGCCAACTAGAGAAGCAATGGTCGCTTTCAGGCTTTCAGTTCAAGGGTGCCGGATGGTACGTGACCGATTATGCGGGAAAAAAGGGCGTTGGTCCGGATACGACCAATAAATCTACATCAACGGAATCAACCCCATCGGCCGACAGTGCATCAAAGCCTACAACCGATAGTTCAACGACTAAGTCGGATACGGCCCCCAAGACCGGTAAGGAATGACATCAATCGCGGTAAAAGTTCAGGTTTTGACGCTTTTCGTAGTTCTCTGCGCCGTGTCGACATTCGGACAGTCCCGCCACAGTTCGCGAGGCAACGACCTTGAGGGTTCGGTGCTAACGGTCACCGCTTTCAGGTCAGATAACAAAACCGATCAGATCAAAGTTGCCGATCTTTTTCTCTACGAAAATGGGGTCGAACAGAGGATCAAGAATTTCAGCTACGATCCGTCGCCCGCGAAGATCGTCTTGCTTGTCGATAATTCGCAAACGCTGCCAACCACTGTCGAGGCGTTGAAAAAGGCCGCGATGGAGTTTGCCTACGAAATATTTGAGGGCGACCAGCTGTTTACGATTGCCTACGATGAAAAGCCCGAAATAATCCAGGAATGGACCGACGACGCCAAAAAGATGGAAGAGTCGCTGGGTACGTTTCGCAAAAAGGGCAACCCTTACCTGTTTGATGCTCTCAGCGCAGCAACCACCGAGGTCTTGCTCCCGCTGATGCCGGGAACCAGAAAAACGGCCATCGTTATCATTGGTGACGGGTTGGACCGTGGCAGTAAAGTTAGCTTTGACAAGATTATGGCCGAACTGCAGGCGGACAATATCACGGTTTACGCCTTGCAGATCCCCGATCGCACAGGCGGGGCATATCGTCGGGATCAGCCAAAGGCTCCCGTAGTTTTGGAGAAACTAACGGAAAATACGGGCGGGCGATTATTCAGTTTTGACAACGCCCAGGACGCGGCGAAAGCGATCTGTGACGAGCTTCGCCGGAATCGATATTTGCTCTCGTATGTGCCGGAAAATTCGTCTTCGTTCGAGGCCCGCAGGTTGCTTCTTCTAAGTGACGGCGTCTCGATCCGGACAAAGGCCTTCCAGCCTCCGAACATCAAATAGCAATTACTACTGGTTTTTGCTGGGAGGTTTTCGGCTTGTGTTAAAATCGAAATACCTCGATAATGCGGGCTGTAGATCGGAGAAGATTTTCTCGTGAGCGAAGACAACAAATTTCCGCCGCCACCACCACCGGACGATTTCACAAAAACGACTCCGAATATCCGTGTGCCCGAAGGCGAGACTCCGCCCTCTGATTGGGATAAGACCAACTACAACTATCCGAAACAGCCTGCGCCGGACGAGTGGGGAAAAACAGTTACCAACATCAAACCGATCGACACTGGGGGCGATTACGACAAAACGTTCTACCCAGGCAGCAAAGCTCCGTCGACACCTGAATGGGGCATGACCGAGGCAAACGTCAATGTCAACGCTGCTGATTTTGGCACCAAACCTGATGATTTTGGCACTGCCGGACAGACTTACGACAAGACGACGCCGTATTTTCGTCTTCCTGAAGCCGACAGGGCAAAATATGAAAATCTGCCGCCGACGCCTGTCGAACAGGCGGTCGCCGCTGAGCAGGAAGAGAAAGCAAAGGGCGGACTGCCTAGCTGGTTCTGGATCAGTGCCGGGCTGATGACGATGTTTTTCTTCGCGGTCGTCGTTCTGGCCGTGGTCTACTTTTTTGTTATCCGGGATACGTCTTTTGAGGTCACCGTGAAAGGTGCTCCTATCGGGAGCACAGTACAGGTTGACGGATCGCCTCTCGCGGTGACAGATCAAGACGGCTCGTTTAAGTTAAAGAATCTCAAGGCCGGTGAACGCGAGATCAGCATCGTTCACCCGACATTTACCTGTGAAAAGCGACGCGTAACCGGCGGCAACGGCGTCAACCCCGAGCCGATCATCGCCCGCTGCACTGCGATCGCGGCGAAACCGACGGACGATTGCGGCAATATCCGTCTCGGCGAAGACGACAAGGCCGAACGTTGCTACAACTCAGCCCTCGACGCCCTTCCTGACCCTTTCACGGCTGAGGACCTGGTAAAAGCTCTCAATATTCTTATTATTAATTTCGAAAGTGGAAAGTCTGATATTCCGCCAGTGAGGCTTGCCGCACTTCAAAAGGGCGCAGCATTCATCAAAAAGCTTCCGGCGGGAATCGTTCTAGAGGTTGGCGGTCATACCGATAATGTTGGCCAACCGGCATCTAACCAGACTCTCTCCGAGGCAAGAGCCGAAGCCGTCAAGAATGCTCTGGTTAAATTCGGGGTCTCTGACAGCGTCCTGCAAACTAAGGGGTACGGGGCCACAAAACCGATCGCCTCAAACGATACCGAGGACGGAAAGTTCAGAAACCGGCGTATCGAGTATTCGATAGTTAAGAAATAATTAGATAGCGACCGGCGCGGCGATCTTGCCGTAAGATTGGTAATTCTGCAGTTTCAGGTTCTCAAATTTGAAATTGATCAGACCGTCTAACCCCTTCAACTCATCAGCGTTTACAAACTCCAATGTCGGAAGCTCGAGTGGCTCGCGTGAGAGAAGTTCGTTAACCTGATCCAGGTGGTTTGAGTAGATATGCAGGTCGCCGAACGTGTGTATGAAATCGCCCGGCTCGAGTCCGCAGGCGTGTGCGACAAGATGCGTCAACAGCGCATAGCTCGAAATGTTGAACGGTACCCCGAGAAAGGCGTCGGCCGAGCGCTGATAGAGCTGGCAGTGCAGGATCTTCCCGCTTTCGACTTTAAATTGAAACAGCGTGTGGCACGGCGGTAGGGCAACGTCGTCGCAGACACGCGGGTCCCAGCCGCTCACCAACAATCGCCGCGAATTGGGATTGGATTCGATCTCGCGGACCAGCCGTGCGATCTGATCGACGCCATTCGTGTTCGGATATTCGCCGCCGAATGAACGCCACAAGTAGCCATAAACTGGTCCGAGATCGCCTTCATCACGGCCAAATTTTGCGGTTTGCTCCGCGGTTGCCCATTCCGCCCATATATCGACACCCCGTGCATTCAATTCCTTTTCATCGGTTGATCCCGACAGAAACCAGAATAACTCCTCTGCAACCCATCGGAAAGGCACGCGTTTGGTCGTTACGATCGGAAACCCATACCGTAAATTGAACCGAGTCTGATATCCAAACGCCGAGATAGTACCGACGCCGGTCCGGTCCTCATGCCGAACACCCGAGTCCAAAATATGCCTTAAAAGTTCGTGGTATTGACGCATCTATCGTTTGTGGATTATTCCTCTAAAAGTTACCATAATTAGCTTATGTCGGAGAAACTAGAAGTCAGTTTTAACTCACCTCAATGCGGATGGATGTCGATTGGCTTTAACGATGGCGATGCCGAATTTCATACGACTACTGCCCACGCCCCGCATGAGTTGGCGTTACCTGAGTTGCTGCGGATATTGACGGAGCTTGCTGGTACAAATTCAGACGAAAAAGAGTACCTCCTCAAATGGAATCGCGACCCTGAGGAATTCGATTTTCGTTTTATCCGAAACGGAGAAGATCTGACGCTCGACATCTACCAATTTCCGACTGACGAGCGTGATTCTGCGGAGCGCGAACTCGTATTTTCGCATCAGGGTAAAGTCCGCGAGATATGCGATGCGTTTGCCGCGACGTTCGATCAACTCAGTGCTGACCGCGTGACCGATGAGTTCGAATTTAATTGGCGGCAGTCGTTCCCCGATAAAGAATATCAGCAATTCAAGGCGCAAATTGAACGGAAATGAGCCAGACCGTGCCGATCCGGTGATGTAATGTGATCGGGCGAACGTCATTTCGCGTCCGTTAATTATTAATGAAAGAGAGACTTCTAGACCTACTGGCTTGTCCGACATGCGGCGGCGACATTCTGCTGGCGTACGCGAGTAAATACGACGACAAAGAGATAGTCGAGGGCGTCCTGACATGCAAGAAGTGCGACCGCGAATATAAGGTAGTTCGTGGCATTCCGCGTTTCGTGGATCTCGCGAAGGTCGAAGAAGACAAGGCAGCGACGGCCGAGAATTTTGGCTGGCAGTGGACCAATTTTACCCAGGAAGATCCGAAATACAACGAACAATTCCTCGGCTGGCTGCAGCCAGTTGAAAAAGAATTTTTTAGGAATAAGGTCGTCCTTGAGGGCGGTTGTGGCAAGGGACGTCATACCAAACTCGCCGCCGAATGGGGTGCGGCTGACGTTGTCGGAATCGACCTTGGTGACGGCGTCGAGTCGGCCTACCGATTAACTCGTGAACTTCCGAACGCCCACATAGTTCAGTGCGATATTTTCAAGCTGCCGCTAAAGCGGTCCTTCGATTACGCATTCAGCGTCGGCGTCTTGCACCATACACCGGACCCCAAAAGAGCGTTCGCTTCACTTGCCGGCAAGATCAAAAAGGGTGGCTATATCTCCGCCTGGGTCTACGGTGCGGAAAACAATGAGTGGATAACGAACTACGTCGACCCCGTGCGAACTGGCTTCACGTCGCAGATCAGCCAGCCGATGCTGTATCAACTGTCGAAGCTCCCGACACTCGGCGTTTTCCTATCAACAAAACTTTTGTATCGTCCGCTTAACGCGCTTTCAAAGCCGATAGCGAGCAAGCTTTTTTACAACGAATACCTGAATCATCTTGGCTCGTTTGGCTGGCGAGAGCAGCACAACATCGTTTTTGACCACCTGGTCGCTCCGACGGCCTTCTATATTTCAAAGGAAGATTTTGCAAACTGGTGGGACGAGATCAAAGCCAAAGACGTATCGATCATCTGGCATAATGAAAACAGCTGGTGTGGATTTGGAAAGCTATGAAATTCGACAAGGGCATTGACAGGAAATACCGGCAATCGGTCGAGGATGCGTTTGCAACGATAATTGCGAAAGGCAACGATTTTCATCGTCTCGTCATGAACGAGATTATCGAGTCCGACATGCTAATACGTGTCAAGCCGGTGGCTGAGATCAACGCATCCGGGATTACGGGCTTGATCAATTCGATTGCTACTAATCTAAAACTAGCTCGAGAACGCATTAGCTTGCGCGAGGCGCTTGGCGAGATCTATATTGCTATCGCAAATGAGACAATTGATACCGGTGGCCAGCGCGGCTGTGAGGGAACTTTTGTGCACGAAGGTCGCCACGCGTATGATTTCGCACAGACTCTTGAGAGCTTATCGAATGCGGATGTAAATCCGATCGGCGTATTCAACCCGACGCTCTACGAGCTTGAATGGGAGGCGCACAAGACGGCGGGCGACTACATGCTCTGCGTAGACACACCCGAATACATCGACGAAGGCCTCCAATTGATGATCCTTGGTCACGCAGAGGACGGGAAGTGTTGCGTCAGTGACGACGGCATCATGAAAAGGTTGCATGACAGCTACGGTCTCGACCTAAATGGCAATCAAGGCTCGCTCGCGAGTGAGATGATGGGGATCAGGGTGGCTTGAACATTATGAACGCAGTATTGCCGCAGGAGATGCAGCAACATACCTACGCCATCATGGATGAGGTCGAAGGCTCGCATTGGTGGTTCGTGGGCCGCCGCGCGATCCTCGACAGTTTCTTGTCTGGCATCGCTGTCAAGTTAGGATCCCCAAACCACGAATTACGTATTCTCGATGTCGGTTGCGGTACGGGTGCCAATATCGAAATGCTGGCTGCATATGGCGGAGCCGAGGGTGTGGATGTTTCCGATGACGCACTTGAGTTTTGCAGAAAGAAAGGACTTAGGGTACAGAAGGGACTCGCCGAGGCATTGCCGTACGAGGACGAAGCGTTTGATCTTACGACAGCTCTCGATGTGGTCGAACATCTCGACGACGATATCGCTGGCCTCAAGGAGATGTTCCGCGTAACCAAAAGCGGCGGGTATTCTCTCATCTTTGTGCCGGCATTCATGTGGTTGTGGGGTGTTCAGGACGATATATCCAATCACCGCATTCGTTACACCAAGCAGCAGATCGTAGATCGTCTCAAATCTGCAGGTTATGAGATCGAACGTGCGACTTACGCCAACTGGACGTTTTTTGCCCCGATACTTGCTGGCCGCGTACTGATGAAGTTAACCGGTATCAAACCTGAATCCGAAAACAATATCAACGTGTCGGCACTCAACGGCATTTTCGGCAGACTCCTCGGGGCCGAACGATTTTGGCTTCGGAACTTCAATTTTCCGTTCGGTGTTTCGATAGTCGTAGTTGCGAAGAAGGCATAGTTCGCGAAATCCGCGAAATTCTGCTGCGATTTGTGTGTTTGGCGACGTTCGCGGGTAAACTGTTCTGTTAGATGAAGAAGCAAGAAGCAAAACAAGATCCGGAACTTTCGTTGTTCCTCCCCGTTCTCGACGAGGAAGACAATTTGCGCCCGATGCACGCCAAAATCGCCGCGGCTCTGGACACTCTTGGAAAATCGGCAGAAGTGATCTACGTCGACGATGGCTCGACCGATAAAAGTTTGTCGATCCTACGCGAGATCGCAGCATCTGACGACCGCGTTCGCGTGATTTCCCTGCGCCGGAATTATGGCCAGACCGCAGCGATGTCGGCCGGAATCGATGCAGCAAAGGGCGACATCCTGATACCGATGGATGCGGATCTACAGAACGATCCAGCTGACATAAAACGCCTTCTTGATAAGCTTAACGAAGGCTACGACGTCGTTTCCGGTTGGCGTAAGAACCGTCAGGACAAACTCATTTCCCGAAAGATACCGTCACAGATCGCGAATAAGATCATCTCCTGGATCGGAGATGTTCCGCTGCACGATTACGGCTGTTCGCTCAAAGCATATCGCCGCGATGTCATCCAGGACGTGCGGCTTTATGGCGAGATGCACCGTTTTATCCCGATATATGCGTCTTGGGCCGGAGCTCGGGTAACGGAAATTCCTGTAGATCATCACGCCCGGACGATGGGCAAGTCAAAATACGGAATTTCACGGACGGTCAAGGTCGTTTTCGACCTGATCACCATAAAATTCATGGCAGAGTATCACACCAAACCGCTTTATGTTTTTGGCGGGTTCGGAATGATCGCCTTTGCCATTTCGATGATCGCGGGCGTCTGGGCCGTCGTGCTGAAATTGGCTTACGGAACGTCATTTATCCTTACTCCGCTGCCGATCATCACCGTCGTAATGCTCGCGATATCTGTACAGTTCTTCCTAATGGGCCTTCTGGCCGAATTGCTCGTGCGAACCTATCACGAGTCGCAGGACAAGGCGATTTATGCGGTGCGGGAAAAGATCGGATTTGAGTAGCTGAACGCGGACGCTCGTGTCCGCACTCCATTTTATGTGCGGAATCACAGGTTGGATCAACCTGAAATCATCTAGAAGTCCAAACGAACAAAACGAAGCCACTCTTCACGGAATGTGCGAGCGGATCGTGCACCGCGGGCCGAATTCTGAGGGTATTTGGATGGATGACGCGGTCGCACTAGGAATGCGGCGGCTGTCGGTGATCGACCTCGAAACCGGTGATCAGCCGGTTTTCAGCGAGGACAGGAGCACTGTCGTGATGATGAACGGCGAGCTCTACAACTACCGCGAGGTTCGGGCCGACCTCGAAAAGCGTGGACACACATTTAAGACAAGATCCGACACCGAGATACTGCCGCACCTTTACGAAGAATACGGCGAAGAACTTGTCGATCATCTCAACGGGATGTATGCCTTCTCGCTCTGGGACACTCGAAAGAAAAAACTTGTCATTGCCCGCGACCGTTTTGGCGAAAAGCCGCTGTATTACGGTGTCTTCGACGGTAAGCTGATCTACGCCTCCGAGCCGAAGGCGATCCTTGCTCACCCGTCCGTTTCACCGGAACTAGACCTAGACGCTCTTCGGCAATACCTGTCGTACGATTACGTTCCGGCACCCAAATCTATTTACACGGGCATATCAAAGCTGCCGGCCGCCCACATTCTTACCGTCGAAAATGGCGAGGTCAAAATCCGACGATATTGGAACCAGTCATTCGCCAAGAACGGCCACAAGCCATCGCTCGAAAACTCCGCCGCCGAACTCAGAGATCTACTCTCCGACGCCGTTCGTATGCGACTCGTTGCGGACGTTCCGCTCGGTATTTTGCTCTCAGGCGGCATCGATTCGTCGACGGTCGCGGCTTTTGCCGTCCAGCACGCCACCGAGCGGGTAAAAACGTTTTCTATCGGGTTTGAGGAAGATTCATTCGACGAATCGAAGTATGCTCGGATGGTCGCGCAGCACTTGAGCACTGAGCATTACGAGGAAAGGCTAAGTGCGACGACCGCGGGAGACCTGATCGGCGAAATAGGCACTTGGCTCGACGAACCGATGTCCGACGGATCGCTGATACCCACGTTCTTGCTTTCCAGCTTCGTTCGCAAGCACGTTACGGTGGCACTAGGCGGTGACGGCGGAGACGAGATCTTTGCAGGTTACCCGACGTATTTTGCCCACAAGGTGACGAAAGGCTACATGACGATCCCGCGGTTTCTTCGCGCCGGCGTCATCGAGCCTGTGGTTCGAAGCCTGCCGGTATCGACCAAGAACATGTCGTTCGATTTCAAAGCGAAGCGATTTATCCGCGGTGCCGGATTCGATACGGTTAAACGACACCATTCTTGGTTCGGCTCATTCGCGTTGGAAGAGCAGGAGCAGTTATTGCTGCCGGAGATCTTGACGGCAACCGATAGCGACATTTACCGGGCTCCGCGAGAAATGCTTTCACTTTGCGATGCCTCGGACGAGATCGAGCAGATGCAGTTCCTCGACATGAATTTCTACATGGCCGAGGACATACTGACCAAAGTCGATCGTGCCGCGATGGCAGTTAGCCTCGAGACGCGAGCACCTTTCCTTGACCTGCGGGTCGCCCAGTTTGCGGCAAGTCTACCGCTTGAATACAAGCTGAGCGGCAAGAAAGGCAAGTTCATTCTGAAAAAAGCAGTCGAGGGCCTGCTGCCTAAAGAAATTCTCAACCGGCCGAAGAAAGGTTTCGGGATCCCGGTAGCCGAATGGCTCAAGGGCAGGCTGAATACGCTAATGCACGACCTGCTAGCTCCTGACAGCCTGAGAACGCAGGGCCTTTTTGAGCCTGAGTACGTCGAACGCCTGATCCGTGAGCACGAGACCGGACGGGCTTCACATCACAAGCAGTTGTGGACGCTACTCGTATTTCAGCTTTGGTACGACAACTTCTTGCGACCGAACTAAAGGCTGAAACCGGGGTGGGCTTTTTCATACGAAGCCATTCGCGTATCATCATAGTTATGGCAAACCTTTATCCCGAGATCGAACCCTTCGACACTGGCAAGCTGGCCGTGTCCGAACTTCACACGATTTATTACGAACGCGTCGGCAATCCCGATGGTGTTCCGGTCGTATTCCTGCACGGCGGGCCTGGCGGCGGCTTGATCCCGATGTATCGGCAGTATTTCGATCCTGCTGTTTATCACGTCATTCTGTTTGATCAACGCGGTTCCGGCCAGTCGACGCCGCATGCCGAAGTCAAAGAGAATAGTACCTGGGACCTTATCAGCGATATCGAGGAGTTGCGAAACAAATTCGGCATTGACAAATGGTATGTCTTCGGCGGATCGTGGGGAAGTACGCTGAGTCTTGCTTATGCGGTGAACCATCCGGATCGCTGCCTTGGGTTGATATTGCGCGGCATATTTCTGACTCGCAAAAAGGAGCTTGACTGGTTCTATCAATACGGGGCGTCCGAGATCTTTCCGGATTTTTGGGAACGTTACCGTGACGAGATCCCTGAGGCGGAACGTGGTGATTTCGTTGCCGCTTACCACAAACGATTGTTCAGCGACGATGAAGAAGTTCGCCTCTCAGCAGCCCGTGCATGGAGCGTGTGGGAAGGCTCGACTTCCAAGTTATTCCCAGATAAGGATCTGATGGACCATTGGGAGGGTGCACACGAGGCCCTTAGCCTTGCTCGGATCGAATGTCATTATTTTGTTAACAAATCTTTCTTTCCGAGCGAGAATTATCTGCTCGACAATATCGACAAGATTCGCAACATTCCGACCGTAATTGTTCAGGGCCGCTACGATGTCGTTTGCCCCATCACGTCTGCGTGGGAACTTCACAAAGCGATGCCCGAAGCAGAATTCATCGTCGTTCCCGATGCCGGTCATTCGGTTTCGGAAAAAGGTATAACGTCCGCGTTAGTTGAAGCGATGGATGGATTCCGTGACAAAGATTAATAATTTGCGTGAAACTTGGCCGGAATGGCGTTATTATGTTGACTAGTGAATAATTGACCGTCAGAGGTGGCGGGAGCGCGGTTAGGTCGCGCAGGTGTTTAATATGAATTTCGGTGCCACAGAGATCCTTCTTATCGTCGCAGTGTTATTTTTGCTATTTGGAGCGTCGCGGCTACCTCAGCTCGCGAAGTCGATCGGTCAGTCGCGCAAGGCCTTCAAGGAGGGCCTGCGTGATGCTGAGATGGAAGAAAGTGCGGAGAAGCAAAAACTCGCTTCCAAGCCGGCAACGCCGCAGATCTCGCAAATGAGCGACGAAGAAATACTGGCGGAAATGCAGCGCCGCACGGAATCAAAGAGTGCGACCGGCGTATAAGGATCGATCGTCATTGTCTCGGATCGGCGCTTAACGGTTCATTCTTGGCTGAGTTTTCGAGGTAGGTAGAGATGCAATTCAATTTTTTACTTTTTATTTTTGATAGTCCGGTCCAGATCGCTCTGGTCGTCGGCGTTATAGTTTTGCTGTTCGGAGGAAGTAAATTACCTCAGTTGGCCAAGTCCCTGGGCGAATCCCGCAAAGCATTTAAGGAAGGGATGCGTGACGCCGAAGAGGAAGAAACCAACGAAACGCCGCGGATCTCTTCATCCTCGACACCGGCACCATCCTTGTCGCAGATGAGCGATGAAGAATTAATGGAAGAGATGCGAAGGCGCGTTGCGTCGAAAGAGGCCTAATATTATCCGCTAGAAGTATCAAGCCTTTTCGCCGGTCAGCAGCGTGGCTTTTATCGAAAATCTGAACGGCAGCGAACCTTCCTCGGTGTCGACCAGGTGAGCAAGCTGCTTCGTTACTCTTTCTTGTTCACCTTCATCCAGCGTCGCAAGCCAGGCAGGCATAAGGAAATCCGTCACAAGCGGCGACGTCACAAATTCCTCACCGTTCTCATACTCGAACAACTCGGTCGCCATCTGTGTGTTGATATTCACCAGTCCTTCGTGGGCGGCGATCTCCTCGATCCGCGAAACAGTTGGGATCTCCGCGATCAGCCGTTCTATCTCTGCCGCGTAGCCCTCTATCTCCTCTGTGAAGAGAACCTCCCACAGAAGCGAAAATACCTCACCGAAACTGCCTGCGGACGGCAGGAAAAGTGCGATGTCGCCGCCGGTCCGGGCAACGCGTATCGTATTTCCGATAAATTCCTCGACTTCGCCCGGCGGGACAAAGCTCGCGTCAGCCAGGACCGCATCGAAGGCGTCGTCCTCGAACCTCAAGACCGAAAAATCAACTTCTGAACTAATTGCCGCCGCCTTGTCACGTGCTATCCGCAAAAGGTCTTCGTTCTCGCAGCTGGCAAATATATCGGTCTTTTCGCCGAACCGCTCAAAGATCGCCATCGCGTGGCCGCCCGTTCCCGCATTGATGTAAAGCATATTTTCGGAATCACGAAGATCCATATGCTTGTCCGCAAGGTCGGTAAATCGTTTGGTCCATTCGTCCTGAATGTATAGGTCACGCAAGAATGCGAGTTCTTTCTGGTCTTTTGCCATGCTTCAATTAAACCGCATCGGCCTGTCTTCGGTAAAGTGAGTGAAACACCTGAAACCGATGAAACGCATGAAACGATCAAGACAGTTTGAAGACATGCGCGAGATGAAACACTTTGAAATCATGGAACGGTTCTGAGTTCATGCTATCCTGTCTTTTCAATTTATATGATCAAGAATGTTAAGGAACTCTTCGATCTGACCGGCAAAACGGCGATCGTGACGGGCGGTTCACGCGGGATCGGCAAGGAAATGGCAGAGGGCCTGGCCGAAGCCGGGGCGAATCTTATGCTATGTGCCCGCCGTGCCGAATGGCTCGATGAGACGGTTGCTGAATTTAAGACTAAGGGTTTTGCCGTCGAAGGCCGGACGTGCGATGTTGCGAAGCCGGAAGAAGTGCAGGCAGTCATCGGCGAAACGGTCGCCTGGTTCGGTTCCGTCGATATTCTGGTTAATAACGCCGGAACTTCCTGGGGAGCAATGCCCGAGGATATGCCGCTCGAAAAATGGCAGCAAGTGATCGACGTCAACCTTACTGGCTGCTTCTTATTTGCCCAGGCCGCCGGACGTCAAATGCTCAAGCAGCGAAGTGGCTCGATAATCAATATTGCCTCCATAGCGGGCCTGACATCATCGGCGAATGGACCGTTTTACGTGGGTTATGTTGCAAGTAAGGCTGGCCTAATCGGATTGACCCGCGAGCTTGCGGCAAGTTGGGGGCGAAAAGGCATCAGGGTCAACGCCATCGCACCGGGCTTTTTCCACTCGCGACTTGCGGACGCGGTGATCGATATCTATGAGCGGTCGATTCAGGAGAATAACGTAATTCCGCGAGTCGGCAACGAAGGTGAGCTTAAGGGCGTGGCGGTGTTTCTGGCCTCCGAGGCGTCAAGCTACATTACCGGACAGACGATCGTAGTTGACGGTGGTATGACCGTTTAGCTGAAGCATCTTTGGTGCTTCAGGTGCTTCATTCTGCTTCAGTGCTTCAGTGAAGCACCCGATCAATTCACAAATTGAAACTCTCCGAACTTCGACGGCACGTGAAAGCTTGGCTCCTTTGTGTTCGTCGCCTTCCACGACAGATATCCGCGTCCCGGATCTTTTCCGACGCATCGAAACAGGTTCCCGAGCCACTTATCACCCGCATTCGGCATTTTGCCAAAGGCTTTCCACGGGATCTTGATCGCCATTACCACACGCCCTTCCTCGATCCTTGCGGCTGATTTCATTTTAGAATCGTAGTCCCAATCGCTCAGCCGTTTTTCAGCCGTGACCTCGATGCCGACATCGATCCATTCGCCGGTTGGTGCTACCTCAAACTCGAAATACTTGTTCCGAGAAGCTTGGTTCGGAGCCAGAAAGATCTCGCATACGTCACGGTCCCAGAGGCCCTTTGTTTTTTCCGAAAGTACTGGTTTG
The DNA here is from genome assembly GCA_029781855.1 of Acidobacteriota bacterium. Taxonomy (GTDB): domain Bacteria; phylum Acidobacteriota; class Blastocatellia; order Pyrinomonadales; family Pyrinomonadaceae; genus OLB17. Next base: position 56,751 of record JAKOVX010000027.1, on the reverse strand, counting down.
TCACTAACGACGAGTGGTTCGGTCTGATTGGCCTCGAACCGAACATAGACGGCGGTGTCGGACCATAACAAACGAGCTTCAAACTGTCGGCCTTCCGGTGCCTTTTCACCCGACCAGTAATTTGAAATTGTTACCGCCGAAGCCGATTGCCAGGCTGCGTTATCGAGTTCGCCAACGGCGAAGTCCTTCTTGATACGTTTGATCTTGACTGACGAACTGGCTTTATTTCCCATAGATTGACCCTGAGATCCGACGTAACAAAGCATCAAGAACAAAACGGCGATCAGCGACTTGTTATTTATCATTTTGGTCAAAATTTCATTTAATGATCCGGCGTTTTAACCACACCATCTCGGTGGTGGCCGCTTTCGCCAAACCACCTGCAAATAGTCGAATCGGTCCATTTCCGCTGAATGCCGAAGTTATCGCGTAAATCGTCCTGAATGATACCTGAGGTTCGTTCGAAACGGCAAATACCGGTTCCCAACGTGCCGGCCTTAGCTTGGCCTTGAAATGATCGAGGCCGTCAAAATTGTAAAACCGCCGGGCGTGTTTTCGCAGCCACCCGAGTAGTAACCGCAGCCACAGCGGATCATCGGAATAGCCTACATTCGAGCGTGTTGAAAGGGGCGACAGTCCAAGCGTCGCATACTCAAAGCCATCATCCGCGAGTTTTCGCATCGCGGCATCTATCATCGTCTCTACGGTTCCATTCGGGGCCCCGGGCCTATGGGGAAACTGCTCAAATAGCCATCCTTTTCGCTTCGCAACCGGCGAGAGGACGACAAAACCCTGGACGGCCCCGGCTTGTTCGGCGACAAAGACGCGGCGGCCATCGAGTCGGGAGAGAGTGTCGGATTCGACCATGAAATGAAGCGGGGGTAATCCTTTTGTTGCCAGCCAATCCTGCAGGCATGCGGATAATTCAGGATGGGTATCGGCCAGGGAAATTGGCCACTCGGAGACCGTCAGACCCTTATTTTTTGCGCGATTGAGCTGAGCCCGAAGCGAGCGATCTGCGGCAACGATCCCGGGCCATTCGTCCAATAGCCAAATGGGTTGTGCCCCAAGCAGGAACCTCGTGTGTCCGGGCGAGCTCTGGTAGATCGATTCGAGACGTGCCTCAGCCCCGAAATAACAAACACGCTCACCGGAGCGGCTCGCTTCCTCTTCGAATTCAGCCGAAATATCAGGCAACCGATCCTCGTCGCAGACCGGAGCACCGACGACGATCCGAATGCGGTTAGCCGTGACATAACCTATCACAGCTTCGCCGTCGGGCGAGAACCAGCGATCGATCCCCGGATTTACTATTTGAAACGAGGTGGAGTTCCAGCCATGCCTTAAAATGATCGACCGAGCGCGTTCGGCGGATGATGGGTTGGAGCTATTTGTTTCGTCCCGCATTGTCCGGCAGGAGCCGCATTTCTAATTACCAGTGTTGAGCACGGTCTTGAACGCCATCTTCGCTAGCTTCCATGTGCGGTCCCAATCTATTTTGCCGCCTTCGTCACGTCCCATCAGTTTGTTAACAAACATCTTGCGGAAGTCATTTCCCTCGCGGCGAAGCATAAATTCCTTGGCGTAGGGCTTTGCCGTCTCGAAGAAATTAAATTCCGGGTCCGTGATGATCCCGATGCCTTCGAGCGTCATCAGGGCACGCATAATGTAGGTGAAATTTGACGGCAGGCGGAACGGATAGTCGTACATCACGTCGGCAAGGTCGTATGTCAACTCCTTGAAATTGATGTCCTTGAGTTTCAGGTCGAAGTGAAACTCAAACATCCGCTCGACAACCGGCTTGACCGTCGCCGGGCTCGTTCCGGGTTTTAGGAAATCTAGCGCGATCAGGTCGTCAGCTATCCCGGCCGGGTCCTTGGCCACAACGTGGAAGAAAGCGTCGATCATTTTCGACTGTAGCTCCGGCGAAATGCGGCCGACCATTCCGAAATCAAAGAAAGCCAGTCGCCCGTCGGTCATTACAAGCAAATTTCCGGGATGCGGGTCTGCGTGAAAGAAACCGTCCTCGAGAAGCTGCTTGAGATAGGTCTTGATCAACAGCCGGTTAACCTTTGCCGGCGAGATATTTTGTCGCCCTTGCGCTTCGAGATCAGTGACTTTCACGCCGTGTATGAATTCCATCGTCAGCACTTTCGACGTGGTCGCCTTCCAATAGATCTTTGGAACATGGATGTTGTCCCAGTTCTTAAAGTTCTCCCGAAATTGTTCCGCGTTCCGGCCCTCGTCCGCGTAATTCATCTCCTCGTGCACCGTTTCATCAAATTCACGAAGCATGCCGGTCCAATCGGCGTTTTCATTAAGTTGTGGAAAGCGTTCGGCAAAGGCAGCGACCCGTTTGAGGATGACGATATCGCCTTTGATCATTGCATCGAGGTTTGGGCGCTGAACCTTGACCGCAACCTCTTCGCCCGAGTGGAGCCTCGCTCGATAAACCTGACCCAGAGATGCGGCCGCAACCGGCTCGAGATCAAATTCGGCGTACACCTCGTTTATTTTGAGCCCGAGTTCGTGCTCGATCCGTGCAAATGCGACGTCGTTCGGAAATGGAGGTACGCTATCAACAAGTTCTCCCAATTCCTTAACGAACGGCAGCGGCAGGAGATCCGCACGGGTTCCCATCGACTGTCCGATCTTGATAAATGTCGGGCCGAGTTTGATCAGCTTTTCCTTGAGCCAGACGGCCTGCTTCTCCTGGTTGGCGAGCTTGTTCTTTTCGCGGCCGATAATGAATACACGTAGGAGTTCGAGGAATTGATGCAGGAACCACAGCCGGACCGAATACAGTTTTTCGCCGTAAACCGCCATTCTCGTCAATCTCGTGGCCTTGTCCAATCTTTCCTTCTTGTGTGCCACCTGCCTTTTGCGATGGACGTCCAGTTGATCAAGGTAAAGATAGAGCGACAGCATGACGATCACCCGAGAGATCTGAAAAAGCCGTAAGTAACCTCGCGGCCCTCTATAACCACCTGCGATCGACGATTCGACCTTTTGGAGGTCGCGTTCCTCCGCCATCCGCTGCTCGTTTGTTACAAGGCGGGCGATCTTGAGCTTTTCGGTCGGAACAAAAGCTCCGTTGCCGTTAGTTGCCGCGGCAACATCAGTTTTTACAATCGATTCGTTCATCTAATTCACTTCGATCTCCTGGCCGAACTGGAGCATATAACCATTGTTGTCGAAAATCGCAAATTCTCGCATTCCCCACTCGAAGTCTTCGATGCCGTAACACACGCTCGCTTTGTCGTGAACCTTTGACCACATTTCCTCGACATCATCCACGGTGTAGTAGAAAGTTCCGGTAAAACCGATCTTTTCATAAGGCGTATGTTCGTTCGGTTTTGCCAGCATGATCCAAACCTGGTCGAGCCGCAGCGATGTCCAGCCCCAATCATCACTCTTCTCGACACACGTAAAACCAAGCACGTCTACATAAAAGCCTATCGTCCCGTCGAGATCCTCTGTCCAAAGCATCGGTCTTAGCCCTGTTACTTTCATAGGATCTCCAGCATGTTCTTTACGCCCTGGTGTCGGAAATAGTTCCTCGCACGCCGCGTGTCCTTTTCGATCTGTGCCTTTAACTCGTCTATTCCGTTAAATTTACGTTCGTCGCGGATCCGGTACAGGAATCTAACCCTCAAAACATCGCCGTAAAGATCACCGTCGAAGTCGAAAATATACGTTTCGATAGATGATTCGGCATCGGATTCAAACGTCGGTCGAATGCCGATATTCGTAATGCTTCGCCGCCACGCGCCGTCGATCAGTGTTGCCGAGGCGTAAACGCCGAAACGGGGAACAACGCGATTATGGGGCCTGAGGTTTGCGGTCGGGAATCCGATGGTGTGGCCCCGGCGGTTACCCCGGATGATCACTCCCTCAACCCCATATGGACGGCCAAGCATCCGGCGGGCGAGATTGACCCGGCCAGCGGAAAGCAGCTTGCGTATCTTTGACGAGCTGATCCGCTGGCCGCGAAGCTGAACTTCGTCAACCTCATCAGCAACGATGCCAAGCTCGTCGCTCATTCTGCGAAGAAGGTCGATGTTGCCCCCGCGATCCTTTCCGAAGGCGAAACCCTTGCCGAGATACACCTCTTTTGCATGAAGACGGTCGCGAACAATATTCGACATAAAATCTTCGGCCGGCTGACGCGAAAACTCAACGGTGAACGGGATCACTATTGCCTGCTCAATGCCGAGAACCTCAAAATTGGCCAGCCGCTGGTCGAGGGTCTGGAGCATGGGCGGCGCCGATTCAGGATGAAGAACGGCGCGGGGATGCGGGTCGAACGTTATGGCCGTCGGCACCGCACCGATTGCTGCAGCCCGCTCGACGACGGTTTTCATTATCCGTTGGTGCCCGAGATGAAGCCCGTCAAAGACCCCGAGCGTCAATACGGTGGGCTTTGCGATATTTGCATTCTCGGTGCCGTGAAAGATCTTCATATGAAAAGAAAAGGGTATTTTAGCACGTCAGGTGAGCCCGAATCGTTGTGGATCGCATCATTGGGCTTGTCGGCCACCGTTCGCAGGGATCCGCTTTCCGCCAGTCTCCCCCGGCCGGAGGAACTCGATCGCATCATCCTCGAGCCGGCCGTATCGAAGCATAGATAGATCCTTGACGTAGTTCTGATAAAGCCTCCACGGCGGCTTTGAGCCCTGGCTCGGCAATTCATGAAGTGCGCGCTGAATATAGCCCGACGTGAAGTCGAGGACCGGTTCGGGCCGGATAGATGGATCATTTGCCCTGGCGACGCAGCTGCCATAGCCATGGCGGTCCATGTGTTTTAGGAGACGGCAGACGTACTCGGCGGTGAGGTCGCACTTTAGGGTCCATGAAGCGTTCGTGTAACCGAAAGCCTGAGCCAGGTTAGGCACGTCGTTGTACATCATCCCTTTGTAGGCCATCTTTTTCGAAAGATCGACGGGGTCGCCGTCGACAACGAGAGCGAGCCCGGCCATTATTTTGAGAACAAGACCGGTCGCGGTGACGATGATATCTGCCTCAAGATGCTTTCCCGAGGCGAGCCGTACGCCTGTTTCGGTAAACGTCTCGATATTGTCCGTCTCGACAGATGCCCGGCCGTCTTTTATCGCTCTGAAGAGGTCAGAATCAGGCACAATGCATAGCCGTTGATCCCAGGGGTTGTAGTCGGGATCGAAGTGGGTCTCGGCATATTCCTCGTTCATTTCTTTCTTGACCCCGCGGGCGATTATCCCCTTCATCATGCCGGGCTTTTTTCGAGCAAGCTCATAAAAGAACATCTGGCGGAACACGTTTTTCCACCGCGAAAGCATATACGCGGCTTTTGACGGAAGTGCGGCGCGAAGAAAATTCGCGATCCTGTCCTGTGTCGGCATCGAGACGATGTATGTCGGAGAACGCTGCAGCATAGTCACGTGTGCTGCGGTTTTCGCCATCGCAGGCACGAGTGTGACGGCTGTCGCACCGCTGCCGATAACAACGACGCGCTTGCCCGAGTAGTCGAGGCCCTCGGGCCATTTTTGCGGGTGAACTACCGTTCCCTTGTATTTTTCAAATCCCGGCCATTCGGGCGTGTAACCGGCATCGTAATCATAGTAGCCGGTACAGAGATAAAGAAAGCCGCAGGTAAATCGCTTTGTTTCGGGTTCGGGCGGCAGGTCGGACGGATCCGACGAGCCATTATCCCGGGCCGGTTTTTGTACGAGTACGTCCACGATCCATTTCGAATCGGCAGAGGACCATTCGGCTCGATGTACGCGGTGGTTATAGCGGATCTCCTTATCTATGTCGTATTCTTTCGACGTTTCGCGGATGTATCTGAGAATGGCGGGGCCGTCGGCGATCGCTTCCGAGTCATGCCACGGGCGGAAACGGTATCCAAGCGTGAACATATCCGAATCGGACCTAACTCCCGGATAGCGAAACAGGTCCCAGGTGCCGCCCATCGCCTCGCGGCCCTCAAGGATGGCGAATGTCTTTTCGGGACATGCCATCCGAAGCCGTGCGGCCGCTCCGATCCCCGAAAGACCGGCACCTATTATCAAAACGTCAAAATGTTCCATATCCCTTAAGTCGGCACGACCAACCGAAGTAAATCACATAGACTTCATTTGGGTATGATATCCGCGCGTGGCCCGAGCGTCGAGAGGAGCGTGCTCAAATTCGCTTTTTCTCCATGTGAGATCGTGTGTCCAGGCCGAGACCGGTTCGCAACGATTTGTCGTCGAGAGCCGGTGATGAGGTCAATAAGCGTCTCAAATCGTCTCACTTTCGCGCCAATATGAGACGGGTTAAGCCACGTATTTGCAATAGTTAGGCCCTGAAATCGTCTCACATTAAATGTGCCCCCGGAGAATATGAGACGGTTTGCTCCATCGGCCAAAATTCGTCGCCGAATGTCGTCACTTAACTGCATGGGGGGCCAAAATCGTTCCACTTCGAGTACAAAGTGGCACGGGTTAACCTCAGTGTTTGCAATATTTGAGCTCGCAAATCGTGCCACTTCAGTCTTGCTCTCGACAAAGTGGAACGATTTGCCGCGTCCGGCTCAGTAGGAGGCGTCGGATCGAGCTGTGAGGTTCATTGCTTACGGCACGCCGCTTACGGCTCTCTGCTTTTCAAAGACCACATGGCGGATAGATCCGGTTGGAATATACTCAGCTTAGCACGATATTGTGTGTCGCACAATATCCTATGTGTGCAACACAGCCTTTTGAATGCTTTGCGGTTAACGCGGTTGCTAAACGTTTAGATCGCCGAGGATGCGGAGGGGAGAAAAAGAGGCTCGTCTAGACTTTTGGCGGGTGTTTTGAGTGGGTTACTGCCCGAGGCGTGCGAGATCACCCGCTGACGGCCTGAACCGATTCTATCGTTTCACCGACGCCGATCGGCTGCTTACATTTTCCGGTCCAACAAATTGATTGATTTTTGTAAAAAGTGGTCGCATAATTGCGTGACCACAAAAAGAAGAGAGTATGGGGCCGCCGGTTGCGTTCCGTATTTTGCTGCTCATGGATGCAACATTAGCTGTTCAGGAGTTGCTGCTCAAACTATTGATCGGCACCCGAAACTGAATCGACGACCGGCCTAAGGTCTCCGACTCGAGGGCTGTCGTCTCGGATCCTAAGGAGAAGATAGAAAATCGATGGCTGTGAACGATCTATGATAGATAAATGGACAGATCTATCTGACTTCTTAGCTCATGATCACGTCTATAGCTCGACTCCGACGCGTCTTGATTGCGGCGGGAGTACTGACCATCGATTGACCGGTTTATTGTGCAGATCCTGGCATCCGGTGACCGCAAATATCGCTGTAGATCTTCGGGCCCATGTGCGTCTGAGTCCTTACAATTCCGGACAAGTATTCGTCGACATAAATGGACTCGGTAAGCAGGAATTTACGGTGCCGCATCTGCCGCTCACTGGGCCGTTCGCACTGATCTCCGCGCTGGTTTGTTACTTTGGCGTCCACGGCTTTCACCTTGAGATCCGAACGGAGTTTCCATTTCAAAGCGGTCTCGGCGGTTCTGGTGCGGTGACCATTGCTCTTATCGGAGCGATGCAAGCCGCGTTAAGAAATGAGGCTCCAAAAACCCGGGATTTTCCCGGTATCGTGCAGTTTGCCCATAATCTGGAAGATTCCCTTTTTCGAAATACCGGAATGCAGGACCAGGCCGCGGCCTTGTACGGTGGAGCCAATTTGTGGAAATGGCAGTACGCTCACCGTCTCAGTTTTAGGCGTCAGCAACTTGTTTCCGACGTTTCCTCCCTTAACGGGCACATTCTTCTGGCATACACCGGACGGCCGCATCTTCAATCTCAAAATGGGAGCCAGATGCTCGAGAAATTCAAAGAAACCGGAGCCCTGAGCCTCTTTGTATCCATCTCAGATCAGGCCCGAAAATTCGCCGGATCATTAGAACACCGCGATTTCAGGTTGGCAGGGGAGTGTCTCGCCGAGGAACACCGCCTCCGCTCGACACTTTTCCCGGTGACGCGTCAGGATGACCTCGAGTTGATCGAAATGGCCATGAATGCCAGATGCGGCGTCAGTGTGACAGGTAATGGCGGTGGTGGATGCATCTGGGCAATAGGTGAGAAAAGGGATATTGCCGAACTAAAGACGCAATGGAACGGTGCCTTCAGGCGACGAAAGACGGGACATTTGCTGCCAGTTAGCGCTACAGGTGACGGTTTGCAGGTCAGAATTGAGCCTGTGGGCGCACAACCTGAGGCTGTATGGAGACGAGGGTATGAGTAGGGGCCAAACGGCAAAATGGGTCCTTGCTGCTCCGCTTTTTGGGCTGATCGGGTCGGTTACCTATCTGCTGCGATCTACGTCTGCCAGTACGCGTTCTGTTTCGAGCCTACTTTTTTTCGCGATGATGACACTCGTCCCGATCGTCGCCTCGGTGGCGACTACCGGTGTTGATCCTAACAAGAAGCCGGCGGCCGACCGCATGGGAGCGTTCGACGTGCTCCGATTCGCACTTCGTTATTGGCGGCCGCACGTAAGCAGTGGATTCGTTCTGCTCGTGCTGCTCCTCATCCAGCAAGGCTACGGCGTGACCATCGCTTACGCGATGAAACGGCTCGTCGATCAGGCGCTTCCCCAACGAGATACCTCGGCCGTGATGACAATTCTTGCCGCGCTTGCCGGCGCGTACGTCATCACCGTGTTCGCGACCGTGGCCGCCGAACGCTTTGCCGCAAAGATATCCTCAGCGATCATGTGCGAGATCCGCTTGCAGATGTTCAATCAGCTTCAGCGGCTCTCGCTGGCATATCACTCGCGTACCCACTCGGGTGACGTCATCGCACGGTTCTCCGCCGATCTCGGTGACGTCGAGAAGGGAGTCACGACGCGGATAATCGATGGCGTAATGTCGCTGATCGGTTTGCTCGTCTATATCCCATTCCTTTTTTTCCTGGACTATCGGCTCGCCACGGTAGTTGTCGTGTGCATGCCCTTTGTAGTGATCGGCGGCCACCGGTTCTCCGATCCCGCGACCAGGGCCCGAAAGCTGTTGCGAAAGAATGAGGCGGAGGTTATCGAGGCAGTTGCCGACAATGTTCGTGCGCAGCCCGTGATCAAGCTTTTTGATCTCGCACCGTATGCAAACGAGAATTTCGAAGCCAAAGTTGCGCGGCTGCAGGAGAACTCAGTGCGTTCAACATTCCTGGCGGCGATGGTGGGCACGGTCACAAGCGTCGGCGTGCTTCTGTTTCAAGGCATCGTGATCGCGGTCGGTGCGACCCTCGCACTTTACGACACGCTTGCGATCGGTACGCTGGTGGCATTCGTGACACTTCATGCGTCGGTCAGCAAACAGGCATACGATCTCGCCAAAAAAGTCGTCCCGTCGCTGATCTCAGCGGGCGGCGGGATCGCCCGTATCGAGGAGTTGCTCGCCGAGCCGGCAGATATCGTCGATAAGCCCAACGCTCTCACGCTCGAGCCCGGCCCGGCATCGTTTCGGCTTGACCACGTCGACTTCGAGTATGAGCCCGGACGGCCTTGTGTTAATGATGTATCGCTTGAGATCAAGGCAGGAGAAAACGTCGCGTTCGTTGGCCCGAGCGGTTCGGGGAAGAGTACTGTGCTCAAATTCCTTTTGCGTTTCCACGACCCGAAGAACGGCCGGGTATATATGCGTGGGCATGACGTACGCGATCTCTCGCTGACCGCTTTGCATAGTCACATAGGAGCCGTATTCCAGGACCCGCTGCTTCTCGCCGGCTCGATCCGGGACAATATTCGAGTCGGAAAGCTCGACGCGAGCGACGAAGAGATCGAAGAAGCGGCGCGCGATGCCCGCATTCACGACGCGATCGCCGCTATGCCGGCGGGCTACGCGACCCCGATCGGAGAGGCTGGCGGAAATCTCTCCGGCGGACAGCGGCAGCGTCTCGCGATCGCCCGGGCCCTCGTTCGCAAGCCGCCGGTCTTCGTCCTCGATGAGGTGACGTCCGCGTTGGATCCTGCATCGGAGAATGCGATCCAGGAAACGATCGCAAACCTTTCGATCGGCCGCACGATCATCTCGGTCACTCATCGTCTCGCCCAAGTCACCAACGCTGACAGGATCTTTGTTTTCGACGAAGGCAGGCTCGTGGAGCAGGGTACTCACGATGTTCTTAAGGACGCCGGCGGTGTTTACGCTGATCTGTGGCGGAAGCAGAGTGGGGTCGAAGTATCAATGCACGGCACCGCCGCCCGGATCCAGCCGGAGTGGCTGCGGGAGATACCGCTGTTTCACGATGCTCCCGAACGAGTACTTACGAGCGTGGCCGGCGACCTCGTCTTTGAGCGGCTGGATGGCGATCGGGTGGCGTTCGAGGAAGGTGACGAGGGCGACAAATTCTACATCCTCGCACGCGGCAAGGTCGAGGTGGTCACGCGGCAGGGCAAGCGGCTCGCGGTGCTGACGGATGGTGACTTTTTCGGAGAGATCGCGCTTGTCAACAATGTTCCCCGTAACGCGACCGTCCGGACGCTCGTTCCCTGCTCGTTCCTTACGCTTACCCATATGCGGTTCGATAAACTACTCGAAGGAGAAGAAGAATTGCGGGCCGCGATCCGGCAAACTGTGGATGCACGATTGGAGGCAGAATGAAGATCGGATTGATCCTGGGCGGATCGAATTTCGAGGCACAAAGACAGAATCCGGTGACTCTCGGGGTGATCGAGATCCTGCGTGCCCGCGGTGTTGCGGTTGACGTGATCGAACCTCGATTTATGAATTTTGAGCTCAACGACATACGGGTCCGCCATGACCTGTACATCATCAAGTCGATAGCGAATCCGATGGCGGCGAGCTATGGGGCGACGCTACACGCTCTCGGGGCCTCGACGTTTAACCCGTTCCCGGTCGTGCAGCTTATCCGCAATAAGATCGCGACGCTGCGTTTGCTAATGGAACACGGTGTTCCCGTTCCCGCGACATTTGTGAGTTCAGACCCGGAATCGCTGGTACCGCTGCTCGATGAAGGGCCGCTTATTGTCAAACCCTACATGGGCTCGCGCGGCGTTGGCGTGGAGCGTGTGGCCAACCGTGATGAACTCATTGCCGCGGTTCAACCGCCGCCGATACTTGCCCAGCGATACCATCCATCCGACGATGGGCTTGACCACAAGATCTCTTTCATTGGCGGAAAGGTGTTTGGTGTCAAACGGATGTTCCCGCTTCGGGTCTACTCGGACAAGATCGGAACGCCTCTCGAGATAACTGATGACACCCGCGAGATCGCGGCCCGGATCTCGCGAGCCCTTACGATCGACATGTTCACCTTCGATCTCATCATAAGCGGCGGTAAACCTTATGTCGTCGACGTGGGCTCGTTTGGAAGTATGATGGGAGTACCGGAGGCTCCGTTACTTATCGCCGATCGGATCATTCGGGCTTGGGAAGAGCGGAAGGGATGAGAATATTCTTCATGCTTGGATACGCCCGCGACAAGGCCGATGCTCCGATGCTGGCTGAGTTGATCGCGAACCTGAAGGCCGCAGGGTTTGATGCCGGCTCCGATGTGGCAGGGTCGAGCACCGTCAACCCCGAGGATGTCCAAGTAGAGGCCGACCTCTATATCCTAAAGTCAAAATCCACATTGTGGCTGAACACAGCCGCAATACTCGCCTCCAAAGGGGCACGCATTCTCAACTCGTATCCCGCCAGCATCGATACTCTTCACAAGATACGTGCAGCGTCGCGCCTCGCCGCCGGCAAAGTCCCGATCCCGCGTTCATGGGTGGCCACTGACTTTTCGGTTATCCCCGATGAAATGCCGTTGCTGATCAAGCCGAATATCGGACACGGCGGGGCGGGAATTCGGATGGTCCGTGACCGGACGGAATTAGCCGGGATTCCTATCGACGAAGAAATGTTAGTACAGGAGTTGATCACGCCAATCGAGGATGAACTGAAGCTCTACGTGATCGGCGACCGTGTTTTCGGAATACGCAAGCATCCCGATAGTGGCGAGCGCGAGCGCGTCGCCGTCGAACCAAGGTTGGAGGACGTAGCTCTTCAATGCGGACGGGCACTGGGTCTCGAGATCTATGGCGTCGACGTGCTGGTTACTTCAAACGGCCCCGTCGTGGTTGACGTCAACTATTTTCCGAGCTTTCGTGGCGTGCAAAACGCCGCGCGCGAACTCTCAGACTTCATCGGTGCATACGCTAATAAGTAGCCGCCCGCTCTTGAGCAACTCGGTTAGCGTAAAATACAAAAGACGCAAAAAGAAAGCCCGACCTTCTTTCTGCGTCTTTTCCAGAAACTTGTGGGTTAGCGGCTAAAATGCCTCGTTAAAACTCACGTCGCCGGCGACGGCGACCTGGTAGGCGGAGACGCGGCGTTCGAAGAAGTTGGCGAGCTCCTGGACGTCCTGCAGATCCATGAACGAGAACGGGTTTTTGGCTCCGTAAACCTTTTGTAGGCCGAGCATCACGAGTCGCTGATCCGCAATATATTCAAGGTACTGCCGCATATCTGCGATCGAGAGGCCGGAAATGCCGCCGCTCAGGATATCCTCGGCAAACTGCATTTCGCAGATGACCGCTTCGTCGATCATCGCGACGATCTGCCCATGGAGCGTGTCGTCGAACAATTCCGGCTCCTCGTTCCGAACTTCCTTGATTACATCCAAAGCGAACGCCATGTGGGCCGATTCGTCGCGGAAAACCCAGTTGGTCCCGGCGGCGAGGCCGTGAAGCAGACCCTTTGAACGCAGAAAATAGACGTATGCAAAAGCTGCAAAGAAGAAAAGCCCTTCGATGCACGTCGCAAAGCAGATCAGATTGAGCAGAAACTGGCGCCGGTCTTCTTTGGTCTCCAGTGAGTCGAGATTCTGGATCGAGTCGATCCACTTGAAGCAGAACTCCGCCTTTTTGTGGATCGAAGGGATATTCTGCACCGCCGCAAACGCCTGCTCGCGTTCGTGGTGGTCCGGGATGTAGGTGTCGAGCAGCGTCAGGTAAAACTGAACGTGGACGGCTTCCTCGTACAACTGACGCGACAGGTACATCCGCGCCTCGGGTGCGTTGATGTGCTTGTAGAGATTGAGAACCAGATTGTTTGAGACGATCGAGTCGCCGGTCGCAAAAAACGCGACCAGCCGGTTGATCATATGCCGCTCCGACGGAGTCATCTTGTTCCGCAGATCGGTGACGTCAGTCGAAAAATCGACTTCCTCCACCGTCCACGTGTTCTTGATCGCATTTTTATACATCTCGTAAAAATGCGGGTACTTCATCGGACGAAGCGTCAAATTAAAACCAGGATGTAAAAGCATAATTTCGTTCAGAGTTACGCCTTCAGGCGTGAAAAATGTGTTGAGACAAAGCCCCCAACTTGTCCGAAATAAAAGTAAGATCACGCCTAGAGGCGTAACTCTTAACCTACTGACATGCCTCACAAGCCTCAGGGTTTTCGAGCGAGCAGACTATCGCTTCCTCGTCGGTATAAGTCTTTTTCGGCTCGGCGGCTGCGGCCTTCGTTTCGCTCGCGGCGACTTGCGCGATTCGGGTCGCGGGCCGCGAACGTAGGTAATAGGTCGTCTTTAGTCCTTTCTGCCAGGCGTACATATACATCGAAGAAAGCTTGCCGATCGATGGGCTTTCCATAAACAGGTTGAGCGACTGGCTCTGGTCGATGTACGCACCGCGGTCGGCCGCCATGTCGATCAAGGACCGCATCGGGATCTCCCACGAGGTGCGGTAAATCGCTTTTAACTCGTCGTTAAATTCAGCGATGTCCTGCACGGAGCCTTCGGCAAGCTTGATCTTGTTGCGAATCTCGTCGGTCCAGAGGCCGATGGCTTTCAGTTCCTTGACCAGATATTTGTTGATCTGGACGAAATCGCCGGACAGTGTTTCACGTTTGAACAGGTTCGAGACCTGCGGTTCGATGCACTCATACGAACCGGCGATCGAAGCGATCGTCGCGGTCGGCGCAATGGCGATCATCAGGCTGTTGCGAAGCCCGTTGGCCTTGATCTTTTCACGCAGAGCGTCCCACCGGTCCATATCGTCAGGCGTGACGCCCCAGAGATCGAACTGAAGATCGCCGCGAGCCGCTCGGGTCTCGGCAAACGCCGGATGCGGGCCGCGCTCGACGGCGAGATCGCAGGAGGCATCGAGGGCACCGAAATAGATCTCTTCCTGAATACGGGCGGAGATCTTGCGGGCTTCGTCGCAGTCAAACGGCAGACGCAGCTGAAAGAAAACGTCTTGCAGGCCCATAACGCCGAGACCGATGTTCCGCCAGCGGTTATTCGACTCGGCCGTGCTCGGGATCGCGTAATAATTAAGGTCGATGACCTTGTCCAACTGGCGAACCGCGAGGCGCACGTTGCGACGGAGTTTGTCGTAGTCGACCTGGCCGTCCTTTACATATCGGCCCGCATTGATCGAGCCGAGGTTGCAGACAGCGGTCTCATTCTCGTTGGTCACCTCGATGATCTCGGTGCAGAGATTCGAGAGGTGAACGACGTTTTCGGGCCGCGCCGTCTGGTTAGATTTGCGGTTACACGCGTCCTTGAAGGTCATCCAGCCGTTACCGGTCTGTGCCATCGTCCGCATCATCTTGGCGTAGAGGTCGCGGGCATTGATCTGCCGTACAAAGAGGCCTTCCTCTTCGGCTTTGATATATGCCGCTTCAAATTCCTCGCCGTAAAGGTCCGGGAAATGCGGCACGACCTTCGGGTCGAAGAGCGACCAGACGCCGTCCGCCTGGACGCGCTTCATAAAGAGGTCAGGTATCCAGTTCGCCAGATTGAGGTTGTGAGTGCGGCGGGCTTCGTCGCCGGTGTTGTCACGCAATTCGAGAAAATCGTCGATGTCCGCATGCCAGGTCTCGAGATAAACGCAGCATGCTCCCTTTCGCTTTCCGCCCTGATTGACCGCCGAAACCGACGAGTCAAGCGTTTTCAGCCAGGGCACGATACCGTTCGAGTGGCCGTTGGTGCCGCGGATGAGCGAGCCCTGCGACCGAACCCGATGATAGGCGATTCCGATGCCGCCCGAAAATTTGGAGAGCATGGCGACATCGGAATACTTTCGGTAGATGCTTTCGAGGCTATCCTGAGGGCTATCCAGCAAAAAGCAGGAGGAGAGCTGTTCGTGTTGCGTACCCGAGTTAAATAGCGTCGGGGTCGACGGCACGTATTCGAGCGATGAGAAAAGATTGTAGAGATCGATGGCTTCGTGCGGGGTTTCGGACAGGCCGCACGCGACACGCATCCAGAAGAACTGCGGCGTTTCGATCACGTCGCGGGTTTCCGGGTTTTTCAGGAGATAACGATCATATAATGTTCGAAGCCCAAAAAATTCGAAAAGGTCGTTTCGCGACTGATCGATCGCGTCATTGAGCTTGCGACTGTTCTGGATGACAAATTCCGCGACACGTTCGCCGATCAGGCCCTCTTTAACGCCGAAGGCGATCGACTGCGAGAACGAATGGATCTCCTGGTTGCGGACCTCTTTCTGGATGTACTGATTGAGCAGGCGGGCACCGAGCCGCGAATATTCGGGCTCCTCAAAGATCAGGCTCGCGGCCGTCTGGATCGACAGTTTGTCGAGTTCCTTGGTCGTGGCTCCGTCGTACAGACCGCTGATCGTTTTGGTCGCGATCCGGAGGCTGTCGACCGACGGCAGGTTGACGCAGCAACGCGTGATCGCACGAACGATCTTGTTAATATCGACCGGTTCCAGGTTCCCGTTTCGCTTGCGGACCTGCATAGAGGTCTGGGCCGTTTCTTCTGTTTGTCTAGATGTCGCCGTACCGGATTGCCCGTAAAAATTGTCCATAATCAGTCAGTTCAGTCGTCAAAAATTCCTCTCTGCCGCGGTGCGGAGCCGCAACAATTGGAGGAGATTTGGTGAAAAATAGAGAGAAAGTCCCTTAAACCCGCTTCGCATTTTACTGTTCTAGTAAATGGGCGAGGCCACGTTTACACCGGTTTTTTGATGTATTTTCACGAGAGAAACTGCCCGAACAACTTACAGCATTTCCCGCGTGGATATAGACTATATGGTAGTCAAAACCAGATGTCAACACTAAATCTTGTGGTTTTAAAAGTTTCTGCTAACTTACGCTTTTACAACAATTAGCGCGCGCAGCCTCAGGTAGAGCGTGAATTAATGTGTAACGGCTTCGTAACACATTAAAGCGCAAGAGGTTACGGCGAAAGCGTGGTCAAATCGTCCGATCTTGAATCCTAATCCACAACCAATTCATCGTGTGCAAACCAAACATTTTCTGGTAACAGAGCCGAATCCCGATGATGGAGTATGTCGTGGTTGAGGTGCGTGAGATACGACCGTTTAGGTTTGAGCTCAGCGATTATTTCGAGAGCTTCGTCGAGGCATAGATGTGTCGAGTGAGGTTTGATACGGACGCAGTCGAGGACGAGCACGTCGAGATCGCGGAGGCCATCCATAGATGCAGGCGGAATGGACTTGAGATCGGTCGCGTAGGCAAAGTCGTTAAACCGATATGCAATGACCGGCAGTTTGCCGTGGATCACTTCGAGCGGTGTGATCTCAAGGTCCTCGCCGATACAGAACGGCGAACCCGGCACGACCGTGTGCGGTATCAGCTGTGGCAACCCTCCGCCGAAATGAGTCGGTTCGAAAATGTACCTGAAGATCCTCCGCAGGTCGGTCCACGCGATCTCATTGGCATATACGCCCATCGCCCCGTAGCGAAAATTCAACGGCCTTATATCGTCCAGGCCGAAAACGTGGTCAACGTGGCAATGCGTAAGCAAGACGGCATCGAGCCGGCGGATCTTCGCCCGCAACGCCTGCTGTCGGAAGTCGATCGAGGTGTCGACAAGTATCTTGGTGTCCCGATGCTCGATCAGGATCGAAACCCGCAGCCGCTTGTCACGCGGATCTTCGGACAGGCACGTCTCGCAATCGCAGGCGATCGACGGAACGCCTGTTGATGTGCCAGTGCCTAAGAACGTGAGTTTCATCTGAATAGTCTGCTGAGTTGACCGAGTTTGGCGAGTCGCCAGTTTTAGGCCATAAGATATTGTGCAAGCGATATAGTCATTTTCGAGATCTCATTCAGCATTTCGTATACTTCGTCAAAATCCGGACGGCTGATGTAATTCATATCGAGCGCGACGTATAAATGAGACTGCACTTCGATAGCTGAACCGCGAGCGATATTCAGGAAGTTTGCGAATTCTGCTTCCGTTCGCCTACCGTGGCCCTCAGCGATATTGGCCCTGATCGAAACAGCTGCCCTTCGCATTTGATCACGCAGACCAAAATCCCGGGCGAATTCTCCGGTGTTAGAGACCTGATAGATCTTGTTTGTGATTGTCCTGGCTTTTTGCCAAGCGAAAATCTCTTCGAACTTCTTAAAAGTCGCCATAAACCATTCCTCTCATAATTCAGATATGAGGAATAATCTAGCAGACTCACAGAACTCGGCAAACTCAGCCAACTCGGCCGACTATTTCTTTCCTAGAATGTCGGCGCCGGAGAATTTCTGGGCGGCCTGGGCCTTGAGTTTTTCTTCGGTGGCACGGACGAGCTTGACGTATTGCATCCGCAGATCGCCGAGTATGCCTTCGAGCAGGCGGCTCTCCTGAGAATGGAGATTTCCTTTGGTCTTTTCACGCAGCATCGCCAGGATGTCGAGCCAGTATTTTCCCGTGTCGAGGTCGAGGCTGCGTTGGCCGGTTGCCGGATGCGGCACGGCACCGAGGGACGCGGCGGCGTTTGTAGCAAGGGTCGAGAGGAAATTAACAAAACTCGCCGGATCTTCGGCACCCGGGATGTCGTCCATTTCTTCCCCAAGCTCATCGGATTCCGCCTCTGGAGCGGCCATTTCCTTTGCAGCCTCTGTCGTCGAGCTTGGCGATGCAGATGGCCGATCTTCAGCGGTCGGAGTCGCTTCGGCCTTCGCAGGTTCAAGCGTCACGCCCTCTTTCAACGAGCCGTCCGCATTAAACTTTCGCCGATCCGCGACCTTAAACGTTACTTCTTCCTGATTGTCATCCTTGCCGATCATATATTCGAATTCCTAGTTCGATAGTAGCATTTTGCCGAAAAAGAATTCAAAATTTGCTATATGTCCAAATCAATAGACGAACTCGTGGCGGTGATGGCCCGATTGCGGGCTCCCGGCGGATGTCCGTGGGACCATGAACAGACATACGCTTCGCTTGCCCAATATCTGTTAGAGGAGGCGTACGAGACGTTCGATGCCATTCAGGAGGCGGATCAGACCGGCGACACTGCAAATCTGCGTGAGGAACTCGGCGATCTGCTGCTGCAGGTAGTGTTCCACTCGACCATCGGTTCAGAACGAGGGGATTTCAGCTTCGACGAAGTCGCGGACGGCGTTACTCAAAAACTCATTCTGAGACATCCGCACGTGTTCGGCGACGCAAATTTTGCCCGGGCCGAAGACGTGCTGGACAGTTGGGATCAGCTGAAAGCGGATGAGCGGAAAGCGTCAGGAAAGGTCGAGAAACAGCTTGAGTCGATTCTGGACGAGGTGCCAGTGCATTTTCCGGCACTGCTCGAGGGGCTGAAACTGACGAAGAAGGCGGCGAAGGTCGGATTTGATTGGGAAAACGCCGATCAGATCTTCGACAAATTGACGGAAGAGGCCGCTGAATTGAAGCACGCGATCGAACGTGGTGAGAAAGACAATATCGCGGAGGAGATAGGCGATCTGCTTTTTGTCGTTCAGAACCTCGCCCGCCATCTGGATGTCGAGCCCGAAACCGCACTCAAGAAAACGAATCGAAAATTCCGCGAGCGGTTCAAGTTCATCGAGGACGAGATCAAGGAAAGCGGAAAAACGCTCGAGGATTCGACACTTGATGAAATGGACGCGCTGTGGAACAAGGCCAAGGGAAGATCGGCCTGAGGAACGTGCGAACACTCACGTCAAATCTTGTTAGCCTGCGACGCGACGAGCATCCAGCGGCCTTTCATTTTTATTAGAGTTAGAGTGGAACGGAACTTTCCGCTGATGTCGTTTCCTTTCAGCCGGCTGTTTACGTCAACGGTAGCTGTCACGACGGCAGTATCGCCATAGAGCCGTACTGTGACGTCCGTGTATTTTACCGATGTGTATTTTAGGTCGCCGGACTTTATCGGAGCGTATCGTTTCGCCTTGTCCTGGATCTCACCGTTCGGCGCGACAAATGAATAGTCGGCTGAAGTGACCTTGTCCAAGGATTCGGCGTCGTTTCGGGTAAATCCGTCCGCGAAATTGTCGATGAATTTGCGGACCTGGGCCTCATTCGCTTTTGTTGCGGAGGAAGTCTTGGTGATTGTAGTTTGCCCAAGCCCGATCGAGGCTGCCGCGGCAGCGAGACCCAACACGCCGATAATTATCTTCATCATCTTTCTCCTATAAAGCCCGTTTCAGAACGTTGACGACGAGACACGCCGCATCAACATGCTCGAAACCATCGAAACTTGGTGAACTGAAATTGACTAGCCTGAGAACTTTTCGATGTTACGATGGCGAAAAACCGTTGCCTATTCGTCAAACATTTCTTTCAGGCGGTCAAGCGTCTCTTTTTGGGCGGAGTTGTCGATCGAGCCGATCTTCTTGACCAGCCGCTCAGTATCCACGGTGCGGATCTGGTCGAGGACGATCGAGCGTTCACTGTTGAGAAAATTGACTTGAATGCGAGTCGGGTATTTGGCGTTCGTCGATGAAAGCGGTGCGACGATCACGCTCCTAAGGTTGCGGTTCATCTCGTCGGGAGATATGACGACGCACGGCCGGGTATTCCTGGCGTTCTTCGTTACCTCTTCGTCCAGATTGACAAGATAAACGTCAAATCGATCTACCATTGCCACTCCTTCTTCTCGAACGCGGTCGGGGAACCCGGGTCGATCATTTCGTCATCGTCGTTCTCGGCCATTAACTTGAACTGCTCATCCCAAGTGGCCCGGGGCTTTTCCGCGTTGCGGATCAGGATCCCATCAGGATGAAGTTCGAGTTCGACCTCGCCCGAAATACGGCTTTCCTCGAGCAGTACTTTAGGCAAACGGACACCCTGAGAATTACCGATCTGAATGATCTGACTCTTCATAATTACATCGTAATTACATCGTCGATATTCGTCAACCGATCTTGGTAATGCCGTTCATATACTTGTGAAGTACTTCCGGGATAATTACTGAGCCGTCGGCTTGCTGATAGTTTTCGATAATTGCCAGCCACGTTCGACCGACGGCGAGGCCGCTGCCGTTGAGCGTGTGGACGAATTCCGGCTTGGCTCCGCCGGTCCGACGAAATCGGAGATTCATCCGGCGAGCCTGAAAATCGCCGCAGTTCGAGCAGCTTGAGATCTCACGATATGTGTCCTGCGAGGGCAGCCACACCTCAAGGTCGTAAGTCTTCCTGGCACCGAAACCCATGTCGCCTGTCGAGAGGATGACCGTGCGATAAGGCAGTTCCAGAAGCTGCAAGATCCGTTCGGCATTCGCCGTCAGCCTTTCGTGCTCATCCTCGGAGTTTTCCGGCATGCATAATTTTACAAGTTCGACCTTTTCGAATTGATGCTGCCGGATCAGCCCGCGGGTGTCTCGGCCATAGCTGCCGGCTTCGCTGCGAAAACACATCGTATACGCGGTGAAATGCTTGGGCAGTTCAGATGCGTCCAGGATCTCGCCTGCGAAATAATTGGTCACCGGGACTTCGGCGGTCGGGATCAGAGCGAATGCCCTTTCATCTTTAATATGAAAAAGGTCGTCCTCGAATTTCGGCAGTTGGTTCGTTCCAAACAGTGCGGTGCGGTTGACCAGATACGGCGGCATCGTTTCGGTGTAGCCGTGCTCTGTCGTGTGAATATCGAGCATGAAATTGACGAGCGCACGCTCCAGTCTCGCTCCCGCACCGTTGAGAATGGCGAATCTGGTCCCGGCGATCTTGGTCGCGCGTTCGAGGTCGAGAATTCCGAGAGATTCTCCCAGATCAACATGATCTTTAGGCTCGAAATCGAATTCACGCGGCGTTCCCCAACGTCGGATCTCGACGTTCGCCGTTTCGTCCGACCCGATCGGGACGTCGTCCGATGGGATGTTCGGCAGGTTTATCAATACCTCCCGCATCGCCGCATCGGCCTCGTCGCGTCGTTTTTCCAACTCCGATTGCCTTTCCTTGAGCCCGGCGACAGCGGCTTTTTTGGTTTCAGCCTCGTCGCGTTTACCGGCCTGCATCAAGGCGCCGATCTCCTTGCTGGCTGCGTTACGCTCGGCGTTTATGCGATCGGTTTCACCAATAACGTTGCGACGTTCGACGTCCAACTCGGCAAACTTATCCAGCAATTCACCCGGAAAATTGCGGTTCGCGAGCGCCGTTCGAACCGTTTCAAGATTTTCTCTTACGTAGTTTAGATCCAACATTTCCTAATTTGTTTTCGAGGCGATCATTTCGACCGCCTTATTTATCCGACGCATCCGAGTTTCGGGATGCTTGGCTTCTTCGATCGCTCTTACGAGCTCCTTGCGAAGCGTGTAACTCAGACTGTCCCAAGCATCCATATTGCCTAGCGATCGCTCTATAGCCTCGACCAGGTCCTCCGGCGGCGTCACTGTCCGCGGAGCAGAGTCACGTTCCAATGTAACTACAATGTTATCACCTGCCTTGATACCGGCCGCATCCCGAAATACTTTGGGAATTCCCAGGCAATATTCACCACCCATCCTGACAACCGAACCACGATACTCGACGCCGTTTATCAGGGCTCTTACCGGCACTCGTTTCGCGCCGAATACTGTCTCGACGTCGAAAGGTATCAAAATGCCGGTCGCGTTCATTCCCGGTTGTTGAACGAGCAAAGTTTCGAATGTTTGTTTATCGGCCACTCTTAACCTAGAATTTACTTTTTTGACAGGCGCATCAGACAAGTCGAATTTAGCAAAACTGCTATGACAAAGAAAATTCGTAAAGCCGTTTTCCCCGCTGCCGGCCTCGGCACACGCTTTCTGCCCGCGACCAAAGCGTCACCGAAGGAAATGCTCCCGCTCGTCGACAAACCATTGATCCAGTACTCGGTCGAGGAAGCGGTCGCGTGCGGGATCGAATCGATCCTGATCATTACCGGCCGGGACAAGAGCGCGATCGAAAATCACTTCGATATCTCGTTCGAGCTTGAGCAGTCGCTGAAGGACAAAGGCAAGCACGATATGTTCGACATGGTCCGGGCAATTTCTGATATCGCTAAGATAAGCTATACGCGGCAAAAGCAGGCCCTTGGCCTGGGCCACGCGATATATCAGGCGAAAGACTTTGTGGGCAGCGAACCGTTCGCGGCCCTGCTGGCAGACGATGTCGTTGACGCGGAAAACCCGGCGCTGAGGCAAATGATATCGGTCTATGAGAAGTATGAAGCGCCGGTCATCGCGACGATGCAGGTTGCCGGTGAGGCGATCTCGCGATTCGGGGTAATCGATGCAGATGAGGTCGAGCCCGGAGTTTACAAAATCAAAGACATGGTCGAGAAACCGGCATTCGCGGACGCTCCATCGGACCTGGCGATCATCGGGCGATATATTTTCACGCCCGATATATTCGAAGCCATCGAACAGACCAAACCCGGTTCGGGCGGCGAGATCCAAATAACGGACGCGATGCGGATATTGCTGAAGAAAAGGCCGTTCTACGCGGTCAAGCTCGAAGGAAAACGACATGACGCCGGAGACAAACTTGGGTTTCTGATCGCAACGGTCGAATACGCGCTCAAGAGGGACGATCTCGGAGCGGATTTCCGTGAGTATCTCAGATCTTTGGACTTGGATATTTAAGCTGCCGAAGGATCAATTCGCATCGTACGAAAAGCCAACACTGCCTGCAAAACGATCAGTAAGCAGACGCTGATAACCAGAACGTACATTCCCAATCTAAGTTCGCCCGTTTGGTTCGAGACGAAACCGATCAGCCACGTCGAGGTTGCCGCTCCGAGTGTTCCGCAGATAAAAAGCGGCGTCGCTCGGCGCGGAGCCGTCGCACCAAACGTTTTCGAAAATCGGGAGACGTT
This sequence comes from Acidobacteriota bacterium, assembly GCA_029781855.1. Lineage (GTDB taxonomy): Bacteria > Acidobacteriota > Blastocatellia > Pyrinomonadales > Pyrinomonadaceae > OLB17. The sequence continues at coordinate 33,721 of JAKOVX010000027.1, read as the reverse complement.
TGTCGGAAAGATCCACGACGTGCCGAAACCGGCGATCGCAGCCCCGAGTCCCAGCAATGTGACCGAGCCGGCTGTGACCGTCACGATCATCCCCGATAAAATCAGCAACAATCCGAGCATAAGCATTTTGTTGACACTCAGAAAACGAAACATGATCGGTGCCACTCCGCGTCCAACAACGAAGAACAGGAAATACGCGAGCGTCGGTGAAAACCAGTGGATCGTGGTCGACTGGCTCAGACGATCCGTATAACTAGTCAGCCATCCGCCCATACCACTCTCAAAACCGACGTGTATAAAGTTGAAAAGGGCAATTGCCCAGGCGAGCGGCATCGTCCAGATGGGAATTACAGCCTCATCAGGCTCTTCCGACGATCTCTGTTCGATATGCCTAAATGGTTGAAAATAGAGGACCGCACCTGAAACGAGAAGTGGAATAGCCAGAGTGACAGTCGTGACTCTGATATCGTTTCCCTGGCTTGAGTAGTCAACGAAGGGTTTACACAGGATCGCTCCGACGCCCCAAAAGAAGTTCAAAAAGCTGAGCGCAGCAGCTGCATTTCGCGGGTTTAGTTCGAGGACGGTCATATTGATAGCCGGCAGCGTCAAACCGATCCCGAGGCCATTCAATGCAAATGCAGCCAGAGAGAGCGAAAACGAATCCAAATTCATCATTAGCACACCAATTCCCATGAGGAAGGCACCAGCGATACTCGCGGTTACAAACTGATTTTGTTTTGCAAACAAGCTAAACAAATAGGTCCCCAAGAGCGAGCCCGCGAACTGTGCCGGAAAATAGAAACTCAGATCAAGGTCGTTCAACGCGTAGTGTCTGGCAAGAATAGGCAGAACCTGGCCGATCAGAACGGTTACCGTACCCGAGACGAGAAAAAGCACGTGTAGCGTGAGTTTCAAGAGTAAGGAGTTTTCGGCTGGTGGGTTCGGCATTATTAGACATTTTGGCAACATAATCCTTAAACACAAATGTCGCCGTCAAATTGATTATTTCGAGTCGATCGGGGCCAGTCACCGATCCAGGCGGCACTGTTCGCAAAAACAGCGGCATTTCGTTAAAATTTATTGAAAGTTCAATAGTTCAGATTTGTTTTGCGAGCCGTAATATCATGTCCCTAGCCTCGATCGAAGAAGCCGCCCGCGATATCCGTGACGGGAAGATGATCATCATAGTCGATGACGAAGACCGGGAAAACGAGGGCGACTTGGTTTGTGCCGCCGAAAAAGTCACGCCGGAGATCATTAACTTCATGGCGAAACATGGCCGCGGGCTGATCTGTCTGCCTCTGACGGAGGAACGATGCGAGGAGCTGCAACTGATCCCGCAGACGTCCGAAAATACCTCGAGCATGGGAACGGCGTTTACGATCTCGATCGAAGCTCGAGAAGGCGTGACTACCGGAATTTCCGCTGCCGATCGCGCGAAGACGATCTTGACTGCGGTCGACCCAACATCGAAGGCATCGGACCTCGCTCGTCCGGGCCACGTATTTCCGCTTCGGGCAAAACGCGGCGGGGTACTCGTCCGTGTTGGGCAGACCGAGGCAAGTGTCGACATCGCGCGGATCGCCGGATTGACGCCCGCGGCCGTAATTTGCGAGATAATGAACGACGACGGGACGATGGCTCGTATGCCGGAGCTCGAAGTTTTCGCCGACAGCCATGGACTCAAAATAATCTCAGTTGCTGAGCTGGTGCGTTATCGGGTCCATAAGGAAATGTTGGTACGACGGGTTGTCGATGCCGAATTACCGACAGATAACGGAAAGTGGAATGCGATCGTTTATGAAAACGAGATAAATGGCGAGACGCACGTTGCGTTTGTCATGGGCGATGTTTTGAATACAACGGAACCGACACTTGTTCGCGTCCAAACGGAGAACATTACGTTTGCGATGTTTGGTTCCAAACTTGGAGAAGCGTCGTCCGCGGTTCAGACATCCATCCAAAAGATCACAGAGGCAGGACGGGGCGTGATCTTGTACTTACGTCAGAAGGAAAACAACCTCGATCTGGTAAACCAGTTAAAGACGTATAAGTTGATGCGGGAAAAGGGCATCGATTTTAGTTCCGCGAAGCTCGAGACCGGTTACGGGAAATTACACGATTATGGTATCGGCGCACAGATACTCAAGGATCTTGGGCTAAGTCGGATCAAGCTCCTGACAAACCATCCGCCGCGTTTCTCAGCGATCGAAGCGTTCGATCTGGAGATAGTTGGAACCGTTGGTCTCTAGTGTGCACGATCAGGCCTTTATTTCATGGCAGACGAGATCGAAAAGGAAATTATCGAGGAAAACGAGCCCGATGAGAAAAAACAGACTTCGCGGCGAAGCCTTTTCTCTCTTCGGACAATTGTAACGGTAATCGGAATTGCGTTCGCCTCGTTAGTAGTATTTTCCGCAGTTGTTTTTGTGCTGTACCGTGTCGGCGTCTTCGACAATTACATTAAAAGCCAACTGGTCACTAAACTATCCGACATCGGAATCGAGTTTCAGACCGAGTCGATACGCGTAACTGCGTCGCCGATGTCGCTCGAGCTCCATAATGCTACGTTTCGCGACAAGGTGACTGCTGAAAAGCTATTTTTCGTCCGAGATGCCCGGCTTGAACTGACGGTCCTCGATCTTCTCGCATGGCGCCTGAGCCGAGACATACGCATTGATCGCTCCGATATCCGCGGAGCCGAGATATGGGTAAAATTTGACGAGAACGGCAGGTCAAATTTCTCCAATCTAAAATTTATCGAAGACCAAACCGGATCCGCGGTGAATTTCAGATACGATTCCGTAGTTTTCTCGCTTCAGGACAGCATCGTCCATTTCGGCGACGTTTCCAGGGCTATTTCAGCCGATGCCGCGAATCTCACGTTCTATCTTGAACCCGCGACCGACACAAATGCGGATGTGCCGAGATTCAAATTTGATCTTAAGGCGGACGACGCAAATCTGACCTACGACCAAAAGGTTCTCGACAAGATCAGTCTCCAGGCCAGGGGTGTAGCCGATAGATTTGGGGCGGATATCTCGGGACTTTCGCTTCGAACGCCGGTTGGCGATTCGAGCCTGATCGGAACCCTGCGCGATTGGGCCAGTCCGAAGTACGAGCTGGATATTGAGTCGTCGCTCGATATCACACAGATCTCGAACATATTTGGCGGAGCCACCCCACTTCGAGGAGCGGGGAACTTTAAGGGCCACGTTTCGGGCACCGGAGAAAATTACCGAATTCAGGGAACGGCCGACTCAGAGGCACTCAGGGCCGGCGGGGTTTATCTCAAGGCTCTAAACGTTGCGGCAACTGTTAATGGCACGAATGCCAACTACGACGCCAACGGTAAGGCGGTTGCCGAAATGCTGACGTTTGAGGATTTTCAAGTTGATTTTCCCAAGCTCGTGGGTAATGTTCGCGGCACCGGCACGGACTTTAGATGGGTCGGTGAGTTAGAGGCGATAGCTCTGAGATCGCCCACGATGACACTTGGCGGCCTATTTTTGTCGGATGCCTTAGCGGAGTACAAAGACCAGCAGTTCAAAGCGACAGTTGGAAATGGCCGGGCCCGCCGGTTCGCGGCAGGCGATATTGAGTTTGAAGATCTTCGCGCACGAAACCTCTCATTTGCCGTACCAAGTGGCGGCGGCATCAACATCTCGGCACCAAACGCGACTGCAAGTTCGTTGGTATCCAAAGACTATCGCCTCGATGAGGTGGCCGGCAGGAATGTTCGGATCAAGCACGTCACCGGTAGTACGACCGTGGATGCTGAGGGATTGACTTCCGGGACCGCAAAATTTGGTCAGAATGTCGTGAGAGGTGTTTCTGCGAGTGAATTTAAGCTCAAAGATGAGGGCGGGATCGTCGGGTTGATCGCAACTAATCTTAAGGCGCGTCAGGTCGACTCGAACGGAATACGAATAGACGGCCTCGAATCACCGCTTGCGTCGCTCGATGATAAGGGCGGCGTTACAACGATATACTCCGATAAAACGCGAGTCGCAAAGATCGATACGGGCTCTGCCGTTCTCGGAAGCCTCAATATTGCGGGAGTTCGCATGACGATTCGTCGTGGGACGATCGAAGGAACCTCGGGCGATATTGACGCGGGTGACGTCGCGATCTCACAGACCAAGCAAATTCCAGGCGGTGGTGGCCTCCAGGCGGTCAAGTTCGGTCGGCCTGTGTTCATCGTTGAACCGTCAGGACGCTATCGGGCATCCGCCGATATGAGTATCGGAGGAGGCACGATCGGCAGCGTTTCTCTTGGCTCGGCGTCGGCGAAGGTCGAGATCAACAACGACCGGGTCCTGCTCGAAGAAATTACCGCAAAAGTAATGGACGGTGACGTTAGCGGATCTGCAGAATATGCGTTCAATGACAGGTCGCAGTCCAGAATTGATGCGGATTTCAGGGACCTCGACCTTTCGAAGTTAGCTGCGGTCCAAAGCGGCCGCGTGATGCCGCTATCTGGTAAGACGACCGGTGACGCGCATCTTGTTTTTCAAGGAAGCGATTATCGCACAACATCGGGAACCTTGAATTTCGATGTCACCGCTACTGCAGGCACCGCTGAGCGGGGTTTGGTTCCTATAAACGGGAACGTTCAACTGACTGCGGATAAAGGACTTTTTGAGGTGGCGAAAGCCCGGCTTTTCACGGAGAAGAGCGAGCTCACGGCCGGCGGCCGATTTGATCTCCGTAACAATGATTCTAATTTGAATCTGGCCATCAAGTCCGATGATGCATCGGAGATCAGACGTATTGTGGGTGTCACCGGCATCTCACCTGATCTCGATACACAAATGACGAATATGGAGGCTGAGTTTGGCGGCGGATTGCGGTTTGACGGAATGGTCACCGGCGACCTACTTGATCCCGTCGTAAACGGCCACTTCTCGGTCGATACGATAATGTTGCGCCAGCGTGTTGTCGGGAGTGTCTCATTGGACATTACACGTAATCCAGCCGAAATAATCCTAGCGAACGGCGAGCTAAAGGAACCAGGGGGCGGAACTGCTGAATTTGCGAGCACGATACCTTACGGCGGGAAGGACAATATTACGGTCACGGCCACCCTCAACGGCGTTAACGCAGCTAATCTACTGGCTGCTCTTCCAATATCCTTGCCCGAGAGGATCAGGGATCTCGACGGCAGAACATCCGGGTCGGTCAAGATCACCGGATTGCCGAACAACGCCGAAGGAGAGGTTGATCTGCTTGCCGCGAAAGGTACGATCGCAGGACAGAGCTTCGATGAGTTGAAGGCAAACGCCGTTTTTCACGGGACGCGGATCGAACTTGATCCCGTTTCGATGAAAGTCGGCGACGGCAGCCTCACGGCAAAAGGGTTCTTCGATCGGCGGTCGACCGAATTTGAAGCTGAATTGTCCGGAAAGAGCATTCCGCTGCCATTGTTGATGGCAGTATTTCCCGCGAATAACAGTATTCCCGAGATCAATGGGCTCGTTGATTTGACCGCAAAGGCGGTTGGAAAATCAAACCTTGCATCGAGCATCGACGTCTCGTTTGAGGGAGTCTCACGGGAGACGACCGTCGGTGACTCGCCACTTGGCGAAGTCAATCTCAGCGGCAGGACGAAAGACCAGGTACTCTCCGCGGATCTGGTCGGCAGCTTTGAGGGCCGGCCTCAGATTGTCAAAGCAATGGTCAACCTTGCCGACGATAATCTGCCATTCAGCGTGACAACGTCATTTGATCGGAGTCCGCTATCGCCCTTCATTGCTTTCATCCCTCAGCTCAAGGGAGTACCGATAACAGGAACCGGGACGGGAAAGATCGAATTCGGTGGCAATCTACGAGCCAAGAACGATAAGGGCGAAAGCATATTTGACGCGTCGTCGCTCGCGGGCACGGCTACGTTTTCTCAGCTTGATCTCAATATTCAGGACACTCCCTTGGGTGCCGTCGAACCGATCGTGATCCGGTTCAGCCCGCGAGAGGTGAACTTTGATAACGCCAAATTTGCGGGCGGCGGGTCGAATATGACCATCAGCGGGACCAAGGGTATCGTCGATGATGCCGAAAACAACCTTGAGATCAACGGCAAAGTGAATCTCAGCTTGCTCAACTTGGCGAAAACCGACGTTTTCTTTGCGGGGGTAGCTGACGTCGCCGTTCGCCTCAACGGGCCGAATAAGGTATCCCGGTTAACCGGGACTGCAACGTCTGACAATGCGACGGTGGCAACTTTTATCGGATCGGATCGATTGACGTTCGAACGGGTGAAAGCTCGGGTTATTTTCACTTCTAACCAAGCCGAAGTGGAGGAAGCCACAGGCTATCTTGGTGGTGGAAAATTCAACGGTTCGGGCGGCTTGTTACTCGACGGGCTCGCGGTGCGTTCGTTCAGATTCACTGTTTTCGGCGACAACGTTACCGTGCCGCTACCAAAGGATTTCCTGACGACCGGAGATGCGACGCTGGAGATCTCCGGGCAGCGTCCAGATATTTCAAACAACCTTCAAGTAACGATCGCAGGCCGCGTATTTGCTAAGCGAAGTCTGTATACAAAGGACATCGAGCTTGCGAATATCGTTGGAGCGCGTCGCGAGACTTCACTTTCAAGTTCAACAAGCTCGATCTCCGCACCCCGATACGATCTCGTGATCGAAGGCCGGAACGCCCTTGTTGTACGCAATAATATCGCCGACCTGACGGCATCGGTTTCGCTGAACCTGACCGGAGATGCGGACAATCCCAGGCTTTCCGGACGGATCACCGCCAACAGTGGCACCCTTCTGTACAGAAAAGACCGGTACGATATTCAGCGAGCCGTTCTCGAATTTCCACCCGAGACCACTATCGAGCCGATAATCAACCTGCAGGCGGAAACCGAGATTTCCGGATATCAGATATTCGTGAATCTGTCCGGGCCATTAAACGATACTGAGAGACTGGTCGCGACGGTTCGATCCAGTCCGGCTCTTCCGTCTACCGATGTCGTATCGCTAATTACCACGGGTAGTCTCGCGAATACTGCCGGGGGTATTCCCGCGCTTGCCCAAACCGGTCTGAATACGGCGGCCGAAATACTAACCGATTCGATCATAAATAACCCGGCCCGAAAGGCGACCGATAAACTGTTTGGGCTAAATGTGTTCGAGATAGACCCTATCATTTCCGGGCAGCAATTAAATCCGTCCGCCCGCTTAACGGTTGGTCGCCAGATCAATAACAATTTGAAGGTAACGTATTCGACTAACCTGTCTCAGGACCAGAACCAGGTCATTGCACTCGAGTACCGCGTGTCAAATAAGCTGTCCGTAGTGGCTCAATATGAGCAGCGTTCGCTCAGCAACGTTACACGAAATCGCGACAATTTCAGTGTGGAAATAAGGTTTAGAAAGCGATTTTAAAAACTGTTCCTTTTGTAATTTACGATACGATGCGTCCCGGCTCGAGAATAATAGAAAGATCTAAGACGGCCCACTGGCCGAATGCTGACCTGCGGAGTCGTGTCATATACTTGATGCTCGCCGTCGTAGCCTTCTCGATTCTGCAGACCAGCCCTATTCGTGCTCAGGCAAAGTTTGAACATCAGGCTATTGCGAAAGTTGATATCAGTTTAGGAGGGGACGAAATAAACGACGTTTCGACGGAACCGTTTCGCTCGATAATAAGCGAAGCGATCGGAAACACATATTCGGCCACGAGATTGCGCGATTCGATCCAGGCTCTGCATAGCACCGGAAAAATCGAATCAGTGATCATTGAGGCAGCCCTCAACGCCTCTGCGGGAGTTGACCTAAAGTATACGATCAAGCGAAAACGACAGGCCGAAAAGGTCTCGATCGAGATCGGGAGAACAGTCGGAACCCAGGTGAAAGAACAAGACCTGATGTTCAAGCTTAATCTTTTGTCGCCCGGGTCCACATATACGGAATTGGAACTCCAGAACAATGCGGATCAGATTCTCGATTATCTACGTGCCCACGGATTTTACCGATCCGAGGTGAAATATGTCCAAAATGCGCTTCCGCGGGACAATTTGGTAAGCATAATCTTTCAAGTAACTCCCAATGAACAGGCGAAGGTAAGATCTTTCAAGGTCAATATCGACGGATACGAAAAGCCCATCCCTGCCGGTTATCTCAGCCTCGAACCCGGCGAGTACTACGAACAGGAAAAGCTGGATCGCGATGTGGAGAAGATCAAAGCCATTCTAAGGAAGAGCGACTATACCTCTCCGGAACTAGACGAGCCTCGCGTAAGCTACGACAGTGATGCAAATACGGTTGCGATCGACATGTCGGGAAAGGTTGGCCCGACGGTAAAGGTCACTGTGGAGGCCGACAAAGATAAGCTCAGCGAGCGTTTACTTAACCGCATATTGCCTGTTAAGCGCGACGGGTCGCTCGATTATGCGGCGATCGTCGAAGGCGAGAGAAGATTGGAGAGCTACTATCAGGAAAAGGGCTTTTTTTTCGCGGATGCTACCCCGATCTGTTCAGTCGACCCGCCTATCGTTGATAGTCGTGATAACCAATTTCCAAACAACACAGAATTTTTGTGTTCCGTATTGCGAAGTACCGACTTGGGTCAAAAGACCGTAACAGTAAACTACAAGGTCGACAAGAACCGCAAACTCAAGCTGGTAAGCCTTCGAATACGCGGAACTGATGTACTGCCGATCGACGAGATCCGTACGGTTCTAGAGTCGCAGGAAGCCAATGCGCTTGGGATCATTCCGCTCTTCGGGTACGGCAGGGGATTTACCAGCAGCGTAATCCTCGAACGTGATGCCGGGACCATTAGATCGTTAATGTCCGAACTTGGGTATCGTGACGCTCAGGTGCGGGTTAATCAGGGTGTCTCGCCGAACGGCGAAGACCTGATAATCACGTTTCAAGTGGAACCCGGACCCCCAACCTCCGTGGAATCCGTCAAGATCACCGGGAATAAGTCGATCTCAACGAATGAACTTACCGCACAGATACCGGATCTGACGACCGGTAAATATTCTCGTGCCCGGGTCCGCAACGCGGCTCAAAAGATTGGCAAATTCTATTCCGATCACGGCTATTTTGACGCTCGGATCACGTCATCGATAACGGAAATTACGCCCCAACGTTCTGACGATGAGCGGAAGATCAGTGTCGAGTTCAAGATAGAGAACGAAGGCCGCAGGGTCGTGATAAACCGTCTGATGGTCACCGGAAACGAAAAGACCAAGGATGAGGCCATCCTCCATACAACAACCTTGAGAAAGGGCGACTTCTTGCGGTCGGCGGATCTTTATTCAAGTGAACAAAACCTTTACGCGTCAGACGCGTTCGACAGAGTCGAAATAAAGCCTGAGCCGGCCGGAAATGCCCCCAATGGCGATCGTTTAACTGATGTGGTTGTCAGCGTTAACGAGCAACCGTCCCGATTACTAATTTACGGCGGTGGTTACTCGACCGACCTCGGGTTTAATGGGTTTTTCGATATTAGACATGTCAATCTCTTCGGAAACCTTTGGCAGGGTGGTGCCCGTGTTCGATGGAGTCAGTTGCAGCAACTTGTACAATTTGATTTTGTGAATCCCAGATTCACGCACGACGGAGATCGCCGGTATACCCCGTTAACCATTTCTCTCCAGTACCAACGCGATTCGACCGTTACGCGATTCTTTCGTTCCGCCTTTGACAAAGGCACCTTCGGGATCGTCCAACGGATTGATGAAAACGGAAATCCGATCGATGTCTATGGCAACCGGGTCGGTAGTCCCACGATCAATCGATTGTCACTTTCCGCTGAGACGAGTCGGACGATCAGCAGGAAGAACCGCAGCATATTATTTGTACGTTATCGATTCGAGGACGTCCGTCTTGCAAATGTCGAAAGTCTTTTGATCAAAGACCTTCTGATCCCCGATTCGAGGGTCAGAATTTCCGGGCCAGGGATCACTTTCGTGCGGGACACACGGGTCAATTGCTCAAAACGATACTCTTTGTTAGAACTGATCGCCAAAGGCGAACCGAGCGATAAGTGTCGCTATAACGCGACCGATCCGACAAACGGCGACTATTTGACCGTCGACTATAATGTTTCTTTTACCCAATTAGGCGCAAATTTTGGATTTCAGAAGTTTCAGGCTAACTACCGCAAGTACTATACGTTTCCACAACTGAAGAACACGACCGTTGCGGCGCAGCTGATGCTCGGCCTCGCAAACGTATTTGCCGGGGGAGATCGATTTACGGACCCCCAGCTCTCAGGGCTCAACGGGATATTGCCGATAAGCGAGAGGTTCTTCGCCGGAGGCTCGACAACGATTCGCGGATTCGACTTCGAGGAGGCAGGCCCGCGAGTTGTAATTGCTCCTGTGGGTACGTTCCTGGACAGCAATCGGCAGCCCGTTACATTACAGCCGTTCACTATTCCGATCGGCGGAAACGCTTTGGCGATCGTCAACCTTGAAGCACGTGTTCCGATCTCAAAATCTGTGCGTTTTGTGCCGTTTTACGACGGTGGAAACGTCTTTGAGCGTGTTGGTGATCTATTCAATCCAAGGAGTGGTAACGGAAATAATGCGTCACAACAAAATTTGCGGGCCGTTTGGACGAACACTGCGGGTATTGGGCTCCGCTTAAAAACGCCTGTCGGAGGCGAATTTGCGGTGGATTATGGGTACATTCTGAATCCTCCGCGATTCCGTATTCCGCAAACGACCGGGCCCGATGCGATATATCGACTGCATCAGGGCCAGTTCCACTTTAGATTTTCACAGGCTTTTTGATCCAATAGTTCAGTTAACCGAGGCTGTCACAACGACGTGCGATTCATCTAGCTCCACGATGAATCCGTCGTCTGACCCACTATTAGTCTCTACCTTTGCTTTTTGAAGCAATCCGTTTTCATGAGTCAGGAGTTCGCCCGCAGGGACAGCACTTGAGGAAATTATGTTTCGTTCACGCAGCTTGCGGGTGGATTTGCGGATATACATCGCTTTGTCCGCAGCAACGATTATTTGGTCGAATGTCTGACCGTTGTGCGGATAGCTGGCGGAACCGAGACTTACGCCCACTCTGGCAAACGCATCACCTTCAACCGGAACCTTTAATTCGGTTACGGCCTTTTCAATTCGTGCACAGAGATCGACAACCGCCTCTTGATCGGCGTCCGGGATGATCGCGACGTATTCGTCACCGCCATAACGCGCCAGGAAGTCATAATCGCGAAGTTGTTCCGTTATGACACGTCCAACCTCGCGCAACACTTCGTCACCAGCAATGTGGCCAAAGGTGTCGTTCACTGCCTTAAATCCGTCAAGGTCCATGACGAGGACCTGGAGGTTTTGATCGGCTCTGGCAGCCCGGCCCATTTCCTTTTCAAAATGCGCCTGCAGGCTGCGGGCATTCGGCAATCCCGTCATCGGATCTGTTAGGGCGTGAGCCACGGTCTCTGCATGTTGCTGCGATTTAGCGATCGCCTCTGCGGCGATGCGCGACACGGACTCGAGCAGGCGAATGTGTTCTTCACCGTACTCCGCAAGGTCGTATGAGTATAAGGAAACCGCCCCGATAAGTTCATCCTCGTCGAGTAACGGGATCGATACCATCGTGGAGTACGGGTTGATCAGGTCAAGTTGGGCCATCGAAAAATCGAGGTCCGGATTTACGTTCTTAATGACATTCTTTGTCTTGAGTGCCATGCCGGAGGCACCAGTACCGGCTTTGACAACACTTGATTCGAAAACGACCTTATTCTCACCTTCCACGTGGACAGCTGAAGCGGCGCGGCGAGTGTTATCCAGCAAATAAACCGCACACGTATCGAACGGTACTAGTTCGCCGATTCTGGATGTAAACATGGCCAGGATCTCAGCCGGATTCTCCGACCCGCCAAATTCTCGTGCAAGCTCGAACAAGGTAAATACTTCTTTGTTCGCGAGCTTTATCTGGTCCACGTAGTGGTGGCCCTCGTTTTCCGTTGTAGTACTGGTTCCGATCTTGTCGCTATCGTAGTAAAGCCCTTGTCTTTCGATCTCGGCCTCAAGCGATGAAAGCCGCTTGAGGAACACCCCTATCAACGTTGGATCGAATTGGGTACCGGCTCCATTGGCCAATATGTCGCGAGCTTTGTCGCGGGTCATAGCCCGGCGGTAGGGACGGTCACTGCGTAACGTGTCGTAATTGTCCGCGATCGCCAGTATTCGCGCCGTGAATGGGATCTCCTCGCCGCATAGGCCTTCGGGATAGCCCTTGCCATTCCAAAATTCGTGATGGTATTTGACCGTAGGCACGACGGGGTACCCAAAACCAACCGATTCCAGGATCGAGGCACCTACCGACGCATGGATCTTTGCCTTTTCGATCTCGGCAGGTGTCAACGCTCCGGGTTTACTTAGGATGTTGTCCGGAACCGCGAGTTTCCCTATGTCGTGAAGCAAAGCACCCGTTCGCAATGCGTTGATCTCATCTGCGCCGAGTCCCAGAATCTCACCGAGCCCAACCGCATAGATCTGGGTTCGGCGGACGTGCCCGTGGCCGATCTGATCGCGTGCGTCGATCGCGGTAGCGAGAGCTTCGACGGTAGCGAGATGCACACGGCTAGCCTCTAGGATCTGCGTCGTTTTCTGTTCGAGTCGTTTAAGATGTATTCGGTATGCAAGTATTGCAAATACCGCGATCGGCACTACAACGAGGCCAAAGGAAATTCCGAATTGGGCAAACATAAGGCAAAGGACGACCGTTGTCCCTATGATCGGCAGCACTTCAACCGAGCGACGTAGGAAGTTTGAGCCGAATCGTCTCAACATCGTTCCGTCGAAGAGCCGAAACGCCAGATCAAGAGTATTGAAGATAATAAAGATAACCGCCGTCATGAGAACGGTTCCGGAAATTATCATGCTTCGGTCGCGAAGCGCGGACCATCCGGAACCCGAATCTACGGTCACAGGGTATAGGACCGAGAACACTGTTGCGGCACCCGAGATCGACAAAATGGTCAAACAAGAGTTGAAAATTCCGGTTGAGGTGAGCTTTCGCTCACGAAACAATTTAGATGACGAAGCGGCGGCGCCGAGCAAAACGCCGCCGCTTAGCCCCAGCCAAAAAACGCCCCAGATCGCGATCACATTTCCAACGGAGACCTCGATCTGGGTTTTTGGCAAACGTAACTCGTATTGGCTCAATAGCACGGAAATGAATATGGCCGACAGCAAAACCGTTATCTTGTAGAACGGAAATTGAGTCGCCATTGCGAGCGCAACGACGCTGACGGTCACAGAACCGACCAACATGACGTACCATAGGATCTTTGCCGGTGTCCTTAGATCTTTAAGGTTGAAGAATTTCATCATCATGGTAGTGGCGGCAACGCGATCGAAATCGAATTCTCGTTACGATCTGCTCGTTGCGATTGCCTGAGAGAGTTGAACAAAATCAATGTCTCCCGCTGTTTCTCCTTTTACAATCCCTGTGCCACACCACAGAAATTGCAATTCGCCCCGAATTTCAGCATATTCGGCGGATAGCTATCAGAAGGCGCACGGCTAGACGGTCGAATTGACCGAAATTAGCTAAAACGGTCGGTCAAAATGACAATGGGGGGTGATCAGTTTTGATGCGAGATCGCGCCAAGTCAGAAGAGGGCCTTGGCCTCGGCAAGATCTAATAGACGTCAGCGTCGAAATCATCGTCGCCGGAGCCGTAAGGATCGTCGTCTCCGGTACTAAGATCGAGTTCGATCGGATCGAGGCCGACCACCGTCAAACTCGCATTACATTCGTCACAGGACACACTGTCACCCTGTTCAGAATCGGAATCAACGTAAACTTCCTCACTGCACTCAGGGCAGATAGCTGTCGGCATGGGTCACTTTCTCCAAGTAAATGTATTAAAATTCCGCTACCAGATGATTACCGCTGCAAAAGTGGGTATCCTTTACAATCTAACTCGACAAACGATATCTTGGCAAGATTTCGTCGCGAAAAAATTTCGTCACAATTAATTCGCGGATAGTTTACTGTTGGCAGCTATGAGATTTCCGTTTTTAATTCCGACCGATCGAGATGTGGATGTCTTTGGTTTCGGGACCAATGCCGTCGATTTTCTGATCCGCGTGCCCCATTTTCCGGCGTTTACGTCGAAGGTCGAGCTGACCGATTATTCTCAGGCGGCTGGCGGCGAGATCGCGTCGACGATGGTCGGACTGGCTAGGCTCGGGATGCGGACATCGTATATCGGGCGGTTCGGCGATGATGAAGCGGGAGATTTCGGGCTTAAGACATTGGTCGACGAAGGCGTTGATGTCCGCTACGCCGAGCGCGTGACCGGAGCGCGGACGCAGATCGCGTTCATCCTGATCGACGAAGCGAGCGGTGAGCGGACCGTGATATGGAAGCGCGATGCAAAGCTTGCCTTCGGCGTTGACGAGGTCCCGATAGATATTGCCGGCAACTGCAAGGTGCTCCACATGACGCCGCACGACACGCTCGCCGGAATTCGACTTGCAAGAGCGGCGCGAGCGGCTGGAACGATCGTTTCGATCGATATTGACAACGTTTTCGATGGTGTCGAGGACGTTCTCGGCAACGTGGACATTCTGATCTCGTCGGTCGAGTTTCCTTCTAAATTCCTGGGGATCAGCGACCAGCGAGCGGCGCTAATCGAGCTCAGATCGCGTTACAAATGCGGTATCGTGGGCGTCACGCTCGGAGTTCACGGGTCGCTCCTGCTTACTGCGGACGGGACTTTTATTGAATCACCCGGATTCGATGTTCCCGGCGGCTGCCAGGACACGACAGGTGCGGGTGACGCATTTCGCGTCGGATTACTGCACGGCCTGCTGACCGGCGAATCCGTCGAAGACTCCGCCCGTATGGCAAACGCGGTCGCGGCCCTCAAGTGCCGTCTGATCGGTGCCCGGACGGCACTTCCGACCCGGGGCGAGCTCGAAGATTTTCTGAGAAAATCATAGACTTTCTGTTAAATATTGTTGTACTATTCTAGAGGCCGCATTCCAGACGGCCGTCTTTCCGCATACTGAACTTTCCGATTCTCACCGTATTCATTGCCAATTTTCGCCTAGGTCCCCAAATGGACTCACAAATCGGACTAATCATTCAACTCTCGGGAGTATCGCTGATCACTCTTTTGACGTTGTTTTTACGCAGATCGCTCGAAGTGGTCGCTCTCAAACAGTGGACGAACGCGTGGCTTTTCCTGTCGTGCGCCCTTTTTTGCCTGCAGCTCGCGTTCGGGTATGAGACGTATGCGAACCAGCTGATCAGCTTCTATTTTCTTTCCGAGTATATGTTCGGGTTCCTGCTCGTCGCCGGGTGCCGGAGCCTGGGAAAAACGGGCGAGATGCCGTTCCGCCAGGAGCTGCTGATAATTCCGTTTATCCTGATCGCGTTTGGATTGCCATTTGTTTCGGGCGACATGGCATTCGTGCTGAACCTGCATTCGATCATACTTTCCGGGTTCTTTGCCGTGGCATTCGTCGAGCTTTGGAAGACCAAGGTCGGCAGCTTTGGTTGGAAGGTGATGCTGATCGCTCTCGGGCTGCTGTTCCTCGATTTTTCGCAATATTTTTTAGTTTACGTGGTCCGGCGGTTCGTCGATTTTCCACTAAGATTTCTCGAATACAACACCGTTGTTGACCTGGTACTGCAGATCCTGCTCGGGTTCGGAATGGTAATCGTCCTTTTGGAGCTGGTCCTGAAGGATGCCAAGGTCGCGAACGAAAAACTCAAAGTCGCTCACGAAAAGCTCGAGCGTCTCGCCCATATCGACCCGCTGACAACGGCGCTCAACCGACATGCTTTTCACGGGTATATACACCGGAACGGGGATGAGACAATCCAGGGCAACACGTCCGGAACTGTCGGCTTTTTCGATATTGACGACCTGAAGTCAGTCAATGACGCCTATGGCCACGCGGCCGGCGACGTTGCGATCCGGGCGGTCGTCCGGGCGATCCGCGAGCTGATCCGGGCGGAGGACCTTATCTTTCGATGGGGCGGAGACGAATTTTTCGTGCTGATGATCGGGCTCAACGCCCGCACCGCGACGCTGCGGATGGCGAGGATGGAAGACATGCTCTCGTCGATCCGCGTCGAGGGCAGCCACCGGCCATTAGCGATCGGCGTCTCGTTCGCGTTCGCCGACTTTGACGACATTTCAAAGCTCGAAGAGACGATCGAAGAGGCCGACGCGAAAATGTACGCCCAGAAGCAGATGCGGAAGACCAATCCGGCGATCAGCCACATCCCGCACCGCAACGCGTCTCAATACGTCTCTCAGCTCTAAATTGCTCACCAATTAATAAGGCCGGGGCCCCAGATCAACGGGCTCCGGCCTTTTGTTTTGTTCGAACGCGGACGCGGTTCTAAAGCTTGTCGTTAAAGAACCCGGTCACCAGTGCCCAGGCGTCGCTGGCGGCTGTCGCGTTGTAAACCTCGGGCCGCGTGTCGTTGAAGAAGGCGTGGTCGGCGTCGTATTTAACGGACGTGACGGGCAGTTCGAACCGCTCGGTGGCATCCTCAAGATCGGCGACCTTTTGCTGATTGATCCACTGGTCCTGCGTAGCGGAAATGAAGATCGTCGGAGCGGTCAGCTTCTGCAGGACCTCGTCGTCCGGAATGTCACCGTAGAACGCGGCACAGGCGCTGATGCCCTCCAGCTCACACGCGGCCCGGAGGGCGAATGTGCCGCCCATACAGTAACCGGTGATGCCGAAATGCGACAGGGCGTATGAGATGCCGGCCGCGTCGATCGCATTCTTGATGGTGTCAATGCCGTCCTCGATCGAGAGGGCGTGCATCATCTGCGAGGCCTCCTGCGGGTCCTTGGCGATGCGGCCGCGGTAGAGGTCCGGGGCGATCGCCGTAAAGCCCTCACCGGCGTAGCGCGAGGCGATATCCTTGATATGGGCGTTTAGTCCCCACCACTCCTGAATGACGATTACGGCCTTGTCGCCCGGCGTGTCCGGCAAGGCAACAAATGCGGTCGTCGGGCCGCCGGCGGTGTTGAATGAAAGCGTTTCTGTGGTCATGACCTGGGTCCTCCGTCTAGTGACTTGGCTTGAATCTATACTAAACAATTCTAGTCGAAGCGGCCGCCTCTCCACAAACCGGCGTTCCAGCCAGGCGCACTCGATACCCCTCTCAGGCGCTATGTTTACCCCCTCCAGGCGCACTCGAACCCCCGCTCAGGCGCTATGTTTACCCCTCCCAGGCGCACTCGGGTTTTCGCGTCGTATGACGGTTTGGTCGCATGCCGTGGTCATCGTTGCCGGCGGAGGATTCAAACCGCAAATCGTCAGGTTAATGTGCACGCTTTTGTGAGAGTTTTCGACACCGCTTTCGTTGCCGGGATATGTCGGCTGCGCGTTTGGTTCGTAAATACCGTAAATATCGTAAAGATCATAAACATCGTAAATCCCGTAAATAGCTTAAAAATGCCTATCACGCCCGGCTGCCGACCTGTGCCAATCTGTAAATGGACCTCAAAAAAGACAACGGGAGTGAGAAAGATGGGAAGACAGTGGGAACAATATTCATTCGAGAACCGCAACGGTAGTCCAAGGGTTTTGCAGGCGACGCTCAACAAACGCGGCTGGATCCTGTTCAACCAGCACACCTGGCAGGAATTGGGCCTGCCCGGTCAGGTGGTGCTGCTCTTCGACAGGCGAACCGGCACGATCGGCGTGCGCGGTGCCGGACCGCTCGACAAGCACACCCTCAAGGTTGTCGAGACAAGCAAAGTCGGGAATCGCCTGGTGCGAGCAAACTCGTTTTGCCGCGAACTCAATGTTCTGCCAACCCGGACCGTCCGCTTTACCGCGCCGACGATCGAGAACGGCGTGCTGGTCCTCGACCTCGCAACGACACGGCCGCTCAGCGGCGACTCGGAGTTTAGGGGAAAGGCCGGAAAGAATTTGGTTTTCGAGATCGAAGGAGCCAGTCGCTACCGCTCAAGATTCTGACATCATTTGGCGTCGGAAACGGGGCGCGGACAGCAAACATCAATGTGCTATAATCGCAAAGAAAGTGAGGCTCGAATGGATACTTATCAAGTCGAAATAATTGATCCGGGTGCAAAAAAGCTGCTCGAGGACCTGGCAAAAATGAAGCTGATCACGGTCCAGCCCATGGATCCCGCGAAGCGATTTGCAAAGCTGGTGAAAAAGATCCGTTCGGCCAAAGGCAGCGCTCCGTCTCTCGAAGAGATCTCAGCCGAGGTCGAATCGGTGCGATCGGAGAGATATTCCCGCAAATGAGATGATCCGGGTCATTCTCGATACAAATCTCTGGATCAGCTACCTAATTTCCAAGCGGCTTGGCAAGATCGACAAACTCTTTGAGATGGGCGATCTGGTACTTCTCTTTTCGGAAGAGTCTCTTGAGGAATTCATCGAAGTTGCCGGACGGCCAAGATTCCGAACCTATTTTCAAGAGGATCAAATTGAAGAGCTATTGAGCTTATTTGGCACATTTGGCGAGATAGTGGACGTCACGACTAAGATCGAGCTTTGCCGCGATCCAAAAGACAATTTCCTGCTCGCTCTCGCCAGGGACGGCGAAGCGGACTTTTTGGTGACCGGTGACGCCGACCTTTTGGTCATCAAGAACTTCGAAAAGACGACCATTCTCACGTACTCAGAATTTGAAAATCACATAGACTAGAGCAGATCAGCGGAAGAATCCGGGACCAAATGAACGGCACTCATTGTGCCTCGTCACTCGGCGATCAGCTGGACGGCGATGCCGATGATGGCGATGCCGGCGACTGTGGCGGCGGCGACGACGATGCTGGGCGAGCGTCGATGGGCTTCGGGGAGGAGGTCGCTGGTTGAGGTGTAGAGGAAGAATCCCGACGCGAACGCGAGAAAGACCGCCAAAGCTCCGGCCGACGGTAGAATGAACAGGGCGAGGATCGCGCCTCCGACGGGCGCAATGGCGTCGAGGACCAGGAAGACGATGTCGCGTCGTTTCGCCTTTTCGCCGTGGGTCACGAGCAGGATGGTGTTCAGTCCATCGCTCGAATCGTGGGCGATGACCGCAAGTGCGACGAGCAGGCCGGTTTGCCAGCCGACCAACGAGGCGGCCCCGATCGCCATTCCATCCAGCATACTGTGAGCGATAAGCCCGGCCGCACTGAATCTTCCGATATGTTGGTGGACCTCGTTCTCACAGTCGCCTTCGGGGCAGGCGTGAAGCACGATTATTCGTTCGGTCAAATAAAACAGCAGGAAACCGCCGATCGCGATCCCGAGGATAAGTCGGAAACTCCATCCCTGTCCGGCAGCCAGCGACAGCGATTCGGGAAGCAGGTCAAAGAAAACCGCACCGAGAAGCACGCCGGCACCGAATCCCATCAGAATATGTATCTGCCGACGTGCCCTGGTCGCGATGTAGCCGCCCGCCAAGGTCGAACACATCGCCAATAATGAAAAAATGATCGCCGGCATGTCGATAAGGCTAACACATATCGGCAGGTCAGCTTCAATTGATGTTCGATGCGCGCGAGTTCACCGCCTGAGCAAGGCAAGGTCACGCGGCCGTATCCGTCTGTTGATTGACGCCCCATTCGTGGCCGAACGGGTCGATGAATTTGCCGTAGCGGGCGCCCCAGAACATGTCCTGGACGGGCATCAGGACGCTGGCGCCGTGGGCGGCGGCACGTTCGATGACGGCGTCGGCGTCGTCCACCTCGACCGTTATTCTAGTGCTACGTCCGCGAAGCGAACCGGGTTGGACGAGTGAGCCGCCCTCGCTCTCGGTGAATTCGTCCGAGACAAACAGTCGGTGCCGGTCGAGCACGACTTCGCCGTGCATCAGCCGCTTGCCGTCCGACGCCATCACGTTGTGGCCGTCGGTGCCGCCGAACACGGCCTTGTAAAATTCGAGCGCCGCCATACCGTCGCTGACGACGACATGCGGAATGAACTGGTCCTGTCGCATCTCAAGTTTCCTCCGGCGGGAAATGTAGCACTTCCCGTTAGATCACGGCAAGAGAAATTTCAGAGCCGGCCTTTAGTTTTCGACATCTTCCGGTTCGTCCGAAATTTCAATTTCTGCGGCGTTCTCTTTTGCCGCCTTTTTCGCCGTTCGCCGCTCGACGATGCTCTCGATCCATTCGTAGACCATCGGCAGTATGACGATCTTGATGGGACGCGTTACTAGGCCGCCGACAACGACGATGGCGAGCGGTTTTTCGATCTCGGCACCGGTGCCGGTCGAAATGATGAACGGTATCAGGCTGATGCTGCCGATAAGTGCCGAGAGCAGTTCGGCGCGGAGGCGCACGCTGGCGCCTTCGACGACGGCGGCCTTAAGTTCCATCCCGCGGCCGCGCAGTTTGTTGATGTACGAGACCATCACCATTCCGTTCTGGACGGCAATTCCGAAGACGGCGATGAAGCCAACCAGTGCCGGCACGCTTAGCGGAAAACCCGACACCAGTAGGAAGAACGTGCTGCCGACGAGCGCGATCGGGATGTTGATGATGATCGTCAAAGTGTTTCGGAGTGATCCGAAACAGGCGTAGATCAGCACGAAAACCAGAACTAACGCGATCGGGATGGCGATCGCCAGACGCTTGTTCGCCTCCTGCGCGTTTTGGAATTGTCCGCCCCACGTAATGAAATATCCGGCTGGCGGTTTGACCTTTTGGTTGACCGCTTCCTGAGCGTCGTGGACGAAACTGCCGATGTCGCGATTTATGACGTTGCATTTGACGACGATGCGGCGAAGGGCATTCTCGCGGCTGATGACGGCGTCGCCGCTCGAGAGCTTGAACGTAGCGAGTTGGCCGAGCGGCACGCGGCCGCCAACCGGTGCCGCGATCAGGATGTTGCCGAGCTTTTCGACCTGGTTTCGATAGTCCTGATCGAGCCGTACGAATATGGCGAAACGTCGCTGGCCCTCGAGCACCTGCGTTGCCTCGTCGCCGCCGATGGCGATCTTGGCCGCCTCAAGCACGTCCGAGACATTGAGCCCGTAACGGGCTAGCTCCGAGCGATTGAGTGACATTTCGAGGTGCTTCTCGCCGCCCACCTGCTCGACGGCGAGGTCGGCAGCACCATTTACATTTGCCATCGCGTCGCGGACCTGATCGGCGAGCTTGAGCAGGCTCTCCTGGTCCTCGCCGAAGACCTTGACGGCGATCTGGGCGTTTATGCCCGATATCAGCTCATCGTTTCGGGTCTGGATGACCTGAGAGAAGTTAAATTCGACGCCGGGCATGCCCTCGACCTTTTTGCGCATTGCCTCGACGAGTTCGTCCTTGGTCCTGGCGGTCGTCCATTGGTCTTTTGGTTTCAATCGAACGTAAAGTTCGTCGTTGCTGACGCTCTCGGGGTCGCCGCCGAGCTCGGCGCGGCCGATCTTGGCGACGACGGTCTCGACTTCGGGAAATTCCTTGAACGATTTTTCGATCTGTGCCGAGATCTCGGTTGCCCGCGTGAGCGAAATACTTGCGGGCATCGTCGCCCGGACAAGCATATTGCCCTCGTCGATCGTCGGCAGGAATTCGCTGCCGAGCAGATAAACGTCCGCCACGCTCCACCCGATCAACAGCACGGCGATTACGACGGTTATGTAGCGGTGGACCATCGTCCACTTGAGCACGGGCACGTAAATGGCCTTGAAGAAGCGGACGATCGGGTTTTGCCGCGGCTCGCCCTTTTTCATTTTCAGCGTGATCGCGCAGAGCGTCGGGGCGACGCAGAGCGCCATCAGGATCGAGCCGATCATCGAGAATGTGACGGCGTAGGCGAGCGGCTTGAAGAGCTTGCCCTCGATGCCCTGCAGGCTGAAAACCGGCAGGAAGACGCCGATTACGATGAGGATAGCGAAGAACATCGGGCGCCCGATCTCCTGGGCCGCCACGAGTATCGCTTCGCGCATCGAGTGTTCGCGGTGCTCCTCGAGATGGCGGTAGATGTTCTCGACCATGACAACGGTCGCGTCGACCATCATCCCGATACTTATGGCAAGGCCGCCGAGCGACGTGAGATTGGCCGAGAGGCCCGAATACCACATCAGGATGAACGCGACGAGCATACAGAACGGGATCGCCGCTGCCGTAATAAGCGAGCCGCGAAAATCGCCGAGCAGGAGCAGCAGTATGACGAGCACGAGGATCTCGCCCTCGATGAGAGATTCGGTCACGGTGTGGACACTGTGGTCGATGAGGTCCGACTGGTCGTAATAGTCGACGACCTTGACGCCCTCGGGCAGCGATTTGTTGATCTCGGCGACCTTTTCCTGGATGCGCTGGATCACCTCTTTTGTGTTCTCGTTGATGCCCTTGAGCACGATGCCGGTGACGACCTCGCCCTGGCCGTCCTTGGTGACGGCGCCCTGGCGCAGTTCGTTGCCGATCTCAACGCGCGCGACATCCGAGACGCGAATCGGCGTGCCGTTGCGTGAATCGAGCACGATATTCCTGATGTCGTCGATGTCCTTGACGAGGCCGAGGCCGCGGACGACGTATTGCTGATCGCCGTGCTCGATGAAGTTGGCGCCGGTGTTCTGGTTGTTATTCTGGATCGCTTCAAAGAGCGTATTGAGCGGAATGTTGTAATTGACCATCGCCTGCTGGTCGACGATGACCTGATACTGCTTGACGTCGCCGCCGAAGCTGAGCACGTCCGCGACGCCCGGAACGGTGCGCAGCTGCAGTTTGACGATCCAGTCCTGGATAGTTCGCAGTTCCTGGTTGCTCTTGCCGGCGCCGGTGATCTCGTAGAGATAGATCTGCCCCGTCCCGGTCGTGATCGGGCCCATTCCGGGTTCGATACCGGAGGGAAGCTCGTCCTTCGCGATCGAAAGCCGCTCGAAAACCTGCTGGCGTGCAAAATAGATGTCGACATCGTCCCGAAAATAGACGGTCACGACCGAGAGGCCGAATTTTGAGATCGACTCTACGCGGGTGACGCCCGGGATGCCGTTCATCACGTTCTCGATCGGGAAAGTGACGAGCTGCTCGACCTCCTGCGGGGCAAATCCAAGCGCCTCGGTGTCGATCTCGACCTGGACCGGCGTAACATCGGGAAACGCGTCGACGTTCAATTTTGTCAGGGCAAAGATGCCGCCCGCGACGATGAAGATCGACGCAACGGTGACGAGCAGACGTTCCTTGTAAAAAAAGGCGATGAAATTGTCAGTCATAATTGGACCTGCTTGTTTAAAACCGCTTTACGGCGTTACTGCCCGGCCTTGCCCTGTTCCAGCAATAAATAATTGCCCTTCGTTACCACCTTGTCGCCCTCTTTGAGGCCGCTGACGATCTCGACGCGGTCGTTGCTCTTGATCCCGAGCGTGACCTCTCTCTTTTTGTAATCGTTGCCATCGGCGACGAAGACGACCGATTGCCCGCCATCGTCAAGAACGGCCGAGAGCGGTATCGCAATTGTGGTCGCGTGTGCCGCGGTTACTATCTCGACGTTGGCGAACATATCCGGTTTGAGCCGGCCGTCGCGGTTCGAAACCTCGGTGCGGACGTTGACGGTCCGGGTCTCGGGGTCGACGACGCTCGAGATGAGAATGATCCGGCCCGAAAAAGTCACTCCGGGAAACGCCGGGACGGTGACATTGACTACCTGGCCCTGTCGGACGCGGCCGAGATCCTTTTCGAATACGTTGGCGTCGATCCAGACGCTCGAGAGGTCGATGATCTTGAAGAGGTTGGCGTCGGGGCCGACGGTAGCGCCGATCGTGGCGTTGCGTTCGACGACGATGCCGGAGATCGGTGACGTGAGCGAAAAGACGGACGAGCCGGGGTTTTTCTTGGTCGCGAGAGCATCGATGGCGGCATCCTTGAGGCCGAGAATGAGCAGATGCCGGCGAGCGGAAGTGACCGCGACCTTGGCACTCTCAATGGCATTCGCACCGTTCGCCTTCGAGACCTCGAGGTCGTGCTCGGCCTGCTGCAGGTTCTTGGCCGGCGTGATCTCCTTTTCGACGAGCAGCTTGGTGCGGTCGTATGTTTCCTGGTTGAACTTGATCTCGGCGGCCGAGGTGCGTTTGGCGTTCTCGAGGTCGGCGAGGGCCTTGAGGTAGTCGGCCTCAGCCGAATCGATGTCGGCGGACTCTAGCTCGGCGAGCTTTTGGCCCTTTTTGACGAGCGTGCCCTGGCCCGCATAGAGACGCACGATGCGGCCCTCGTTGACCGGGCCGATGTTGGCGACGCGGTCCTCGGTGACAAGTATTTTGCCCGTCGCCGTCAACGAACCCTCGATCGGCTGCGGTGTGACGATCTCGACCTCAATGCCGGCCTTCGGGTCCGACTGCGTCGATTGCGTGTCGGCGACAGCGGTCGCGGCCGTATTCGCTGCGGGCGGCGAGGACCGCGAGCAGGCTCCGAGAAACGCGGCAACGAGCGCCAAAGTGAAAAAGAGGGGAAAGTAGATTCTTCGTTTGAACATATCGGTCATCCTTTTTCGCCAGCCTGCGGGCTATTGCAGAGGCGTCGCGGTCGCGAGCTCGAGGTCGAGCAGCGACATCTGGTAATCAAATATCGTTTGGTAAAAACCGGCCAGCGTGTCGCGGCGGGTGCGGATCGCATCGAGCAGCTCCAGGATCGAGCTCTCGCCCGCCTTTAGCGAAAATTCCGTCAGCGTCTGAATATCGTTGACCTTGGTCAGCACGCCGGTGCGGTAGAGCTCGACGCGGCGTTTCTGGATATCGAGATTGACGACCGCCTTGTCGACGTCGCCGAGGATCTGGTTCCGGATGAGTGCCTGCTGGTTCTGCGCTTTTTGCTTTTCGATGAGTGCCTTGGCACGTTCGCCCTGGTTGCGGTCGGAGACGGGCAGAGTGACGGCGACGCCGACGTTGTAGTAGCTCGTGCCGCCCGGGACCTGGTTGATGCCCGAAGTTACGTCGACGTTCGGTACCTTTTGGGCGTCCTGCAGGCGGATCGAGGCGTCGGCAGCCTGTTCGCTGAGCTGGGCGGCCTTGAGGTCCGGCCGGGCCGCAAGTGCCTTGTCACGCATATCGGCGAACGAGTAATCCGCCGGCTTGTAATAATCGATCGCCCCGGCGACCTCGATGTCCGTTGTCCGGTAATCGCCGCCGAGAGCGACACGCAGGTCACGCAGCGCGAGCTCATAATCACGCTCGGAGTTGGCAAGGTCGGTGTCGAACTTGAACTTTTCGATCTCGAGCCGCTGCAGGTCGAGGCCGGAGATCTCGCCGAGTTTGAAGACCTCGTTCGTCCGCTGAACGGTTTCCGCAAACGTTTTCTGATTCTCCTTGGCAAGGTTGAGAAGCGATTCCGCGAGCAGGACGGCGTAGAACTTTCGCTTGACGTCGTTGGTCATCTGCCAGACGACGATCTGAAACTGTGCCCTGGCGACCTCCGAATTCCTGTCGGCGACGTCCATACGCTTGCTGCGTTTCTTTGCCATTTCGAACGTCTGAGTGATGCCGTAGTTGAAAGTCTGCTGGGCAAAGAACGGGCCGCCGAAATTTAGTGGAATCCCTTGAGAGCTGACGGTGATCTCTGGATTTGGCCGGAGCTTGGCGGTGAGTTTTTCGGCGTCGACCGTGTCGATATCGTAGCGGGCAGCGACCAGTTCCAGATTCTGCTGCAGAAAAATGGAAACGGCGTCCGCCAGCGTGATCGTCCGCTTTGTTTGGGAACCCTGAGCCGGCGGCAGCGATGGAACGATCGCGGCGTTAACGGTGCCGGGACTCTTCCCGGAACTTTGCCCGACATCCTGAGCGAAGCCGGCAGTGCCCGCCGCTAGAAGCAAAAGAGAAGAAACTATGAACCTATTCATGAAAACGACCTCTCGATCTCTTGGTGCCCGGACCAGCCGGACAGATCAAAAAAACGTACAAGTGTGCTAAGAAAGACGCGAAGTTAAATGCCTCGAAAAGACACTGGATCCCGCGGTAGAGCTCGCTAAGCTGTTAATTTTTCGGAGGTTGGAAAGGAGGATTTGGTGGCCGGAAGAGGGGATTCGCGGTCGTGCGCGATATCTTGCCGTCCTGCGGTGCGTCGATCGGCTGAGTAAGGTCGCGGAGCCGGTCGAAGAGGGCGTTATGCTGCGACGCGTCGTGGCCAAGATTGGGCAATCTCTGGTCCTTTCGCTGGCTGCTGCAGAGGACCAGGGTCTGGCATGGGTCCTCGTGGCCGCCCTCGGTGGACGAGAACGAACGAGCATCGCCGTCCGGGTGGCTGGCACAGATGACCGCGTGCGAGCCGGCCTCAGCGAGGAAAACGAACAGGAACAACGCCGCAAGTAGGCGTCGCCTGCTGTCTTTCCGAACCAGTGCCGCGAAAGTGGACCGCATAATGAAAAGAAAGTGTAATAGTTTTCGTTTCGATTAACAAGACAAAATTGGGTCAGCAATTACCACAAGGATAAGTAAGCCCAAAGGCCTTCGTTCCAACACCATCCCGAAGCGTTATTAGGGGAACGCGGGAATTTTCCTTAAATAACATCGCGTTAGTTCGACCGCGTCGATCGCTTCCCGGTGGAAGTGTACGTAATTTAGAAAAGCCGGGCGGACTCAGGAGTTCCGCCCGGCTTTTTCAACAATTAGCTCCAACTAAAACGAGACGCCGAATTGCGCCTGGATCGAGCGAGGCGTTACGAAATGGGTTCCGCTAAACGTCGAATCGAAGTTGTAAAGGGCCTGCTTGTTGGTCAGGTTCACAATCGTGACTCGAGCCGACAGTTTTACTCGGTCGGACCGGTTCAAATTATCGCTGCCGAAGCTAAGATCGAATAGATTTCTCGGAGCGATCCGCGCCGGGTTTGTTACTTCATTCGCGGTTCCGTCGGCCGGAATTCGAACCCGTAACGCTCCGCGATCTGCTGATGAACAGGTCGTGATCGGGCTCGAGATCGTCGCGAACACATTTCCGCAGAACAATCCGATCTGCTGCTGCTCGTCGGCACTCAGGCCCAATGCGGTGGCAAAATCAGGGACCGAACCCGCGACAAGCCCGCTATCGTATTTCCAGGTGAACGCGATGAACGGTCGAAATCGACTAAAATCTTTAAGGCTGTCAAACGAATACTGCACCTGCATCGTCTGCTGGAACTTCTGGTCGTGGTCGATCAGGAACGGACCGGTCGGCAGGTCGGAATTGAAGAACAGGCCGCCCGTCTCAGGCGGGAAGAATTTGGCAACCGTGTGTCCGGCGGTAAAGAATGCGCTCACGCCATTCCAGTTCGTCAGATTTATCCGGGCCGAGACGCCGTGGATCCTGGACTGCTGCCACGAGATCGGGAACGTTATGGGCGTGTTCAGGATGGCATTGAAATCGTAGGCGTTGTTCGTCTTCTTATTAAAATAATCGACGTCAAGAACAATGAGCTGCCCGACACCCTGCTGGATACCAAAATTGTATTGATCACGGTTGCCGGGTTTTAGCGTCGCGGTCGTTGCGTCGCCTAAAACTCCGTTCCCCAACCCATTCGATCCGGTGGCATTTGAGAGGAGCAAGTTTTCGTTGTACGGCGTTTCAAAATTTCGCGTGTATGACGCGCGGAGCACGGTGTTCGTGGCGGCGATCCTGTATGAAACGCCGAGACGCGGCTGGACGGAACTGCCCTTGGCGATTCCATCGTAGTTGTCAAAACGAACGCCCAAACTGGCGGTCAACCCGTTCTTGAAGCTGATCGAGTCCTGAGCATAAACCGCCTGCTGCTTGATGGTCCTGCTCCCGTTAAACCCAAAAAGCTGTCCGCCGCGCGTCAGATCATAAGACAAGAGACCGGGTAAATAGTCAGGGTTAGGGGTGGTCCCGTCACCGCAAATCGTTCCCGGGACAGGATCGCCGTTGCCGTCGAAGCAAAGCGGATTGAAACCAGGATCCGTAATTCCGAAATTAAAAGCTTCCTTCAACGCGGTCCACTGCACCTGGCCGCCGACCTTTATGTTGTGGGGCCCTCGGGCGTAGCTTACATCGCCGCGGACGCCGTAATTTGCAAGGCGGCGTTGCTGGCTGATCGTTGTCGTCTGATCGGAGAATGGATCGGCGCTCGGGTAATAATTAACATTATCGACGCGATAGAACGGGTTGATCGACAACACGGTCGATTGGTTGAAAATGTGGACATAGCCGGGAGCGATGTTGAGAGATGCAACCCGCTGACGCTGGTCCTGACCGAGGGCCGACTGGTCGTAGGTGTTCGCGATCTCGAACTTGTTGCGGGCTACAAAAAAGTTGAGGTGAAAAGTGTCGTTGACCGTTGGGCTATAGTCAACGCGATCGAAAATACTAAAGGAATTGCCGTTATTATGCAGCGAAACAAATTCAGGAGCGTCGAGGAAACGGTTCGAGCGATCGAAATTGAAAGCAATAAAATTACCCGCTTTGGCGTTTCCGGCCGCAAGATCAGCTTCTTCCTTGTAGGTGCCAAAATTGCCAACGCTTGAAAAGAAGCTTCCGGTGGGACGCCTTTGATTGAGCCCGGACTTTGTGACGGCCGAGATCACGAGACTCGTTTTGTCGCCGAATTCGGCCGGAGTCGATCCGGTTATGACCTCAAGGGACTGAATGGCGTTCACCGGAATTTGGGTTGAGAACGCCTTGCTCTGCTGATCCGAGATCGGCTGGCCGTCGATCGAAAATTGCGTTTGAGCGTGGTCGCCGAGCGGATGGAAAAAGCCGTTGGAATCCGGAACTACGCCCGGCGAGGTCATCGAGACGACGTCACTCAGGCCGTTGCCGGATGAATTGAGCGGCAGCCGACGAATCTGCGATTGGTCGATATCGGTGTGCGTCGTAGGGATATTTTCCACTATCGTGGCGTTCGGCGTCACATCGACTGTCGCGGTGGCATTCGCCAGCGCCAACGAAACCGGAAGGTTCATCGGCACGGTCGATCGGACGCTCACAGCCAAAACGTTTGTCCGAAACCCGCTGGCAACTACACGGAGTGAATACGCGTTAGGCGGTACGTTATCAAATCGATAGGCTCCGCCAGTATCCGAAGTGATCGTTTGCGAATACCCGGTGAGCGCATTGCTCAATGTGACAGTTGCACCGGCAACGACGGCGCCGTTCGGATCGGTCACGATACCAGAGACCGAACCGGCGGTCCCGAGACCCTGGGCGAAACCGGTGAAGCCTGCGAAAAGTAATAAAATAGAAAGAACTAAAGACCCTTTTAACATAATAACCTCATGTATTTTCGGCGACCGGTGCGGCCGGACGCCTCAAAGAAACCGCACAAATGTGCCGCGAAGGACGCCGATACGAATGCCGTGAAACGACATCGATCGCGCCGGGACGTTTGCTAAGTTATGAGGTCTTTGGAGGTTGGAAAGGTGGACTTTTTGGCCGGAAGAGACAATGCGCGGTCCCGAAAGGAATTTTTGGCTCCTTTTGCGTACCTGCCTGCGTGGCGATGCCCCGATTAAGGTCAAACAACGCATTGTGCTGCGAAGAATCGTGGCGGAGTTTAGGTAATTGCTGGTCTTTTTGCTTGCTGTCGCTGCAGAGGATGAGTGTCTTACACGGGTCCTCGCTGCCATTCTCGCTGGCCGAGACCGAGCGTTCGCCGCTCAATGAGTGGTCGGCACAAATGGCCGCATGCGAGCCCGCCTCGGCAAGAAAGACGAACATAAAAAGAGCCGCCAGGAGCCGACGCTTGTTCCCTTTCTTGATCATTGCCCGATATACGAACCGCATAATAAACAAAAATTGTAAAACTTTCGCATTCGGATGACAAGACAATATCTAAGGCGTATTTTCTCCGTGTTCGAGGTGGCCGCGGTAAAATCTACCTGCCCCCTAGTTGTCGGTCACGCACGGATATTTGCCGTTTCACGGCGGCGGGCGTAAAATCGCGAGCATCGATGAAAACGCTGTATTTGCTCCGGCACGCTAAATCGAGTTGGGACGACAGTTCGGTCTCGGACTTTGACCGTACGCTGAATTCGCGCGGCGAAAAGGCGGCGCCGTTTGTCGGGTCGCTGATGAAGGAGCGCGGAATGACGCCGGAGGTGATCATAAGTTCGCCGGCAAAACGGGCCAAGCAAACGGCAAAGCTGGTCGCAAAGGCCGCCGGATTTCCGTCAAAGATCTCGTATGACGAACGGATCTACGAGGCCAGCACAGCACGATTGCTTGCCGTTATCGGCGAGATCGCGGACGACGTCGACTCTGCATTGCTCGTCGGGCACAATCCGGGAATGGAGAGCCTGATCTGGTACCTAACCGGCAAAATGGAGCCGATGCCGACCGCCGCCCTGGCGGTCATCGAGCTAAATGTCGACAGCTGGAGCGACGTTGTCGAAGGCGGTGGCGTGCTTATCACGGTGATCCGGCCGAAGGACGAAGTCCGCTAGGCATCGAGTTGACCTGCCTGCAGCGTCTTCACGAAAAGGTAACATTTAACATCTTCGTAATACTCCGTTCATACGATATTAACTAATAGCGTCTATTCTCTAGCGCGTATCCTGGCAAAATCGAATAGAATCTAAAAATACGAGATGCAAACCATTCTGATCGTCGAAGATGACGCCGATATTGCTGAAAGTCTGCAATATAACCTCAAGCGCGAGGGTTTTCGGCCGGTGATCGCTGAATCGGGCGAAAAGGGCTTGCGCCTGGCGATGGACGAAAAGCAGACTCCGTCGCTAATAATGCTCGATCTGATGCTGCCCGGAATGAGCGGAATGGAGCTCTGCCGCCGTCTGCGGCGGGAATCGTTGACCGAAAACACGCCGATCATAATGCTCACGGCAAAGGCCGCTGAGGGCGATAAGATCGCGGGACTTGAGATCGGTGCGGACGATTATATCGTCAAGCCGTTTTCGATCAAGGAAATGATCGCCCGTGTCCGGGCCGTGTTGAGAAGGGCGGAAAAGGAAGCGGCACCAAAATATTCGGACGAGAAGCTCGCGGTCGATTTCGGAGATATGCGGGTCGTCTGCGAGGGCTCGGACGTGAAACTCACACGTAAGGAATTTGCCCTGCTCGAGCACCTTATTCGCAACACCGGCCGCGTCGCTCCGCGACAGCAGCTTCTCGATAACGTCTGGGGATACAGCTACTTCGGAGATACCCGGACCCTCGACGTCCACATTCGCCGCCTACGGCAAAAGCTCGGCAATTGCGGCGGATGCGTTGAAACGGTCGTAGGCATAGGTTATCGTTTCGTCGGGTGTAAATGACTGAAATTAGTGCTTCAAAGTTTGGCGAGAGTGCGGCGGCGGCCGTGCGTTCGCCGGATTTCCTTCAGAAAATATTGGATGCGACGCGGGAGTGCGTGCTGATCGTAGATTCCGACCTGCGTGTCTCGAACTGGAATGCGCCGGCCGAGCGTGCATTTTCACGTCCCGGAATGGAAATCGGAGGCCGCCGGCTGACTGAGGTCATCCGGGACCTCGACCTTCACAGTGCTTATCGAAAGGCGATCTCGACGGGTGAGGCTTCGGATGTCCGCCTCGAACTGATCGGCGCGGAAAGGCGAAAATTTGACGTGCACGTTGCGCCGATCGAGCTTGACGGTTTTCGGCAGGCGATCGGTTTCTTTTACGATACGACCCAGATCGAACGGCTTGAGTCAGTCAGGCAGGAGTTTTTGTCGAATATCTCGCATGAGCTGCGGACGCCGCTGACGTCGATCCTGGCATTCGTCGAGACGCTCGAGGACGGGGCGTTTGAGGACCCTGAGAACAACCGACGTTTTCTGGCGACGATCCGCCGCAATGCCGAGCGGATGAATAACCTGATCGCCGACATCCTCGAACTATCGCTGATCGAATCGGGCAAGGTCTCGATCTCGAAACGCCCTGTCAGGCTCCGCGATCTGGTCGAAGAGATCTTTATAAACCTCGCGTCGAAAGCCAAAGAACGCGAGATCAGCCTCGTCAACAAGGTTTCCGCTAAAACGCTGCCGACGGCCGATCCGGGCCGCCTCGAACAGATGCTGATCAACCTGGTCGACAACGCGATCAAATTCAATCGCCGCGGCGGCAGTGTTACCGTCAGTGCCGAGCAGACGAGCGGCGGCATTTCGATTTACGTCGTGGACACGGGCGAAGGTATCCTGCCCGAACACCTCGGCCGCCTGTTTGAGCGGCTCTACCGTATCGACCGTGCGCGGTCCCGGGAAATTGGCGGCACGGGCCTCGGCCTGGCGATCGTCAAACACCTTGCCCGGCTTCATGGCGGCGAGGTCTCGGTGCGGTCCACTCTTGGCGAAGGTTCGACTTTCTCCATCGAACTTCCCGCAAAATAGACTCTTTTCGAGACTCCAAAAATATATTCCAATCCGCCGGCCATCGTGCTATAATAACGTTATTCCGGTTTAGGATTTTAATCAGAGAGCGGCTTTGCTGGGGCCTGCTTTTTTCGTCCATTCTCTTTTTGAAGTCCGCGAAGGAGCTAAAATGGAACTTCAAGTCGGTCAGAAGGTAGTTTATCCGGGTCAGGGCGTTTGCTTGGTCGATGCTGTCAAGAAACGTGACATCGGCGGTGACATGTTAAAGGTCTATCGACTCAGGGTTTTAAGTGACGATTCGATGATAATCGTCCCGACTGATAACGCCGAGAGCATTGGCGTGCGTCCGCTGATCAGCCAAAAGGAATGCAAATGCCTGATCGACATGTTGGCGGATGATTTCGAAGGCGTATCGGATAACTGGAAGACAAGGTCGCGTGGTTTTATGGACAAGCTCCAGTCGGGCGATATTTTCGCGACGGCCGATGTCCTCAAGCAGCTCACCTATCTCAGCTACGAAAAACGGCTCTCTTTCCGCGAACAGACCCTGCTCGAAAAGGCAAAATTCCTGATAGTTTCCGAGATCACCAATGCCGACCACAAGGACGAAGAAAAGGTGATGTCCGACGTCGTGGCCCTGGTCGAATCGGCGTGCGCCAAACACGTTTCCGAGGCCTCGCAGGCAGTGACCGCAGCGAACGCCTAACTTTTCCTGGTATAGCTCGCCCTTACGACTGTTTTAATGTTTCCGCGAACGTGGAAATCGCCCTCCAACTCAACCCTCAACGGATCACAAGCCGCTACAAAATCGTCGCGAATGATGTTCATCACGTGTTCGTGAAACACCTTGACGTCACGGAACGAGTTTATGTAGAGCTTCAGGCTTTTGAGCTCGATGCAAAGCTGATTGGGAACATACTTGAGCCTGATAACGGCAAAATCCGGAAAGTCCGAAAACGGGCAGATCGACGTAAATTCCGGGATCTCAAATTCAACCCATATCTCATTGCCCGGAAATTCATACGGAAAACTATCGAGCGGAAACAGATCCATCTCGGCCCTCGGAGTCGAGCGGATATCGAGGCCCTGCTGGTTCGAGCCCGTAACGGGCTGGCTATCTAACATATAGATTCTTCCTGGAACTAAATCGTTTGACCGTCGCGAGGTCGCGGACCCCGCTCGACTGCATTTGCGACAAAAGGTTTATGAAAATATGAGCGGTCGCGAGCGCGTCGGCACTGGCGCGGTGATGATTGACCAGATCGATCGAATAATGCTCGGCGACGGTCTTGAGCTTGTGATTGACGATGTCAGGCAGCAGCTTTCGCGAGAGCTGGACAGTGCAGAGGCACGGGTTCGCCAACCGGTAATCCTCGAAGATGCGCCCGATCTCGTGATTCAAAAACCGCATATCGAAACCCGAATTATGGGCGACGAGCACCGAGTCGCCGATGAAACCGAGAAAATCCTCCACGATGTCCGCGAACACGGGCGCACCCTTGACCATCGCATCGCTGATGCCGGTCAACTGCGTGATGAATGGCGGGATCGGCAT
>JAKOVX010000021.1 GCA_029781855.1 Acidobacteriota bacterium | reverse complement strand
CTGACCTTTTTGCGGTTGGCCTCGGCCGATCTAATTGCGTCGTCGCTCACCTTGATCATTTCGCGGCCGAGGATCACGCCGTAAAACGACCTCACAACATCGAACCGCAATTTCTGCCTCGCGGCTTCGGCCATCAGCTCCGCCTGCTTCTTGCCGATCTCAGCCTGCGACACACGCGAAGACGTTTGCCGCTGGTCGAATATTGGCATCTGGGCGTTGAACTGCGAACGGAAATTGAAGAGCCCGTTGGGTTTGTTGAGCGAATCTATCGAAAAGTTAGACGGCCCGAATCGTCCCTGTTCGAGCAGCGAGCCGAAAACGAAAACCGGATTATTGCTCCGCACAACATTCTGGCTGAACTGTGCGGACGGAAGCTTTCCGGCGGCTGATTCGCGGATCTTGGCATCGGCGATCTTAACACGTGATTCCGCTGCTTTAGCCGACGGATTGCTCTCGATCGCCATTTCGACTGCCCGCCCGAGTCCGAGTACCGGCTCCGTCGACGTTTGTCCCTGCACCGCGATAGCAAGGGCAAAAAACATCGAGGCTGTCAAAAATAGGGCGAACGGGGCCGTTCCAAGTGATTTGGTACCTAAAGGCATTGTGATTTATGTGCCGGCCGACGCTTTTCGACGGTTCGGGCTGTCCCCCCTTAGTCCTTGAAACCCGCCATCCTTAGAAAGGTCATCATCGGACACCACTGGGTCAAGGCCGACTGAAACAAATTGAGCCCGACAAAAGCCGTAAACAAATAGAAGTACGGGCTAACCCAATAACCGAGCGCGACGCTGATCAGCACGAATGCGCCAGCGATAAGTCGTAGCATTCTGTCAACTGTCATAATTCTGCCTCCAAGACTCTCCGAAACCATATATTACTGTATAGTAATACAGTGTCGCTATCGTATCCAACGTTATATAGAAATGTCAAGGGCACTCGTCACACCAATGTTGTGAGTGGTAATTTCCCTGATATTCGGAGACAGCGGCACGAGTTTGACTTGCATCATACATTACTGTTTAGTAATATAGTCGCAGTTAAGCGGCGGTGTGCCGATATAGTGCAGGTCTCGGTAACGTACAAATGAAGAAAAAGAAGAAAGAATTAAATGACGCCGCTCTCGAGATGATCGCCGGCCGTTTCCGGCTGATGTCCGAGCCGATGCGGCTCAAGATACTCCATACGCTCGGCGAGCGCGAGATGAATGTGAGCGATATCGTCGCCGCGACCGGTGCCAATCAGGCGAACGTCTCAAAGCACCTCGGCATTCTCTACGACGCCGGCGTCGTCACCCGCCGCAAGGAGGGCCTGACAGTCAATTACCGCGTCTCGGACGACACCATTTTCGAACTCTGCGACGTCGTCTGTTCCCGGCTCAAATCACAGTTTGACCTCCGCCGCTTCGCCCTCTCAGACCTTTGACCCGACCGCAATTTAGCCCGCCATTATCAACCGCAGGCGAACAGGATGTTACAATCCTGTTTCGTCCTGCGGTGCGCCGGTTTGGATTTCTCCGTCAAAATTTATTATCCTTAAGGATCCATAACATAGACTACGGAGGGCATTATGAGTCAGAAAGATATCGTCGAGATCGCGGAGGGCTATGGTCTGACGGTAGAAACGGTCCTTGTTCCCGACAACAACAAGCGGGCGTACAAGGTGTACAAGGGAGCCAATTCGGTCTTTGTCGGGACCGAAGAAGCAGTGCAGGATTTCTTCGTCGATTACGAAAAGAACCGCCCGGGTCTCTACGACGGCAGCATGTACGGCTACAAAGAATAATGGTAAGTGATGAGTGGTGAACTAATAACTGATAGCTGATAGCTGAAGACGTAG
This sequence comes from Acidobacteriota bacterium, assembly GCA_029781855.1. Taxonomy (GTDB): domain Bacteria; phylum Acidobacteriota; class Blastocatellia; order Pyrinomonadales; family Pyrinomonadaceae; genus OLB17. The sequence continues at coordinate 109,478 of JAKOVX010000021.1, read as the reverse complement.
GCTTTAGTCGCCGTCTCCCCCACTCCCCTGCTCCCTTTCTCCCCCACTCCCTTTCTCCCCCACTCCTCCACTCCTCCACTCGGAAAACTCCGTTTGACACCACCCGCCTCGAAAAATACACTTGCGTACGTGAGCGGCGGGTCACAGGCGACCCTGCTATAATTTAGTAAAGATATGACCCAAAACAGGATACTCGTCACCGGCGGGGCCGGCTTTATCGGCTCGCATCTATGCGAACGCCTGCTCGCCGAGGGCAATGATGTCATCTGTCTCGACAACTTTTTCACCGGCCGCAAAGCGAATGTCGCCCATCTGCTCGACAACCGGCATTTCGAACTCGTCCGCCACGACGTGACCGAGCCGATCCTGCTCGAGGTCGACCAGATCTACAATCTGGCTTGTCCCGCATCGCCGGTCCATTACCAGTACAATCCGGTCAAGACCGTCAAGACCAACGTGATGGGCACGATCAACATGCTCGGCCTCGCCAAACGCGTCCACGCCCGCATTCTGCAAGCGTCGACCAGCGAAGTCTACGGCGACCCGATCGTTCATCCGCAGACCGAAGACTATTGGGGCAATGTCAACCCGATCGGCATCCGCAGCTGCTACGACGAAGGCAAACGCGTCGCCGAAACGCTCGTGATGGACTATCACCGGCAGAACGGGGTCGACACGCGGATCATCCGCATCTTTAACACCTACGGAGAGCGGATGCTGCCCGACGACGGCCGCGTCGTTTCGAATTTCATAGTCCAGGCACTGCTCGGCGAGGAGCTGACCATCTACGGCGACGGCTCGCAGACGCGTTCGTTCTGCTACGTCAGCGACCTGGTCGACGGTATGATCCGCCTAATGAACACGACGGGCGAAGACCTCCACATGCCGGTCAATGTCGGCAACCCCGGCGAATTTACCATGCGCGAGCTCGCCGAAGAGGTAGGCCGTGCCGTCGGACGCCCCGTCGCCGTCAAATTCGTCCCGCTGCCCCAGGACGATCCCAAACAGCGTCAACCAAATATCGACCGCGCCAAAGCCATCCTCGGCTGGCAGCCCACCATCGACCTCCCCACCGGCCTCGCCCGCACCGTCGGCTATTTCGAGAAGATCGTGAAATAGAAGAAGGGGAGAAAGGGAGTCGGGGAGAGTGAACAACGTATAGTGAACAGTTAACAATAAAGAAGGGCTTAGGTTTCAGATTCCAAATTCCAAATTCCAGATTCCAGCCGCCGTCTTCTGGCTTCCGGCCTCTAGCTTCTGCCTCCTGGCTACTGACTTCTAGTTTCTGGCTTCCACATTCCAGATTCCAAATTCCAGCCACCGCCTTCTGGCTACCGGCTTCTGACTACTATCTTCACTCTTCCCCATCCCCTTTTCCTCCCCTTCGTGCCCTTTGCGTCTTCGCCTTTGTGGCCTTTGCGTTAAAGTTCTTCCCCAATGTGAAAAAACGGGCAGCCCCCGCCACCCATTCTGATCTCGCGTATTTGCCTTCCGGCTTCTGAATTGTAGCTTCTGGCTTCTGCGTTCGGATCAGCTCACCCCATAAACCACCGCCGAGTTCGAAAAGTTCGAGACTGACTTGGCGGCGACGGCACGGACCTTGTACTCGTAATACTGGCCGGGCGTGATCCCGGTGTCGGTAAAGCTCTGTTTCCGCGTCAATGCGTGCATCCCCCAATCGACCGTGTCGCCGTGCCGCCGCCATATCTCGTAAACGACGCGTCCGGGCTTGTTGTTGCCGGAGAACCGGATCCGGTTCACCCCGTTTGAATATCCGAACGCCGACAGCTCCGACGGGTCCTGTGCCTCATAGGTGCTCCGCGCAGCCGGAAAGTCGAATCCGCACAGGTCGTATTGCAATTTGGGGGCTAGCCCCGCCTTGAGGGCGTCGCGTACCTGGCTCATCAGGTCGCGGACCCGTTTGCGTGTCGCGTTGCGGGCGCTGACCGCCGCCTTTCGCTCGCCCTCGGCGATCGCTGCCTGAGCGGCCTGCGACCCGAGCGTTGCCGGCAGCGTCCCGATCGTCAGGCTCAGAGCCGAGCGTACATTTTCGTCGATCGCCGTCAGCTGCGTCCCGCCGAGCAGTGCCGTCACATTCGCGGCAAAATCCGCCAGCTCGTTTTCGTTCAGTGTTCTGAAATTCATATCTTTATTCCTCGCTTATCTTGTGTTGTGTGTAATTTTGTCTAAGAAACGTTTGTTTGCGTTTCTAATATAAATGTAGCATTGTGCGTGCCACTCGTCAAGCGATTTTTCATCCATGCAACATAAATATGAGGAAAGTGGCCTAATTGCGGCCCAAATGCCCGTTTTATCCGGCCGGCATCTCGAAATACTTGTCCAAAATATCGCCGATCTTCCTCAACATCGTGCCTGTTTACAACAAAACCGAACCGCCACCGCACCAAACCAGCTCAAATCTAAACAGATCAGCCCCGGATCACCACAAAACAACCCCGACTCACCCCAACCCCGCCCCAATTTTGCCCAAGATCGCGATCTCCCTATCACAACACCCGCTGTATCCATACACTTCCGCCGATTTTCTGCCAGCTACTGGCTACCAACTTCTGGCTTCGGTCTCCCCGTCTCCCCATCTCCCCAACTCCCCCACTCCCCTACTCCCCCACTCCTCCACTCCCCTACTCCCCCACTCCCCCACTCCCCTTCTCCCCAACTCCACCACTCCCCTACTCCCCCACTCCTCCACTCCCCCACTCCCCCGCTCCCCTTCTCCCTTCCCCGCTCCCCTTCTCCCTTCCCCGGTTGACACTATCGTTGCCGAAAAATACACTTGCGTACGTGACACCCGACCCGATCCCGCCCGCCGCCGAAGATCCACCCGAAACTAGATCCACCGCCGGAATGACCACCAAGGTCGTCAAAGGCAGCCTCTGGACCCTCGCCGGCCAGATCGCCCCGATGGCGGTCACTCTGATAGCTACACCCTTTACGATCCGTCTATTGGGAAGCGAGGGCTACGGGGTATTTGTTTTGGTCGCCTTGATACCGACATATTTGGGGTTTGCCGATTTCGGGATGGGATTGGGCTCGACTGTAGCCTTGATAGACGTTCAGAATGAGCCGTATTGCAATATATCAAAGTCTCAAATCGAGAAAGATCTGAGAGTACCTTGTCAATAGATCTCTTGGACTTTGATGCACCAGTTTTCATGGGACGATATTGGATTAGCTTTGGTAGCTGATATTTAAAATGGATTCACAATACTCGCAGCTTGCTGATCAGTACGCTGAAAAGGATGACTTATACTTCGCAATGGAACGGCGTGAAATGTTTCCGTTCATACCGGCTGATATCACGACATTGCTAGATGTCGGGTGCAGTGCCGGCGGGTTTGGAAAACTGATCAAAGATAACCGTCCAGGTTGTACAGTCTGGGGCATTGAACCCGGCACAGAAGCTGCTAAGTTGGCAAAAACGAAACTGGATTGCGTGATTAATGGAACGCTCGAATCGTCTGAAAGGGCTCTTTACGGTCAAAAGTTCGACTGCATTGTTTTTAACGATGTCCTCGAACATATGGTAAATCCCGAGACTGCATTGATACATGCAAGGGGACTTCTGACTCCGAACGGAGTGGTTGTTGCCTCGATCCCGAATGTTCTTCACTTTTATAACGTCTGGGAAATCCTCACCAAGCAGGACTGGAAATATGAAGATTCAGGCATAATGGACAATACCCACCTTCGATTTTTCACCCGGAAAAGTATCATCCGTATGTTCGAATCCGCAGGTTACGGCGTGTCGAGCATCGAGGGCATTAACCCGAGCTTCGGCCTGAAGTACAAGGTCGCAAACGCAGTATTCCTGGGCAAAATTGTGGATTGGAAGTTCATTCAGTTTGCCGTCCAGGCCCAACCACGATGAATCCTGAATTGTCGATTATCATCGTCAACTGGAACGGAAGAAAGTTGCTGGAAGACTGCCTTAACAACATCTCAAATTTTCCGCCATCTTGTAACTACGAACTTATCGTGATCGACAACGATTCGCACGATGACAGCGTCGCTTGGCTTGAGAAGAAAAAAAGCGAGTTGGGCGACCGTCTCATGCTGATTCCTAATAATGAAAACGTGGGCTTTGGCCGAGCGAACAACCAAGGAATGTCGGTCAGCAAAGCTAAGTACTTCTTTCTTTTGAATTCGGATGCTTTCGTATCGTCGAACGCTATTGACACGTTGTTAGAAGACTTCGATCGAGATCCCAAGATCGGCGTTGTAGCCCCAAAGCTGCTTAACGCCGACATGACATTGCAGCCTAGTGTTTATCGTAATCCACCGACCGCCTGGGAAATACTGGTAATCGGGCTCAGATTATACAAGCTTATGCCGCGGAAAATTCGCAGCAACCTTTTACTTGGACCGTTTTGGCCGCACAATGAGAGGAAGAGAGTTCGGTTTGCGTCGGGAGCCGCTCTCCTAGTGAGAAGAGAAGTTTACGACGAGGTTGGCGGTTTTGATTCATCCTTTCATATGTATGGTGAAGACCAAGAATTCAGCCTTAGAATCATTAGAGCCGGATGGCAAATAGTCTTTTGTCCTAGTGCTGAGGTCGTTCACCTCGGCGCCAAAAGTACGATCGCTCGCTGGGGGCAAACAGAGAGAAATACCAAATTCCTGGCGGGATATTTACACTTTCAGGAACTGAGCCTGACGAAACTCGAGTTTATTTTAAATTGTATTGCGGCGGTTTTCGTTATTCTACTCGAGAAGTTGTGGCGTTCTATTCTTCGACGGCCCAGCGATGACATTGATGCATCCTTTCAGGTGTATTTAAGATTCCTGAGAGTCAATCTTCGATTCCGCGATCAAGAAGATTCGTCAGATTGATTCGTCTTTACCGAATATGATCCTCGCTGTTTGGCGTCGTAATTGAAAAATTGCGGTATCTGAAAATAGATTGTAATGCAACTGACACACTCCTCCCGTGAACAAGCCCTCTTTGACCTGCAAACTTCAAATTAGGCTGGTGACAATTGAGGGCGTTACAAAAACGTCATTTTATCATGTTCCTTGACTCTACTCTCACCGAAAAATACACTTCAAACGTGACACCCGACCCGACCTTGCCCGCCGCCGAAGATCCACCCGAAACCAGATCCACCGCCGGAATGACCTCTAAGGTCGTCAAAGGCAGCCTCTGGACCCTCGCCGGTCAGATCGCTCCACTCGGCGTTTCGCTTTTTGCGACGCCGTTTGTTATCAGATTGCTCGGTGCCGATGGATATGGAGTATTGATCTTGATCGGGCTTATTCCGGGCTATCTTGGTTCCGCGGATTTCGGAATGGGTGTGGCGTCTACCAAATTTGGTTCCGAAGCCTACTCGCGTGGTCGTGGCGATGAGGAGGCCACGGTTGTGCGAACTGCCGCATTTATAGCGATCTGTTCAGCATTTCCGATCGCTCTAGCGATATTTTTGTTTTCCTTCTCGATCGTATCGCTGCTGAATGTCCCGGAACACCTGTTATCCGAGGCGAGCCTGGCGATGAAACTCGCGTCCGTCACGTTCCTGATCGGCATACTGAACAATATCTTTAATACTCCGCAGCTTTCCAGGCTGAGGATGGACCTGAATACGTTGGTGAACTCGGGCTTTCGAATACTCGGTATTACGGCGACACCGGTTGTCTTGTACTACGGCGGTGGCATTATTGGTGCCGTATCTGTACTCCTAGCCGCGTCCGTTTTGACGCTGTTCGGACATTTGTACATTTCGGGACGGCTTCTCCCTGAACTACTGGGTATGACGATCGATCGGCGACTGGTGCGACCGCTGATGAAATTTGGCGGGGCTCTCGTGGGAGCCGGCTTTGCCGCGATGATCGTGGCGAACCTCGAAAAGGGTATATTGCCGCGGATGGTTTCTGTCGAGGCTTTGGCCTATTATTCGGTCGCCTTCACGTTGGCGAGCATGACAACAATGTTTTCCGTCGCGATGATCCAATCGCTGATACCGGCATTTTCGCAATTGCAGGGTGACGAAAAACGGGAACAGCTAGAGAATCTTTACTCGCGAGGCATACGAATAAACCTGATCGTTCTCGTGCCGTCTCTCGTATTATTATCGATCGTTGCTAAGCCCTTTTTCACGATATGGGCCGGACCGGATTTTGGCCGCGAGAGTATCACGCCGTTCTACATTCTCTTGATCGGTCTGGTTTTTAATATTCCGGCTTATTTGCCGTACGCTGCAATAATGGCGTCCGGACGAACCGATATATTCGCAAAACTGTATTTTGCCGAGCTAGTTCCTTATTTAATACTGGTCGGCTTTTTAACTTGGAAGTTTGGAACAAACGGCGCTGCCGCGGCATGGTCAATTCGGATTGGAATCGATGCCTTTTTCCTTTTTGGGCTAGCGAAGCGCTTAATAGGTGTGACTATACCAAGGCGACAATTACTTGCTTTTGCTGGATGCTCGATCGTGATGATTTTTCCATTTATAATAAACCTCGCGCTCCCAGAACTCACTTCGGTCATAACTGGCTTAACGTTGCTTTGCTTCCTGACGTACGTGATACTTATTAGGAACTTCGTTTTGCTGGTGGAAGAACGTTATTGGATTTTGAACCGCCTGAGAAGGCTTCTTGGGTCATAGATTGGGACATGGATAGTATATGAGGAGCTTAGCACAACGTATCACTCAATCGATCCGTTGGAGATTGGGCCGTTCTGTGGCCGCTCCGGAACTTGAGTCCGGGACGGACGAATCCGTCGCCGCCTTTTACAACCGTCGAGTAACAGGCTGCGAGTTTCTCGACGATCCGACACATTACGAGCACCCTAGAGCGGTTTGGGTTCTGAAACATGTTAGCGGGGGCAATCTACTTGAAATTGGATGCGGCAACGGTGGAATGACTCGCCTTTTAGCTCCTAAAGTAAGTCATTTAACGGCCTTTGATGTTTCCGCTCCGTCGTTAAGTCAGGTAGACGAAATGGGACTGCCGAATGTTGAGACTGCCCAAGGGCTCATCGAGAGTTTTGCTCCGCATAAACAGTTCGATTGGGTAGTTATGTCCGAAGTCGTCGAACATTTACGCAAGCCTCATGAATCTGTGAGAAAAGCCTTCGAATGGGTGATCCCGGGCGGGTCGTTCGTGATCACTACACCTAATGGACACTGGGAATCTGACGAACACCTGCACGAATTCACTTTTTCTACGTTTTCTGAGATGTTGTCGAATGCGGGCTGCGAGTCAATGGAGATAGGCTACCTTCGCGATCGGGACAACCGTCGCCGCTGGCTGACAGCGATACTTGTGAAGGGCGGTTCAGATCCCGCTCCTGACGATTTTTTTGATCGCCGCGCGATCGCTAGAAATCGTAAACAGTAGAATCAAAGTCACCGTTCGGATACTCGATGAATCTCAAATCTCTGCTTTACTCTGCCCAATTGGGTGCTCGGCTTTGGATAATCGGGAAGTACTACGATTCAAGGTCATCCCCGAAAGGGGAGATTGACGCAGCCACTTTCCGACCTAAGCGAGTGCTCGTTATTTTGGCCGGGCTGATCGGTGATTCGGTAATGAGCCTGCCGGCGATCAGTGAAGCCCGGAAGCTGTGGCCCAATGCGCATATTGCGGTCCTGGGGAAGAAGCACAACCGGGAACTGATCACCGCATGTCCAATATTTGATGAGTTCTACGAGTGCAATGCCGACCCATTCTCGATCAGGCGATCCGATGAGATCAAGAAGCTGAAAGTATGGCTGTCGGAACAACGGTTCGATATCGCCATCATTCTCCTCGGTGATCAGTTTGCACACGTCTTAGCCAAGGCTAGAATTCCGATTCGCGTTGGGGTGGCGGGAACGCCCCTCCAAAACTGTCTTACGGTCACCTATGACATTGGCAGCCCCAGGACATGGGGAACGGACGAACGGCTGAATTCGCTTAGATGTCTCGGCTATAATGTCAGATACACTACACCAAAGATCTGTGTCGACGAATCGGTAAAGACCCGAGCTAGGGAAAAGCTAGCCGAATCGGGTATTGTTGACGATGAGAATTACGCTGTACTCCACCCTTTTGGAAGCAGCCGGCGTCAATGGTGGCCGATAGAGAACATTCCACATCTTGCCGATCTACTTCACCAGCAGCTTGGTCTAAGAACGGTTTTGATCGGAGGCAAAGAGACATTGGATGTCGATGTCAGCACTGGCGACGTGTCGATCGTCGATACTCGCGGCCTCTTGAGTTTGCAGGAGTTATTGGCAGTTATTGATCGGGCGAAGGCAGTAGTAACAACCGATAGCGGCCCATTTCACATTTCCGGAGCGCTGGGAAAGTCGATCATTGGGCTATTCCGAGCTCGTCGGCCAGAGCATGCGACGACATATTCGACATCTAGAGTAATATTCGGTCGAGACGATGGCTGTAACATCATGTGTGAATGGGACAGTTGTGCGGACAGCAATTGTAGGCAAATGCAGCGGATAACGGTCAAACAGATCGCCGCGGTTTGTAAAGACACCGTAAGTAAATGAAAGAAGCAATCAAGAATGCCGTGTACGGATTTGGGGACCTCATTTATGGTTTTCGCGGGGTTCCTAGACGGATCGGCGGCGAGACAATCCGATTCCCAGCCCGCTACAGTCGGTATTACCCGAAGGGTTATGAGCCGGACTTGTTCGATTTCCTGAGAAGACACTGCGCGAACGGTCAAGTGTTTTATGATTGCGGAGCACACTTTGGTTTATTCACTGTATTCGCTTCGCGACTTGTTGGTGATTCCGGCCGGGTGATCAGCTTTGAACCGACGCCGTCGATCAGAGAAGTACTTACCAAAGTTGTGCATATTAATAACTGTGACAATGTTGAGGTTAGGCCCGAGGCTCTAACGAGAAAGGCCGGCACAGCCACATTTTTCGATACCGGTGACGAAAATTCGAATGCAAACAGTCTAGTTCAACAGAATCGCCATCAAGGTGGGATTGCGGTCCCGACGATTTCCGTCGATAGAGTGAACTTTGACCAAAAATTATCTATCAGCTGTATGAAGATCGATGTTGAAGGAGCGGAGTATGACCTACTTGTCGGTGCTGAAGAAACACTGGCGAATTCCAGACCTACGATCTTCCTGAGCCTTCATCCCGACGCGATACGACTTTGCGGCGCTACGCTTTTACAGATTTGGGATCTACTTCATAAACATTCTTTCGAACTTAAGCGTATCGACAGGCCGGTGGACAAGAGCTGGTTTACCGAACAAACTGATTTATTCGACGTTGAGTGTATCCCAAAGGATATCCGATAGGCCATGATTCGTGTTTTAGAGTTCGCCGACGTAATTAATAAGTCTGATTTTATCGATACGATCGTTCAGAATGCCCATCGCGAGCACTTTGAAATGTCGGTTGTCCTAAGAACGGAGAAACACAACATTGCACGTCCTGAATTTGCCCGTGATGTTAAATACAAATTGCTGCCGGGTAACTCACGGACCGACGCTTTGGGTACCGCATATAAACTCTCAAGACTTCTGAATAAATGGGACATTGACATACTTCACGCTCACCATTTCGAACAGGCAATAGTGGGATGGATGGCTACGCGTCTTCACCGGAAGACGAAGCTCGTTATTGGCCGCCACTATTCGGATTCACTGTATCGACTGAATAATAAGTTCAAGCATACGACTCTTCTTCGGCTCGAGCAAACAATAAACAGGGCTGCTGCCCGGATAATCGTTCCTTCGGCAATGATCTCCGAAATTCTCACCGAACGGCAAAATGTCGATCCAGAAAAGGTCGACGTCATATTATACGGATTTGACCCGGCAAAATACGCCTCAATAAGAAGTGAAGACGTTTCAAGGGTCCGTGTGGATTTAGGATTTGAAGGCCGTTTCGTCGTCGGCAATTTTAGCAGACTGCACGAGGAGAAGGGGCAACGCTACCTCATCGAGGCTGCCGCTGAGATCCGCATGACAATTCCGGAGCTGCTGGTCGTCGTGGTCGGCGAAGGGCCCGAACGAGCTCGACTAGAGCAGCAGATCGAAGAGCTAGGATTACAAGAGACAGTTAAGCTCCTCGGGTGGCGAACCGACGCGATGGCGTTGATGGCCGCCGTTGACGTCATCGCGCAGTCGACGCTGCAAGAGGCCTTTAGCCAGGTTATGTGCGAGGCTCTATGGTTAGGAAAGCCGCTGGTGATGTCGGAGGTGAGCGGTGTCCGCGACATTATTCAGAACGGCGAAAACGGTATGGTGGTACCCGCCGCAAATAGTACGGCATTGACAAAGGCGATAGTCGAGTTGGCCGCTAATAATGATCTTTGCCGAAAACTAGGCCTTAACGGACGGCAATTTGTTGGCGAAAACTTGACGATAGGCAAAATGATAAGATTTTACGAAGATTCATTTCGCAGGGCTTTCGGAACGGTCAATTAATATTAACTAGGTATGAACTCGATCTATTTGAAATCACTTGCAGAGCATCGATCGGTGATCGATAGAATTGTTTCAGATTCAATTCCGAATATTGCCACGTGTGGTGAGCTCCTGTGGGCCGCGCTGGATCATGGCAATAAAATACTTCTTTGCGGTAACGGCGGAAGTGCGGCAGACGCTCAGCATATTGCAGCGGAATTCGTCGGAAGGTACGAGACTGAGAGGGCCGCGTTTCCCGCGATCGCCCTCACTACCGACACATCTGCTTTAACGGCTTTGGGTAACGATTACGGCTTTGACCGGGTTTTCGCCCGACAGGTCGAAGCACTTGCTAATAGAGGCGATGTACTTATCGCGATAAGCACGAGCGGCAATTCACCAAATGTGATCGAGGCGATCCGAGCGGCAAAAGACTGTGGCTGTGTTGTTATCGGGATGACCGGGCGTGGCGGCGGCAAAATGCTTGAGATGTGTGACGCGATCGTCGTTGCCCCGTCTGATCGTACGGCACGGATCCAGGAAGCACATATAACGATCGGACATTTGTGGTGCGAATATGTCGACAGCCAGTGCTCCAAAGGGTAATGGCACAGAGACGCAAAATGTCTCAGTTGTTATCCCAACATACAATTACGGACGCTTCATTGCAGACGCGATAGAGAGCGTGCTCGGGCAGACGGTTGCACCGACGGAGATCATCGTCGTTGACGACGGATCGACGGACGACACTGAGGCGGTGGTTCGAGGGTTTGGCGGGCGAATCAAGTACATCCGCCAGGAAAATGCCGGGGTATGTGCCGCGCGAAATCGCGGCGTGGCGGAATCGTCAGGTGATCTGATCGCTTTTCTCGATGCCGACGATATCTGGGAGCCGACCAAGCTTGAGAAACAGATCGCGAAATTCGCATCTGACCCCGCGATCGGCCTCGTGCATTGCGGTATGCGAGAATATGATTCGCTTACTGGCAAGACCATTTGCGATCACTTGGTTGGCGGTGAGGGTTGGTTGGCGAACGACCTACTGTTATGGGAGAAGCCTGTAATAATCGGTTACGGCGGAACGGTTGTCGTTAGGCGGGTCGCATTCGAAGAAGTCAGAGGGTTCGATGAGAGATTGACGGTTGGTGAAGATTTGGACTTCTGTTATCGCATTGCAGTACGGTTCAAAGTCGGTTTCGTAAAGGAGATTCTCATGCACTACAGAATGCATGATCGCAACTCCCGAGCGAACGTTCGTGAAATGGAACGTTCGTTAAACCTGTTCTACGCGAAAGCCTTCGATACCGACGACTTTGAGATTCTGAGACTACGACGCCGGGCGTATGGTAATTTTCATATGGTTATGGCCGGATCGTACTTTCGTGTCGGACAGTATCGCAGCTTTGTTCGGCACGCGGCCTCAGGAATATTGAATAGACCGGCAAATGTGTACCGTCTATTTGGATTCCCGGTACGATTTATGAAACGAGCCTTGGCAAGCAGGTAAAACAAAATTAACGACATTTCAAGATGTCGGATCCGGAAATGGGAGTGGATTAATGACCCTCGGGGAGTTGGCAAGACGGCTAATTCATCAGTATTCGTGGGACACGCGTTGTCGAAATGCCGACGTCCTGCGCGTGCTTAAAGCGAAGTTAGTAGATCGCACAACCGTACTAGACGCCGGCTGTGGCGAAAATGGAATTGCGAATTTCACATCGGCCATGCGATTTACGGGTGTCGATATTAATATTCCCAGCTTTCGTAGGCCGGGTTTCAAATTCGTGAAGGGAAGCATTCTCGACCTCCCCTTCTCGGACAACACGTTCTCATTCGCAACTTCTGTAGACGTTTTGGAGCATCTTTCACCCAAAATGCGGAAACGCGCGATCCATGAGTTAATTCGCGTCGCTCAAAAAGGCATTGTGTTGGCCTTTCCATGTGGCACCAATGCTCGAAGAATTGACGAGAATTTTCGGGTAGCATTAGAAGAATCAAATCGACCTATTCCGAGCTGGTTGGACGAGCACATGAAATACGATTACCCCCTAATCGAATCCGTAATGGAATATATTAAGAGCAGCGACGGAATTGCCGGTGCTCCAATTCACTCGACGGTCATTGGTTCTGAGCAAATCCGGGTGACGGAGGCTTTGAGGAAGATTGCGGTAAAAAGCTCGCGTCTCTACGTTGTCGTTAACTTGTTAGCAGGTGTCCTTCTCCCACTATTTCCAAGGCCATTACAGAATAAATCATACAGATCAATACTGTTGGTGGAATTCGTTTAGTTTTGTCGGTCGCCCTATTGGCAATGCCACAATCTCTTTACATTTGTTATTTCGGCGTACAGCAGCCTCTGGTCCAGACGCAGGTGATCCCGTACCTCTGTGAACTGCAGAAGAGCGGGAGTGAAGGAGTAGGGGAGAAGGGGAGTGGAGGAGAGGGGGAGAAAGCGAGAGAGGGAGCGAGGGAGCGAGGGCGAGTTCCAAATTTGGACATCTCCATGTCGCTGCTCACTTTCGAGCCGGAGAAGATTGGAAGAGAGGACGAGGGAAATATCCGCTCTGAATTGAAGGCGAAGGGGATCGCTTGGCATTGGCTTCGGTATCATAAGCGGCCTTCGGCACTGGCGACGGCGTATGACGTCTTTCGCGGGGCGTGGTTCATTCGCCGAGCTATCGCCAGGGACAAGGTCGACATCCTGCACGGTCGCGTCCATATCCCGACGCTGATGGGAGCGATCGCCCGGCGGTTTTCCCGGCGGCGGCCAAAGCTGCTCTTCGACATACGCGGCTTTTTCCCCGAGGAGTACACCGATGCCGGCATCTGGCCGGAGAACGGTTTGCTCTACCGCTCGGCGAAACGCGTCGAGCGGTGGCTAATGAAAGAATCGGACGGATTTGTCGTCCTGACGGAAAAAGCACGAGTAATACTGTTCCCCGATGCTGTGCCCCAACCCGACGGCGGCTGGCTGACGAGCGATGCTGTTAACGCACCCGCTACTGCAGGTGGTACTGACAACGCCGCTCGTCCTATCGAGGTGGTCCCGTGCTGCGTCGATTTTGATACCAGGTTTGCCAACGATCCGGAAACGAGCAGGCAAAACGCACGACAGAAGCTTGGCGTCGAGGATCGTTTCGTTATGGTACATTCCGGTGCTCTCGGCGGGCTTTACCTGACGAATGAGATCGTCGACCTGCTGGCTGCGTCACGCAGTCGGCGGCCTGAGACATTTGCACTGATACTAACGCAGAGCGATCCGACAGCGATCGCCGGGCTGCTTCGTGCGAAAGGGTTTTCGGAATCGGACTATCTGGTAACCCGTGTCTCGCCGTCCGAGATCCCCGAATACTTGAATGCATCGGATGTGGCTATCTCATTCGTAAAAAGCAGCTTCTCGACGCTCTCGCGTTCGCCGACCAAGATACCCGAGTATCTCGCCTGTGGACGGCCGATCATCGCTAATTCCGGTGTCGGCGATGTCGATAGCCTGATCAACGGTAACGGCATCGGGGCATTGATCGATGGGTTCGCCGACGTTGACTATCGGGCGGCATTGGATTCTGTGGAGTCGCTCGGAGATATCGGCAATCGATGCCGTGAAGTCGCTCACCGTGAATTTGACCTGTCGTCTGTCGGTGGTGTTCGATACCGCAGAATCTACTCTAGGCTGCTTAACGGAGTGGTCAACACATGAAGATTCTCGCGCTTTGTTCCTATCCAACTGATGCGGCCGCAACGCGTTTTCGAATTGCCCAGTTTGTTGAGCCATTGGCGGATCGCGGTATCGATGTGACGATCCGGCCGTTTTTGGACAGCGGACAGTTCTCGTCACTTTATTCAGGCGGCGGTGTCGGCGGAAAAGCATTTTCGCTGGTCCGCTCGGTTCTGAAAAGGGTCGGGGAACTTGTCGGGCTGCGCAAATACGATCTGATCTTCGTGCAGCGCGAGGCGATGCTGTTTGGGCCAGCTATTTTTGAATGGCTTTATCAGGCCATCGGGCGGGTGCCAATGGTGCTAGACCTTGACGATGCGACCTACGTCTCGTACATCAGCCCGAGCTATGGCCGATTAGGCAGTGCGCTGAAGTTTTTCGGCAAAACCGACAGGCTGATCGAGTGGGCCGCGGTCGTCACCTGCGGGAACCGTTTCATCGCCGAGTATGTCGAGGGCAAAGGCACGCGGGCCGTGGTCATCTCGACCGTTGTCGACAACTCGCTCTTTTGCCCGGCAGATCATAAAAACGAACTTCCGGTGATCGGTTGGATCGGGACCCACTCGACCTACCAGTTCCTGACGCGGCTCTTTCCCGTTATCGAGCGGCTTGCCGAAAAGCACCGATTTCGCCTCGTGGTCGTCGGTGCGGGCGATCGGACGATCGAGATTCCGGGCGTGCAGGTCGAATCCCGCCAGTGGCAGCTCGATCGTGAGATCGTAGATTTTCAGTCGATCGATATTGGCGTGTACCCGATCTTCCCCGGCGGTTCGGCAAACGCGGAATGGATCAAGGGTAAATCCGGCTTTAAGGCGATCCAATATATGGCGGTCGGTATCCCCTTTGTAATGAGCCCCGTTGGCGTCTGTGCCGAGATCGGCGAGACCGGTAAAACCCACCTCAATGCGGAAAGCGATGATGATTGGTATAATTCACTCGACACACTGCTCGGCGACGGCGAGCTGCGTCGCGAGCTTGGGGCGGCCGGACGGCAGCATGCGATCGCCAATTACGATCTCGAGGCACAGGCCGAGAAGCTCGCTGGTGTTTTCCGTGATGTTTTGAATTGAGATCGCGGCAGCAAAATATCGGCAATTCGTAGAGAATGCAATCACTCAATATCCTGGTGACCGGCGGGGCCGGTTTTATTGGTTCGCATCTGGTGGACGCTCTGGTCGAGCGTGGGCACGGGGTGCGGATATTGGATTCGCTGGCGGATGAGGTCCATCACGGGCGGGTTCCCGAATACCTGAACCCGGACGCCGAGTTTATTCACGGCAGCGTCTGCGATGCCGAAACTGTCCGTCGCGCGCTCGACGGTATCGAGGTTGTTTACCATCTCGCCGCTGAACTCGGGCTGGGGCGGTCAATGTACCAGATCGTTCGATTTGTGCAGGGCAATGATCTGGGCACCGCCGTTCTGCTCGAGGAAATGATCAAGCGGCCCTCGCAATACAAGAAGCTGATCGTAGCCTCGTCGATGTCGCTTTACGGTGAGGGGCCGGTCCGATGCGCTAAATGCAACATTGTGGCCGAGCCGACACTTCGTGCGGAAGCTCAACTCCTTGAGCATCGCTGGGAATTCTATTGTGCCGTCTGCGGAGATATGATGGCCGCCATGCCGACCCCTGAGGAAAAAAGACTCTTCCCCACGTCCGTCTACGCTGTTGGCAAGCAGGTTCAGGAACAATACAGCCTGGTCATTGGGCGGGCGTACAGGATACCGACCGTCGCATTTCGCTATTTCAATGTTTACGGCCCGCGTCAGGCGCTTTCCAATCCGTATACCGGCGCGTGTGCGATCTTTTCTTCGCGATTGTTGAATGACGAGGCTCCGCTGGTATACGAGGACGGCGAGCAGACACGCGATTTTGTAAGCGTCCGTGATATTGTCCGGGCAAACCTGCTTGCTCTCGAAACAGATAAAGGCGATTACGAGGTGATGAACGTCGGAACGGGCGTGGCGACGACCGTGAGGCGCATCGCCGAGATAGTGGCAAAAGGCCTCGGTAAATCGATCGAGCCCGACATCTCCGGAAAATTTCGCGAGGGCGACATCCGTCATTGCATAGCCGATATATCTAAGATCCAGGCGAAGCTGGGTTACGAGCCATCCGTCGCATTGGACGACGGTCTCGACGAGTTGATCTCCTGGGTAGGCCAGCAGTCAGCCGACGACCGCGTCTCGGTCGCAACGGCCGAGCTCGCCGCTCACAGCCTGGTGAAATAGTACGACCGAACGCTAAATGTACCGAAAGCTGAGATTTGCAATGTCCGCCGTGTTCGGCTTTTTGCCGTCGCCGCTGGCGCGGCTCTGCTATCGATGGTTTTTCGGCTATCGCATCGGACGCCGGTTTCGCATCGGTTTTTCGCTGATCGATGTTTCGTCGTGCGAGATCGGGGACGACGTTTCGATCGGGCATTTTAATGTGTTTACGGGCACAAAAGCGTTGTCGATCGGCGAGCACACGGGCATCGGCCACCTCAATGTATTTCGCGGAGGTGATGAGATACGGATCGGGCGGTACTGCGAGATACTGCGGCTGAACGAGATCAACTCGATCCCCGAACCCGATGTGATGAACGAGATCGATCCGCGATTTATCCTCGGTGACGGCGGCATGCTCGGAGCCTCGCACAAGATCGACTTTACTGACCGTGTTGAGTTCGGCAAGCGGGTCATCCTCGGCGGACGCAATTCGTCCGTTTGGACTCACAACCGCCAGATGACCGCGCCGGTTACGATCGGCGACTACAGCTATGTCGGTTCGGAAATACGTATAGCGCCCGGCGGATCGATACCGGCCAGATGCATCGTCGGGATCGGGACGGTCGTGACGAAACGATTTGACCGCGAGGAAACACTTATCGCCGGCGTTCCGGCGGCTGTCGTCAAGGAGCTCGGCGACGAGGGCAAATTTCTGGTCGAGAACAAAACCCGACGGGACCTGCCGGACGATATCTGACCCGGGACGAGATGACTCCCGAGCGTTCCTTGCGGTTGGGCAGCTGATCAGTCGTTAAAACTTTTTCCATCAATGGCATTCGATCTAAACAAAAATATCCAATGGGTAGCCGCCAGCCAGGTTTTTGTTGGCGGGTTGATCGTTGTCATTCTCGGCATTATCGCAGTGAACGTACCTGAGGCCGCGGGGGCGATTCTCGTCATTCTGCTGTTGAGCATTATCTCCCTTGCCGTGTTTCGCAGCTTTACGACCGAGACGACATTCGTGACCAATGTCTTCCTCGTCGGACTCGCTCTGCGGCTCGCATTCGGGTTGTTTGTCCATATTTACGACCTCAGGGATTTCTTCGGCGGAGACGCCCTGACATACGATTTTCGTGGGAATATCTTGCGCGAGGCTTGGCTCAGTTTCGGTAGTGTCACGCCGGACGGATATGCTGTCGCATCGTCCACCTCAGGTTCGGGCTGGGGGATGAACTATCTGGTCGGCTTTATCTATTTGCTGCTGGGCCGCAATATACTCGCCGCCCAGTCGTTTTGTGCAGTGATCGGCGCGGCAACCGCTCCGATGGTCTATTTCTGCACCAAGCGGATCTACCATAACCTCAGTGCGGCTCGGTTCGCCGCCATACTGGTTGCGGTTTTCCCGGCCTTCGTCATCTGGTCCGGCCAGTTGCTCAAGGACGGCTTGATCATCTTTCTTCTGGTGCTGGCGATGACGATGGTCATCGAGCTGCAGGAACGGATCGGTATCGGTGCCGTAATCCTGCTCGGCCTCTCGATCGCGGGCATCCTCACGTTGCGGTTCTATATATTCTATATGCTGGCGATCGCCGTGGCCGGCAGCTTTCTTATAGGAGTCAGAAATTCGCCTGCAGCGTTAGTGGCCCGGGTTGCGATCATCGTCGTGCTCGGTCTCGGGTTGACCTATATCGGGGTCATTCGGAACGCCTCAAGTAATCTCGACAAATTTGGTAATCTCGACCGGCTCCAGAACAGCCGCTTGGATCAGGCAAGCCGCGCCGGTTCGGGATACGGAGCTGACGCGGACGTCTCAACCACAAGCGGAGCTATCTCCGTAATACCGATCGGGTTTGCGTATTTAATGTTCGCTCCGTTTCCGTGGGAGGTTCGAAACCTCAGACAGGCGATCACGCTGCCCGAGGTTTTGGTGTGGTGGGCATTGATGCCCTTTCTGATCAGCGGTCTCGTCTATTCGGTCAAGCACCGATTGAGGACGGCGATGCCGATCCTGCTCTTTAGCCTGATGCTGACATTTGCCTACGCGATCTTTCAGAGCAACGTCGGTACGGCTTACCGCCAGCGGACGCAGATCCAGGTCTTTCTGTTTATCTTCATCGCGGTCGGCTGGACGATCTGGAAAGAGAAACGCGATGACGCAAAGCTGATACGGCGTGCCCGGCAAAAACGGTTCGAAGCGGCTCTTCGCGGCCAGCAGGAGGCAAAGCTCTAAAGATGTGCGGGATCATCGGTTTTGTAAATAATGCTGCCCGCGCCGCGGACCGCGAGGTGCTCGGGGCGATGAATGCTGCGATCGTACACCGCGGGCCGGATGACGACGGATTTTACCTGAATGAGAATGTGGGCCTCGCGATGCGGCGGCTGGCGATCATCGATCTCGCCTCGGGCAAGCAGCCGATGCATAACGAGGATAGGACAAAGTGGATCGTTTTCAACGGCGAGATCTACAATTACCGCGAGCTGCGTGAGGACCTCGAGCAACGCGGCCACCGGTTTTATACCCATTCGGACACCGAGGCGATCGTCCATCTCTACGACGAATACGGCGTCGATTGCCTGCAGCACCTACGCGGGATGTTCGCGATCGCGATATGGGACGAGACCGAAAAGACGCTCTTCCTCGCGCGCGACCGTGTCGGCAAAAAGCCGATCCTCTATTCGCACCAGGCGAATGGCGATCTCGTCTTCGGCTCAGAGTTTCAGGCGATGCTGAAACACCCCGCGGTAACGCGTGAGGTCGACTACGCGGCGATCGACAGCTATCTCACCTATCTCTGCGTGCCGGCGCCGCAGACCGCGTTTACGCAGATCCGCAAGCTCGAGCCCGGTCATTGGCTTCGCTGGCATGACGGCAAGGTGGAGACACAGCGATACTGGCTGCCCGATTTTTCGAAAAAGATCAAGATCACCGAGTCCGAGGCGATCGACGAAACGACCCGCATCCTTCGCGAAGCAACGCGGATGCGGATGATCTCGGAGGTCCCGCTCGGCGCCTTTCTCTCGGGCGGTGTCGACTCGTCCGCGGTAGTTGCCCTGATGGCACAGGAGAGCGAGACGCCGGTCAAAACCTTTTCGATCGGGTTTGAGGAACAGGATTTCAGCGAGCTGAAATACGCTCGCCACGTCGCCGAGCACGTCGGTGCCGAATATAACGAGTTTATCGTCCGCCCGGACGCACTCGAGGTTTTGCCGCTGCTCGTTGACCATTACGGCGAACCGTACGCCGACTCAAGCGCGATCCCGACATACTACGTCGCCAAAGAAACGCGAAAGCACGTCACCGTGGCACTCAATGGCGACGGCGGCGACGAGAGCTTTGCCGGGTACGAGCGGTATATGGCGATGGAACTCGCCGAAATGTACAAGAGTATCCCGGGGTTTGTGCGTAAGGCGTTGATCGAGGGGCCGGTCAATCTGCTGCCCTCGTCGCCGCTCAAAAAGACACGGATACGCGACGTGCAGCGTTTTTTCACCTCGGCCAACGAGGACCGTTTGCCGCGTTATCACCGCTGGATGTCGACATTCAAGCCGGCAGTACGGGCTGAGATGTATACGGACGATTTTAAGGCTCGGATCAACGGCTCGAAGACTTCTAACGTGCTTGATAAATGGTTTTCCCGGGCGAACGGGCTCGGCGTACTCGATGCTACGCTCCTGACCGACCAGATGACCTATCTGCCAAATGATCTGCTGGTCAAGGTGGACATCGCCACGATGGCAAATTCGCTCGAGGCCCGCTCGCCTTTTCTCGACCATAAAATGATCGAGTTTGCCGCGAGCCTGCCCGAAAATCTTAAGATGAGCCGGCTGCGGACAAAGTCATTGCTCAAAAAGGTCGCAGCAAGATTGGTCCCGCCGGAGGTCGTCTACCGTCGAAAGATGGGCTTTGGCGTGCCGGTCGGAAAATGGTTTCGCGGCGAGATGAAAAACTTCGTCCGCGACGTCCTGTTGTCCGAAACGTCGCTCAAACGCGGCATCATCAAGCCGGCGATGATCGAACGCTACGTCGCGGAGCATACAAGAGGCGAGCAGGACCACGCGTTCCAGATATGGAGCCTGTTGATGCTAGAACTTTGGTTTCAGCGGTTCATTGATTGAGGATGTTCTCGGTCCCTATGCGATCGCCGTGTTTATAATTGTCTTAACCTTTGCGTCCTTTGCGATGAACTTTGCGAGCTTTGCGGTTAAAATAGCAGCTTTAACTACGCGGGCGTATAGGTCCACTTAGTTGCGTCATTACGAAATTTATATGAAAGGTGTTGTATTAGCCGGCGGCCTGGGCTCGCGTCTGAGCCCGCTGACCCGGATCACGAACAAGCATTTGCTCCCCGTTTTTAACAAGCCGATGATCTATTATCCGATCGAGGCCCTTATCAATGCGGGCATCGACGACATTATGATCGTCACCGGTGGCAACTCGGCGGGCGATTTTCTTAAACTGCTGCGGAACGGCAAGGACTTCGGGCTCAAGCATCTCAATTACACATATCAGGAGGGCGAGGGCGGCATCGCCGACGCTCTGTCGCTCGT
Organism: Acidobacteriota bacterium; assembly: GCA_029781855.1. Classification (GTDB taxonomy): domain Bacteria; phylum Acidobacteriota; class Blastocatellia; order Pyrinomonadales; family Pyrinomonadaceae; genus OLB17. The sequence continues at coordinate 88,616 of JAKOVX010000021.1, read as the reverse complement.
CCAGCATTTTGCCGACGACGGGCCCGTCTGCGTGATCCTCGGCGACAATATCATCGAGGGCAATATCCGTGCGGCCGCCGACGAATACCGCGCGCAGGGCAAAGGTGCCAAGATCCTTTTGAAAAAGGTGCCCGACCCGCAGCGTTTCGGCGTGCCGGAGCTCGACGGCAGCCGCGTGCTGAATATCGAGGAAAAGCCGAGCGTACCTAAATCTGATCTCGCCGTCATCGGCATTTATTTCTACGACGCCACCGTCTTCGACGTGATCAAGACGCTCGTCCCGTCGGGCCGCGGCGAACTCGAGATCACCGACGTAAACAATCACTATATCCGGCGCGGAGAGATGACCTGGAACGAACTCGACGGCTGGTGGACCGACGCCGGCACCTTCGACAGTCTCCTGCTCGCGTCTAACTTGGTTGCGAAAACCGGCGCGAATAACTTGTAGTTGGGCGAGTCGTGAATCGGATCTAAGAAAAGAGAAAGCATTAACCGCAAAGTTCGCAAAGTAAGATCGGCAAAGGACGCAAAGAGACGTCGATGGACGAGAATTCGCTTTCAAATTTGGTGATCAATCGAGCGATCAAGGTACATCAGACACTCGGTCCCGGCCTGCTCGAATCTTCGTATCAGGAATGTTTGTTTTACGAACTCGTCCAGTCGGGACTAAGCGTTGAAAAGGAAAAGGCCTTGCCGCTGATCTACGAGGAGGTAAAGCTCGAATTCGGATACCGCATAGACCTGCTGGTCGAACGAAAACTGGTGATCGAGATAAAGGCGGTTGATGCGATCCACGATTTGCATCTTGCTCAAGTTCTTACATACTTGAAATTATCAGACTGCAGGCTTGGGCTGATACTAAATTTTAATGTGACCCTGATGAAGGACGGCATCAGACGGGTCGTCAACGGGCTTTGAGATGTCTTTGCGTCCTTTGCGTCAAACTTTGCGGTCTTTGCGGTTAAATTCTTATATTCGCCATGAGCACCCAAAACCGATAGAGCTAACTTGAACGATCAATTTTTATGACGATTCCAACCCAAGAAACAGCTTCCATTTTCGTTGAAAAACCCATCCGCGACGTTGTCGTTTACGAGCTGAAGAAATTTCACGATGACCGCGGATGGTTGGCGGAGCTTTTTCGACACGATGAGCTGGACGCTGAGTTTTACCCGGCGATGTCGTACATCTCGTTCACCAACCCGGGCGTTGCTCGCGGCCCGCATGAACACGTTGACCAGGCCGACCTGTTTTGTTTCATCGGGCCCTCCACGTTCAAGATGCGGATGTGGGACAACCGCCCCGATTCACCGACATTCAATCATCGGATGACGCTGCTGGTCGGCATCGACAACCCAATGGCGGTGGTCGTGCCAAAGGGCGTGGTTCACGGCTACAAAAATGTTGGGGACGTCGACGGCATGGTGATAAACTGTCCAAACAGGCTCTATATGGGCGAGGGCAAGCGTGAGCCGATCGACGAGATCCGCCACGAGGACGACCATGACACGATCTTTCAGATGGAAGACGAGGATCTATGAACAAAAATGTGAGAGCCGTTGTTTGGCAAGAGGGTAAGTGGTTCGTGGCTCAGTGTCTGGATGTGGACATTGCCTCGCAGGGCCACACCGAAGCCGAGGCACTCGACAATTTACGTGATGCGTTAGAGCTGCACTTTGCACCTCCTACCGCGTCGGTCATGCCGAACGTACGAACGATCGAATTCGAGGTCGCTGCGTGAAGCCGCTGCCGTTTCGCGAAGTCCGGCGAAAGCTCCTCCTTGCAGGTTTTTTCGAGGCAGGCCAAACAGGAAGTCACGTTAAGTTCGCCAAGATCACACCGGAAGGTACACGAACCGCAACCGTTCCTCGTCACCGTGAGATCGCAAGCGGAACATTGAGAAGTATCTTGCGTCAGGCAGGTATCTCGGAAAATGAGTTCTCTCGGTTATAGATGTTACTCGACACGATCTTTCAGATGGATCAGGACTGACGATAGGCGGCGCGATCGTCACCGTGTCTGACGGAGAGCAGCGGCAACCCGCACGACCGTTTGGCCGCGGACCGCTTCGGAAGAAAATTCCCGAGCCGTCTACGGACGCTCTCCGTCGGCGCGATAATTTACTTCCGAAATGAAGATCCTCCGCATCATAGCCCGTCTTAACGTCGGTGGGCCCGCGCGTCACGTCGTCTGGCTGACGAACGGTCTCAATGATGACGAGTTTCAGAGCCTGCTCGTTGCCGGAACGGTTCCTCCCGGCGAGGAGGACATGAGCTACTTTGCCGCGGAAAACCGCGTCTCGCCCGTTTTCATCGCCGAACTCAGCCGCGAGCTTTCACCCAAGGATATCATCTCGCTTTGGAAGGTCTATCGCCTGATGCGGGAATTTACGCCTGACGTTGTCCATACCCACACTGCCAAGGCGGGCACGATCGGACGCTCCGCCGCATTTCTCTATCGTTGGCTGACTTGGCAGACGCTGATCGGCCGACCGCGAAAGTTGAAGGTCGTTCACACGTTTCACGGGCACGTCTTTCACAGCTACTACGGTGCAGCTAAAACGCGCATCTTTTTGACGATCGAACGGATGCTGGCAAGGTTTGCGACCGACAGGATAATCACCATCTCACGCCAACAGTTTCATGAGATAAATGGGGATTTTGGCGTCGGTCGTGCCGAACAGTTCAGTATTATCCCGCTCGGGATCGACCTTTCGCAGTTTGACGCCGACACGACATCGCGTGCCGTGCTGCGAGATGAGATCGGCGCCTCGGACGAAGAAATGATCGTTGGTTTTGTCGGGCGCCTGACGGCGATCAAGAATATTCCGATGCTGCTCGAAGCGGCCGCTGAGATAACGGGCGACTCGTCATCGCCGAAGATGCGATTTGTCATCATCGGTGACGGCGAGCTGCGGGCCGAACTCGAAAGCACCACCAAGGACCTCGGTATCGAGCGTGCTGTCACTTTTCTCGGCAACCGCACCGACGTTTCGGCATTGCTGCCCGGAATGGACATCATCGCCCTGACATCCGCCAATGAGGGAACCCCGCTCTCGTTGATCGAGGCGATGGCCGCGGGCGTACCTTTCGTTTCGACCGCGGTCGGCGGCGTGATCGATCTCGCCGGCGAAAAGGTGGAGAGCCGTGACGGCTACGACGTCTGTGAACGCGGTATCACAACGACGCCCGGTTCGAGCACGGCGTTCGCGAATGCCCTTATCCACCTCGCCAGTGACGAAAAATTGCGGAACGACATCGCCCGCGACGGCAGAGAGTTTGTCGTCACCAACTATTCGACCGAAAGATTGGTCTCGGACATTAAGCGGCTCTACCGCGAGCTTGCCCCGTGATGATAAGATAGTCCGTTCGGCGCATACTTTTCTACACGGCATATACCGTTTGTTTTCAATGTCCTGATGCAATATATTTCCGCAAATACGCTGTTGATCCTCGGCGTGAGCTTCGCCCTTGGGGTTGCCATGACCCTGCTGGTCCGAAGCGTCGCGTGGCGGCTGGATTTTGTCGCCAAGCCGAAATCCGACCGTTGGCATAAACGGCCGACTGCGATGCTCGGCGGCACCGCGATATTTGTCACGTCGATCGTCGTTTATCTGATCTTCGTTCCGCACACCCGCGATTCGCTGGTGCTTGTCGGCGGCAGTTCGTTCCTTTTTCTGGTCGGACTGGTCGATGATGTTTTGACCATCCGGCCGTATCAGAAACTGATCGGGCAATTGATAGGTGCGATAGCTATTGTTCAGTTCGGGCTAACGCTGCCGCTGACAGGCGTCGAGATCATTGACTATGCGATAACTGTTTTCTGGATAGTCGGCATCACGAATGCCATCAATCTGCTCGACAACATGGATGGCCTCGCGGCGGGCATTTCGGCTATTGCTTCGATCTCGCTCGCGATCAATTTTGCCGTTAATGGCCTCGATAGCGAACTTGCCCTTATCGCGGCATTTGTTGGTGCACTGCTCGGATTTCTGGTCTTCAATTTCAATCCGGCATCGATCTTTATGGGCGACTGCGGATCGATGTTCGTCGGGTTCTTTCTCGCGGGCTCGGTCTTGCTTAATCAGACAGGTGGCCGTTCTCGCGGTATCGTTCCGATCCTGGCGGTGCCCGTGCTCATCCTCTTTGTGCCGATCTTCGATACGACGTTCGTGACGCTGCTCCGCAAACTCTGGGGCCGCAGCGTGTCGCAGGGCGGCCGCGACCATACATCCCATAGACTGGTGGCTCTTGGCTTGTCCGAACGTTCGGCCGTTCTGATGCTTTACGCTTTCGCGATCTCCGCCGGTGCCTTGTCGCTCGTCGTGAGCCGGGCGGACTTCGTACAGAGCCTCGCATTGATATCCACCTTCTCGATCGTTCTTGTTATTGTCGGCGTCTATCTCTCGAAGGTCCACGTCTACGAGGCCGAACAGGAGGAAAAGGCGGCCGAGGAAAACGCCGTCTTTGCGTTCCTGATCGAGCTTTCTTACAAACGGCGGATATTCGAAGTCTTTCTCGACGTTGCCCTCATCACACTCTCGTATTATTCGGCCTATTGGATAGTTTTCGGGTCGTTTGAGACGACCGCCAATTGGAACCTCTTTCTGAGGAGCCTGCCGATCATCATCCTGTTCAAGCTCCTGGCCTTCCTCGTCGTTGGGGTTTATCGTGGTCTCTGGCGATATACGAGTGCGGCCGATTTTGTGACGTTCGGCAAGGCGGTCGTGCTTGGTTCGACGCTAAGCGTATTGACCATATTGCTGTTCTACCGCTTTATGGATTACTCGCGGGCCGTCTTTATCGTCGACGGTATGGTGCTCCTGATAGCACTCATCGGGAGCCGCACCGCATTTCGCCTGATCCGTCTTGCCATCCCGCTGCCTGCGTCCGACGATAAACGCAACGCACTTATCTACGGTGCCGGTGACGGCGGCGAAATGGTGCTCCGGGAACTTCAGAACAACCCGAAGCTCAGATATGTTCCGGTCGGATTCGTCGACGACGACCCGCTCAAAGTCGGCAAACTGATCCACGGGCTTGAGGTTTTCGCGGCCAATGGCGAATTGGCCCAGATCTGCGCCAAAAAGGATATTTCGGAGGTCCTTCTTTCGGTTCGCGACTTTCCGCCCGAAAAACTCCGCAGCCTACGCGAAACGTGTCGCGACCTTGACGTCACGCTAAAGCGTGCTCGGATCATCATCGAACCAGTCGAATTCGAATGAGCAAATAAAAGATGGCCCTGGGAACGATCAACACCGAGTCAGTCTGGGCACGCGCCGTTTTGTTCGCGTGTCTCGTCGGCTCGCTTGTCGCCACCGGCTTTTTCGTGAAGTGGTGCTTTGCCAATGCCGTGTCCACCCGCACGGATGACAAGGAAGTGGCAGATATAGCCGTCGGCCTCGCCCCTGACGATCCGCAGACGCATTTCGCCGTCGCGGTAATGCTCGAAAAGACCTTCGACGCGGGCAACATCGAGCGATCCCTGGCTGAATACGAACGCGCCGCAGAACTGTCGCCGAATAATTATCTCGCCTGGCTCGAACTCGGAAAGGCACGCGACCGCAGCGGCGACATTGATGGAGCGAAGGCCGCGTTTGACCGTGCGTTGATGCTGGCACCGGCATACAGCGACGTCCAATGGGCGTACGGTAATTTCCTCGTACGTGCGGGCCGTACCGATGAGGGATTCACCCTCATCCGGAACGCGGCGTTGGCAAAGCCGACATTGATGCCGGCCGCGGTAACGGTCGCGGACGCCATTTTCGACGGTGACGCATCGCAGATCCGCGGATTGCTGGGCAATGATGCATCAGTCAGCCTGGCACTAGCGAAGATGGCATTGGGACGTAAAGAATATGCCACCGCATATGCTGCCTGGGAACAAATACCACCCGACGAGCGGCGATCCGAGTTAGCGGATGTCGGGCGGGAGCTGGCAAACGGATTCGCCGCCGCCAAGCAGTTCGTTGCCGCGGCGAATGTGACCCGTGATATCGCACCGGACACGGCCAATGCTCCGCAGGTAGGCGTGATCACGAACGGCGGTTTTGAGACCCTGAATCTAAACAGTACGGAGCTGTTCGATTGGCGGATCGGGGCAAATGCCGGTCAGCAGATCGGGCTAAGTGCCGACCGTAAGGTGAGCGGCACCTACTGTCTCCACATGATATTCAACACCACGCGGGCCGAGGAGTTCCGCGAGGTCTCGCAAACGGTCGCCGTCGAATCTGGTGGACGGTATACTCTCAGCGGTTCGTACCAGGCGGACATCAAGGGCGGCCTTGTCTGGGAGATCGTCGATGCTTCCGATGGCAAGGTTATCGCACGAACCGCAGCCCTCGTGTCGACGGCCGGCTGGATGGCGTTTCAGACCAATTTTACCGTTCCGCCGACGAGCAGCGGCGTGATCATACGGCTCGTCCGTGACGGATGCACGGTATCGTATTGCCCGATAGCCGGCAACATTTGGTTCGACGATATGCGGCTGACGAAAGAATAACTGTCGAATGAACGATCCCAACGAAAATATCGAAAAGCGGCCGTGGTTCGAGCCCGTCGAGATCGGCGAAATTCCGTCGATCCCGAGCCGCGTTATTTTTGTGCTCCTCTGCGTGACGCCGGTAGTCGCGACGATTCTCTTTGGAGCGGTGGACCCTGCAACATGGGTCATCCTTTCGCTTTCGGCATTCTCGATCTCTGCTCTGTGGCTCTACGACGGATGGCGGCGGCGTCGCCTGCTTCTGAATGCCGATGTGCTGCTGATCCCGCTGCTCGGTCTGATCGCGATAGGCGTAGTTCAGCTTGTTCCCATATTTTCGCCGGAACTGCCGGCCGGACTCGTTCCGGATATTTCACGTTCTGCGATCTCAATGGATCCATATGCGACACGGATGTTCCTCGGCCGCCTGGTGGTGCTATTCGTGTTCTTTGCAGCCGCGCTGACATTTGTTAATCAACGATCGCGCCTTCAAAAGGTGGTATATCTCGTCATCGGCTTTGGCTCGCTGATGGCGATCTTCGCTATCCTTCAGCGGCTCAGCAGTCCGGAGGCCATCTACGGTATGCGCGTCCCGACGCAAGCGATACCGTTCGGGCCGTTCGTTAACCAACATCATTTCGCAGCATTTATGGAGATGACCGCCGGCCTCACTTTCGGCTTCCTCTTTGCCGGCGGGATAAAGCGTGAAAATCGAATACTGCTGATCCTTGCTGCCGTTCTAATGGGAACAGCGACCGTGATGACAAGTTCACGCGGCGGACTACTTAGCCTTGGCGGAGTCCTGCTGTTTGCGGCCGCCGCCAGCAACTACAACAAGGCGGCGGTCGCTTCACACCAGTCTTCGGAAACGAACCGAAGGCAGAAATTGGTGACGGGCGCCGTCATCGCGGCGATGGTGCTGCTGGTCTTCGGGATGGTCCTGTTTCTGCGTGCGGATTCGTCGCTTATCCGCGGTGTCGGCCTCGGCGGCGGTGCGGATGTAAGTAACGGACGGCTTCACTTCTGGTCGGTGGCGATCAGGGTATTCGCCGATCATCCGATCCTCGGAGCCGGGCTCGACGCCTTCGGCGCGGCGTTTACGCGATACGATTCGTGGAACGGCGTATTTCGCGTCGAGCAGGCCCACAACGACTATTTGCAGACGTTGGCAGACGCTGGCGTCATCGGCTTCGCCTGTATCGCTGCCTTTGTTTATTTTCTGTTTCGGAAGGGCATTGCCCAGATCGCGACGGCCGATCCATTTCAGCGTTCCGCGGTTATTGGTGCGTTAGCCGGCTGCGTCGGCATTGTGATCCACAGCTTCTTTGATTTTCCGCTTAGGACGCCGTCGAATGCGTTCTTTTTCCTGCTGCTGGTGACGGTCGCCGTGGTTCGGATCAGTCCAAAAAGGCATCACCGAACCTTGACCTCAAGTTCTTTCTGACCACAGGGCAAGGCGAAATTAACCGTGTAGGTTCCCGTTTCCTTGCTGATCGAGCGAATGACGAATAGCGCGCGTCCCTTGATGCCCGCGATCGGTTCGCGGCGTACCTCGATAAATTTCGGGTCGCTCGACGTCGCGGTTACGTCCGTGAGATCGAGATCGTCATCCGTACCAACGATCACAGCCAGTTCGCCGACCGCATTTTGGAGCGCCAATGACGTTTCGCTCAGCGTGAGCTTGCACGGCGGCGTCGATTGCGTCGCCTTTTCATTTACAATTCGTGGCCTGGACACTCCCGCCGTGGTCGGCTCGACAGACGGTTTTGCGGTGTCCGCCGCGGTCAGGGGATGCTTCACTTCAGCCGGTTTCTCATTGTTAATTGGTTCGATAGGCTTCGGCTTCGTGGCCTCCGCCGCATCGCTCGTTTTCTTCTTGGCCGGAGGTTGCGGGATCGTTATCACCACGGGCGGAAAGAGCCCATTTGAACTCGAGTCTAATGTTGTGGTCGCTTTTTGAGCAGCCTGATCGACCGGAACATCGATTTTCTTCGCCGCTGCATCCTCGGTTGTTTTTGCCACCAGAGTCTCATCGGGCGTCGGCGAAGGGGTCGGCTCTGTCTTTGCCTCCACCACGGTGTCTTTGGTGTCGTCGTTCGTCTTTATTTCGGTCTTGCCCGCTGCGGGTTCCGCGGTCGAAGGACTTGCCGTTGGAGACACCACTGACTTTTCCTCCGGAGTTGGGGTCGGGGTCGGTTCGGGGTTTGTTGTATTTTCGTTGGTCGACTCAGCATTCGCAGGAACCGGCGTTGCCACAGGAGTCGGGCTTGGTTCCGGGACATTTTCCGTCGGCGTCTCGGCCGCTTTAACTTCTGGCGTCGGCGTCGGTGTTGGTTCAGGTATCGTCGCGGCCGGCGTGTCAGTCGTTTTCACTTCCGGCGTCGGCGTTGGTTCAGGTACCGTCGTGGCCGGCGTGTCAGTCGTTTTCACTTCCGGCATCGGCGTTGGTTCAGGTACCGTCGTGGCCGGTGTTTCTGTCGGTTTCACCTCCGGCGAAGGCTCGGGTAACGGCTGCGGTGTCTGACCGGGCATCGGGATCTTTGAATCCGATTCCGTCTTTGCTCCCGGTGAATCGGCAGGGGCCGCGCCCGGCACAACCGGCACAGGTTGGCCCTCGGCCGCGACTGCGGGGTTCGGCCCGATCTTCGCTTCGAGGCCGTCGAGGCTTCCGTTCACCCGCCGGTAAAGTGAGGCGATGACGCTGTATTTGATGGCATCCGGCTGACCGATCTTGTAGCTGCCGATGTACGCGTCGAGAGCTTCAGCTCCCTTACCGTCGGCCTCATAAGCCGCACCGAGCCGCCACGAGCTCGTCCTCCACCATGAACTTCCGGGCGGCAAAATACTCACCGCACGCTTGAGACGCGTGACGGCCTCGGCCTTGTTGTCGGTTTCGAAGAGGGCCCGTCCGTTAATGTCTTCGATCCGGCCTCGCAGGATGTTCAGCAAGGTCGAGTTCGGAACTTCCGGTGCCCGTATATATTCATTGCGGACCACTGCAAGACGGCGGCTCTCATAAAGTTCGTCGGCCATTACTGCCGCCGTCGGGCTCGGGACATCGAGCGCCGTTTCCGCATGGCCGATCAGCCCATGCGAAAGTTCGAGGACCTTAGGCAGGTCCTTTTTCCGCTCCAGCAGCTCCTTTGCCGCAAAGAGTTCGCGGTGAAATTTCATATTGTCCCCGCCAGCGACGAAATCGTCCGCGGCCTTTGATAGTGCGTCGTCGGCAGCATCCTTTGAATTAAGCTTTTCCCATAGGTCAAGCAGGCTTTTGAGCTCCGCTGCATTCTCGGGCGTGTCCGCAGCGACCGGAGCGGAGATACTGGCCCGCCGCTCATAGGACAAGAGCTCCGTGAAATCCGTAGATCCGCGGGTAATGCGGCCGCCGAGTTTGGTCGTAATAACGCCGTCTTCGACCGAGAAACTCTTGCTGAGCTCCTCGGCCGCTTCGCGAAAATAACCGGCCATTGCACGTGCCGATGCTATCTCGTATTCGAGCGTTGGGAAATTGCCGTAACGCCTCGCCGCCAACAGCACCTGTTCGGCATCGAGCGGTTTCTTGTCCGCCATGTAGCCTCGGGCCAGTGCAATGTGCGACCAGATAAATCGTGGATCGGTGGCGATCGCCTTTTGGGCTAAGAGGATCGCCTTCGCCGCTTCGTTGTGTGCCGCGTACCAATAAGCAGCACCGGCGAGCAGCATCACGTTTCCGGGATTTGCATCGAGCGATTTGGTCATCGCGTCTTCCGCTTCGGTTCGCTTTCCGGCCTCGAAAAGCGACAGGATCAATCCGGTCTGCGCCGGAATGCTCGTCTCGTCCTTCGCCAGGATCTGACGGTATAGTTCGGCTGCCTCGTCAGGTTTTGAAAGAGCACGTTTCATCTCGGCCAGGCCTCGGCGCGCCGTGTCGGATTCCGGATCGAGTTCGAGAGCCTTTGCGAATGCAGCCGCCGAATTGTCCAGCTGAAAATCGATGCGTTCCGCAAGTCCGAGCGATAAATATGCATTTACCGACCCAGGCTCGAGCGTGATCACGGCATTCGCCACGCGTTTGGCAGCGGCACCGCTCTCGATGTTCAAATAGAAATCAGCTACCTTCAGCAGCTGGTTTGCATTCGTGGCGGCTTTCGCTTCGAGAGCAACGGCTATCTCGACTGCCGGCTCCCGGACACCCCGCCAAAATAACGCGGCCGGGATTTTTGAAAGGTCATCATTGAAAAGTGCGTCAGGTATGGGTTGCGGCACGTCATCGACCGATGCCTTCAGCAACGCAGTTGCGCCCGGCAGATCCCCGGCCGTTATTCGTTCAAATCCGGCGTCCACCTCGGTCTTTGCGAGCAGTTGACGGGCATCGCCGACCAGTTTCGATTCGGGCCTGTTCTCGATGAATTTTCGGAACGCAGCGATCCTCTGTTCGGGATCAGTGATCGAGCTGGCGGCGTCGAATTCCGCCTTGTCGTCGATCACTGGCTTAGGTTCCCGCGTAGTTTTCGCTTTCGAAGTTTTGCCGCCGGCTGCCGACTTTGCTGTCGTTTTCGAGGAAGGCTTGTTTTTTGCGGCGGTGGATGTGTTCTTCGGTGCTGCCTTCTGGCCCGCCTTTGCTTTGTCGGACTTGCCCGTATTCGAAGTCTTTGGCTTGGCCGAACCGGATTTTGCGGCCGTCGAAGTTTTTGCCGGGGTCGGTTTGGCCTTCGCGGCAGACGATTTTGACTTGGACGAGTCCTGTTTCTTCGTCGTGGCAGTTTGACCGGCCGCCCAAAACGTCAGGGCGGCGAGCATGAACAGAACTGCAAAATACTTCATAATCTGATCGTTCAGGCCCCGTCAAAAGCCATAAATATCGGTGTCCTTTGCCAGAATGATATCACGAAATTGTCTTTTCGGCGGCTTGGGGTTTATCCTCGCTCTATGACCGAACTCGACCAATTCTGGTCCGAAATGATAGACCGTGCAGCAACCCGGGCACTTACTTCCGGAAACGGCGATATCGTTGAATATCTTCGGCTTCGTGCCGCCAATGATGCGATCCGTGCCGAAGGCGTCAAGTGGCTGTTCGATTCCGCGATCGAGATCGCCGGCAGCATTACACGTTCCGGTCCGACCCTGAATATCGAACGGACCGATCCGCACAGCTTTGCTCGGGGTACGTCCAATATGGTCGGATCGAAATTGAGCGTCCAACACGGTGTGAGATGTCTCACGATCGAAGCGGGTTGGACACGTACTCCGTCCGACGGCGTTATGCGCGGCGGCATACTCGCAGCAGCGAGACTTGTCCACTTCGGGATCAGCAGATCGAATGCCGACCTTTCGCTTCTTTATTCCGGAGATCTGCCGATCTGGCACTTTGACGACCTGGAAGGAAACAGGCGTCCGCTTCGCCTCGTCGATCTGAACCGCCATTTCGATCTGTTGATCGGTCAGTGACACGCGGGAAACGGCTTTCACTTGTTGATGATGTAGGTTAGAATAATGTTAAGATATAGGTTTTATTGAGGGGAGAATTTATTGAAGTGAAAGCTGATCTTGATAAGTTGATAGAATTGCAGAAGACGGATACCAACCTTCGGAGGTTAAAACAATCCATCGCAACCGCAGAAAACAGGCGTGCTGAGATCGAACAAGAGTTTGAACAGCACGCTTTTTCTATTCGTGAGGTCCAGAATCGCCGCGATGCGCTAAACGCTGAACGAGCAGATCTGGAAAAACAAATAGCCGAGAACAAGACGTACCTTGAACGTGCGGACCGTAACCTGAAACACGCGCAGAACCAAAAGGAGTACGAAACAGCGATGCGCGAGACCGACGCGATCCAAAAGCAGATCTCCGGCTTCGAGACCAAGATAGTCGAAATAATGACGTCGCTCGAAGAGATTGAAAAAGAGCTCGAGGAACGTGCCGAGGAGATCAACAGCCTCGACAGCAAACGCGAGGCAGCGTTGGCCGAGTTCGAAGCACAGATCGCCAAGGACAGGAGCGAGTTCGACTCCGAGACCAAACACCGCGACAAGGCGTTTGCGACGGTACCCGCACGGCTGGCCTCGATCTACGACCGGCTTGCACAACGCAGCCGTGATGGCATCGCCGTCGCTGAGGTCGTTAACGGTTCGTGCAGTGCGTGCTTTATGTCGCTGCGGCCGCAGATCCTGCTTGAGGTCCGACAGGGCAATACGATCATCACCTGCGAGAGCTGCACGCGGATCATGTACATAAATACGCCTGCCCAGTCCGAGGCAAGCGCGAGCTGAACATTATTACATGGGACGATCCACGGCGACGGGAACCGATAAGGCCTCGTCGCCGTTTTACTTGCTTGCCGCCGAGCGGTTAACATCTCGCTGATATGCATTCATCGCCGCCCGAAGAAATTGAGCTCGCCAAAAAGCGAAAGGTGCTTGATCGCCTCAAGGATCGGCTTGCCGACCGCGAAGAGGACATGGCAGACCTGCGGGCGGAACTTGAACGGTTCGAGGCTCAGTATACGATGAGCGTCGCCCGGCTCTACGCCGAACTCGACGAGATCGAAGCGGAAATTGCCGAGGAGGAACTCAAGCTCGTCCCCGACGACGAGGAGATCAAGAAAAAGGTCGAGGAGCTTCGCCGCCGGGCCGAGGAGTCCGCTCTTCGTGCCGCCGAGGCGGAGAATGCGTCACTCGAAAATTGGCAGCCGACGACCGAGGCGAAAAAAGCGTATCACGACCTCGCCCGCAACATTCATCCCGACCTCGCGCTTGATTCGGCCGAAAAGGAACGGCGCCACGTTCTAATGGCCGAACTCAATCAGGCGTACACGTCCGGCGATCAGGCCCGATTGAACAAGCTCGTCCACGATTACCGAAACAGCCCCGACCTGGTCAAAGGCGACACCATAGGCGACGAACTCGTCCGCGCCATCCGCCAGATCTCGCAGATCAAGCACCGATTTATCGAGCTGAAACAGGAGCGAGCCGATGCCGAGGCTTCCGAGCAATTCGAGCTTTACAACAAGGTCGCCGCCGAGCGTGCCGAGGGACGCGATATGCTCGCCCAAATGGCAAACCGGACCCGCACCTACATCGTCAAGGCACAGCGACGCCTGACCAACCTTCGTAGCGTCAACGAAGCCGCCGAGGGCTACGTCAAGGAAAAGTACGGTATGGATATCGAGGATTTTCGAAAAAACTAGATCGCGTTGCCGGCGGCAAATCCACTTGACCACGCCCACTGAAAATTGTACCCGCCGAGCCATCCGGTGACGTCGACCACTTCTCCGATAAAATAGAGCCCCGCCGCCTTTTTGCTTTCCATAGTTTGCGACGACAATTCGGCCGTCGAAACGCCGCCGAGTGTGACCTCAGCCCGGTCGTAGCCCTCGGTCCCGGAAAACTCGATCTGCCAGTTGTTGATCGCGGCCCCGATGGTCTCGATCTCGTGCCTCCTGAGTTGGGCAAGCGGCTTGTTGAACTTCAAACGCTCCGTCAGCTGCTCTGAAAGTCGATGAGGTAGGAACTGGCTCAGGTAATTTGCGACTGTTTGCCTGCTCGTGTGGTCGGCGGCGATCCGAGCGGCGACGTCCATTTTCGGCAGCAGGTCGATCGATACGGGCTCGTCCTTTTTCCAATAGTTAGAGATCTGCAGAATAGCGGGGCCGGAGAGGCCGCGATGTGTAAAAAGAATGTTCTCGTGAAAGCTCGCCTTTCCGGCCGACACTTCCGCCTCGACAGACAATCCGGCAAGTTGCTTCCAGCCTCCGCCTTTTGCCACGAGAGCGACCAGCGACGGCCGGGTCTCGACGATCTTATGGCCGAATTGCCGTGCAACGCGATAGCCGAAGTCGGTAGCGCCGACCTTCGCGAATGACAACCCGCCCGACGCGATCACTAAATTCTTGCCCGTGAACTTCCCTTGCGAGGTCTCGACCTCAAAATATTCGGCCTTCGTCACGCCGGTGACCGTGCAAGCCGTCCGGATCTGCACCCTTGCGGAACGACATTCGGCCAGCAGCATATCGACGATCTGACGCGAACTCTCACGGCAAAAATATTGCCCGAGCGTTTTTTCGTAATACGCGATCTTGTGCTTCTTTACCAGCTCGACCAGGTCCTGCGGCGTGTAACGCGAAAGAGCGGATTTGCAGAAATGCGGGTTGGCCGAGATGAAATTCTCGGGCCGGACGTCGCGGTTGGTGAAGTTGCACCGGCCGCCGCCCGAGATCAGGATCTTGCGGCCGACTTCGGCGTTGTGCTCAATGACGAGGACGCGTTTTCGGCGTTTCCCGGCCTCGATCGCGCAGAAAAGTCCGGCCGCGCCGCCGCCGATCACTATTGCATCGTAGAGCATCTAGGCTAAATATCGCTCGTTGAGGATCTTCAGATGGTGTGCGACGTGCCCTGCTGCGATAAATACAAGAGCCCGGACCGAGACCGGATTACCGCTCGCTGCGCCGGTCCGCCCGAGTCCTGCTTCGTCGATGTTATTGATCATCAGCAGATTGGCCCGCCGCTGGCTGTCGAATTCGGCCAGCAGGTCGGGGAAGCTTCGGTTATTCGCATTCGAATTCTCGATATAACCATCCTGCTCAAATCCCTCGATCGGCGTCACATCGCCACGCGAGATCCGCAAGATCCGATACGAAAATATCCGCTCGCCGTCGATCAGATGGCTCAGGACCTCTTTGATCGTCCATTTACCTTCGGCGTACGCAAAACGGCCTTTCTCCTCATCTAAGCCTCCGACACTCGATCGTATTTCGTCTGTTTGAGCGGCAAGTTGCCCAACCACATCATCCGCCGCGAGATCGACATAACCGCCGTAGTAGGTTGCAAATTCTGAACTTTCAGGTCTTCTCATATTGTGAATTGTACGCCCGTGCGTTTTGTTTTTGATGGCGTCTCGACAATACTATCAGAAGCCCGTTGGCCTTTCGACTTCTATGATCCACCGCGTATTATTTCTCGGCACGCTACTGCTTATAACGCTGCCTGTTTTCGCCCAACACGGCGGCAAGGCCGAGCCAAAGGAGATCAAGTTCGCCCCCGGCAAATCGAGTGCGACCGTAACCGGAACACTCTCGAACGGCCAGGAATACGATTTTGTTTTCACGGCCAAAAAGGGCCAGACCGTGACGATCCGAAATTCGCGGACGAGCCAGTTCGATTTTCGCGTCTATAACGAGGAGTTTGAGTTCGAGACTGAATTCGAGAGTTCGCCGACGCTCACATTCGAGATCCCGGAAACCGGCGATTACCTTTTCTTTGTCCGCAAAAAAATGACCGCCCCGCGAACGGCAAGATTTTCGCTGACGATCACGATCAAATAAACGCGGATAAGGCCGGACGCATCAAACCGCGGACGTCAAAGAATTTCACGATCTACCGACCAGGAGTTCAACCAAATTATATGAAGAAGTATACATTTCTCGCCGTGATTACATTTTTCGCGTTCGCCGCAGTTTCCGCCTTCGGGCAAGGCGGCGGCAAGGCCGAGGCAAACGTCATCAAATTTGCCAAGGGTAAGTCGAGCGCCGTCATAACCGGCACGCTCGCGGGCGACGAGGAAGCCGAATATGTCTTCGGCGCCAAGAAAGGCCAGCTTGTCACGATCAAGAACCCGAAGTCGGACGTATTCTCGTTTCGCGTTTTCAACACCGACATCGACTACAACAGCGATGACGTCACCGACGACGAATTTGAATTCCAGGTTCCCGCGACCGGAAATTATATGTTCTTTGTGAAAATATCGAACGACAGGCCGCAGCCCGCCAAATTTTCGCTTACCATTTCGATAAAATAGCGGACGCCGCTAACGGACGATCGCCGGGTGAGCACCGCCGTCAATTACTCACCGGGTATTTCTCTTGTCGATCGCGTCGAACGAGATATCGTAGATCGCGTACTGCTCCCAATCCTTGTAGTCGAAGTGCCACCACTCCTTCGGGTTGACGGTAAATCCGGCAGCTTCCATCATTCGTCGCAGCTTTTCCCGGTTGGCCGTTTCCTCAGTCGTGCCACCGGCATAGTTCGGCGACGCCCGCTCGGTGAACTCGTCGTAGCCCGACGGCATGGGCACCAATTCCCCGGTCTTGAGGTCATAAATGCTCAGATCGACGGCGCAGCCGCGATTGTGTTTCGAGCCCTTTCGCGGGTCGGCGACGAAAATCCGCTTGTCCTCCGGCACCACTTCCCAGAAAAGTTTCGTGATCGACCACGGCCGGTAGCCGTCGAAGATGACCAGCCCCTGTCCTTCATTTTCAAGAAGTTCATTGACGCCGACCAGTGCCTCCGCCGCCGGCCGCTGCAGGAATGCCCGTGGCTCGGCGTAAACGGGACGACCGACAAAATTGTCGGCGGTTGCATAACGGATATCGAGCTTAATTGAATTGCTGAGTTTGGTAAGTTCGATCAAATCGGCCCCTCGCTTGCTTTCTATTGGCGACAGGCCATCTCGGCCGATTGCGCCAGAAACGAGGATAAGGCAATTCGCAGCGATCTCAAATCCGTAAAAGGATTTTCGAAGCGACAAGGAAAACTTATATTTCGACCGTTGAAAAAACCTACGGGAAAAGTTACTTTTGAACAGTGATGAGCGAGTCGCCTGACAATACGCCCTGTCCCGCCCGCAAATGGACCAAACGCGCGGGCATCATCGCATTTCTCTTCTTCCTCGGAAAGGGACTTGTTTGGCTCGGCATCATTGCCGCCGGAGCTTACTACTCGTTCAACTAGTCCCCTTAATTTCTGCATTCCTAAGGCTTTTGCGGATTTGCATCCGGCGTCTCATCGTCGTCCTTGATCACGACATCGGTTCCGTACTTCTGGTAATCCTTGAACCTAATAACGTTCCTCGTCTCGATCAACTGCGAGTCCTGCCTGCTCGTCAGCCGCACGTCCGAGATCGACGGCAGCAAATACTTATCATCCGCGATCGTGAACCAATCGTAATCGATCGAGCGTTTTGCCGAGCGGATCGGGAATGTGTCCGGTATCTCGGTCGCTTCGCTGTCGATCCTTAGCACGCGTGCAAGTTCACGATCGATCCACACCCGGCCTTTGATACCGCTGATGGTCGAATCCGACGTCACGCGTCCCGCGGACGTGATGACCTGCTGCGCCCTGTCCTTGCTGGTCACGAAATCGTAGGCGATCGCTTTTCGTCCACGTATAACGTCGGTGTCGACGGCGTCGAATTTTGTCTCGCTGTCGGCCTTGAATACCGTTACCAGCATCGTCACGAATTCACCCGTCGAGCTCGTCCCGCCAGTCTCCGAGTAACTGCTTTTTGGCTTGGGGTCGTTATTGAGGATGCCGTTCGTTGAGAGTACGCGGTAATCTTCCTCGCCGGTCGAACGATAGCTGACCGCGACCACAAGCCTATCGAGATTCTTGAAGTTATTCGTACCGGCGAACGCCCATGACCGCTGGATCTGCTGCTTGACGACGAAATCCGGCATCTCGCTTGCGGCGATCAACGTGTTTTTTCGAGCGTTCTCGAGCAATGCGGCAGCTTCGGCTTTCGACGGCAACTGAGCTCCTTGGGGATTCGCCCGGCGACGGTCGGCTTCCTCGAGGGCCCGCTTTAGGTCCTCGTCGTTGCCTGCTTTCGATGCGGTAAGTCCGCGAATGCCGTCCGTAAGCACAAATCCGATACCGCGTTTTCTGAGCGCATCGACTATCTCCTGCCTTACGGCCGGCGTCTTCTGGATCGAATACAGCATCTTGACGAATTCGGCCTGGGTTAACGGGGTTTCTTGCGCAAATGCAGCAGCGGCCATCATCATTACGGCCAGGAAAAGTGCGGTCAATCTCATTGCGTTCTTTGATGCGGCTCCAGGAGCCGGCGTTTGCCAAATGGCCCGGCCGGACCTCGGCCGAAAAGAAAGAAATAGCGGGAAAATCTCGAATCGAAATCTTCCCGCTCCTGATTCAACTGCCGAAGAGAAGTGTTAATTAACCCATTCCTCTTCGTAGTTAAGCTGCCAATGCCTCGTCACCCATTCTTCCGCGGCGGTCATTGCTATCGATTTCCATTTCTTGAGATTCTCAAGAACGGAAAGGGCAGCCAGGGGTTTGCTTGGATCGCGCTCAACCCTGATGACCTGCGTGGAAACCTCGATGATCGTCTTATCCTCGTTCAGGACTCTAAGACGAACCGCACTGCCGACCGGAGGAAGAGTATCGAGGTTGACCAGCGTGCTGGCTTCGCCAACATTTTCGGTCATTCCCTCAACACTTACTGTCTCTCCGCTGACGGCATCCACCCAACTTACCCGAACCGGCAAATGGGCAAGGATGCGATGATGCAATGGCGTTTTGTATGAAGACGTAGAATATTCTACTTGTGCCATTATTCCCCCTTACCTAAATCGTAAAATAAAACATTCTCCCTAAGGATCTTGTTTGCAAAATCAAATTGCGGGGTAAAGTTATTCCTTTTTTACAAAAAAGTCAAGTTTCTTTTTTACCCCTGCAACTACCCTCGATTCTCCCGCACTTACATCACTGCAAACACGGAAAACACTTTTGTAACCGAAAGTGATACAAAATGCAATACGTTAGGCGTCAAACGTCCTTAAAAGGTTGCCAGGATATGCGGACTTCCGAGTGTCGTACAAAAGTGTTAACATAAAGTTAACACTCTGTTCATCCGTACTTAACTTTTACCCCTCAAGATTGGGGGCACGGCAAATTGCAATCTAACGACTGGGGATAACTGTATCCGTACCGTTTGAGCGCAATGCGCCATTCTTTCGCATGCCGTGCGATGAACGGTCGCCCATGACCAGGATTCATTCGCGACAATCGAGCCAACAATGATATCTACCTTTGGACATTGGGCAGTAACTCGGCCAGTTCTGTTCGAGCGCACGGCTATTTTCTCGGATTGTTACTTAAGATCCGAGACAAGTGATTCCAAAAGCCAAATTATTCTCGAAATGGCTTTCGGGAGAGCTTCGATTTGATAGGAAATCTAAAGAATGAGGTTAAAAAAACAAAATAAAAAAAACAAAACTATGAGCCTGACATTGGTCGCGCTTATTGCGGGATTATTTTCCCTATCAATGACGGCGACCGCTCAGGTTACGACGTCGGAGATCGTTGGACGTGTCACAGACCAGCAGGGCAACGCGGTAGCCGGTGCCAGCGTGGAGGCGGTGCACGTTCCCTCCGGGACTGTTTATACGGCGGTAACGAACGACTCCGGCAGATATGCCGTGCCCGGCATGAGGGTTGGCGGCCCCTACACTGTGAAGGTGGTTCAGCCGGGCTTTAAGGAGCAAACGATTGATAACCAGCAGCTGTCTTTGGGCACCTCCGCCACGATCAACTTTACGTTGAGTACGGCGATCAATGAGACCGTCCAGGTTACCAGCACCGACAACGAAATCTTTAGTGAATCGCGGACCGGTGCGACCACATCGATCAGCGGGCCGCTCGTTGAAACGCTGCCGACGATCTCGCGTCGGATCAATGACTTCACACGGCTCACCCCCCAAGCGGGCGGCGGCGGATCGTTTGCCGGACAGGACAACCGGCTAAACAACATTACCGTTGACGGCTCCTACTTCAACAACTCGTTCGGACTTGCCGGACAACCCGGCGACCGCACTGGAGTCTCGCCCATCTCGCTCGACGCGATCGAGGCCATTCAGGTAAATGTTGCTCCGTTTGACGTTCGTCAGGGCAATTTCGTCGGGGCAGGCGTCAATACGATCACGAAGAGTGGTACCAACTCATACCACGGTTCCGTTTACTATCTGTTTCGAAAACCAAGCCTTGTGGGCAAGAAGGCCGGAACTAACACCTACGATCCGGGAACGTTTAATTACAAGAATTACGGGTTCCGTGTCGGCGGTCCTCTGCCGTTTTTCAATTTTGGCGAAAACGACGGCCCGTTGTTCATTTCAGGCCGGAACAAGCTTTTCTTCTTCTTTAGCTACGAGAACGAAGAGCTCACCGAACCCGGCACGTCCTATGTCGCCAACACCGGCGGTCAACCGGTCGGTGGCAACATAACCCGCGTACTGGCGTCTGACCTTGACGGACTCAGCAGCTATTTGCGGCAGAATTTTAGCTACGAAACCGGACCGTATCAGGGTTATAGCCAAGCGACCCCCGCGAAGAAGTACTTGTTCCGCACGGACTACAACATCAATTCCACAAACAGGTTGAGCCTCCGATACACGCAGCTCGATTCCAGCACCGACGTTTTGGAGTCAAACTCATCGTCTCTCGGTTTCGGTTCACGAAGAACCAACCTTAATTCCCTTAACTTCGAGAATTCCAATTACCAGATCCTCGAAAATATCCGCTCGTTCATCGGGGAATGGAATACGGCGATCGGCAGTCAGGCAGCAAACAACTTGATCGTCGGCTACACCAAGCAGGACGAAAGCCGTGGTTATAAGGGAACATTCTTTCCCATGGTTGATATTCTCGAGGGCGGGTCGACGTATACGAGCTTTGGGTTTGAGCCGTTCACGCCGAACAACGAGCTTAGATACTACACGACCCAGATCCAGGACAATCTGACCTTTTACCGCGGTTCGCATACCATTGCGACTGGAGTGAGTTTCGAACATTATCGATCGGAGAACGTATTCTTCCCTGGTTCCCAGAGCGTCTATGTTTACAGTTCGCTTGCTGATTTCTACACCGACGCCAACGATTACCTCGCAAATCCGAGTCATACGACCTCGCCTGTGACACTTAGACGATTTCAGGTTAGGTGGTCCAATATTCCTGGGCTTGATAAGCCGATCCAACCGCTGAAAGTCAACTATTGGGGTTTCTACGGTCAGGATACCTGGAGATTGCGGGACAATCTCACAATAAATTTCGGTCTTCGAGCGGAAGTGCCTTTTTTCGGAGCGACTGGCTTTGCTAATGCACAGGCTGACGCATTGTCGTTCCAGGACGAAAACGGTCAAACGGTTCAATATAAGACCGAAAAATTGCCGGATGCGAATGTTCTATGGTCGCCACGCTTTGGATTCAACTGGAGCCCCTTGAATAGTGGAAGGATACAAGTTCGAGGCGGCACCGGGATATTTACCGGAAAGCCTGCGTATGTCTGGATCTCAAATCAGGTTGGCAACAACGGCATTTTGACCGGCTTTGCACAATTTGACAATACGACGTCCAGGCCCTGGAACCCGAATCCCGACACATACAAACCGACCCTGGTGACTGGCGCACCTGCGTCGTCGTACGAACTGAATTTCACCGACCCGAGCTTCAGATTTCCACAAGTCTGGCGTTCGAGTATTGCGGCTGATGTTAAAATCCCGCTTGGCCTCGTGGCTGGTACTGAGTTCATCTATGACCGTGTAGTTAACGGTGTGTATTACATCGATGCGAATTTGCCGGCTCCTAATTCAAATTTCACGGGTCCCGACAGCAGGCCTCGATGGACCTCGGGAAATAACATTTACAGCTTCATTCCCGATGCTGTTGTACTGAAAAACCAGAATGTCGGAAGATCGTGGAACATCGCGGTTACGCTCGAAAGGCCTTTCTCGAAAGGATTTTGGGCAAAGGCCGCTTATAGCTACGGCGTATCCAAGAATACCGTCGATCCGGGCTCGATCGCGTTCGGTTCGTGGAACAACAATCCCCATTCCGGCAACCCGAACGATCCGGGACTAGGATTCAGCGGTCAGTCGGCCGGGCACCGGTTTTTCGGATCGTTGTCGTATCGCAAAGAGTACTTTAAATTTGGAGCAACGACCGTTTCGATGTTCTGGGAGACACGGACCGGTGGCAACGCCAGCTATGCATTCAGCGGAGACCTTAATGGCGACGGGGGCACGAGCAATGACCTGATCTATATCCCCAGGGACACGTCGGAAATGAACTTCCAGGAGTTTACCTCCAGCGGAACGACGTTTACCGCGGACGCGCAGGCAGCAGCCTGGGACGCGTTCATCAATCAGGACCCGTATCTTTCCAAGAACAGAGGAAAATATGCGGTTCGCGGTGCGGCTTTCCTGCCTCTCACGACAAACGTCGATCTGAGCGTAGCTCAGGACATCTTCGCCAGGTTCTGGAAAACTCGGCATAGTTTCCAGATCCGGGCGGATATTCTAAATTTCGGCAACCTGCTAAACCATAACTGGGGTGTCGGACAGGCCTTCAATTCAACACAGCCGCTGATCGCCCGTGGTGCCGATGCTCAGGGTCGTGCTTTGTACCGACTGCGCAATTTCGGCTCCAGCCTGATCGCTGGGTCATACCGGCCAACTGCCGGTACCAGTGATGTTTACCGCATCCAAATCGGGCTGCGGTACACGTTCTAGCCGACGGTCAGTTTGCTCGGGGGCGCCGCCGCTCCCGGGGACCGATCTAAGCTTTTCCTGCGGGAAAGCCTCGTGGCACGCTTCATTACGGAGCGTGCCATTTTTTGCATTTCTTCACGGCATCACGGTTTCTGCTAAAACAAGAGCTATCGATCTGATCACACTGGAACTCTTCACCGCAGGACATAAATTTGACGACCGACGCCGGGTCGTTCAAGCCAACCGGCAGCCGCCCAAAGTTAGCGTAAATTTAACATCGTCGAAACACGGAATTCTATTCGTCGGTGACCGAAAAATCGACGCGCTGAGGAACTTAATTTGCCTGTAGCGATGCGTGCAAACATAGGCCCAACTGGGCACCGCTTTATACGGCGGGGAATGTTGTTCTCCGTCCAAAGGTAAATGTTTGTAGATACTTAATTTAGGCAATTGTTAAGACGGAGTTTTGCTCGCGAACTTGGCCACGGAAACGGCGAACCGCTTGTACCCAAATCCAAAAAGCGAAATAAATATCCGAAAATCAAAATTTTTAATAGATCCGCGACTTATGCGGTAGATTTTTTTGGAAAATCCAAACCACGAGGTCAAGAACAGATGACAAGTAACTTAATGAAAAAAATTATTTCAGCGACCGCATTTTGCGTGCTGATCTTTGCCGGACAGGCTTTTGCCCAGTCCACGACTGCCGGTGGCATAAATGGACGCGTCGTCGATCCGCAGGGTGCGATCGTTTCGAATGCGACCGTTAAGGTCACAAACGATGGCACCAATGCATCGGTCACCGTTACCGCCAACGAAGATGGCGTTTATCGCGTGACCAACCTCCAACCGGGCACCTACACGGTCGAGTTTTCGGCCGGCAGCTTTGCTCCGTCGAAGGCCACGAACATCGTTGTCGAGGTCGGCCGCTCGACGGCGGTTGACGCAAAACTGACCGTCGGCACTGCTGAAGCAGTCGTCGATGTCACGGCCGAGGCTCCGGTCGTCAACACGAACGATAACGGCAACTCGCTGAACGTTAACCAAACGTCGATCAACGAGCTGCCGATCAATGGCCGCCGATGGTCCAACTTCGCACTGCTCGCGCCGGGAACAGTTCCGGACGGCACGTTCGGTTTGATCAGCTTCCGCGGTATTTCGGGACTGCTCAACAACAACACTATCGACGGCGGCGACAACAACCAGGCTTTCTTCTCTGAGGAACGCGGCCGTACGCGTATCAATTACGTGATCAGCCAGTCGGCGGTTCGCGAGTTTCAGATCAACACGTCGAACTACTCGGCGGAATATGGCCGTTCGGCCGGCGGCGTGACCAACGCTGTCACCAAGAGCGGTACGAACGAATTTCACGGCGGTGCTTTTTACTACAACCGCAACAACGCCAATGGCGCCCGCAACCCTCGTGCTTTCCAGTCGATCCTGGTCAATGGCGTTTCGACCCTCGTCGATGCCAAACCGCCCGATCTTCGTCAGCAGTGGGGCGGCGACGTCGGCGGCCCGATCATCAAGGATCGTCTGTTCTTCTACTTCAATTACGACCAGCAGAAACGCAACTTCCCTGGCCTTTCCGTGTTCACGAATCCTAACTACCTGAACACCGTAAACCGTACAACGCTTCTCGCTCGAGGTTTGACCACCGCTCAGATCGACGCCGGACTGTCGTTCATCAATTCGCTTACCGGCCAGACCCCCAGAAAAGGCGACCAGACCCTCTTCTTCCCGAAGATCGACTGGAATATCAACAGCAAGAATTCGTTTAGCATCAGCTACAACCGCATGCGGTGGGATTCGCCGAATGGCATCCAGACGCAGGCGGTCAACACGCGTGGACGTTCGAGCTACGGTGACGACTTTGTCGACGTGGATTCGGTCAATGCCAAGCTGCAGACAACTTTTTCGTCGAACATGCTCAATGAGTTCCGATTCCAGTACGGCCGCGATTTTGAATATGAATTCAGCACGCCGCCGCTGCCGGGCGAACCGACGACCTCCAGTACGGCAGTCGGCGGTGTCCGCTCTCCTGACATCTTTCTGACGAACGGTCTCGAATTCGGTACGCCGACCTTCCTCGAAAGGCCGAAATATCCTGATGAAAGGCGCTATCAGTTCGCCGATTCGTTCACTTACATTTCCGGACGTCATTCGTTCAAATTCGGCGGCGACCTCAACCGTGTTTCTGACGATATCGCGAACCTCCGTTTCGAGGCAGGCGCATATTCGTACAACAACATCAACGATTTCATCATTGATTACATTGGTTACTCGGTTGGCCTGCCGGGAACGACCGGTTGTGCGACCGGTACGCGCTTTGTTGGTAAGTGCTACACCAGCAACTATCAGCAGGGTGTCGGATCGCCCGGTATCAAGTTCCACACGTGGGACATCGATTTCTTCGCTCAGGACGATTTCCGCATCACCCCGCGTCTGACCGTTAACCTCGGTCTTCGCTGGGAATATATCAAGATGCCGGCTCCGCCGCTTCCGGGTATCAGCACGACCGTTATTCCGCAAGACGGACGGACGATCGCTGAAGCTACATCAAAATTGCCGAGCGACAAGAACAACTTCGGCCCCCGCGTTGGATTTGCCTATGACGTTTTCGGCGACGGGAAAACAAGCGTTCGTGGAGGCTGGGGTATCTACTATGGCCGCATCCAAAACTCGACGCTTTACAATGCGTTGATCAACACTTCGAATCTGGGCGGCCAGTCGCAGGTGAGCATTTCGGCAACCGCGGCGAACGCTCCGGTGTTCCCGTTCATTATCAACCCGTCGACCCTGTCGGTGTCGAGCGGTGCCATTCAGTTCTTCTCCAAGAACTTCCAGGCACCTTTGATCCATCAGTTCGACATCATTCTCGAACGCCAGATCGCACGGAACACATCGGTTTCGGTTTCGTACATCGGCAGCATCGGACAGAGCTTGCCGACGTTCGTCGACCTTAACTACCAGCCGTCAGGAACCTCGACGACCTTTACGGTCAACGGCGGACCTGCATCCGGCAGCACGTTCTCGATACCGTTCTATTCGCGAGTGACCGGTACGCAGGCAATGACCCAGATCCAGAGCACGGTGACCTCGAACTACAATGCGGTAGTTTTCGCGGCTAATCGCCGATTTACGGATGGTCTGCAGTTCCAGGCGAGCTACACTCTCGCGAGTGCTCGTGATACCAACCAGAACTCGGCAACGTTCACGCAGACGAACAGCCCGTACGATCTGTTCGACCGCAGCTACGACAACGGCCCCAGCAACTTCGACGTACGGCATAAGTTCGTAGTCAGTGCTGTCTGGGCACCGAAGTTCTACAAGGGCAGCTACAAGTCGGGCTACAACTACCTCCTTAACGGTTGGTCGTTTGCTCCGATCATGACCTTCTACTCGGGCCGTCCCTATGACGGAACGGTGTCGGGCACGAGCTTGAACAATACGAACGGCGACAACCGTTTTCCGCTCAATCCGCGTAACTTCTACCGTCTGCCGAACATCCTGAACTTTGATGCTCGTCTCTCTAAGAGGTTCCGTATTACTGAAACCGTGAATATCGAGTTCCTCGGCGAGGTTTTCAATATCGCAAACAGAACTCACATATTCGGTGTGAACAGCACGCTTTATACGCGTTCTGGCACAACGCTTAACTACAACACGTCGTTCCAGCAGGTTACGACGACTGACAGTACGCTTTATCGCGAACGTCAGGTTCAACTGTCGGCTCGCCTTCAGTTCTAATTCTTCTCCTTTGGAGAATTTTCGGGGCCATCGGGAACGGTGGCCCCTTTTTTTGCGCTTTGTACGAGTCTCGTTCCCTCGCGCGATGAATCTCCGGCACCAACTTTTTTTTAGCCACTCATCCGTGTAATCTTTTGAGGTGCGTATCCTGCAATTATCATCGGCGAAAACCTTCGGCGGCGGCGAGCGTCACTTTGTCGATCTCTGTCGCGGTCTGCAGCAGCGCGGCCACGAAGTTTTTGTTGCGATACGGCCGACAAACGAGTGGCAGGACCGGCTGGATTTCATTCCGCCCGACAATTTCCATTACGTCTCGATCCGCAATTCTTTCGGGATGTTCAGCGCCAAGCGGATCGGTCAGTTTCTAGTCGAAAACAAGATCGATATCGTCCACGCCCACGTCGCCCGCGACTACATCGCCGCGGCGATCGCCAGCCGTATTTCAAAAGAAACCAGCTTTGTCCTGACGCGGCACGTGATGTTCCCGCTCAAGCCTTTCCATAAGCTCGCTCTGCGGAACGCCGCCGCGGCCATCGCGGTCTCGCCTGCGGTGAGTGTCGAGCTCGAAAAGATCTTCCCGCCGAAAAAGGTGCATGTGATCCCTAATGGCCTGGACATTACGGGAGATCAGGAGAAGGATGAAATGGGCCGGCGTTTTCGCGAATTTCACGCCATCCCGCCGGACGCCCCGCTTGTCGGAACGCTCGGCGAACTCAAACCGCTCAAAGGCCAGCGGGAATTCGTCCTAGCCGCCCACGAGATAGCCAAGATTGACCCAAATTGCAGGTTCGTGATCGCGGGGACCGATCATTCGCCCGACGGCAAATTCCGACGCGAACTACGCAGGCTTGTAAAGGTGTTCGGGCTCGAGGAGAGGTTTCTGTGGCTCGACTGGCTCGACGATACCGGGCCGTTCTATTCCGCGCTCGACATTTTTGTTTCGCCGTCGCGGACGGAGAGTTTCGGGCTCGCGATCCTCGAGGCGATGGCCCGCGGCGTCGCGGTCATAGCAACCGATACCGACGGAGCCAAGGTACTGCTCGGAGACGCGGGGATTCTCACGCCGGTAAATGACCCGGTCGCGCTTGCGAGTGCGATCGTCGAATTGCTTGCCGATGACATAGGTCGTGCATCGATCGGTTCGGCATTGCAGATAATGGCGGTCGAGAGCTTTTCCGTTGAGCGGATGCTCGACGCCACCGAAGGCCTCTATCGGCAGATTTGCCCGACAACGGATACTTGATATTCTGTCTATGGCTTCGCAGCCGCCCTGGAATACCTGACGGGCCACGACAGATTTAGCTTAGCGATGATAAGTTTCGACTCCACAATATGCACGGATTTTGCGGCAGCGACCAGCCGCGAATGGCTAGAGACGAACGGCATCGGCGGATTTGCCTCGGGCACGATCTCCGGCGCCAATAATCGCCGCTATCACGGGCTGTTGACCGCCGCGACGAGGCCGCCGCTCGGACGGATCTCGATGCTGTCGAAGTACGAGGAGACCGTTTACGTCGACGGCAAACGCTACGACATTTCCGCAAATTCATTTCCCGGCACCGTACACCCCGAGGGCTACAAGCTGATCACCTCGTTTCGCCTCGATCCGTTCCCTATCTGGACATTTGACCTTGATGGGGTCGTGATTGAAAAACGCGTCTTCATGATCTACGGCCGCAACGCCGTCGCAGCTTCATGGAGCGTTGCGTCATCGAAAAAAGCCCAAAAGATAGACCTCGAGCTACGCCCACTGCTCTCGTTTGTCGATTATCATCACCTGCAGCACGGCAACAGCGAATTTGCGGTCGAATTTAAGGAAAGCAACGGTTCTGTAGAAATGCAGCCGTACGCCGCGATGCCGCCGATCTTTTTCGTGCACAACGCCGCCGCCGTCCAAAATAGCGGTTACTGGTACCGAGATTTTGAATACGGCATCGAGAAAGAGCGTGGATTCGACTATCAGGAGGACCTGTTTCAGCCGTTCGTGATGAAATTCGATCTCGCCGATGCCGCCACCGTGATCGCGTCTGCGGACGAAAAGGTCACCGACGATTTTGCCGAACTTACGGCTGCCGCGATCGAGCGCCGCGATCAACTTGTTTCGTTGGTACCGGACGCAAGCGGCATGGTCCGCGATCTTGTGCTCGCAGCCGACCAGTTCATTGTAAAACGCGGCAACGGGCAGACTGTCATAGCGGGCTATCCGTGGTTTTCGGATTGGGGCCGCGATACGATGATCGCCTTGAACGGCCTGACGCTCGCAGCCGGACGGCCCGAGATCGCCCGAAACGTCATCAACGAATTTGCCAAACACATCTCGCAGGGAATGCTGCCGAACCGGTTTCCCGACGAAGGCGAGGAAGCCGAATACAACACGGTTGACGCAACGCTCTGGTATTTCGAAGCGATCCGCGCATACATCGCCGCGACCGGTGATAACAAGATCGTCAAAGGTGCCCTCTATAAGAAGCTCGCCAACATCATCGACTGGCACCTCCAGGGAACGCGGTACAACATCCACGTCGACACCGACGGCCTGCTCTATGCCGGCGAGCCCGGAGTTCAACTGACTTGGATGGACGCCAAGATCGGCGATCTCGTGATCACACCACGCACCGGCAAACCGGTCGAGATCCAGGCTCTCTGGTACAATGCCCTTCGCATAATGTCGGATCTCAGTCTCGTTTATGGCACCAATGCGGACACCGATAAATTCGACGACCTCGCCGATATGTGCCGCCAGAGTTTCAATGCTGCGTTTTGGAATGATGACGAAGATTGCCTCTACGATGTCATCGAGGACGGGACACGCGACGGATCAATTCGGCCGAATCAGATCTTCGCGGTGAGCTTGCCGCATTCGATGCTCGACGACATAAAGGCTCGCAAGGTCGTCGACCGAGTGGCGGCAGATCTGTTAACGCCGGTCGGCCTCCGTTCCCTGTCGCCGGCCGATCCGCGATACTGCCCGGTATATATCGGCAGCCCGTTCGAACGCGACTCTGCGTATCATCAGGGAACGGTCTGGGCGTGGCTCATCGGTGGATATGTCGACGCCTATCGCCGCGTCTATCCGGACGACATTGCGACCGTGGACGCGATCATCAAGGGATTTGAACCACACCTCTCCCAGGCTGGCCTCGGCCAGGTCTCCGAAATCTTCTACGCCGATCCGCCGCACGCGCCGTGTGGATGCTTTGCCCAGGCCTGGAGCGTCGCCGAACTGCTTCGCGTCGCCGTAGCGGCTAGTCGTTGATATTTGTGTATTCGCTCGGTTCCTGCACCATCAGTTGTACCGAAGCGATGATCGCCGGCCCGCTCGCCACTCCGGCCGACGTCAGGCAGATCCCGACACTCGACTGCGTCAGCACCGGGACGCCCTTGACGATCAGCATGGTCGAACCGGTGACCCATTGGATGCGGAAACAGCCGCCCATCGGCCCACCCGTACCCGTACAGCCGGCAATCAGATATTCATCGGTCATCAGCATCGGCCGCCTGCCCTGGACCCGATATGTCGTAAAGGTAGTCGGAACATGCGTAACGATGCCGCCATGCGGGCACAATATCACGCTGTCCGTAGTCAGTAAGAAAGCTCCCATTCGATCCCTCCGTAATTGAACTGTAAGTATGACGATATCGTATCAGGGTTTTTTGCGGAACCGTACAAAAATTCGTGTGGTCGACCGAAGTCCCAAAGTAACATAAATACTCGCCCTAAAGCTTGAATCAAAAGGACAAAGCAGTTTATCTTATGGGATATGAAATTCATATTCGCGGTCTTCCTCGCTGCGACATTCATCACGATGAACGCATACACTCAAACTGCATCTGAGCTCGCCGCGATGTGGGAAAAGGACCATATTTCCAACAAGTTTCCGTCCGACGTCCGGCACGCTGACCTTAAGGTCTATCTCGAGCAGCTCAAAAAGCTCGGGCTCAAGGTCGATGAGGTGGGCCGCAGCTACGCGAACCGCGAGATCTATCAGGTCGAATTCGGCCGCGGCCCGATGAAGGTGTTCATGTGGTCGCAGATGCATGGCGACGAACCGACTGCGACGTCGGCCGCGATCGATATGCTCGCCTATTTTCAGACGCACCGCGATCTGGACTGGGTCAAAAAGATCGAGGAAACCCTGACGATCCGCGTTGTGCCGATGCTCAACCCGGACGGCGCCGAGGCCTTTCAGCGCCGCAGCCTGCAGGGCATCGACATCAACCGCGACGCCGTCAACCTTGTAACTCCGGAAGCACAATTACTGAAGAAACTGCGTGACGACTGGTCGCCTGACATCGGATTCAACCTCCATAACCAGCAATCGCTGACGACGGTCGGACGCACCACCGAGCAGGCCACGATCTCGCTGCTGGTCGTGTACGGTGATGCCGCCAAAACGAATACAGAAGGCCTCGAACGCAACAAACGCGTCGCCTCGGCGATGGTCGAGGCACTGCAGAGGTTCATTCCCGGCCACATTGCCCGATACGACGACGGCTACACGCCCTCCGCCTTCGGCGACAATTTCTCCGCGTGGGGAACGCCGGTCATCCTGGTCGAGACCGGTGCCCTCTACGGCGTCGACGAGATGTTTTTGGTGAAAATGAACTTCGTCGCCTTCGTCACCGCGATGAATGTTCTCGCGACCGGCAAGGAAAAAGACATCAGCACGCAGGCCTATCTCTCGCTCCCGCCGAACAGCTCGAACGGCCTCTTCAATTTCATTTTTCGCGGTGCGAATATCGTAACCCTGGGAGAAACTGCTAACATCTACAAAGCGGACATCGCCGTCAACACGGAGCGTCGCCGGGCAAGCATGTCGGCCCCGAATTTTATTCGTGCGATCGGAGATCTGAAGAATTTGACCGGACTTGAAACGTACGATGCCTCGAGGTTTTACGTCTTTCAGCGGCTCGGGTCGCTCAAGGTCGGCGAGCTCGGCGAGTTTATGTTTTACCGGACCGATCGAGTGATCGATTGGCGTGCGGCCGACCTCGAAAAGGCGTACCCGCCCGACGCGATCTTCTCCGGCGGCCGCTGGTTCAAGGGCGAAGGCGTCGTTCCGCGGATCAAATGATAGCAAGTGTTAAGCCTTCTTAAGATAAAAAATGTCGCTCTGATCGATTCGCTCACCGTCGAGTTCGGCGGCGGCCTGAATCTCCTGACCGGCGAGACCGGCTCCGGCAAATCGATCATCGTCGACAGCCTCGCCGCCTTGCTCGGCGAACGCGTCAGCTCGGATCTGATCAAGGAAGGCGAATCATCCGCTCAGATCGAGGGTCTCTTCACCGTTTCACCTAGCGATGGTCTTATATCCGAATTCGACGAGAGCGGAATTGAGCTCGGCCAGGACCGCGAAGCAGAGATCATCATCCGTCGTGAGATATCGCTCACCGGTAAGAATCGCATCTTTGTCAACGACCAAATGGCAACGCAGACGCTGCTTCGGCGGATCGGCCAACACCTTGTCGACATTCACGGCCAGGGCGAGCAGGCCGCCCTTTATGACGTCGCGACGCACGTTTCCCTGCTTGACGAATATGCCGCCAATGCCGACCTGCGGGCCCAAACCGCCGCAGCATATGCCGAATGGTCAAGCGTCCGCCGGCAGCTCGCGGAACTCGAAAAAGACGATTCCGAAAAGCTCCAACTCCTCGACATACTTCGATTTCAGGTCACTGAGTTGAAGGCGGCCGGGCTCCGCGTCGGTGAGGACGACGAACTCGAGGAAGAAAAGCGGCAGCTCAACAACGTCGAAAAACTCACCTCGCTCAGCAGCGACGTCTACGCCCTGCTCTACGACAACACCGAAGCGACGCTCGCGACACTCGAACGGGCCGCCCGAAAGATCGACGAGCTTGGCGAATTTGAGTCGAAATTCCTCGAATTTAGCGAAGGCATACGCACCGCGCAGGCGGTGCTCGAGGAAGCGGCATTTGCCGCCCGCGATTTCCGCCACAAGCTCGAATTTTCGCCCGAACGCCTCGACGAGATCGAAACGCGCCTCGCTGAGATCTCGCGGCTCAAGCGCAAATACGGCGATTCGGTCGAGGCGCTGCTCGAGCACCTCGCCGCCACCGAGGCGCGTCTTGCCGGCATCGAAACCGCTGACCTGACCGCCGCCGAGCTCCGAAAACACTTGGCGGAAACCCGCACGGCGTACATGTCTGCCGCGACGAAACTGCACGATTCACGCACCGCCGCCGCCCGCCGCATCGAGAAAAGCGTCGTCGAAAGCTTTCGTGACGTCGCTCTTGAGAAAGCGAAATTGGAGGTCCGCATCGACGCTCCGACGGACGGCGAGCTCAAGGATCACGAAAACGCGAGGGCATTCACGGCGAACGGTTTCGACCGGATCGAGTTCTATTTCTCCGCCAATCCGGGCGAGTCGCCGAAACCGCTCGCCAAGATCGCGTCCGGCGGCGAAGCGTCTCGATTGATGCTGATCCTGAAGACGACCGCAAAGAGCGGTTCCGGCGGCAAGTCGGCGGTTTTCGATGAGATCGACGTCGGCATCGGCGGACGCGTTGCAGAGGCCGTCGGCCGAAAGCTCAAGGAACTTTCGGCCCGTCAGCAGGTCATGTGCGTCACGCATCAGCCGCAGATCGCATCGCTCGCCGACCGGCACTTTGTCGTTGAAAAGACGATGGCAAAGGCCAAAACGTCGATCGCGATCCGCGAACTCGAGCCCGCCGAACGCGTCGAGGAGATCGCCCGGATGCTCGCCGGCGAACAGATCACCGATGCCGCCCGCGAGAACGCACGCGTCATGCTCGCCGCCGCAAAGTGAATTTTGACAACCTCAATTAACCGCGGATGACGCGGAAGCCGCAGATTTAGAAGATGAAAGATCTGTTTTCCTATCTGCGTTATTTGTGTCATCAGCGGTTAAATTATTTATATGCCAGCTCAAGTATTAGCCAATGTCATTCGCGGCAACACGGTCGAGTCGATCCACCGCGGCCATTTTATCGTGCTCGACGGCGAGGGCCGCACCGTTGCGTCGGCCGGTGACCCGGACACGGTCACGTTCTATCGTTCGTCGTGCAAATTCTTTCAGGCGATTCCGCTGATCACAAGCGGCGCTGCGGATGCGTTCGGGTTTACTGAGGAGGAGGTCGCCCTTGCCTGTGCATCGCACTCCGGCCAGAAACGCCACGTCGAGATCGCCGCCTCGATGCTCGCCAAGATCGGCCTCGACGAGACTGCATTGCACTGCGGAACGCACGCCCCGTTTTACCGCCCCGAAGCGGACAAGCTCATCCGCGAAGGCAAATCCCCAAGCACGCTGCAGAACAATTGCTCCGGAAAACACTCCGGAATGCTCGCCGTCGCCCGCCGGATCGGTGCCGATGTCGCGACCTACGAACATCTCGACAATCCGGTCCAGCAGCAGATACTCGATGTGATCTCAAAGTTCGCCGAGGTTCCGCGCGATGAGATCGCGGTCGGCTCCGACGGATGCGCGGTGCCGAATTTCGCCGTGTCCATACGCGCTATGGCATGCAGCTTCGTGAATCTCATCTCGCGCGCCGACAGTTTCGACCGCGACACCGCCGACGCCGCCAAACGCCTTGTCACGGCGGCGCTCAACCATCCCGAACTGATCGGCGGGACCGACCGCCTCGACACACAGATAATGCAGGCGGCGCCGGGCCGCGTACTTTCCAAGGTCGGAGCCGACGGTGTCTGGCTCGCCGGCGTGCTGCCGTGCGAACAATGGCCCTCAGGCCTCGCCGTCGCCCTCAAGATCGAGGATGGCGATGATTTCCTCTCGCGTCCGGTCGTCGCGATCGAACTCCTCCGCCGGCTTGAAGCCTTAGCTCCTGACGACCTCGTCGCTCTCTCGCCAATGCCAATCAAAAACCGCCGCGGCGACGTTGTTGGCAAGGTAAATGCCGAGATCCTTCACCTTTTATGAGGACATATGGAAAAGTATAGTGGCCAACGTCAGCTTAGTTTTCGATATTCATTTCCTGTAGGGCCGAGATCGATTGCCGCCGGAGTAACGTTACGTCTCATTGGGAATGATATTTACAAATTTGAGACTTTGGCGAGTTGGCCAAATGAGGACCTCAGTGAGGCGGTTGAGCGAGGGGTCCGAGACGGATTAAGTGCAATTGGATTTGATCCTGATCTTGGGATCCGGGTAGTTCTTGAAGAGATTGAATGGGATCCAGTAAACTCCTCGATATACGCATTTTACGTCGCCGCGAGGCATATTGCGAGCTTTGGGAGAACTTTGGAAGAAGTTCGATCGCAAGAGAAGTAGCCAACCAAATGTTTGTCCGCTTTTCCGGAATACTACGCCCCGGTTAAGCGCGGAGTGGATCGTTGATCAGTTTTGTCGATAATCCAACCGAAACCAGTTTATTCGCGTCGACTCGCCGTCGCGATCGAGCTCCTCCGCCGGCTCGGTGCCTTAGCTCCCGACGACCGCCCGGCCCTCTCGCCGATGCCGACAGCGACGTTAAACGCACCGACAACTTCAACTTTCGTCAGGTCAGGATCAGCGGAAACATTGCTTATGCCGTGTATTTCCTAAAGTCGCAAACAGACGATTCGAAGAACGGCAAGCGTGAACGCGAATGGCTCGAAAGCGCCATCCTGCGGCGTTCCCGTTCGGGCTGGAAGATCGCGTTGCTCCATTCGACGAGGATCGAAAACGCTGCAGCATAGTCATTCCAGTTAACTAATTGCCCTTGCTCGACCAATCCGTCGGTTTTCTAGCCTTAGGTGACAGCCGTCACAGATTCTCATCCAGAAATGGCACACAACTTAATCAGGGAACGGCCGCGAGTTCGGCAAATGCGCGTGCTCGAGAGTTTCGCTTCATGAAGATCGTTCGGCGCGCATTGATCCAACGTGGCCGCACGGTGAATAAGATGAAGAGCCCCTGTATTGAGAGTTTCACAGCAAATTTGACTCATCGCCTATCTGGTAAAACGCGTCTCGCGTTTACTATCTTACTTTCATTGTTTTTGATCGCCCTGCCGCTCGCGGGCAAGGCGTTCTCGCAATCGTCATCAAAACCCTCGTCCGTCGTCATCCACAGCACGACCTCGGCTGCCAACGGCGGCGAGAACGCCACGAAAGGCCTTCGGGACCAGATCAAGTCGGAGCTTGAGCGGGAAAAACCCTGCGTCGAGACGATGGACGATCAGGACCTCCGCGATGCGATCCAAGATGAGCGCGAACGGGCTCTGTTCGAGGGTGCGGATTCGAACGAAGCTCTGAAGCAGATCGGCGACCGGCTCGGTTCGAGTTTTGTGATCACCGTTTCGGCAATGCCAGGGCCGAATGGCTCGACTATCTATTCAGCAAAAGGACTGGACACGAAAGCGACCAAAACAGTGTCCAACAGGATGGGCGACGAGCAAAGCGTCGCGTCCGGCCTGGTAAGCGATATCAGTTCGTACCTGGCTGACAACTGCAAGCCGCATTGGGCGGGCACCGTAAAGTACATCTATTCGAACGACGATACCAAGACCACGAATGACGGCGGCGCCGCTCACGCCGCTCGCAGAAATGTTAAGCGGACGACAAATCAAACCTCGAAAATGGAGACGATGATCACGGCGACGCTGCTCGACCCCAAACAGGCGGGCGGATCGGTCACTTCTCCGATGGCGAGGGTCGCTCATCGTACGCTTTTCAATTTCATTAAGGCTTCAAAGACCACCGGTGAAAACCTCTGCCGGGAACCCGGCAAAAATCCGTATTTTAAGGGCTTCAGCGAAGAATATTCCGAAGCGACCACGCAGATCGGCCGGGCCACGGACAATATGCCCGTGTTTATCGAGATCGATGACGACGGCAAATATACGATCAGGGTCTCGGCTCCGAGCGGCGTGATCATCGGTAAGATCGAAAATCGGGCGAGCCAGGGAACCTGCTCGGACAGCAACCCAAAGCCGTCGATCGACGTCAAGGAGATCCCGGAAGGAAAGCTGATGGGGACCAGTTTCGAGGCAGAGGGCAAGACGGACCCGAAGCACAAAGATTCCCTATCCGGCTCAACGACCCTCCCCGACGGAAAGACGAAGATCACCTGGAACCTCCGTCTCGTCAAACCCAAGGGTAAGAACTAAACACCCGGGAACCCAACGAACCGATCGGGCATGCTACGCCGCCTGCCCGAAACGCTGTTTGAAGTCATCCGACCCAAAGGCACGATCCAGCCACAGGTTCGTCAATTTTTCCTGAATGCTGTTCGCCCGCAGGCGGTCGTTCAGGTTTTTGAAATCGACAAAATCGAGGTGCTGGTCCTGGTTAAAGCACGAGAAAACCCAGAATTCTTCGCCTGTGTGCGGGTTGACGTGCCGCTGCAGGCATTGGGCACAGACTTCCTTCATCATACATTGCATGGGCGAGTTGATGGAGCCAATGGCAGTATGTTGCTCGTTAAGGAAGGGCTTTAGCGTCGTATGTCTCGCCTCGCGAACGCCGTTCATCATGCGGTCCGAGCCGATCGCGATGATGCGGTTAACGTCCTGTAAATTAACGGTTTGATCGCCCAAACGCCCTTCCGCATAGGCTATCATCGCCTGCACGATATTCCCGCGAAAATGCGAATCCTGCGGCCGCTGCGGCGCGATCTCGGTGCCATAATCGGTCGCCCAAACGACCTGGTCCGTTGCGTTCTCGATCTCCTCGCGTTTGAACAGGTCGGCACCGTTCTTGTAACCGGCAAAGTAGATGACCTTGTTATTCTTTTCGCGCAAGGCTCGTGCGATCGAGAACAGCACGGCATTACCCAATCCGCCGCCGGCGAGCAGCACGGTCTCGTTCTCGGTGATCTCGGTCGGCGTGCCGGTCGGGCCCATCACGAGGACCTCTTCGCCCTCTTTTAGAAGCTGGCAGAGCCGCGACGACGTTCCCATTTCGAGCACGATCATCGAGAGCAGGCCTTTTTCCTCGTCAACCCACGCGCCCGTCAGGGCGAGGCCCTCCATCATCAGCCGCGTGCCGTCGACGACCGGTGCCGAGGTCTCGAAATTCTGCAGCCGGTAAAATTGTCCCGGCTCAAATTTGCGTGCCTGCAGCGGCGCTTTGACGACCACATCGACTATCGTCGGCGTCAGCCGGTCGACCTTGACGACGTACGCCCGCAATTGCTCGTCCAGCGTCGCTTCGAGCCTGTCAAATATCGCGTCACGCTCCCACTGCGGCAGTTGGCCGCGCTCCGCCAGTTCGTCGGCGAAGATCTCGACGACCTTCTCGTAACCGTGCTTTGCGGATGCCATCGCCTTGACGACGTTTCCGGCGTAGGTCGGGTGGTTATCGCCGTAGTAGCTGATAAATTTGCCGTCGTGTTCGTAGCTCGTAAAGAATCCCGCTTCGCCCTTAGGCGATTCGACAGCGTGCAGTTTGCCGTCGCCGTTCCGCTCGACGTGAAACGGTTGAAAGAACTGCCGCCACTCGTCCATCTTGAACGTGCCTGGCTTTTCTTTCTCATAAATGACGTTCGGGCTCGTACCCGCAGCGACACAAACTGTTCGTGCCGGAAACTCGTGCATCTCGCCCGTTTTCTCAAATTTTCCGGTTTCCGCAACGTAATCCAGCCGCTCGAAGATCAACGCCTGCACCGCATTGTGCTCGTCCGGCACGGCCTCGGTCGGATTCATACACTCGATGAAATCGATGCCTTCCTCGAGCGCCTTCTGGACCTCTTCGTGATTGAGCCGATACGCCGGCGAATCCTGCAAACGCTTGCGGTGAATGAGCGAAACGCCGCCCCAGCCGCGAACGAGCGGTACGAAGTTGGGCTCTTCGCCGGCCGCTGCCGCCCGGGCACGCTCGGCACGGATCTCTTTGCCGTGTTCGAGGAATTCCTGCAGCACGCGGATCTCTTCCTCGTCGAAAGCCTCAACGACCTTTTTCTCGCCAAATTCAGCCGTGACCTGC
Source organism: Acidobacteriota bacterium (assembly GCA_029781855.1). Lineage (GTDB taxonomy): Bacteria > Acidobacteriota > Blastocatellia > Pyrinomonadales > Pyrinomonadaceae > OLB17. The sequence continues at coordinate 50,229 of JAKOVX010000021.1, read as the reverse complement.
TCGTACTTATTGAGCATCTTCTCGACCTGCACCGGATAATAGGCGAAAAGCTCGGTCGCCGTGTCGATGCCGGTCAACCCGCCGCCTATAACGATCGCGGGCAGTCGTACCTGCAGGTTCGAGAGTGTGTCTTTCTTGAACGCACCCGTCAGCTGCAGCGCCATCAGGAAATCCGACGCCTGGCGAATGCCGCGGATGAGGTTGTTCTTCATCGGGACGATGGTCGGCCGTCCGGCACCGGTCGCGATAGCGATGTGGTCGAACCCGAATTCCCACGCGTCCTCGATCGTCAGCGTGCCGCCAAAACGGATGCCGCCATACGGCCTGAACCGTTTTCGCCGCGTCAGCATGAGCTGGATCATCGTCAGGAAATTCTTGTCCCAGCGGACCGTGATGCCGTATTCCGAAACTCCGCCAAATCCCGACAAGATGCGTTCGTCGAGCTGCTCCTTGATCTCGTTGACGTCTTTGATCGGTTTCGGGCAGCGTTTGCCGTGGTTGCCGGTCCATTCCTCGGGCAGCGGCTCGATCTTCAGCCCGTCGACGCCGATCACTCCAAATCCCTCGTTGAGCAAATAATGCGCGAGCGTGTAGCCGGCCGGCCCGAGGCCGACGACCAGCACGTTCTTGCCGTTGTACGGCAGTGCATAGGGCCGCTTGGCATTGAGCGGGTTCCACCGCGTCAGCAGGCTGTAGATCTCGAACCCGTACGGCAATGCGAGCACGTCCGTCAGACTGGCGGTCTCCGCGAGCGGAATATTGACCGGTTCCTGCTTCTGAAAGATGCAGGCCTTCATACAGTCGTTACAGATGCGGTGGCCGGTACCGGCACACATCGGATTGTCGATCGCGACGATCGCAAGGCTTCCGATCGGATCGCCCTGCTTCTTTAACAGGTGCATTTCCGAGATGCGTTCGTCGAGCGGACAGCCTTCGGTCTTGATGCCGAGCGGGTTGCGTTTCGCTTTTCCGTCCGGCTCGCGAAGCCCCGTCGAGCACGCGTCCTTTTCCCGCTCGTGACAGATCATGCAGTAGTCGATCTCGTAGAGCGCGTCTCGCATCGTCCCGCGATCATCCGTCAGCTTGAAACCGTCACGCTTTCTGAGGATCTCGGGAGCGCCGCGCATAACGTTCGGCAGTTCGGGCTCCGGATGGATGAGGTGGACGAGGTTTTGATAATCGAGCGGGTGAGGCACCCTGAAGCTGTACCATTTCTTCGACTTGTTGTGGAATGCCGCCGCCGCCCACGCCTCGATCACACGCAGCGCCGCCTTGATCGTCAAAAGGTCGCCCGTCGCTTCTTCCTCGATGATATTTTGCGTATAAAGCTTTCCGAAATTCGCGTCCTTCAGCGTGTCGTACGCTTTATTGACCTTCGCGACTGTCGCACGGACGCCGTCTCCCGGTTCGTCTTCTTTGCCGAGGGCCTCTTCCGCCTCGAGCAGCCGCACGGTCATCTCAGCGATCGAGAGTTCCTCGTCGCGGACCAGCGTTTCGTCGAAACCCTTGTTTCGCAGTTCCTTTACGGCTTCCCACAGAACGGCCTCGTTGAGTTCCGCGAGCTGCTCCGGCTTGTATTTTTTCGAAGCCCGCCGCTGTACAAAGAATTTGAATTTCCACACCGGGTTCTGCGATTCGATCTCACGATCGAGTTCGCCCCGCTCACGGCTGATGTGAAAAAGACGCGCTATAAAATCCGACAGGAACGGCGCGGCGTCCGTCAGTATCTTCGACTCGACCTTTCGCTCGAACCCCTGCCCGCGGGCGGCGATGTATTTTGTCAGCGCATTGTGGAGCACCGGCTCCTTTTCTTCGACCTCGGCGTAAAATGCCTCCGCCAGCTCCTTGAGCTTGACGCTGTCGAACAGGTCCGAGTAATTGAATCCGTCGATGCCCAGCGAGATATCGTTCCCCGCCTGCACGTCTTGTGTGTCAGTAATTCCCGTCATATCTCTTCCCAAAGCCCGAAAATCGGAGTGTCAGGCAAAGGAAAATGATATCACCTGACTCCCGCGTCGAACAAAACCATGTCTCTCTTGTCGACGCCTCTCAGCCCACCCGTGCGCTCGATTTTCCTTGTAATTATGTGAAAAAGGTTGCTAAATATGATATAAGAAAGGTTTGCCGTGGATCGATGGAGGCTCTGTTCTCCGAAGGGATCATCCTGCATTATGGAACAAGATCAGAGACTTACGCCGCTGCCACGCTCTGTCGAGATGCAGTCCGCCCCGGCCGAATATCCGCCGGGATACGCCGGCTATTATGACGACGAGACGCTTGCCAATAAGCGCTCCATTCGTCAATACCTCAATATAATTCAAAAACGGCTGACGATGATCATCGCGATCGCCATCGTCGTCACTGCCGCAGCGGCGATCTACTCTTTCCGCCAAGCGTCGGTTTATCAGGCACAGGCTCAGATGATCATCGAGCCGCGCAAGCCGCCGGCCAGTCAGAACGGGTCGATCAGTATCAATTTCGGCAACGACGCAGATTATTACAACACACAGCTCCAGCTGCTGCAGAGCCCCGAGTTGATGAAAAAGGTCGTTGTGTCGCTTGGCCTTCATCGCGATGCACGGGCGCTTGGTGATGAATCGAAAGGCATCTTTGGTTCGCTAAAAGAAATCTTTTCGAGAGATCAGAAAAAGGCTGCGGGTGACGCTCTGCCGATCCTTGCGGATAATGCCGCCGAAACCAACACGGGCGACGTCCAACTCACGCCGGAAGAGGAAGCACTTGCCGGCAAGTATGTCGGGATGCTGGCCGGTTCGCTGAAAGTGGAACGCGTCGAAAACACCAACCTCGTAAACATCTCGGTTACGAATCCGAATCCGGAGCTTGCCGCCCGCGTCGCTGACAAGATAGCCGAAATATTTATTAAGGAAGACGGCGACCGCGAGATCCAGGGCGCTCAAAAAGCCTACGACGAGCTTGGCAAATCGATCCAAGATCTGAAGGAAACGATCGCGAAGCAAGAGACCGAACAGATTGATGAGATGCGCTCGAGCGGCCTGCCGCTCCAGGACAAGGGCGGCGACCTTCGAGCAGCCAATCTCGGCACGCTACAGGCTCAGTTCAACGACGCACAGGCCGAAACCGGCAAACTTCAGGCACTTTACGCCGCGGCTGTCGAAGCCAGCCAAAAAGGCGACATCCTCTCCGTTGCCGGCGACTACAAGGCCCTTCAGGACGCCCGCAGCCAGAATCTCAAGCGACAGGCGGATCTCGAAAAGCAGATCGAGGACATAGACCGTAAGATAAATGACGCCAAAGAGAAACGCGAAGGCCTGCTAGCCAAGTACACTCCGGAATACCGCGAGGTAAAGACCGTCGACGCACAGATCGCCGAGCTTCAAAAGCAGCGTGATCAGGTCACCACCGATGTCTCCGCCAAGATCAAAACCGAGGGCGACAAGCTCGAAAAGAGCGCCGAACGCGAGGTCCTCGCCAGCCTCCGGGCCCAGCTAGTCGGTGCCCAGCAACGCGAGCAGCGTACCCGTGCCGAACTCGACAAGGCGCTTGCCGAAGCCAATATTGAGGGCCAGGCCGAGACCAGACTTACCACGCTCAAACGTGAACTCGAATCCAATCGCGGCTTACTCGATAATTACATGAAGGAGCAAAAGCAGCAGGAACTCGCGATCTCGAGCGGACGCCCGAACAATATCAAGATCTCGAATCACGCCGTCGCTCCGTCCACACCGATCGGCCCGCAGCGTCTGCGCAATATCTTTGTCGGCCTGCTGGTCTCGCTCGTCGCCGGTATCGGGCTCGCGTTCCTGCTTGATTATCTCGACGATTCGGTTCGGACCTCCGATGACGTCAGCCGTCTGCTCGGCCTGCCGACGCTGGCACTGATCCCGCACCACGCGTCGAGCGATGGACGTAAGCACGGACTGATCCCGAGTCAGACAAACGGTACCGTTGCTTCGTCGGCGTTGATCACGCTCGAGGAGCGCAATTCGCCGACCGCTGAGGCGTATCGGCACCTCCGGACGTCATTGCTGTTCTCGTCCGCCGGCAAGCCGCCGCAAACGATCCTCGTTACGTCGTCGCAGCCGGCCGAGGGCAAGACCACGACCGCGATCAACACCGCGATCACGCTCGCCCAATCCGACGTCGACGTCATACTCATCGACTGCGACCTTCGGCGTCCGAGGCTGCACAGTCATTTTGGCCTCGACAACACCCAGGGCCTGACCAACTATCTCTCTGGCGAGAAATCGACCGAAAACCTCATCAAATCGGCACCCGGCCTGCCGCGTTTGAAGATCATCACAAGCGGCCCGATCCCGCCGAATCCCGCCGAACTGCTCAGTTCGAACGAGATGAAGAACCTGCTCCAGTTCCTCAAGGGCAGATTCAAGCACATCATCGTCGATTCGCCGCCGGCGATCTCGTTCACCGACGCTGCGATCCTTTCGACATTGGTTGACGGGGTGGTCCTGGTCGCAATGGCAGGCAAGAGTTCGATCCACCTAATGAGGCAGTTCAAGCTGAGGCTCGCCAATATCGGCGCCCGCATCTACGGCGTCGTCCTCAACGGTATCAAGAGCGGCTCGATGGAGTACGACTACTACGGCGCCGGCTACTATAATTACTACAAACATGTCGACGATGACTCAACCCCGATCATGGAAGACGTCGCCGCCCAAAAGGTGGAAAAGTGAAAAAGTGAAAAGGTTTAAAAGTGAAAAAGCTGGTCGAGGATCACTCAGCCAGCTTTTTCACTTTTAAACCTTTTCACTTTTCGACTTTCTTACTTTTTCACTTTTACCCTTTTTCACTTTCTAAAAACCTCTTGATCCCGTCCTTCCAATCCGGCATTGGTGCGAGGCCGAACCGCTCGCTGAAAAGGCACGCGAGTTTTGAAGACGCCGGCCGCGGTGCGGGCCTCGAGAGCGAATCGTTAGACACCGGCGTGATCAGCCCGCGGTCAAAGCCGCCGATCTCACAAACCGCTTCGGCAAATCCGAGATAGCTTGTGCCCGGCCCCGAATTCGTAACGTGAAAGATGCACGGCAAATCCAGCTCCGCTAATTCGCGTAAACGCCGGGCGAGGTCGCCGGCGAATGTCGGCGTGCCGTATGCGTCGTGGATCGCCTTGATCGGCTTTCCTTCGCCGAGCAGCCGGTGCATTACACTCAGAAAATTGGTTCCGCCGTGCCCGTAGATCCAGCCTGATCTAACAACGATCGAAGCGGCATTCCGCCCGGTCGCAAGCCTCTCGCCCTCGTATTTCGTCACGGCGTAAACGCCCTTCGGGTTCGGCGTGTCACGCTGTGTATAGAACCCTGTGTTCGCTCCGTCAAAAACGTAGTCGGTCGAGATCGTCACGAATCTCGCTCCGTATTTTGCTGCCGCCGCCGCGAGATTGCCGACGCCTGCAGTATTTGCCGCACGTGACTCTGCCTCGTGCGTTTCCGCGCCGTCGACGTCCGTGTAAGCCGCGCAATTGAGCACCGCTTCGGGCCGGAGCCGCGCAAACGTCTCATCGACCTGTTCGGCATCGGCGATGTCCATCTCCGCCCGCGTCAACGCCGCGACATCGTCGCCGATCTCACGGCAATGTTCTGCCGCGGCCCGTGCGACCATTCCATTTGCGCCAGTTATCAGTACCTTCATCTTTTCCTAAACAGATCTTGGACGCGAATTAGGATCGAATGGAACGCCGGACTTGCGGAAAAAGACTTAAACAGATCCATATCCTTTCCGATCCGCCTGATCCGCCCGATCCGCGTTCAAAAACACCCGTACGGCCCACGCTACGCCAGCGTCGCCCCGTACATCTTGCGGTAATATTCGCGGTATTCGCCGCTTCGGACGTGATCGACCCACGCCTGATTGTCCCGATACCATCCGATCGTTGCCGCAAGTCCGGCCTCCCACGTGATCGACGGCTTCCAGCCGAGCTCGTTCTCCGCCTTTGCCGGGTCGATGGCGTAACGACGGTCGTGCCCGAGCCGGTCGGCGACGTATTTTATCAGGCTGTGCGGCTTGCCGAGCAGGTCCAGGATCGCGGTCACGACATCGATATTGTACCGCTCGTTGCGGGCTCCGATATTGTAGGCTTCGCCGGAGCGGCCTTTTTCATAGGCGAGCCAGATCGCCGCACAATGGTCCTCGACGTAGATCCAGTCGCGAACGTTCCGCCCGTCGCCGTAAACCGGCAGCGGCTCGTCGTTCATCGCATTCGCGATCATCAGCGGGATGAGCTTTTCCGGAAATTGACGCGGCCCGTAGTTATTTCCGCACCGCGTAATGACCGCATCGACGCCAAAAGTCTCCTGCGCCGCACGAACGACGAATTCCGCCGATGCCTTCGACGCCGCGTACGGCGAATTCGGCTGCAGCGGCGACGCTTCGGTAAAATACTCGTCCGAATCGTCCGGCAAGCTCCCCATCACTTCGTCGGTCGACACCTGCACAAAACGCCGCACACCACGCTCGCGGGCCGCGTCCAGCAGCACCTGCGTCCCAATGATGTTCGTCCGCAGAAATTCACCCGCCGACGTGATGCTCCTGTCAACATGCGATTCCGCCGCGAAATTGAATACCGCGTCGCACCCGTCGGGCATCGCCGCCAGCACCGCTTCGCGGTCGCATATATCGCCGTGCACGAACGTATGCCGCGTGTCATCGACGCCCGCCAGGTTCTCCATATTCCCGGCGTACGTCAGCGCATCATAATCCACGATCGCCACATCCGACTCCCGCTCCAACACCATCCTGACAAACGCCGACCCAATAAACCCGGCCCCGCCGGTTACAAAAATTGTCCTCATAAATAGATCTTGGTGAAAAAGTGAAAAGGTGAAAAAGTGAAAAAGTTAAGAGAACGCTGCGGTCATTGATCGGCTGTTGAGATCGACCGCATATGATTGGCGATCGATCCGCTCAGGAATTTCGCCTTTTCGCGCAATTGGTCATGCTCTGTCTGCTCTAGGTATCCTATCTCCAATGCGACGTACAAAAGGCTTCGGCATTCGCCGGCTGACGCCTTGGCAATATTCAGAAAATTCAAATATTCCTTTCTCGATCTTCGTTCAAAACCCTCGGCAATATTTGTCGGGATCGCAACCGCAGCGTTTCGCATTTGAGCTTTCAAGCCAAAATCATTCCGCATTGGTTGTCGATCGGTTATCAAGTAAACGTCCTTGGCGAACTCAATGCCTTTTTGCCAAATGATCAAATCCTCAAAACACTCTATCTTTCGCCTCGCGCCTTCCATCCATCAAATCCCCACTCTCGAAAGTTTCACTCGTCGCCGACTTCACTCTTCCCTTTTTCACATTTTCACATTTTCACATTTTCACTTTTTCACATTTTCCCCTTTTTCACTTTTTCACCTTTTCACTTTCCGCTCTTACTCATCCAGCTTGTGCATCTGCTTTAGCACCTGGTCGGCGTATTTTCTGGGCGAGTTGATATTCCGCAGGACGACCTTGCCGCCTTCTTCGCTGGCGTTATCGATGACGAGGTCGCCAAAACCGAGTAGTCGCTGCATCGCCGAGGTGGCGACGGTCACGTCCTGGATGCGGCGAAGCGGAATATTGCGTGTCGTCCGCCCGATCAGGCCCGAATCGACCTCGATCTGGCCCTCCTTGAGCGAATAGCTGACCAGCTTTGCCCGCAGGTGATAAAACCCGGGGATAAGGAACAGCATGAGCCCAAGAATGATCGTGATCCACACCGAAACGCTGCTGACGATTGCCATTAAAGCGACGAACAGCAACGCCCCGACCGCCGCCAGCACATAGCCTGCCTTAACGAACATCAGCGTCGGCCCGATCGTGAATATCGCGGGTTCCTCGTCCGGGTCGCTGCCGTCGGTTTTGACAACCATCGGCCGCGTTTCCGGCCTGCCGACTATCTCGCCAGCCATTCCCGCCTCGACCGCCGGCCGCACCGCGACCTGCGTCTCTACCTCGGGCTCGGCCTCGAGCAGCTCGCCGCATTTTCGGCAGAATTTCGCCGTGTCCGAATTATTCGTTCCGCATTTTGTGCAATACATCGTCTTTCCTCCGAACCGATAGCGTATGGGCAATAATAACCCACCTTCGTGGTTGATTGCATTTTTGGGGGGTCCAATGTGGCGTACCGCCGAATGGTCAGGCCGCGTCCGGATCGCTCCGCCTGCGGTTTGCAAAGGCCTTGGTGATCTCGACGATGATTATCGGCAAAATTACCGACGCTCCGATCACCGCGTAGTCGATCGCGTTCGGCACCGTCGTTTCGAGGATCCGGGCGAGCGGCGTGAAGTAGATCGCCAGAGCTTGCAGACCGACCGAGATGCCGACCGCCGCGAAGATATACGGATTGCTGAAGAATCTGACGAATGCAGATCGCGACCGCGAGCGGCAGTTGAAAAGATTGCCGATCTGCACGCCGATCAGGCAAAAAAGTGCGACCGAGCGTGCATGCGTCCCGACGCCGTATGTGTCGAGCGCCCACAGATACGCCGCTAACACGATCGATGCATATGTCGCACCCTTCCAGAAGATCAGAAACAGGAATCGCCGCGACAGCAGCACTTCGCCTGGTGGATGCGGACGCCGCTCCATTATTTCAGGTGCCGCGGGCTCGACCGCCAGCGCGAGTGCCGGGAAAACGTCCGTGACGAGATTGACCCACAGGATCTGCAGCGGCAGCAGCGGCAGCGGCAGGCCGATCATTATCGCCCCGAAAATAAATAACACCTCGCCCAGATTGTCCGAAAACAGCAAATGGACGAACTTGATAATGTTAGCGTAGATCGTCCGCCCGCCTTCGATAGCCTTAACGATCGTCGAAAAATTATCGTCCGTCAGGATGATGTCGGCGGCTTCCTTGGCGACCTCGGTGCCGCGCATTCCCATCGCGATGCCGATATCCGATTGCTTCAATGCCGGTGCGTCGTTGACGCCGTCGCCGGTGACGGCAACGATCTCACCGGCGTTTTGCAGGGCCTCGACGATACGCAGTTTGTCCTCGGGCGTCACCCGTGCAAAGACCGTCGCCCGCCCCGCCATTTCCGCCAATGCGTCGCCGTCCGAACCGGTGAGGTCGCTCGAATGAAGCGCGAAAACCTCTTCGCCCTGGCCAAGGTCTAATTCACGCGCGATCGAACGCGCGGTGTTTATCTGATCACCGGTGAGCATCACGACCCGAATGCCGGCGGCATGGGCTTTCCGCACCGATTCGGCTGCGCCGTCACGAGGCGGATCGGTCATTCCCGCAAACCCTAAGAAAGTGCCGCCGGCGTCTATCACTTGCTCTTCCGATCCGTCCGTCTCGCCGTCGAGAGCCTGCTCGGCAAATGCCAGCACCCGCAACGCCCGCCCGGCCATCTCTTCGTTAATCTGCAAAAATTCGCGCCGTTTCTCCTCGGTCAGCGGAACGGCCGTTCCGTCTGCGTCGAGATACTCACCGCACGCGTCGAGGATCACGCCCGGAGCGCCCTTTATCGCCACGAACGCCGCTCGCGCGTTTTCGGACCTCCAAACCGTCGTCATCCTCTTGTTTGCGGAATCGAATGGCTGCTCGAATATCTTCTGCCGGCTCGATCTCTCGGCGGCAACATTCAGGCCGGAGCGTTGCGACGCCGAGAGTAACGCCGTTTCGGTCGGATCGCCGATCGGCTTTTCGCGGCCCTCCGCGTCGGTCTCGATCGACGAACTGTTGCAGAGAATGCTCACCATCTGCAGCCTTCTCAGGTTCTCGGCGGCGGCTTCCGGTTGCCCGTCGAGTGCTTCAACGAACCGGCCGTCGGCGAGCCGGTATTCGCTGACCGTCATCCGGTTTTCGGTCAAAGTGCCGGTCTTATCCGTGCAAATGACGGTCGCGCTGCCGAGAGCCTCGACCGCCGAGAGTTTACGTACGATCGCGTTCCGCCGTGCCATTCGCAAAACGCCGAGCGCAAGGATCAGCGTTGTCAGTGCCGGCAGCCCCTCGGGAATTGCCGCAACCGCGAGCGAGATCGCGACCTCCAGCATCAGCCAGACGCCGTCACCCCGCAACGCACCCGCCGCGAAAACGACAGCCGCGATTCCGAGCACGAGATAGACGAGCTTTTTGCCGAGGTCCTCGAGCTTCCGCTCCAGCGGCGTCCGTCCCTGTTCCGCCTCGGCGACCAATTTTCCTATCCGCCCGAGTTCGGTCCTCCCGCCGGTCGCCGTCACCATCGTCAGAGCACTGCCCGCGACGACGGTCGTACCGAGATACAGCATCGACGTCCGCTCGGCGAGCGGTGTCGCCTCGTCAACCGGCGCGCCGCCCTTCTCGACCGGCACGCTTTCGCCGGTCAGGGTCGATTCGTCGGATCGCAAATTTGCCGATTCTATTATCCGGGCGTCCGCCGGGACTCGGTCGCCGGCCGCCAAAATTACGATGTCGCCCGCCACCAACTCTTCGGCGTCAATGATGCGTTCCGTGCCGTCACGACGAACACGAGCCGTGATCCGCGTTGTCTTTTTCAGTGCCTCAAGCGACCGTCCCGCCTGCCACTCAATGGCGAAACCGATCGCCGCATTGAGCAGCAGCACAACCACTATCGCGGCGCCGTCGAGAGCGTTATCCGTGAAAAAAGCGATCGCCGCAGCAGCAGCCAGCAGCCATACGACTATCGACGAAAATTGCCCGATCAGGATTCGCCACAAACTGTAGCCGGCCTCGGACGTGATCGCGTTCGGCCCGTCACGTTCGAGCCTCGCCGCCGCCTCCGCCGCCGAAAGCCCGGCCGCGTGGTCCACCCCGAGCTCACGCGCAACGGTATCAGCCGGATGCGAATGCGCCGACTGCAGTATCTTCTCGCTCATTTCTTCCATTTCGCGGCTCGAGACGTCCCGGTCGTCACCCGGGATCGTCAGCAAAACTTAGAGTCGCAATCACCGTGCCAACTGCCTACAGTTCGATTTGCTTGGATAAAAGGATAATTACGGTAAACTAGAGTGACAATTGGTACCTACTTCGCGAAATTTTCCACGGCCCGCCGCCTGCTTATCGCTTACCGCTTATCGCTTATTGCTTATCGCTTATCGCTTACTGCTCACCGCTAACTCCTTCGCCGTCGCCAGATCGAGCGTCAGGATGCCCTCGTCGATGACCGGATCGGGGAATCGGATGGTGCGCGGGACGTCGATGCGGTATTCGGCAAGCAGGCGGGCGAGGAAAAGGGCACGGCCGGGGCCGCGATTGGACTTGCTTGTGGGATAGGCGTGCGGTGTATCCCGCGAGGCCGGCCTGAGACCGATGCGTCGATTGCTGCGGTCATAGAGCACGACGAACGCTTCCGGCTCGCCGAGTGCCTTCATCGTCACGCCGCAGACGCCTAGACGGCCCGCCGGCGTCAGCGTCACGAACATCCTCTTCCAAGCGCCGCGGCGCGCCTCACGCTCCAGCACCTCCCATTGAGGCTTTGTTTCAGTTTGGATCATCATATCTTGTTGTAGCATATATAGCTTTCTGTTGCAAGTATGCAACAGACAATCGCCACCGTCGCGCCCGCCCACAACGTTGGTTTAGAGGCGGGCTACTGCCCGCCGTTCTCTGCCTCCGCCGAAATACCTGCAAAAATGCCCGCGGACATCGCGGCCGAAAACACCAGTTCCGCGGCAGGCTTCGGCTTGCCCATATTCCCGCTTAAATACACGCCGAAATACGCGTCGGGACCTGTGCGAAGCTGCCAACGATCCGCGCGAAAATTCCGTAGTTTCCCCGGCACCGTTTTTTAGGTGTTCGCGACCTAATTTCGCCAAAACCCGCAAAACCCCGAGTGCGCCTGAGAGGGGGTTCGAGTGCGCCTGGGGCGGTTTTCAAGTGCGCCTGGACGGGGTAAACATAGCGCCTGACCCAGTCCCCAAGTGCGCCTGGTTTCGCCGCCTCCGTCTCTCCGCCATACGCCATGAGTTCCCTAACGCTTGCTCGACCAAATTAGGTTAACCGGTTCGGATCGTAGAATTGACGGTTCTCCCACCACGCTGAGTTCGATCCCGAGATCGTACGAACCTGGTTCTAGAAGTTCACCAAGGCCTTTGTGTGGATATACCGAGAGCAGTATTTGTCCCCATTTAAGGTCATTCAATCTTATCGAAAACGATATTGTTTGGTTGGGGGCGATTCGTATTTTCTGCTTGGACGGCGGCGGTTGGTATCCAGGCATAAATCTGGTTGTTCCGGGAGCCCAGTAGTTTGGTCCGAGGGCCTGTTTGTCTTTGTCCGTCTGACCTTGCTTTTCTAAAAATAAATGAGCTTCGTCTATCTCGACGGCGTGGCGGGAAATGTTCTTTATTTCGACCTCTAATGAGAATGGCTTCCTTTTTCCGTCTCCGTTAAGTACGGTTTTGACAGTAAGTTCTGGATCGGCAAAAAAGGCGACGTGAGCCATTTCCTTGGCCGCGACTTTGTTTTTCGTGGGCATATTTGCCAGAGATCCAAAAATCATCGAGGATCCGATCAATATGATTCCCACTATTGAAAGATATTTCCTCATGGTACGAGCAGTTGTTATATGACGTTTATCCATTTCGTACATCAGGGTGCTATTTTGATGAGTTTTGCGGCCGAACCGCGAGTTCTCGGTAATTTTCGGGCCCTGTTATCCTGCACCGTCAGAACGGATACGATCGGTTACCCGACTTTCGGCCCAGGACATTCCACCATCCGCGGTCCTAAGGATCGTTCCATTGCGGCCGAGGACCCAGCCGTGCAGCCGATCGACGAATGAGATCGAGACAAAAAGATAGGAATCGTCGCGGTTGCTCCTATACGAAGCCATTTTCTGCCACGACACTCCGCCGTCAATCGTCCTCAGGACGAATCCTTCCGAATCGTTTTCGCCGCCTCCCGTAGCTCGGGTTTTGATCACAAATCCGTATTCATTATCAACGCAGTTGATTCCGGTGATCTTTCCCTGCCCGGGCAAGACCATCGGCCTCATATCGATCTTCTTATCTTTCATCCCGAACACGACAGTCTCAGATGAGATCCAACCGCAGTCGTCTTTGACCGATACGACACCAAGGTGCTTCAAATCATCGCTGTCGATTGTCCGCCATGTCTTACCTCCATTTTCGGTCGACAGGATCTTACCGTAGCCGACCGCATAACCGGTCGACGGACTCGCAAATCCGACGCCGTACAGTGAATTATTTTTAAGGTAGTGCGTACTGCTCCACGATACTCCGGCGTTGTCGGTGTGCGCGATAAATCCGTTGGCACCGACCGCCCACGCTTCGTTCTTGCCCAAGACCGCCAATGCAAGGAAATCTTCTTTAACTCCGCTGTCTTGCCTGCTCCATGATTTGCCGCCGTCGACAGTATGCAGGATCGTCCCGTGGGTACCGATCACCCAACCGTTCCGAACATCGGCGAACTGCAGATCCCGCAGTCCTTCGTCAGTTTGATATTGGCTGGTCCATGAAATGCCTCCGTCCGTCGAACCTAGTACGCTCGATCTCGAACCTGTCGAGCAGATCACCCATCCGTCACTTGGATAGATAAACGAAATCTTCGAGCACCGGCGAAGCGGATCTTTAGATGCCAATTTAGTTTGGCCCGGAACGGACAGGTCCAACGACACAAACAACACGATCGTTGTTAGAAAGACAAGAACCCGCCGATCGACCCAACGCATATTTTCTCCGAATTATCGAGTGCTTTATGGAAAACCACTTAAAAGCTGTGATGTTTCGCTAATGGACGAAGATGTCTCCACGACCACCCGCCCTATGAATTGCCACGTTCTTTAGACCGTGGATAACGTGCATCTGAACGAGTCCCCCGGAGCCCGGCCCGGCCGCAGCCGGGCATCGGGCGACAACGCGTTTGTCGGCGGTCTATGCTTCAATGCTGCCGAACGATGTGCTGTCGGAATTATTGCACCAGCCTCCGCAAGCCCCGGTGCTTTGTGAGATCAGCCCCAGCGGATCGGCGAACTTGTACGGTGAATTAAGGACGTAGCTGTAACGGTTGAACGTCTGCGGATTTTTGATCGTTGCCGAAGCGGTCAGGAACAAGCGATAAGCAATTAGCGATAAGCGATACGCCATAAAAGGCCGTGGGTCGGGTTGTAGTACCTCGCCTGGGCGTATTCGAGGCCCGTTTCCGAGTCCTTTTCGTAGCCGGTGTAGTCTTTCCGAGTTTCGGCCGGGTCATAGCCGTTCCCGCCCGAACCGCTCACCCTATTTGCCGAAGCCGCCTCTTCGCCATACGCCATGAAGTCCTTCCGGCTCGTAACCATACCGTTCTCGTTCGAGATAATGCGCGGGCTGCCCAAATGATCCTGTGTCAAATAACTCACCTGCGGCGTCGATGCCAGAGCCGTCGAGTATTCCGCCACAAGCTCTCCGCCTCCATCATAAACAAAAACCGTCGTCTCGGTCGAGGAAATTTTCTTGACGCGTTTTCCATCACCGTCGTAGCTGTAGGTCGCATCAGGGGTGGAACCTGAGTTATTCGCAAGGAAAAACTCTTTCTGATGATTTTCCTGATCGTAACCGAACCGCTGACCGGCAGCGTCCACCGTCACGTTGCCGTTGGCATCGTAAGAGTAGCCCTGACCGCTTGCGAACCGGTTGTTTAAGGTATTGATATCGGGATTGCAAACCGCCGTCGCACAACTCCCAAGGGTGGTTGTCAGGCCGCTGCTCGAAGTGTCGAATTTTCGGTTGCCGTAGCGGTCGATCGTGAACGTCTGTTTCCAGGTGGTCGTGCCTTCAGCATTTATCACTCTGTATGCAACGGATATGTTCCGTCACAAAACTCGCATCTTCTTGAAGCTCAACTGCGTTTTTTTTCTAAGTGTCGAAGGGATTTTCTACTTTGTCGCGTTTGAGTTAATTTTCCAGAGTACATATCCAACTAGCGCCCATTGCATTGACGTTACAATGATTAATACACCTACACGAACTGTTCCTAACCACCAAAAGTCATTTGACGCGTCCCCGACGAAATTTAGCGGATAAGTAATGTATCCAGTGATCGTAATTGCAGGCGAATCCACCCAATATATGAATTTAAAAAGTGGCGATTCATACATGTAGTGAAACGGTCTTCCGAGTCGCTCTCGGCGCTCCCAATAAACATAAGACAATACTAACAGATGAAAAATGACCAGGATCTGGGATACTCGGTTGGTAATCAATTCTTTTGAAAGCCTTCCAATCCTGCCTTTCATTGAACTCCCCTCCGGCTTCCTTCTCTGGGAATCATTTGAGCCAAACGCTGAAGCCGCTCCGCTCCGTCGCGATATATATTATTCTCGGCAGGAGACAGGGCTAAGGTAACGCCTCTACCTCCACCATAATTTACTATTCGTCCCTTAGCATTGTCACCCCAATCAACCCCGTATTCGACATTGCCTGTTCGTAGAGCTGAATTTGTCCGGTCTATTATTTGATCTTCGCTAATATTACTGGAATCCGCCGTTATGTTGGATAAAAAATCAAGAGGGACTTTCTTACCTGTCGGACCCTTCCATGCACCAGCCAAATGCCTAAATAAATGCCCGACCTCGTGTGCTAGAGTGTGGGAATCAATTTCGCTCTTACCCCACTGTTCAATTGAAATTTGTTGGTATCTTTCCAAATATCTACTATCATTTCCAATATTTCTAGCGTTATTGTTGTTGCTCAAGAAAACATTTATCGCTCCCTTCTTGGTACCCTCATCTATTTTATATACACATCCATTGCAGCCTGACGCGGCGTCGCCTTTCGATGCTTTCCCTGGAGTATAAATTTGCTGTATTTCGATGTTAAGTTTACCCATAACGTCTTTCAAGTCCTGTATAGTGTCAGCCAATACGACAGCCGCCTGCGCAGCGGTATAATATGTGACGTCGTAAATAATATTTAATGTCAAGGTAATTATCTCGCCGCCACCGAAACCACCACTGGCAATGCTGTCAAATGCGCCTCCACCATTCAGACTTGAATCGGAGTTATTGCACCAGCCTCCGCAAGCTCCTGTGCTCTGTGAGAGCAACCCCAGCGGATCGACGAACTTGTACGGTGAATTCAGGACGTAGCTGTACCGGTTGAACGTCGGCGGGTTTTTGATCGTCGCCGAGGCGGTCATCGGGTCGATCGATGTGTAGCGGCCGTGGGTCGGGTTGTAGTACCTCGCCTGTGCGTATTCGAGGCCCGTCTCCGAGTCCTTTTCTTAGCTGGTGTAGTCTTTCCGAGTTTCGGCAGGATCGTAGCCGTTCCCGCCCGAACCGCTCACCCGATTTGACGACGCCGCCTCTTCGCCGTACGCCATGAAGTCCTTCCGGCTCGTGACCGCTCCGTTCTCGTTCGTGATCACCCGCGGGCTGCCCAAATGATCCTGTGTCAAATAACTCACCTGCGGCGTCGGCTCCATTATCAAACTTTACGCTCTTTCCGCCCGAATGTCATCAATCTTCCGCCATGTTCCGGCCCTTCGCGTCCTTTGCGTCTTCAACTTAGCGTCCTTTGCGTTAAAGAACCCGGGTTAACCGCAAAGTACGCCAAGGAAACCGGCAAAGATCGCAAAGTCAGCACTGCACAAGCCCGCACGTAGGTAAGGGCGGAACACTCACCGCGATGATCCGCCGCCCCTCGCTCTCGCGCTCACACCGTCCCGCCATCATTACTACCGGCGACTTTGCTCGCTCGCTTTGGGCACAGCCCGGTTTCGCTCGTTCCCGGCTGCCTTATGAATTGCCACTCTCTTAAGAGCATGGATATTGCGCATCCGAACAAGTCCACGGCTCCCACTGACCGCTGATCGTCGATCGCCGAGTGATTACCGTCCCCGGAGCCCGGCCCGCTCTCAAAGCGGGCATCGGGCGACAACGCTCTAAGTCAGCCTCAAAACCGATATCGGCTAGCACCAAAAGCAGCAATAAGGCGGGATGTTCAAGTTCCTATGCACTGTGGATCACTCTAACTGTTCAAATATCAACACTTATGTGAGTTGACCTTTTCAAGAATAGATCTTCTGGTCCGCCGCACAGACCGTGAAGCTCGCGCTCGTCCCGCAGTTCCTCGGCTGTGTGGTGGTGTTCGCCTCGTCAAAATTCCTGTTTCCGTACCGGTCAAAGGTGAAGGTCTGCCGCCACGATTCCGAAGCCGAGCCGCCCGTCGGCACGATTCCACCGATGAGTTTACACGTCACGCTGTCGGGTCAACCCATAAAAGAAGATAAGTAATGAATTTAAGATTGAAGCTAAGAATGTAAGAGTTAATAAGCTGCCTTCGCTCCCAGCATGTACAACTAACATCGAGATCATTGTTATAGGTATCGCCCAGGGCAAAGCAGTCACCCATAGAATATCAATCCAACTGCAAAGATACGCTGCTACGGTAACGATGCCGTGAAGAACTGCGACAGCTACGAAAATCACCTGTTTGTAATTAAGGTTCCTCATTCTGATTCTCCGGTCGCTTTCGCTTTTTTTCGGTTTGAAACCTTTTAGCGGTCCATACCAGCATCTTAGCCCCGAACGCCCGCCGTGTCACGAAAATCCGGCGTCGCACCTCCAAGAACCTGCGTAGCGGGTATCAGCATAAAGCCACGGGTGCAAACCCGTGGTAACATGTCCCGTCGTTTCCCGGAGCCCGTGAAACGGGCGACAGCTCTCATGCCAAGATCGTATACGAACCTCATCTACCATATTGTATTTTCGACCAAGGACCGTCGTCCGACGATCACACCCGGCCGCGAAAGTCGGCTCTACGATTACATTGGCGGCGTCATTCGAGGGTTAGGCGGTATTTTACTTTGCGTCAATGGCGTGCCGGATCATGTGCATTTGCTCGCAAAACTGCGTCCCGACAGGTCCGTCTCTGATGTTCTGCGTGAACTGAAATCGAATTCGTCGGGCTGGATGCACTCGGTTTTTCCCGACGCCGCCGATTTTTCATGGCAAAACGGTTATGGAGCCTTCACGGTCAGCGGATCGCAGGTTCCGCGGGTGACCGATTACATCGCACGCCAAAAGGAGCATCATCTAAAGCGATCGTTCGAAGATGAGTTTGTTGAGATCCTGAAGATGAACGGGATCGAGGTCGATAGGGATCATCTCTGGGCCTGAATCTCTGTCGCCGACTACGCCGGCTCCGGTATTATTTTTGATCCCTTTCCACGGGTTCGCACCCGTGGCGCTATCCTCTCACCCGCTACGCGGGCGATCCGCCGTCTCGCGCTCCCGCACTCTCGCCGATTCTCACTTTCCACATTGAGCCCTTACTGTCGTGCGGGCTACTGACACGGACACCCGCGTCGATCAGCAGCCCGACTCTAAACCAATTGTTTTCCCCTTTTTCCCTTTCGACCCTTCTAGAGCGCGCGCAGAAAAACGCGGCCTCGTGATCGCACGGGGCCGCAGGTCGCGTTGGACTTAGTGGAGAAGAGTCTAACTCGGTGAGAGCTTATGGAAAATGTACCGTCCGGCGGCCTCCCTTAAAACCGCCGGACGGCGTGTTAGGCGGCTTACTGATTGACCAGCCGCATACTGCCGTCCGGGAGCCTGATCGCAAGCGGATTGGGCTCGTAAACATAGAGCGGACGGCTGTCCTTCTGTTCGAGCTTGGCTGCCGTGCTGCCATTGACGCGGCGTGCCGAGCGGATAAATGACGGATCGGTGATCGAGCTGTACCGCTGCGAGATGCGGCGGACGTATTCGCGCGTCTCGCTGTAGGGCGGTATCTGATAGCCGTATCGCATCACCGCGCCTTCGCCGGCGTTGTAGCCCGCGAGTGCGAGATTCACATCCTGTCCGAACATATCTAGCAGCATCCGCATGTATTTGACGCCGCCCTCGATATTCTGTTTCGGGTCGTAGATATTTGAGACTCCCAGCCGCCGTGCCGTCGCCGGCATCAGCTGCATCAGGCCGCTGGCACCCTTGTAGGACGTTGCACGCAGCTTGAATGACGATTCCTGGTGCATCTGCGAATAGATCAGCAGCGGGTCGATGCCGTAACGCGTCGCCGAATCGACGATGTACGAGTCGATCGCCTGGCTGCCGGTTGTAAAGCCCTTCATCGTGCTGCCCTTTGCCATCAGCATCCGGGTCGTTTCTGCCGTCCGAAGCGGTTCACGTTGGGCGAGGCCGTCGTAGACGCTCATCCGCGATTTGGCGGCCGCCGGGGCAGTCGCGGCTGTCGATTGCACTGTCTTTTCGACGAGCTTGCGTCCTTTCTTTCGACGCGATCTGGATGTGGACGCGACTGGAGCAGGCTCTGCCGGGCGGTAGACCTTGACGCCCGACGACGTGTCGAAATTATCAAAAAAACGTGGGCGTTCCTGCGCAAATGTCGAGACGCTAAAGAGGAGGGTAGCGATGACAATGAGGTGAGACTTTTTCATTGGATGGATTTTTTAGGGTTTGGAAACCGGGGCAAAACCGGGGAAGCTTTTCACTTGTCTCCATTTAATAGAAAGTGGCAAGACGGCGAGGTTTCCACAAAATTTAGCATATAACAACGTTGTTTATCATGCAAACTTTGGGGAAGGCTTTTTTGCGTCGGGTGACGGCGGGAGGACGGTGTTGCCGCTTCAACCTTTTGGCAAATTGGGCTATCTTCTAGCTATGCTGTACGTTTCGCAGATATTGAACCGCCCGATCTTCGACGCCCGCAATGAACCCATTGCGACCATTAACGACGTCGTCGTGCGGTACGGCCGCGAGGAGCATCCGCCCGTCATCGGGCTCGTCGCGAGATACCGGCGGCGAAACTTCTTCATGCCGCGGCGTGACATCGAAGAACTCGGGCTGAACGGAGCGAAGATGCGTTCGGCGATACTCGACCTCAGCCCGTTCGTCCGCCGCGACGGCGAGGTCCTGCTCGGCAAGGACGTCCTCGATAACCAACTCATCGACGTCGACGGCAAACGCGTCGTCCGCGTCAACGACGTACAACTGATCGAGGCCGGCAACTTCTGGCGTGTCACGGGCGCCGACGTCAGCCTCAAGGGCTTCATCCGACGCCTGATGCCCCAGGGCTTCTACGGCAGCGCCCAACCCGTCGAGGTCCTCGACTGGGCCGACGTCGGCTACCTCGCCACCGACACCACCACCGTCACCGTCCAACTCAAATCCTCCAAGGACAAACTCTCGCGCCTCCACCCAGTCGAGATCGCCCAACTCACCGAATCGCTCTCTCCAATTCACAGAACTGAGGTGGTTGAAAGCTTGGACGACGACATCGCCGCCGATACGCTCGAAGAAATGTCGACGGAAGCTCAGGCGAGGATCCTCGAGGGTCTTGACCAGGAAAGGGCGGCAGATATTCTCGAAGAAATGTCCCCAGATGACGCCGTTGACGTTTTAGGTGAATTGTCAGACGAAAAAGCCGAAGAACTTTTTAACCTAATGGAAGACGACGAAAAGGCCGACGTCGCCGAGCTGATGAATTTCGAGCACGACACCGCCGGCGGCCTAATGACGACCGAGTTTGTTGTTTTTCCCAAAGAATTGACGGTAGGAGAAACGATCTCGCGGCTACGTGAAATGGCTGAAACGCCTAACATGATCTACTACCTATATGTAGTCGACCAAGAAGATTCCTGGAAACTCGTCGGCCTTATTAGTTTGAGATCGCTGATCCTGGCAGATCCGACCCGAAGACTCGAGGAAGTCATGCGCTCGGAATTCCGTTTCGCCCATCCCAATGACCCGGCCGACGAGGTGGCACAGACGATCTCAGAGTACAACCTTCTCGCTCTGCCGGTTGTCGACAACGAAGGAGAAATAGCGGGTATCGTAACCGTCGACGATGCGATGGAAATACTACTCCCAAAGAACCTGCAGCGGCGCCTTCCGCGCATCTTCAGCTAACCGACGGGCAACACGCTTATTCTTTTTCTTCGGATACTACCGTACGCAGGTTGCGACCTTTCCAAACAACGCGAGAGTCTCATTTGAGTCGAACCGAAATATCGTACGTTCGAACGCTTTTAATCCAGTAATATTACATGCATCTCCCTCAGGAATACATATATCGCCACAGGCCCTTGTCCCCGCGGTGCAGCCGCCCGAAGACCGAAGCGAGCTACCCTCAGCTGGGGGAGCATCCATAAAAAGGTTTACGTTAACCAATCTCGCACAACTCCCATTCAACGCGAATCCAACGACTTTGTCGTAATCCGATTTGCTGTTTGCCCAGCCTTGAAATTTGACGGCCGCGTTTATTGAGACAACGTTGATATGAGACACTTGTGACGCCAGGCCCTTGTCATTGCTGATCCTGCTGTAAATATCAGCAACGATCTGGGCGTCCGATGTCTTATCGCACTGTGCAAATGTCGGTCGTCCTGTCGTCAAAAAAATCAGGACAAAAGCTACGCAGCAAATCGTCGTTAGTAGTCGAACATAAGGTTTGGAATCCATATTGTGTCCTCTCAGTTGATTTCGCTAATAATCGAAAGCAGACTAAAACGTGTCTGCTTACCAAATACGATGGCGCTGCCATCGTTCATCCAGGCAAGTCTTGAAAAATATACGCCGGAGTCATTGTTGATGGTCAACCTACGCTTCTCGCCACCGGCCGACGGAACAATCCACACATCGTCTTTATTATTGTCGCGGGCGACAAATCCAATGAACTTCCGATCGCTCGAGAGAAAAATATTGTAGTAATACGCGTTGATCAGCTTCGCGATCGTCGAAACTGTGCCTCCCTCGACCGAAACCCGTTCAAGACCGGTTTCCGGTGGCAGACCGCTTGTATTTGACCTTGTCGCAATAATAAGTCCTTTCTCATCGGACGTCCAACCGATCAATCGAATGTTATTGTCCGTCGAATACACTGCTGTATCCTGATTCTGCCGGACATTCACTACGTGCAGTACGCGGGTCGCCTTGCCGTTCGAATCGTTTGACTTCCGTTGCGCGAAATACGCGATCCTCGCGCCATCGGATGACCATATCGGACAATAGAACGCATAGTCTGCGTCGGCATTGGCCGTAACCGAAGTTTCCGATCCGTCTCGCATTGATGCGATCCAAACGTTTGAGGCACCGTCTCGGACCGCGACAAATGCGATTTGTGCACTGTCTGGAGACCATGAAAACGTCGTCGTTTGTATTGGATTATAGGGAGATAGTGAATATCCGATAGCCGGTATCCCTCCCGAACCGATTTTTTTCGTGCCAGTACCATCAGGATTCGCCTTGTAGAGACCCACCGCTTCGCTATTCTTCTGCAAAAAAGCGATCGACAAACCGTCCGGCGACCACGTGGGTAAATAGCCCGATTCGCCCAATAGATGTGGTTGCTCGTCCTTGGAATCCAACGACTTGATCATCAAAGAGCTTTGAAACAGTGTGCTTCCTTGACTTAAATTTTTCGCTGACTGGAAGACTATCTTCTGCCCGTCCGGCGACACGGAGGGCCACAATTCCGCATTAATGCCTCGTGAAACAGGGGAATCGCCGCCGTCTTTCACGCTCGTTCGCCATAATGAGGATTCCTCCTTCGCGGAACTGACGATAATTGAATGGCCATCTGGAGCCGAATCGACTACCGTTCCGTCCACGTCAGACATTGACAACTGAACCGGCTTTTCCGTTCCATCGATATAGAACACCTGACTTGCGCCATCGGTCACTGAACTATAGAAGAATCGGTGTTTATTCGGCAGCCAGACGACGCTGACCGGCTCACTCTTCAGGTCGGCGATCATTTCTGGACGATTATTGGCAACATCGGACAAAAAGAACTGCCATGAATCTTCTGTTTGTAGAACGTACGCGATCTGCGTTTCATCGCCGGATATTGACACCCATTTCAGTTTTTCATCTTTCGCTTCGAACGAGGTGACCTTTTGCGAGGAGCCGTCCGCCACCTTAAGAGCGTATAGATCACCTCGTGACTGGTAATAGATGTTTCCGCTCGCCGTCCACCGCCGGAGTTCAAATCCCCCGTCCGCGATCTCGCCAACCAATTTAGGGGAACCACCCAATGCCGAAACACGCCAAACTCCGGTCACGTTTGTCCTGCCGTCCGGGGAACTTACCCGTTGAGAATAGAATGCCAATTCGTCACCCTTCGGCGACCAGATCGGATCCTTGTTTGAAAACGTGTCGTTCGTAACCTGGATCGCCTGACTCGACGCCGACTGGGTGACCCAAATGTTCTTTGAACCTGAGCGGGTCGACGAAAAAGCGATCAGATTTCCATCCGGTGAAAAACTCGCACTGCTGAAAAGCTCACCCGGTGCGCTATTCCACGTGGCCAGTTCAACCTTCTTCAATGCCATCGGAGCCGCAGCTTTATTCAGCTTACGGAGGCCAAACCACCAAACTCCTCCGGCCACAACCCCAATTAGCACGACGAATAGCAAAAAATGCAAGAGCGTAAAACGCCGCTCCTGCGAAATACTCGCCGGGATACTCAGGGTCGACCGCTTGTTCCCGGCGTTAGTTTCGTGCAGCGTTTCGGGTCGGGTGATCTCAGTGCTTTTTCCGAGTTTTGCTTCAAATTTTAGTTCGTCGCGTAAGTCTTCGAGATCTATGTAGAGATCTTTTACATGTTGGTAGCGTTGGCCCCTGTCCTTGCGAAGTGTTTTGTCGACAATTCTTTCTAGCTGCCGAGGCATATCCGGCGAGACTTGTCTTAACGCCGGTGGTTCGTCTTTCAGAATAGAACTGATCAGATCCACCGATTCCTCGCCCTCGAATGGCCGCTTACCGGTGAACATTTCGAACATCACTATCCCGAAGCTAAATATGTCACTTCTAGGATCGAGAACCTGAGCTCTTGCCTGTTCAGGCGACATACACGCGGCCGTTCCCATGATGACTCCGGCTTTTGTATTTAGCTGAACACGAGTTGCGTCATCCGGCGAGGCGATTTCGGCTCGCTTTTCGGTCAATTTGGCAAGCCCGAAGTCCAGGACCTTTGCCAATCCATCCTCCCGGATCATTATGTTCTCGGGCTTAATATCGCGATGAACAATGCCTGCTCCGTGGGCTGCATTTAGGGCGGCGGCTACCTGTATCGCGATATCCAACATTTGGATCAAGGTGAGTCTTTTTGAACTCCAATGTTCGCGCAGCGTATCGCCATCTATGAACTCTGTTGCGATATATCGTGATCCTTTTTCGTCACCGATCTCGTAGACTGTCAGGATATTTGGGTGATTCAGCGCAGATGCGGCCTTTGCTTCTTGAATGAAGCGCTGAACACGATCTTCGTTTGCGGCGATCTCGGAAAGGAGCACCTTCAGAGCGACGCGACGCCCGAGTTCCACGTCCTCGGCGAGGTACACCTCGCCCATCCCGCCAGAGCCGATCTTCGATACCACGCGATAATGGGACAGCATGGTTCCCGATTCGAGCTCGTTCGTCGTTGAATTGGATTCAGTCATTTGCAGTTCGATCTTCCCGGGATTCGCTTCCCAGTAACCGCTTCGCGGCAGTTCGCTCGTATTTTGCCCGAATCCAGTCCCAACATCCTGTGGAACTTAATAAACGATGAGGGTACTCGATTCACTGTTTAACTATTAATGTGAGCTGTCGAATTATAACATTGACATTCAATTTATTGCCCTTTTCCTCGCTTTTGGCATTCTTGACTAAAATGAATCCGTCGACCAGCCGAAACAAGATGAACGAAGGAACGTATTGACAAAAACTTGTGTTCCCAATCGGCAGATTGGTAAACTTTGAGAACAGACATCAACTGAAGGAGAAATGACGTTATGGTTCGATTTATTTTTTTGTTGACGGTCATGGTCCTGATGGTGACGGCAGCCACGGCTCAAACCGTTCAAATCGGCTCTACGATCGAGAATTTCTCTCTGTCGGATGTAAACGGTAAAAGCCAGAATTTGAACGGCCTCAAGGGTTCAAAAGGAACCGTCATTATTTTTCTATCAGCCCAATGTCCCGTGGTAAAAGGTTACAACGAGAGAATTAGAAAGATATCCGACGAATATTCGGCAAAAGGCATCGCTTTTGTCGGAATAAATTCGAACTCGACGGAATCTCTTGATTGGGTTAAGTCTAACGCGGATGAGAATTATAGCTTTCCGGTGTTGATCGACAAGGGAAATGTTTTGGCTGACAAACTTGGCGCAAATGTTACCCCGGAGATCTTTTTCCTGGACTCGAAAAACGTATTGCTCTACCACGGTGCTATAGATAATGACCGATCCGGACGAAACCCGACCGAGCACTACCTGACAGCTGCCTTCGATGCTTCACTGGCCGGCAAGAAGATAGAACGGACGTCGGCAAATGCGTTTGGATGTACGATTAAGCGTGTTGGTGAATGATTTTAATATGACTCCGATAAATAGGTCGAAATTCGTAATGGCCGCGATTTTTGCGGCCCTTTTGTTTTCGTTATCGGCCCGCGCGCAAAAAAACGCCGCCCCCGGAAATACTCTGAACCCGCCTCGTGTAACCCAGATCGACACACCGACTCTCGAGCGATTACTCAAGCCAAACGGCAAGCCGTTGCTAATCAATTTTTGGGCTACCTGGTGCGATCCGTGCCGCGAGGAATTTCCTGATCTGGTGAAGATCGACGCGGCCTATAAAGGGAAGATCGACTTCATCACGGTCTCGCTCGACGACCTGGCTGACATCAACGGCGATGTCCCAAAGTTTCTTCGCGAAATGAAAGCGGAGATGCCAGCTTATTTGTTAAAGACAGATGACGAGTCGGCAGCGATCAAATTAGTGTCAAAGGATTGGGCCGGTAATCTTCCGCTTACGGTTTTCTTTGACGCTGCCGGAAATATCGCCTATCAGCGAAATGGCAAGATCCGTTTCGATACGGTCAAGGAAAACATCGACCGTGTGCTCGGGGCTACTCCATCCGGAAACGGCATCATTGAAACGATCGACTTCATCAAGGTCAAGGACGGCAAACGCGACGAGGCCCGATATTATTACGAAAATAATTGGCGTTTCTACCGGGCCGAAGCCGTTAAACGTGGCCTCATCGATTCTTTTGAATACATTGACGTGACGACCGGCAACGATAATGCTTTTGACATCGTTTTGATCACTCGCTACCGGGGCGAGGAACAGTTCAGGAACAGTGAAGCCGCCTTTTCCCCTGTGATCAAAGAACTAACGCCGAATGGCCCGTTCCTCAAGGGCAACTCAAAGCCCGATGAGTTTCGCCAGGTAGTTTACTCCTACACCGGCAAATCAGTATTCACCTCGAAATAGTCGGCTGTCCTCCAGCGAAAAACCTTGCCGTTTTGCCGAAAACATGATATTTCATTAATGCAACATACCTTCAACCACAATATTTTGGAGGCATAGCATAATGTTTCGAAAGATCGATGATTTTCAGAAAGCATGGGGCCACGAGGTGGAGTCGACCGTAAAGTTGTTTCGTGCCCTTACTGATGCGTCTTTATCGCAAAAGGTGACCGAGGATGGCCGAAGCCTCGGGTTTCTGGCTTGGCACATAACGCTGACTCTCGGTGAGATGCCTGGACATGTCGGACTTACGATCGACGCTCCGGGTGAAGACGCTCCCTGCCCAACAAGCGCCGCTGAGATCGCATCTGCGTTCGAATTGGCCGCGAAGTCGGTCGGGGATGCTGTCGCAAAAAACTGGACCGACGTCACGCTGCTGCAAACTGACGATATGTACGGCGAGAAGTGGGCTCGCGGCTCGACGCTTTACGCCCTCGTCCTGCACCAGGCTCATCATCGCGGCCAAATGACCGTGTTGATACGGCAAGCAGGACTTGTCGTCAACGGCGTATATGGACCCGCCAAAGAAGAATGGGCCGCAATGGGCGCACCGGCGATGCCCTGATACGGAGATTCATGCCGTCATTTTTTCGATTTTGGGTTAGAATCTCTTCGCACATTCTGCTCGATAATGGAGATCTATAAAATGCACAAACAAAAGTTCGCTGCTCTGATCATCGTCGTGGCTACTCTGTTTTCCGCCGTTTCGGCCTTCTCACAGGACACGTCGATCGTCCCGCCTCCGCCTGTCGGCAAGGGTATATTAGTCCTGAAAGCTGCACGCCTGATCGACGGAACCGGGAAGCCGGAGATCAAAAATGCAGTAGTAGTTGTGACGGATAACATCATCACCGCAGTCGGAACCATGAACCAGGTGCAGATCCCCGCGGGTGCGAAGGTCATCGACCTGGGCGATTCGACGCTGATGCCGGGTTTTATCGACTCGCACACGCACGTCATCGGACGGATTCTTGGTGACCCGAACTATCCAATGGCGGTCGCGAAGGACTACGACTCGTTCGGGGCGATCATAGGAACACGAAACGCAAAGAACATCCTTCTAGCCGGCTTTACGACCATCCGTAATGTCGGAGCGCCCAACTTCGACGATATGGCTCTGCGGAAAGCAATTAACGAGGGCTGGGTTCCCGGTCCGCGAATGATGGCTGCGGGACATGCGATCGGGATCACGGGCGGACATTGTGATGAAAATGGTTTCAAGCCCGGTCTGTTTGACGGCGGAATCAAGGACGGGATCGCCAATGGCCCCGAAGAGATCCGTGCGGCCGTCAGATATCAGGTCAAATACGGCGCTGACGTGATAAAGACCTGCGCAACCGGTGGTGTCCTTAGCGAGGGAGACGCTGTTGGTGCGACGCAATACACTTACGAGGAAATGAAAGCTCTCGTTGACGAGGCGACAAAGCTTGACCGTAAGGTGGCCGCTCACGCTCACGGTACCGAAGGAATAAAGATCGCGGTTCGTGCCGGGGTTTCGTCTATCGAGCATGGCTCATTCCTTGACGATGAAGGTGCAAAGATGATGGCCGAACGCGGAACTTATCTTGTACCGACCCTGATGGCTGGAGAAGCCGTCGAACGACTCGCAAAAACCGGGATCCTTAGAGGTTTGATGGCTGACAAGGCGATCGCAGCCGCAACCGCCATGCGAAACGCGATCCGGATCGCCAAAAAATACAATGTCAAGATAGCTCTCGGGACGGATTCAGCGGTCATTCTGCATGGTACGAACGGCCGCGAATTTGTGTTGATGGTGGAGTGGGGCGGATTGACGCCCATGGAGTCGATATTTGCCGGAACGATGAGCGCGGCCACGCTCCTCGGCTGGGAGAAAAATATCGGTTCGCTTGAAACCGGCAAATGGGCCGACATTGTTGCTGTCCCGGGTGACCCACTGACGGATATTCACAAAATGGAATCGCCTCTGTTCGTGATGAAGAATGGCGTGATCTATAAGCAATAACCGACTGATCTGGCAAATAGGTGAATGGGTCGCGGTGTCACGCCGCGGCCTTTTATATGTCCGCAAATCGACATCCCCAGCCAAACAAATTAAAATGTCAGTTTCGTTTTCCTTTGGAGACGGTTACTGACGATGAATGAACCAACCATCACACCCGAAATAGTCGCACAGCATGGCCTTTCGCCAAGCGAATACGACAGAGTAATTCAGCTACTGGGCCGCGTGCCCACCTTTACCGAACTCGGGGTTTTCAGTGTGATGTGGTCCGAACATTGTTCTTACAAGTCGTCCCGCGTCCATCTCAAACGCTTACCGACAAGCGGTCCATTGGTGATCGTCCCGCCCGGTGAAAATGCCGGTGTGGTCGACATCGGTGACGATTGGTGCGTCGCGTTTAAGGTCGAATCCCACAATCACCCGAGCTTTATTGAGCCCTTTCAGGGAGCGGCAACGGGCGTCGGCGGTATTCTTCGTGACGTTTTCACAATGGGCGCACGGCCGATCGCAGCGATGAACTCGCTCCGGTTTGGACCGCTTGACGATCCAAAACACGGCTCGCGCAATCGAGCTATCCTGAAAGGCTGTGTCGAAGGCATCGGACACTACGGTAATTGTTTCGGGGTGCCGACCGTCGGCGGCGAAGTTGTATTTGACGAATCTTACAGCCTTAACCCGCTCGTCAATGCGTTCGCTCTGGGTATCGTTAGAAAGGACCAGATATTCTTTGGCACAGCTACCGGTGTCGGCAATCCGGTACTTTATGCTGGAGCGAAGACCGGTCGTGACGGTATTCACGGGGCGACAATGGCCTCCGCTGAGTTTGACGACGAGGCCCTCGAAAAACGCCCAACTGTTCAGGTCGGCGATCCTTTTCTGGAGAAGTTGCTGCTCGAGGCTTGCCTTGAGGCAATGCGAAGCGGTGCGATCAAGGGGATCCAGGATATGGGTGCCGCCGGATTGACATCGTCGTCGGTCGAAATGGCGGCACGGGCCGGAACCGGGCTTGAGCTAGACCTGACGCTGCTTCCGCAACGTGAGACGGGAATGACTGCATATGAAATGCTGCTTTCCGAATCGCAGGAGCGAATGCTGATCGTCGCTCGCGAAGGGCGCGAAAAGGAGGTCGTCGACATCTTCAACAAGTGGGATCTCGACGCGGTCGTTATCGGCAAAGTCGTCGAAGGCGATCGGTTCAAGGTGTTTCACAACGGTGACCTGAAAGCGGACCTTCCGGTAATGGCATTGACCGACGAGGCGCCGAAATATTCGAGACCGCTTGCCCCATTAAGCCGCAAAAACACAGAGCGTTTCGAAGGCCGATCGCCAAAGTCGGACGATCTGGCCGAAGCCCTTAACCTTCTCCTGGCTTCGCCAAATATTTGCTCTAAGCGATGGGTTTACGAGCAGTATGACACGATGGTCCGCACCAATACTGCCGTACTGCCTGGTGCCGATGCAGCAGTGATCCGGGTCAAGGAGACGCGGCGGGCGATCGCGATGTGCCTCGACGGAAATGGAAAGTTCACTGCTATTGATCCAAAGGAAGGTGCAAAGCTTGCTGTCGCCGAAGCCGCCCGAAACGTCGTCTGTGTGGGAGCCAAACCGATCGCCGTCACAAACTGTTTGAACTTCGCCTCGCCCGAGCGGCCCGAGGTAATGTGGAGCTTTTCGGAAGTCATCGACGGCATGTCCGAGGCGTGTAAAGCATTCGATACGCCGGTCGTGTCCGGTAACGTGTCGTTCTATAACGAAACCGATGGCCGCGGCATCCTGCCCACTCCGACGATCGGAATGGTGGGACTTATCGAAGACACGCGTAAGATCATCACCCACGGGTTTAAGCGGGAAGGCGACCTGATCGCTATTCTGGGCACGACGCTGGACGATCTCCCTGCTAGCGAATATGCTCAGACGATCTTGGACATCACGACGGATCAGCTAATTTCGCATGGCATCACACCATCAGTCGATCTTTCGGTCGAGAAACAAATCCACGATACCGTGTTGCGACTCGCGGACGAATGTTTGCTCAATTCGGCGCACGATTGCTCAGACGGCGGGCTTGCCGTCGCCATTGCAGAATGCTGTTTTTCTTCGCTTGGCCGAGACGCGATCGGTGCCGAGATAGACTTGAACGGCAATGGGCTCACGAATGAATCACTACTTTTTGGCGAAACGCCATCGCGTATAGTTATCAGCTTTTCGCCGGAAAATCTCATCAAGGTGACTACGATCGCCGCTGCCTGTCCGTTAGAAGTCATAGGGAAAGTTCGCGGGAATACACTCGCGATCTCGATCCAAGGCGAGAGAGTTCTGAACTCCTCAATTAACGGTCTTGAAGATGCGTGGCGTGATTCCCTTCGGCACCGTCTCGAAAATTAGTCTCATTACAAATGGAGGCCGGAGTCTATCTTCATATTCCCTTTTGCAGATCGCGTTGCTCCTACTGTGATTTTGCGACGGACGTATATCGCGACTCCGACACGGTCGAGCAATATGTTGACGTAATCTGTACCGAGATAAGCCTCTTTTCTAAATCACTGATTATCGATACCGTCTATTTTGGTGGTGGAACACCGTCGCTGCTGTCGCCTGAGCAGGTCGGGCGCATCCTGGCGGCCGTTCGTTCGAAGTTCGATATCGTACCCAACGCCGAGGTCACGATGGAGATGAACCCCGCAACGGTGACGCCTGAGTCATTGGCCAAATACCGCTCCCTTGGGATCAACCGTGCAAGCTTTGGCGTGCAGACCTTTGACGACCGGGCGCTAAAATTACTGGCGCGCGGACACGATGCGGCCGATGCGCGAAATACCTATGCGATGCTTCGCGACGCTGGATTCAATAATGTCAGTTTCGATCTGATCGCCGGGCTACCAGGCCAGACGTTCGCCCAATGGCGTCGAAACCTAGATGAGGCCATCGCTCTTTCTCCCGAACACATATCGCTTTACCTGCTCGAGATACATCAGGGCACGCCCCTCGCAGAACAAGTCCGAAGTGGTCGTCAGCCAAAGCCGGATGACGAATTGGCTGCCGAAATGTACGAATTAATGCTAGATCGTCTTGCCTTGGCCGGCTACGAGCAATACGAGATCTCGAACTTCTCGCGGCCGGGCTTCGAATCGCGCCACAATTCAAAATACTGGACGCTCGATCCGGTGTTCGGGTTTGGTGTCTCAGCTCACTCGTTCGACGGGATGCAACGATTCGCGAATGAACGCGATTCCGCGACGTACGTTGAATTGATACGTGAGAGTGGCTCAGCCGAGGTAATGCGGGAGGACACAAACCTCGAATCCGAGTTCATGTTTCTCGGGCTCAGGCTCGAAGCTGGGATCGATCTTGATCGATTTTCTATACGTTTCGGTTACGATCTGATCGACCGGTACGCGACCGAGATAAATGGAATGATCGAGAATGGTTTGGTTGAAATGACCCTCGGACGACTTCGGCTCACACGAAAGGGCAAGCTCTTCTCAAACGAGGTATTCGCGGCTTTCGTTTAGCCGTTGTGAATTTGTAGATGTGTCCTTGCTTCCCATATCTCTGGAAAGAACCGTTTTGTCAGCGTGGTCATAAGATATCCGACACCTTCGGAACCGCCGGTCCCGCGTTTCATGCCCAACATCCGCTCGACCATTAGCACGTGATGATACCGCCAAAGTGAGATATTTTCGTCGTGATCTATCAGCAGATCCTGCATAACGAACTGCTCCGGGTATTTCTCCGGATGCGTCAAGATCTCGACGATCGATGCGACCTTGTCTTCATTGGTCACAATCGCGAACCCGTCTCGGCCGAGCAGTGCCCAGAAAGCATCCGCCAGCGTGGGCCGTTCTAAACGCACTCTCAAACGAGCAAGTGCATAGTCGTCGTCTTCGAATGACGCGATTATCCGTTCATCCTTCAGGCCTGAGACAAATTCGATCTCACGAAATTGCATCGACTGAAACCCGCTTGCAGGATTCAGCTTGTCGCGAAACTCGAGGAATCCGATCTGTGCCATCGATTCGAGTACGTGGATCTGCCCCACAAGCACACTCTCGATCTCGGTGACCGCCTTCAGACTATGGTTTACGCGAAAATGTCGGCCTTCGTTCAACCACTGAATTGTCGCGTCGATCTCATGAAGGATCTGACGAAACCAAAGCTCGTACGTTTGATGAATAATGATGAATAGCAGTTCATCGTGGCTCGTCGGTTCCGAAAGTGTCCGCTGCAGATCTAGCAGTTCCCGCACCTTAAGGTATTTGTTATATGAAAGGGGTTCGTTCGTCCCGGATTCGGAGGGCATAGGTGTGTATTCCGCTTGGCGTCTTGCGGTTATCATCGTTCATGCCTCGATTTATGTCAATTTCGAGAACAAAGCGGGAAATGTAAAAGATATTTCTTGACAGGACCTCAACTTTTGTTTACATTTCCATTCGTTAATCGAAAACACACTAAATGCGGGTTATCCGATCTTGCGGTTTAAGATCGTTTTCGTATCGAAGCGGACGATTCTAAGCTCTTTTTGCACTATGCCGTGAGGCATCTGAGTTTGGGTAATGTGTGTTTTCCTTGTGTTATTACCTGCTCGACCTTCCACCGATCAATGCAGGAATTTTTGTACTTGAAGTATTTAGGAGGATTTAAGTGTGATGTCTAAAACAATCGGTAAGGTGAAATGGTTTAACAACGCCAAAGGGTATGGCTTTATTGAGCAGCCCGGAGAGCAGGATATCTTTGTGCACTACAGCGCGATCTCAGGCGATGGTTACAAAACCTTGATCCAGGGTCAGGAGGTTGAATTCGAAGTTACTAACGGCCCGAAGGGGCCCCAGGCGGAGAACGTGGCTAAGGTAGCGTAAACCGATTACAATTCTTGGCTTTACCGAGCGAACCGTTTGGTTCGCTTTTGCATTTAGACGAGTTCCTCGCCTTTTGCCTTGAGGGACCTTCGCCAAAGTTCACGATAAGAGGTAAATCGTGAGACCAGGGCATTGAAGAAATATCTCTGAGCATAGGTCAAATTTCGATTGTCCGAGATCCGTTTGATCATCGAATCAAGGCGCGCCCGAGCCTCAAGCGGTGGCCGTTTGGTCGCACCGTTGAAATAAATGTCGAAATCGATCTTGAGCTTGCGGATATCGTCCTCAAGCCGATTCAATTGAGCGTCGATCTCAAGAGCTTCTTCCTGTTTCGACTGAATGTTCCTATAGAGCTTATTGCCGATCATTGCCATAGTTTTGTTCCGGGAAGGGCGGGAAGGGGGACACTGTCCTATTTAAAAGAAATCCCTATTGGAACAATTATTCCGATAACGGGGATATTTCAGCTAAAATTTCATCATGAATTCTATTGACGAATCTGAATCGCTCGCTACGCTTCGGCGGCTGCCTTCAATTGACGCAGTTTTGCGGCACGAATCCGTTCAACCATTGATCCTGTTGGAGGGAC
Organism: Acidobacteriota bacterium; assembly: GCA_029781855.1. Lineage (GTDB taxonomy): Bacteria > Acidobacteriota > Blastocatellia > Pyrinomonadales > Pyrinomonadaceae > OLB17. Next base: position 16,630 of record JAKOVX010000021.1, on the reverse strand, counting down.
ATAGCTATGTCGCTACTCTGGCCCAGGAAGTTGTCAGCGAACTGAGATCGGAGATACAGGAGACTGTTTCGCCGCTGGCTGGAATGGCTGCCAATGAACTTCTGGCAGAAGCCACGTCCCGTATCTCTCGCGTGTGCGAATCACACGCCCGGGTGCGAACTCAACGAGTCATAAACGCGACGGGGGTCGTTATTCATACCAATTTGGGCAGAGCTCCGCTCTCCGAAAACGCGAAGGGGGCAATAGCGGATGCTGCGGGCTACTGTTCGGTCGAGTACGACGTTGATGGTGGATCCCGCGGACTCCGTGGAAAATACGCCGAAGACCTGCTGCTTGAACTCACTTCAGCCGAGGGAGCGATCGTTGTTAATAACTGTGCGGCAGCTACCTTTCTCGCGTTGACCGTCTTTGCCGCCGGCAAAGAAGTGATCATCTCTCGCGGGGAACTTGTCGAGATCGGCGGCGATTTTCGGATACCGGATGTATTGACCCGGTCCGGTGCAAAACTCGTCGAGGTCGGAACGACAAATCGGACAAAGCTGACGGACTACGAAAACGCGATCAATGAGAATACCGGGATGATTCTCAGCGTCCATCCGTCGAATTACCGTATCGTTGGCTTCACATCGAGTGTCGGCGGCGAAGCTCTGGCAAATTTGGCTCGATCACGCGGGATCATATTTTACGAGGACGCTGGTTCCGGAGCATTGATAGACCTCAAGGAATACGGCCTCGATCGCGAACCCGTTGTCCGGCATTCGATCGAATCGGGTGCCGATATCGTCTCGTTTAGCGGCGACAAACTCCTTGGCGGCCCACAATGCGGGATCATTGTCGGGCGAAGTGAACTGATCGAAGAGATACGAAAGCATCCGCTATATCGAGCTTTACGTGTCGATAAACTAACTTACGCCGCCCTTGAAGCCACCCTCGACTCTTACCGACGCGGGACCGCAGTGCAGGATATACCGGTTCTGAAGATGATCTCGGCGACCGAAGCAGAACTCGAATTGCGTTGCCGGGCTTTCCTAAATAAATGTCCGGAGATACCCGGTATGAGACTTGAGGTCTTGGCCGGTGCTTCGGTGATAGGCGGAGGCGCGGCACCCGACGTTAGGCGATCATCACCGCTAATAGCAGTGAGCCACTCGGATATGAGTGCGGATGAGATCGAGACAAGACTTCGATATTCAGATCCGCCGATCATTGCCCGTATAGAAAAAGATCTGGTTTTGATCGATCTTCGGACAGTGTCCGAAACTGAAGAGGGCGAGGTCCTTCAGGCTCTCAGCCGTTTCGACGTGAGAATTCCGTCATAAATTCGACTAAGGCTTTTACGCCGGCAACCGGAAATGCATTGTAGATCGAAGCCCGGATACCGCCAACCGAACGATGTCCTTTGAGGCTGACAAACCCCTCGGCCGCTGCCTCTGCACAAAATTTATTCTCGAGTTCCACAGAACTTAATCTGAAAGTTACGTTCATAAGGGACCGGGCTGGCGCTTCAGCGTGACCCACGTAGTAGCCGTCGCTTGAGTCTATGGCGTTGTACAAGATCGCAGCTTTTTCTCGGTTTCTTACCTCGAGTTTTGATACGCCTCCCTGTTCCCGAAGCCAGTCACATACGAGACCGATCAGATAGATTCCCCAGGTATTTGGCGTGTTCACCATCGAATCATTCTTCGCGAGTTCTCGATAACTTAAGAGCCCGGGCAAACCTTCAGGCAGCCGGTCGATCATATCGTTCCGCACGATCACAACTGTTACGCCGCTCGGGCCGATGTTTTTCTGTGCACCGGCATAGATCAACGCATATTTTTCGATGTCGATCGGTTTCGACAAGATGTTCGAGGACATGTCACAAACGACCCGGACCCGTCCGCCATCGAGGTCGTACTTGAATTCGACTCCATCGATCGTTTCGTTGGAAGTGTAATGAATATAGGCCGAATCATCTCCGATCCTCACCGCACCCTGTTCAGGCACCGACCTGAATCCGGATGCTTCCGTCGAATAGATCTCCCGGACATTTCCAAATAGAGCTGCATCCGAGACGGCTTTTTTACCCCAGGCTCCGGTCACTATGTAGTCGGCGACTCGGTCGCGGCTAAGGAAATTCATCGGGACCATTGAAAACTGCAGCGTTGCTCCGCCCTGTAAGAATAAGACCTGATAATGTTCCGGGATCGACAACGCTTCCCGAATGCCGTCACCGGCTTTCCGGAGAATTTCGACGAACGTGTCAGAACGATGGCTCATTTCCATCACACTGACGCCGCTGCCGTTTAGTGAAGTTAATTCTGCTCTGGCCCTTTCAAGCACCGGTGGCGGAAGCATCGACGGCCCCGAGCTGAAGTTGTAGACGTTCTTTTGTTCTGAGATCATGTTCTCCGTTTCTTCCACGCTTATAAGAATTCTACCTGATTATCACTCATCTGAAGAAGTTGCGTCGGGACGCTTGTTCTTGTTAACAGGTTCTGTTTCGTTTACTTCAACTTTGCGAGCAATATACTGTAGAATGAAGTGTTTTTAACAAACTTTTGACCGCGGCCGCGCATCCCAATGACGCTGCACGTGGCGGCCAGAGGTAAATCGGAGGAAAATATGTTTCGCAGATCCTATTTAGTATTTTTTATTGCAGCAGTTTTTATTGCGGTCGCCGGTATCGGCGCTAATGGTCAAAATGCCCCGGTCAGCGGCACCGTCGAGCTTGATACGAATGGCACCAAGACGCCGGTAGCCGGCGCACTGGTCGAAGTTTACCGTATTGATATCAAATCTAACTTTCCTTCGGCAAAGACCAGCAAGAAGGGAGATTTCAGTTTTGCAGGTATGCCGCTGGGTGCACGTTTCGTTTTTGCCGTAAGTGCCCCTGGCTGTGCACCGACGATCTTTCCGAACGTTAAAGCGGGACAAGAGCGGTTGCTTATTACGTTGACGCCCGGCGACGGGCGTAAATTTACCGAAGCTGAAGTTCGCGAGTCGGTCGCCAAAGGCACTGCGGCCTCCGCGGGCACCGGCGAAATGACAGAGGAACAGAAGAAAGCCCAGGCCGAGTTCGAAGCAAAACGAAAAGAGATCGAGGCCAAGAACGAAAAGGCGAAGGCGGTAAATGAAACTGTCAACCGCACCCTGAAGGAAGGAAACGAAGCTTTTAATGCAAAGAACTACGACGTAGCGATCGCAAAATATACCGAGGGCATCGATGCTGACCCCGAATTCGTTGGTAGTGCTCCGGTCCTCTTGAACAACCGCGGAGCCGCCTACACTGCCCGCGGCACTGAGACGTTCAACAAGAATATCAAGTCGGCGGATGCGGCTGCCCGCTCCGAAGCTAAGATGAACGCAAAGCAGGATTTTGCCGCTGCGGCTGAGAGCTACATGCAATCATACGAGGTCATCAAAAAGGCACCCGCAGCCGACATCACGGATCCGAAAAATACTGATCTGCTTAAGTTCACCGCACTCCGCGGCGCCAAAGAAGTTGGGCGCTTGAGCGTGCTTATCGAACAGGTTGACCAAAAAGTGATCGATGTCGATAAGGTCTTGATCCCCGAGTACATCAACGTCGAAACCGACGCGACGAAAAAGACCGAGGCAAGCATGATCCTTGCTGATCTTTATCGTGTCGCGGCCGATTTTGACAACGCCATCGCTGGTTATCGAAAGATTCTTGAGACGGCACCCGACAATGTGGATGCTCTTGCCGGAGCCGGCCTGAGCCTCGTCAACGTCGGTTACATCAATAATGACAAGGCCAAGCTCCAGGAGGGTTCAAATTACCTTCAGAAGTTCATCAGCCTGGCACCGGATACGCATAAATACAAGGCAGATGCGGTCGGCCTGATCGATTCACTCAAGAAAGAGCAGAACGTTACGCCGCAAAAGCTGCCTTCCGGCGGCAAGAAGAAACCGTAGCAGCGGAATCCCTAAAACAAAACACGATCAAGCCCGGCAACGACCGGGCTTTTTCATTTTCCATGTCTTCAACGGCTAATTCTCGCCATTGTTGTCATAAATCGCAGCTCCGCGGTGTTCCTCCAATGTCTGGTAAATATTTTGATCAAAACGAGCAGTTACGGAGGTTCTCAAATGCGGAAAAGAATTCTATTTCTAGGTGCGACGCTTGTAAGCATCGCCTTTATAGTCATTGTTGTCGGTTCGTATGTCATTGTCGCCCAAACGGTGGTCAGCGGTGATTGGACGGCCGACTCGACCGATACAAAAGACGGCAAGATCCATCTTTCGATCAACCGAAGCGCAGGCAAGGGTCACCGTAATCAGTTCGGGTCGGACTTTGCACTCGAAGATCTTCAAGGCCTGTCGCAAAGCCAGTTGGCCGGCGGCAAGGTCAATTTTCGGCTAGTACGCGAGGCAGGTACCGTCGATTTTGAGGGCTCTTTCTCTAACGGCAAAGGCTCGGGAACCTTCCGATTTACCTCCGACCCGAACTTCGTTTCCGCGATGCAGGCTCGAGGCTTCGATTTTGAAAAATCAGACTCGGATCGCGATCGGGATCGAAGCGACCGCCTCTTGTCGGCAGCTCTGATCAATGTCACGACCGCACTCGCGGACGATCTCAAATCGGTCGGTTTTGGCAACCTCGATGTCGATGACCTGTTCAAAGCGGCGATCTTCAAGGTCGATTCCCGTTTCATGGCCGAGATGACTGCGACCGGTTTCCCGAATCTCACGATGGAAGACCTCGTCAAGGCACGTATCTTCAAGATCGACGCCGACTATGTGCGTCAGGTCCACGATATGGGATTCGCCGATAAGGATTTCGAAAGCCTTGTAAAATTCCGCATTTTCAAGGTCACGCCCGAGTTTTTGTCTGAGCTCAAGAGTTACGGATTTACGGATCTGTCATCCGAAGATGTTGTGAAATGTCGGATTTTCAACATCGACGCCGCATTTATCCAAAAAGCAAAGGCGTCCGACCCGAATGTCTCGATCGAACAAATGGTCCAGATGAAGATCGGTGTCCGCCGGATGAAAGACAGTTTCTAATTTCGGACCCACAATTTAATGAAAACGGAGCCGTTCGCGGCTCCTTTTTTTATGGACTCAATTATTGGGTTTGTGGTAGTCTGATTGTTGTTATAACTGTTTAAACGGCCGCCTCCCGGTCGCCGATCTCCTGATCTGATCAATTACAAATACCCGATGATCAAGCTGCTTTTCGTCATTCTCACGGTTCTATTGACGATAGTATCTGTCAACGCGGCGGTATACGAGGTAAAACCCGGCACCGCTCTCGACACCATAGCCCAGGTACCGTGGGCGACACTGCAGCCCGGCGACCGTGTATTGATCTATTGGAAGCCGACGCCGTACAAGGAGAAATGGGTCATTTGCCGTCAGGGAACAGCTGACCAGCCGATTCGAATTGAAGGGGTCCTCGGCCCAAATGGCGAACGCCCGGTGATCGACGGGAACGGGGCGACGACGCCGAGAGATCTGAACTATTGGAACGAGAATCGCGGCACGATCAAGATCGGCGGGGCGAATGTGCCGACCGACACAATGCCGAAATACATCATCATCGCGGGACTGGAGATCCGCGGAGCCTATCAGGGTTATCAGTTTACGGGTTACAACGGCCAGACGCAGACATACACGCAGAACGCGGCCCCGCTTTACGTCGAGAAGGCGGAAAATCTGTATATCGTTAACTGCATCATTACCGATGGCGGAAACGGGCTTTTCATTGGTTCATCCGACACTCAACCGTCACGCAACATCCTTGTCAGCGGCAATTATATTTACGGCAACGGGAATTCGGGCAGCGCGTTCGAGCACAATAGTTACACGGCGGCAATTGGTATCACGTTCGAGTTCAACCGCTATGGGCCTCTGCGCTCCGGTGCGAATGGCAATAATCTCAAGGACCGCTCTGCCGGCACGGTGATCCGCTACAACTGGATCGAAGGCGGCAACCGAAATCTCGACCTCGTCGACGGCGAGGACAGCATTCTGATCCGAAACGATCCGGCGTATCACAAGACCTTCGTTTACGGGAACATTCTGATCAAACCCGACGGTGGAAACAACCAGACGACGCATTATGGCGGTGACAGCGGCACGACCGATGATTACCGCAAAGGAATGCTCTATTTCTACAACAACACGATCGTTTCGACACGGACGGGCAACACGGTCATCTTCCGACTGTCGACCATCGACGAAAACTGCGACGCGCGCAATAACATATTTTTTACAACAGCAGCGGGAACGAGCCTCGCGATGCTCGCCGAAACCGGCGTCCTCACTCTTACAAATAACTGGTCGAAATCGGGTTGGCGAAATTCGTTCGAGAGTCCGTTCGGTGGAATTGTAAACGGAGGCGGCACGTTCGTTATCGGAACCTCGCCCGGATTTACCGATATTGCGGCTCAGGATTTTAGTTTGCAGTCGACGTCGGGTGCGGTGAATGCGGGCGTATCGGTTCACCCGGACGCCTTCGGAACCAACAGCGTGATCTGGCAGTACGTAAAACATCAAGGCCGCACGATTAGGCCGCAGGACCAGACGCTCGACATCGGGGCGTTCGAGTATTCTCAGTTCGCACCGCTGCAGTTCGTTACTACGAGCCTGCCGAATCCGGCGCGGCTTCGACACTACGATCAAACGCTTCAGGCGTCAGGCGGATCGGGCAGCTACATTTGGTCTGTTTCGGTTCCTGGGCTGCCGCCGGGATTGACGCTCGACCCAGCGACGGGCCGTATTTCGGGAAGGGTGAAGGTTAGAGGGACCTGGACGTTCTTTATCAGCCTGCGTGACGCCCAAAACTCCTCGACGGTAATCGCGAGCCCGTTCACTTTCACACCTACGATCTACTGAAACGAAGATCTCCGCGTCCGGACTTGATCCGTTCGAACCTGAACTTATTCGAACTGTTTCTTGAATTCGGCGAACGTCTCGCGTAACTCCGCGACTTCGCGTTGCAGTTCCCCGACTGCTTCTTCGAGCTTCTCGATCCGCTCCGAGCCGCCCACGCGAGAGTGCGGCACTGACTGAGCGGCTGCGAATGCTTCGACATCGATCGGGCCCGAGATAAGATGGCCGAATCGCGCCTCTTTTTGCCCGGGCAGTACGGGCAGCTTCACAACGAGCGGATCGTCACGCCGTGCCAAACCGTCAAGCGTCTCCTGCACCTCGCCTAGGCCGCCGAATTCGTAGAGCCTTTCCGTCCGCGTTCGCAATTCGCCGAGCGTCTGCGGCCCGCGAAGCAGCATCACGCAGATCACCGCAACCTCTGCCGGCTCAAGCTCGTAAATGCTCGGCAGCATGTGCTTGTATTTGGGAACGCGGCTCGTACTGCCGTAAAACACGTATACGATATTGCGGTCGCGAAGCCGCTCAAGGGATTCGGTGACGATCTTTTCATCATACGTGACGACGGGTTCGCGGTTGTTTTTCTGATTGCAGGCATTGACCAGTGCATTCAGCGTCAGCGGATAATATTCGGGCGTTGTCAGCTGTTTTTCGACCAATGCTCCGACGATACGGGCTTCGGTTTCATTTAGTATTTCCGGCATATTGATTACTTGCTTACTACGGCAATTACGATGAACAAGTTCATTGAACTACAATTTACAATGTGAACGTCCTCGTTGCACGAACGCAAGATCAAATTGATGCCTCATACGAGCGCCTCGCCGCCGCTACGCGCCTTGGCTGTGACACCGAGACCTCTGGTCTGAGTGCCCGTCACGGGCGGCTGTATTCCGTGCAGTTCTCGGATGGTGAATTCAATGTCCTGGTGCCGATCAGCGAGGGCGTCGGGCTCGGCCGTCTGACCTCGATCCTCGAGGACCCGTCCATCGTCAAGATCTTTCACAACGCCAAATTCGATCTCGACTTTTTGAGCGAGAACGGCTACTCGGTTGCGAACGTGTTCGACACAATGATCGCCGAAAAGGTCCTCACACGCGGAGCCGGCCAGTCCGTCTCGCTCGCCGAAACGCTCTACCGATACTTCGCCGTCGATCTCGATAAATCGCAACGTGCCAAATTCACCCGCAAATGGGACGGCATATGGACGGACGAACTCGTCGACTACGCGCTGTCCGATGTCATCCACCTTCCGCTATTGATGGATGAACAAAACGCTTGGCTACAAAAGCTTGGGTTAAGTGACGAATTTCAAAACCAGCTAAATAAGATATTGCTCGCGAATAGCACAAATTAACGCTAACGATGATCATATACTGTTCATTAGCGCTCATCCGCGATATTAGCGGGCAAATCGCAATTTGCCGGTATTTCACTGTTAGATAACGCTTTACCAACGGTGATACGCTGGGTGCCCCTCTTTGACTGCGACAAATACGCCACGGCACGTGTCGCAGACCTTCCCGCCGGCAAAAAGCTCTGCCTCGACCGTCGCGCGGTCTTCGCTCGATTCAACTACACGCGCCTTTAATGTGATCGGCCCGTCCACCGGCGTCGGACGAAGCAATTTGACATGAAACTCTGCCGTGACCGTGCATGGCGCTTCGGCCTTGCCGTCACGCTTCATCAGAAAGTACGCTGCGGTCCAGTTCGAATGGCAATCGAGCAGGGCGCCGATGATCCCGCCGTTCAGCATTCCGGGAAAAGCCTGATGATGCGGCTCGGCTCGCCACTCGGCGACGACCTCGTCGCCTTCAGGGTAGCTATTGATGTGCAGCCCCTTTTCATTCGCCGGCCCGCAGCCGAAACATATGCCATTCGGCGAGTATTCCTCTTGCAAAGATAGTTGTTTGCTCATAGTATATTTCCCAAGACTAGCACAAACCCGCACAAAATATGGAGCAAACCCACGTCCCGGGACAGCGCACGCTGCTCGATATGAACGGCTATCAGTGGACCGTCATTCTGGCCGCGTGGCTCGGCTGGGGTTTCGACGTTTTTGATGGATTGCTGTTCAATTACGTCGCGCCGAATTGCGTGCCGACTCTTCTGGGGCTCGAGATAGGTTCGGCAGCGGGAAAAGCGGCGACCTTGCAGTGGACAGGCATTCTAACTTCAGTTTTGCTGATCGGCTGGGCGGTCGGCGGCGTGCTGTTCGGCAAGGTTGCCGATCGCATTGGACGCACCAAGACGCTTCTGCTGACGATGCTGCTCTATTCGATCGGAACCGCAGCCTGTGCCTTTGCTCCGAATATCTGGGTGCTGCTCATCTGCCGCGTTATTTCTAGTCTCGGAATCGGCGGCGAATGGGCGGCAGGCGCCGCGATGGTCGCCGAGGTCGTTCCGGAGAAACGCCGCGTTGAGGCGGGTGCCCTTTTGTATACCTCGGCCCCGATGGGCCTGTTTCTCGCGACGTTCATCACGTTTCAGGTCACGGGTGTCTATTTCAATGATCCGGCGGTCTCGTGGCGGTATGTCTTCCTGTTCGGGCTCGTTCCGGCTGCCGCCGCGTTTCTTGTCCGGCTTTTCGTCAAGGAACCGGAACGTTGGAAAAAGGTCGCGTCAGATAGCCACGCAAAGCTCTCCGAGCTTTTCACGCCGGCATACCTCAAGCTCACGATCAGTGGTTTTTGTATGGCCGTGACCGCCCTCATCATGTGGTGGAGCTGCAACGCTTTTATTCCGGTCGTCGCGAAGGGGCTCGCTTCGCGTGAAGCATTATTGCTTGGCATGGATGCGTCCGCGGTCGAGGCAATGGGCCAGAGCTGGGTCAAAACGGCGACCAACAGCTTCAACCTCGGCGGCCTGATCGGAACGCTGCTCACGATCCCGATCGCCAAGTATTTCGGCCGCAAGAAGATGTTCTTTATCTACTATCTCGCGGCCGCCGCGTCGATCATGTGTGCTTTTGGCCTCGATCTGGCACCGCATTCGAGGCTGTATATGTATTTTCCGATCGGCCTGACGGTTTTCGGGGTTTTCGGCAGCTTCACGTACTACCTGCCCGAGCTGTTCCCGACGCGTCTGCGAGGGACCGGCGCCGGCTTTACTTACAATATTGGCCGCCTGGTTGCGGCGTTCGGGCCGTTTTTGGTCGGCAGCATCGCCGCCGCCGGTGCAAACGCCCTCGACAGTGCGATGTACGTACTTTTTTGGGTCGGAATGGTACCGGTGATGGGGATATTTCTTCTACCGTTTGTTATTGAGACCAAGGGAAAAGTGCTTGTTGACTGATACTTCTCGCGGCTGATCTTCGCCTTAGCAGATAGAGGCGCCTTCTGAAAAGGGTCGCCGAAAAGGAGAATTCATCATGACCAAAATCACCGAGATCGCCCCGGATATCTTTCGCATCTCGACGTTTTTCGAGGCGTTCAATATACAGTTCTGCCAGTTTCTCGTACGCGGAGACGAACCGCTTCTGTTCCATACCGGTATGCGCGGCATCTTTCCGGTGGTGAGGGATGCTGTCGCATCTCTCATGGATCCGGCGAAACTGCGTTGGCTCGCGTTCAGCCATTTTGAGGCCGATGAGTGCGGTGCTCTGAACGAATGGATGAGCATCGCACCGAACGCTGTTCCGGTCTGCAGCCTGGTCGGTAAGATGGTGAGCGTAGACGATTTCGTGGGAAACGACAGATCAAGAGGGATGACGGACGGTGAGGTGCTCGAAACAGGCAGCCATCGCTTCCGGTTCATTGCGACGCCGCATGTCCCGCATTGTTGGGAGGCCGGTTTTATGTTCGAGGAAACGAACGGCGTTCTGTTTTGCTCAGACCTGTTTCATCAGAACGGCGATACCGAACCTCTGACGACGAGCGATGTCGTCGAATCGGCTCGCGACACGATCGTCGAGTACCAAAAAGGGCCGCTTGCCAACTACATGCCGTACACGAAAAGCACCGACGGCGAACTGAAACGGCTTGCTGAGCTAAAGCCGAAGGTCCTTGCCGCAATGCACGGCTCGGCCTTTGAGGGTGACGGCGCCCAGGCATTAAATGATTATGCTCTGATGCGTAAAATGCTGGACTCGGAGAATTAAGCGTCTCTAACCGGAACCTTTTCGAGTATTCGCGTCGTGTTGTCGGTGACGCTGCCCACTGGTTCGCGGTAATCCTGGAGTTGTGCTGTGGTCCGCGGCTGCAGCTGTGGCGCCGCCGCATAATCGCTCGGCCGGTCATTCGTTTTGAGTCTGGCGTCGATGAGTTTCGGGACCTGCCGGAGCAGCGTCACGCTGATGCCGAATATCGTCGCCAGGTAAACAACCGATAGAATTATCACGTCACCGGCCCGAACCCCGCTCCCGAGAAGCGCCCCGACGAGTCCTACCAGCAACGCAAGTCCGAAAAATACGATCAGGAACAGGGTGATCAGTACCTTGTTCAGCATCTTTGCGGGAGCACCGTCGGATTCCGAATCCGCAATGAGACGCTTGCCGCAGCCATTGCAGTATTTGAGATCGCCATGGACCGAGTTTCCGCAATTTGGGCAGAACATAATTCGTTGGGCCTATTGGATCTGTTTCGGACTGATCTTTTCTTCGAACCAGTTCGTCAGGTCATCGATCGCTTCGATATGAACGGGCTTGCCCCTCCATGCCTTGATAGTAAAGATTATCAGCATGATCATTGTCACAAGATTAAATATCCCGTTCCCGAACGATGCCATCTGCGTGACGTTGCTCAATACGCCGAGGATCGATGAGATGATCAGGATCGCCGCATGGGCCGCAAGGCCCTGAGCTGCGTGGAACCTGACCTTAGTCTCGCTCCGCGGAATGAACAACAGCATCAAAATGCTCGCAACCATTCCAAAATACCAAGGGATATATGGCAGTGCCGTGACGATATTTTCGGGCAAACCTATCTTTGTGACCTTTCGCGATGAAGAGCGGTTCATATCCGCGAAGTTCGCGGGCTGGTAACCGGCGGGCACGTATTGGCCGTTGTAAGGCGAGGCATAAGGTGCCGCGTACGGGGATGAGTACGCCTGTACATCCGGCTCGGCAAAGCGCCGCGTTTGCCCTTCCGTCGGTAACGGATCAGGAAAATGCTGGGTCGGGCCACCCCTGTAAGGCAGGGTCTGGGTCTCCTGTTCGGCCGCGGCGGCCTTGGCTTTTTCCGGAAACTCCGGATCGAGCGGATTTGTGTCGTACTTTGTCGCCATCTTCGAACCTATTTTACGATATTCCGTCCCTAAATGTTCAATAAACCGGAAAGACCAACGATATTTGTACCGGCACCTTAATGGACATCGTGCGCCCACTCCTGCCTAGGTGTGGTAAAATGTACCTGAATCAACATTACAGCGGCTAATGTCTCAAAGGAGGTTTTTATGAGAACACGCACATTGGCAGGCGTCTGGATCGACAGTTCGAAAGCTGTGATCTCGACGCTCGAAGGGGACGAGTCCGCCCTTACGGTCCTCGAATCGGATATCGAGGGTGTCGAACGCATCGAAGGTGAAGGCCGGCCCGCAGGACGTTTCGGCGATCAATTTGTGGTCAACGAAAGGTCAAAAGAAGTACATCGCGAGGACGCGGAAAAGGATTTCTGCATCCGGGTGGCCGACTCGATAAAGGCCGCCGATCAACTGCTCATCTTCGGCCCGGCACATATGAAGCATAAGCTGGAAGCCACCGTCCGCGGCCTGACGCCGCCGGTGCCGAATATCCGCGCCGTCGAGGCAGCCGATTCGATGACCGACAACCAGGTTGCCGCTTACGTCCGCGAGTTTTTCGGCAGATCGGGCATGGCCGCGAACTCGTAGTCCCGAGCGGAAGGTCAGAAATTATTTCGTGACGCCGAATTAGGTTGACGGCTCCGAAACCTCGATCCCCAGTTCCTCCAACTGCGCCTCGTCCACATCACCCGGCGAATCCATCATCAGGTCCTGTGCCGACGCGGTCTTCGGGAACGCCATCACGTCGCGGATATTTTCGGTGCCGCAGAGGATCATGCAGGTCCGTTCGATGCCGGCAGCAAAGCCTCCGTGCGGCGGCGTGCCGTATTCGAGAGCATCGAGGAAAAACCCGAACCGCGTCCGGGCCGACTCCTTTGTCATTCCCAACGCCTTGAAGTTCAGGTCCTGGATCTCCTTCTGATGGATACGGATCGAGCCGCCGGCGCACTCGTAGCCGTCGATCACGGCGTCGTACGCCTTCGCCCGCACCTTACCGAGCAGGTGATGCTGGCTCGGGTCATTGACCGCGGTCTTGAAAAGCTCCAGGTCCTCATCCATCGGTGACGTGAACGGATGATGAGCCGCCATGTAGGTGTCGGTCTCTTCGTCGTGTTCGAACATCGGAAATTCCGTAACGATCAGCGGTTTATGCGAATTGCGATCGATCAGGTTCTCGCGTTTCGCGACCTCAACCCGCAATGCTCCGAGCGCCGCCCGCACCACCGATTTTCGCCCTGCAACGATCAGGACGAGATCGCCTTTTTCCGCTCCTGACGTCGACGCGAGTTCGGCGATCTTCGTTTCGCCGAGGGCCTTCAGAAGTGACGAAGTGGTCTCGTCACTCAGCTTGATCCAAGCCAGAGCTCCCGCACCGTAACGCTTTACAAAATCCTGCAGCTCGTCGAGCTGTTTACGCGAGTAATCTGACTTGCCCTTGGCAACAATGCACTTGATCTCGCCCCTAGCCTCGAGTACGGATGCGAACGGCGCAAAATCCGTCCCGGCAAGCTCACCGCTCAGTTCCACAAGTTCCATCCCGAACCGCAGATCCGGCTTGTCCGAGCCGTACCGACGCATTGCCTCGGCATACGTCATCCTCGGCCATTGGGCAGGCAGATCAACACCGATCAGCTTGAAAACATGGCCAAACATTCCTTCAATTTCGCGGTACGCCATTTCCTGGTTCGCGAACGACATTTCCATGTCGAGCTGCGTAAATTCCGGCTGGCGGTCCGCCCGGAGGTCCTCATCGCGAAAGCAGCGTGCGATCTGATAATACTTGTCGAATCCTGCGATCATCGTCAGCTGTTTCAGGATCTGCGGCGACTGTGGCAGTGCAAAAAATTTGCCGGTATGTATTCGCGAAGGCACAATAAAATCGCGTGCGCCTTCCGGCGTCGATTTCAGCAGGATCGGCGTTTCGATCTCAATAAAACCGCGCCCGTCGAAATACTCGCGGATCGCCGCAACGGCCTTTGCCCGCATACGGATATTGTGCTGCAGCTGCGGCCTTCGCAGGTCGAGGTAGCGATATTTCAAACGCGTATCTTCGGCCGCCAGGTTCTCGGAACCGGCGACCTCAAGTTGGAACGGGGGCACCTTGGCGTCGTTAAGTATCAGGATCTCGGTAGCGTGGACCTCGATGTCGCCGGTCGCGAGTTTGGCGTTGTGCGTGCCTTCGCGTTCGATGACCTTACCCTTAACGGCGATCACAAATTCGCCGCGCAGGTTCTTGGCCTTGGCGTGTGCCTCGCCCGCATCTTCCTCGTTCATCACGACCTGTGTCACGCCCTCGCGGTCACGCAGATCGATAAAGGTCAGAACCCCGAAGTCACGCTTCTTCGCCACCCAACCCATCAGCACAACTTGCTCGCCAACGTGTCCGAGACGCAGCTCGCCGCACGTGTGCGTCCGCTCCAAATTTCCTAATACGTCCAACATAATATTTTGCCCGCCAAACAAACAAAAACGCCTTTCGATCTGCGACAAACGAAAGGCGGCACGCTACTCGGGGTTAACGTACTCGCCAGTCAATTATTGTCGTCGTTCGATCGAAACGCGCTCATAAAAACAAAACTAAATCCGTTGCAAATCATACAGGATTGTTGCTCGCGATTGCAACGACTTGTCTTAAATTGCGATAAAATAGCCTCAATGAATATCCTCGTCCTCAATTGCGGCAGCTCATCGCTCAAGTTTCAGCTGATCTCGACCAGTCTCGATCAGATCGCCCAGGATACCGAACGCACGCTGGCCAAAGGGCACATCGAACGAATCGGCGGCGCGGCCGTAATGAGCTTTTCGGGCTCCGGCGACGAGGTTTATCGCTCGGCCGGGCCGATACGCGATATCAGGGCAGCATTGGATGCCGCGCTTCAATGGATCGCCTCGGATTCTGTCAAGATCGAGGGCGTCAACGACCATTCCGACATTCACGCCGTTGGGCACCGCGTAGTCCACGGCGGCGAGAAATTTTCGGAATCAGTGCTTATCACCGACGAGGTACTCCGCGGCATCGACGACTGTATCGAGCTTGCCCCGCTGCACAATCCGGCGAACATCCAGGGCATTCAGGCCGCCCGTGCGATCTTCGGGCGATCGATGCCGCAAGCCGCCGTGTTTGATACCGCATTTCACCACAAACTGCCCGAACGCGCCTACATTTACGCGATTCCTTACCAGTTTTATCGCCGGCATAAGATCCGCCGATACGGCTTTCACGGTACATCGCACCGATACATCGCCTACCGTTACCGGACGAAGAACAACATTCCGCGTGAGAACGTCAATATCATCACGATCCACCTCGGCAACGGCTGCTCGATCGCGGCGATCAAGAATGGCGATCCGATCGATACGTCGATGGGCTTCACGCCGCTTGAGGGTTTGGTGATGGGTTCGCGTTCCGGCGACATCGATCCGGCTATCATCGAGTTCATTTGCCAGAAAGAGGGCCTCAGCGTCGAACAGGTCGATTCGATCCTGAATAAGCAGTCGGGCCTGCTCGGCATCTCCGGCCTAACCAACGACATGCGCGAACTGCTTGCCGAGTCTGACGAATCCGGCGACCGCCGGGCACGCCTCGCGATCGATATCTTTTGCTATCGCGTTCGTAAGTACATCGGAGCGTACCTCGCGGCTCTCAACGGTGCGGATTCGGTCGTCTTTTCAGGCGGCATCGGTGAAAATTCGGCGAGGATCCGCTCGCTCATCTGCAGCGACATGGACTGGCTCGGCGTCGAACTCGACGAGGAGCGAAATACGGCGACCATCGACGGCCGCGAAGGGACGATCAGCCGCGACGGCTCGCGATTCAACGTCAGCGTGATCCCGACCAACGAGGAGCTGATGATCGCCCGCGACACCGTTCGACTAATTGCCGCCGCCGGACAAGGTTAAAAACTTGTTGCGCCTAAAGGTTCGAAAAGCGGATAATGGTGTTTTGGTATCTGACCCGTCCGCCCCCTGAGGTTCGATCGAAAGCGTCATGATTATTAAGCGAACCAGCTCCGTAAAGCCGCTCTTGCTCATCGCAGCGATGATCTTTTCGCTGCTCCCGCCGCTGAATGCGCAACGATCGACGAATGTCAGCACTGCGGTCACGATCCAGATCGACGCCCTCGCCAATCGCCACGCCATCAGCCCTTTGATATACGGAACGGCATACGCGACTCCGGCACAACTCGCCGACCTAAACGCTCCGCTCAACCGTCAGGGCGGCAATCCGACATCGAGGTACAATTGGCAACTTAACTGCGATAATCGTGCAAGCGATTGGTATTTCGAGAGCATCGGCTATGCGTCGAGCGTCGCGGGCGAGTACGGCGATACGTTCATCCAGGACAGTAAAACCGGCGGCGCCCAGCCGATGCTGACCATCCCGCTGACCGATTGGGTCGCCAAGGTCGGCCCTAACCGCGAAAAACTCGCCAGCTTTTCGATCAACAAATACGGTGCTCAGACCGGCAACGACTCGCAGTGGTTCCCCGACGCCGGCAACGGTGTCCTGACCAACGGCCAGAACGTCGTCGGCAATGACAAGACCGACGCAAAT
>JAKOVX010000032.1 GCA_029781855.1 Acidobacteriota bacterium | reverse complement strand
GCGGATAACACGGTACACAACGCCATCATGTTTCAGGCGATCCTCGTCCTGATACTCAAATGAGTAAATCTCAAAGCGCTTGGTCGGTCGTAACCCGGTGACTGCGGCGTTGTAAAATTCTTGGGATGACACGGACAACTCGTTGGCAAACACCATACGCTCCGTAACAACCTCTTTCTGGTTGCCGATCTCGTCCTCCACGATGGTGACAGATTGCAGATAAATGACCTGATTGTGTCTCATGCGCCATCACCAACCGCATATTCCTCGGAAAGTGCAAGATGCGTCTTGAGCATGTTATATGCCTGCTGGAACCGTTCGGCCTCCGGGTTGTCGTAACCAAAATGAGTCTTACAATAAACCGTGACAGCTCGCTTAATCAGCGGATCATTTTCATCATACGCTTTGCTTTGTGATATGCCCGACAAGATTAAATCTTGTCGGGCAGCATTGATTAAATCCTCAACCTCTTTATCAAATACATTGCTGGTGATCCGCAGCGCCAGTTTTACATCGTCAATCAGCGCCACGGCTACCGCCTCGCTTTCGCCGTTTTGGTTGCTCACCGGACGCATTAGCCCCGGCAGATTGCTCCACCGGGGCTTTTTCGACGCATTCGATGAGACCATAACGCTCAAGATAGCCAGCATGTTTTTCGTTAACTGCCAAATATGGCTTGCCGCGCAGGTAGATGCGGCCCGTAAACGGGTCCACAAAGGACCGCCTCACTCGGTACATCATCGGGCATCACGCCTTCCTCACGAAGTGGCCTTTTTAATGCGTACGAAACCGTTCCACTTGATGACGTTGCCGCCGACGTACACACTGCCGCGGTGCGCCACCTGGCCACTGCGGAATTTATAGTCGGTGCTCCGCTGAATATCGATCTCAGAGAAGATAGCCAGGCCGTAGTTCGACAGGTGGCCGTAGGCCATGCAGTAGGTGTCGGGTTCCGTGGAGCCACCGGACAGAACGCCGCACGCCGAATTGATGATGAACGGGATACCATCGATCAACCCGGTGTTCCCGTTATAGCTGATTGTGTGGATCCGGTTTCCGTTGCCGTCGCGGAGTTTGGCAAACGCCTTCAGGTCGGCTTTGTTCAGAATGAGTACCGCGCCGCTTTCAACGTCCTCCTCGCCGCCATACGAGAAGATAATCTCGTCCAGCGTTCCCTCGTCGATGGTTGCCAGAGACAGGTCCGTCGACGGGTCGATGGCGCCGGCCTTGGGATTCGAGCTGGAATAGTTGCTGGCGAAAATGCCGGTGATGCGGTTGCTGGTGCCCGGGCCGATGAGGATTTGCCGAGCGATCCGCTTGCGAAGGGCGGTCCGCACGCCGTTGACCACCTCAGCGTCGTAGTCAATGTCCGGCAGTTTCAGGACGCCCTCGTCCTCTTCGGTGTACACCGTGATCTTGCTCTTGTTGATGCTGACGAACCCAAATTCCGTGTCGGATTCATGATAGTCGGCATCATCGGCCACTTCGGCACCCTCGCCGTAGCCGCGCACATACGAGCGTTCGAACGCCTCGCCACCGATTCTCGGGAAAATACGGACCAGATCGACAATGCTGGAGACTTCATTCCATGCCGGCATCACATCCGTGCCGTACCGGGTCGGTACCAGCACGCCTTCGGTCGTCAGTTTTACGGCATTCATGGCTTTCAGGTCACGGCCGCGTTCCGGTGATGCCGCGAAGCCCCAGCGAGTGATGACGCGCTGCGGCTGA
>JAKOVX010000133.1 GCA_029781855.1 Acidobacteriota bacterium | reverse complement strand
TGGTACATCGAGTTGAAAAAGGACGAGATCACGTCCGGCGATGTGGCGGCGAATACACGCATTGTTTGGATCCTCGATTCGGCGCTCAGGATGCTGCATCCGTTCATGCCGTATCTGACCGAGGAACTTTGGCTGAAATTGCCGGGTTCGTCGAACCATCTGCACAACGCCGCCTACCGCGACGCCGAGGCGTCGATAATGCTCGCCGATTTTCCACGCGGCGACGTCAGTTTGTTCGACGACGAGGCCGAGGCGGAGATGTCGGCGGTCATTGACGTCATCAAAAAGGTCCGTAACATCCGCGCCGAGATGAATATCTCGACCGCGATCAAATTTACGGTCCATATTGCTGCCGATGGCGGATTTCAGGATGTATTTCGAGCGAATGAAGCTCAAATTCTGAAACTCGCGAAGGCCGAAAAGCTTGTTATCGCCGACACGCTCGACGTCCCGCGAGCCTCGGCAAAGGCCGTGACCAACGACGCCTCGATCGCCGTCCCGCTCGAAGGCCTTATCGACTTCGACGTCGAACGCACGCGGCTCACGAACCAGATCGCCAAGCTCACCGAAGAGAAAACGCGTCTCACCGGCCAACTCTCGAACGCCAATTTCGTCGAACGCGCCCCCGCCGAAAAGGTCGCGGAACTGCGGGAACGGTCGATCGAGTTGGAAGGTCAGATAGAAACGTTGAATAACAATCTGGGGGCATTGGACTAATATGAAATTTAAGCTACCGCTTTTCACAATTATCGCTTTTGTCTTCTTTGCGATTCCCTTAAATACGTCCGCTCAAAGTAAGACAATTACCCAGGCAGAATATTGGTCTGCAGTAAGTTCAGCATATACGTCAACACACGGAAAGTTTCCGCGGCGCGAAGTAGAGCAATATGAGGCTATTACCGACGGTAAGGTGAGTTACCTAAGAATCAAGACAGCTGAATATCGGACCGCTACTGAGTTTCGTATTTTCACAAGGATCAGGAAGGCTGGAGGAGATAATTTTCGCGAGTTGATCCAAATTGGGAACGCCCGTTATTGCAGAGAGGATTCCAGCGAATGGAAAACCACGGGTTGTTACGAGAATCCGCCTGCAGCTCTGGAGGACGCCTATGAATCTAGTTTTGCACTTCAAAAGAGCGGAGACGGCATTACATTTAAAAGGACAGCGTCATATCTGGGAAAAGAGAACGGGAAGATCGGACAGTCCAAGTTTGTGACTGTAGACACGCTTATTGTGAACTTGGACTCATCCATTCGCGACCGAACAATCGTAAAATCAATTTTCGAAACGAAGACGATCGTGTCGCGGGTAACTGAGAAATACGAGTATGGGATGAGCCTCATGCCGCTCGAGGCTCCAATTAAGTAAGGGTAAAATGCGGCGGCGGAAACACGAGTGTGAACGCGCGTGCCAATGTGGGGAGAATTCAGGCTGATATTCTCGCGGGGTTTAAGAGTAGAGGCACGCTCATTCACACTCGCATTTCTGCCTTTGAAAACGAAAAAGAGCGGACCGGCGGGAACGGTTCGCTCTTTTCTTGTTTGTATAGCAGCTTAGCGGCTAGTTGTCGTCGTCCTTATCGGCCGATTTGTCGTCCTTGCTGGTGTCTTTTTTGTCATCTGCTGCCGGGGCTGCGGGGGCAGAACCGCCGTCGATGGTGATCGCGACCGATTTGCTGTCCTTCTTCTCGCCTTTATCGTTGATCATATCGGCGGTGAGCGTGTATTTGCCGCTCTTGTAGCCGGTCGGTACGGCCAGACTGTATTTTGCGGTGCCGCTGCTGGGGAGATCGACACTTACGCTGGCGCCGGGTTCGGCAGTACCTTTGTCATTCATCAGGTTAAACTTTACGGTGACCTTGTCCATCGAGTTCGCGATCTCGGCGTTGGCATAGATCGTGTCTCCGGCCTTAAACGAGGTGGTCTCCTGCTTGCCGTCCTTGTCCTTGGACGTTTTGAGGCTGCTCATGTTCGCCGTCGAGAAGCTGCAGGCGGTGGCGGCTATAGCAATCACGGCGGTTGCTAAAAAGAATGTGATTTTGTTTTTCACGGTCGTTTCTCCTTGGGTTTTAAGTAAATTAAGATCGCTCCGAACTTTATGAATTGATGGAGAATAGCCCGACCGCGGGACATTGTCAACGCCCGAACGGCGTGTATCGGGGACAATTTACATACTACAAAAATGCGCCTTGCGGGAAACGGGCCGAGGGATGATAATTAACGGAATATGAACTGGCTTGAGAATGGGGATATGTTGGCTAGCATCGGCGAGTTTCTTGCCGAGGACATTGGCCGCGGGGACATTACGACGATCGCGACGGTGCCGCAGGACACGCGTGGATTCGGGAGATTTCTGGCGAAGGAATATCTTGTCCTCTGCGGGCTGGACGTCGCCGAGGCTGTCTTTTTTCAGCTCGATCCTGATAGCGCGGAGATCGAAACGACCTATAACGAGGGCGATGAGATCGAAGAAGGAACCGTTTTCGCGACGCTGAAAGGCTACGCGGACGTTCTGCTCGTCGGCGAAAGGACCGCCCTAAATCTTATTCAGCGTTTGAGCGGCATCGCGACCATCACCAGGCAATACGTGAAGGCCGTCGAAGGCACGAACGCCGTCATTGTCGATACCCGAAAGACGACTCCGGGCCTGCGGATGCTCGAGAAATACGCGGTCACCGTCGGCGGCGGCAAGAATCACCGCATGGGCCTGGACGACGGCGTCCTTATCAAGGACAACCACATCGCCCTTGCCGGCGGCATCACCGAAGCCGTCAAGGCGGCGAAGAACCGCGTCGGGCATTTGCACAAGATCGAGGTCGAGATCAGCAATTGGGCGCAGCTTCGCGAGGCGATGCTCGCAGGTGCTGAAATTGTCATGCTCGATAATCAAACTCCCGAGGAAACCGCAAAACTTGTCGGAATGGCCCGCGACATCAACCCCGCAGTCCTCATCGAAGCCTCCGGCGGCATGGAACTCGACCGCGTCCGCTCCTACGCCGAAGCCGGCGTCGACCTCATCTCCGTCGGCCGTATCACCCACTCCGCACGAGCGGTGGATATTAGTTTTAAGATACAGATCGCGTAGTGAAGTCAGCTGTTAGCGGTAAGCAGTAAGCCGCAGTGGGCAATGCTATCGGTGTCCATCTGTGTTTATCTGTGGTTACTTTTCCCGATCCTCAACCACCCGCTACCGCGGACGGTTCTGAAATGTCGGACGCAGGCGGTTCTGACTTGGAGGTCATTGCGAGCAGTTCGAGGTCCGGTTTTGCGATCGGCAG
>JAKOVX010000097.1 GCA_029781855.1 Acidobacteriota bacterium | reverse complement strand
TTCCTTTAAGGGTTCCCTCGAATGTTAACACTTATCAGTGGAGTTTCCGGCGAATTGGGAAAGATTTGGGAGGAGGTTGAGAGTGACTAGGAGCAGATATAGCGACCAGTCAGGCTCCAGTCGGCGGCTCTGCCGCCTCCGGTTGATCGTTTGGTGCATCTCACGGTCAGGCAAGCCTGACGGCACTGCGCTCGGGCACAGCCCGTTTCGCTCGATCCGGCTCTGCGGCCTCTGCGTTAAAAACCCGTTTTGCCACCGAGACCACAAATGCCACCGAGAAAACACCGCATCCCTCACCGCGAAAAACTTTGACTGGAACGTGCTATCTGTGCAACACTATACTATAGAGCGAACGCTCGGAAAGGTCTTTGAAAACTCACCTGTCCGACACGTGTATGACAGAATTTATTTTTTTTGAAAAAAGCGGTGTTTTGCCGCTCCTTGACACTGTAACTGTCCTAGATAGAATAGTTGCGTGTCCCACCAGCCTGTGGGACAGCCCTGGGACAGAAGTGGGACAGATCGAGCGGAAACTCCCGCTAAACTAATGAACCGGTGAGGGTTACGCCGTTTCCGTAAATTTGCTTGTCCCGCGGCGTGATGCTGAAACTCGCACGTTCACTCAGCGTAAACCTGCTCGATCTTGTCGGGCAGGCGTTCGGCTGTGAGGGTACATTCGAAATCGCGAAGTACGTCCATGCCGCCCTCGAGCAGCCATAGCTTTTGCATGTCCTTGCTCTCGAGCACGACCGGCATCGCACGGTGGTACTGCTTCATGAAATCGTTCGCGTGCGTTGTGATGACGGCAAACGACTGTCGCTGGACGCCGTCGTCGTACCAGTTCGACCAGAGGCCGGCGAGAGCGTATGGATGGTGGTGGTTGGCGTAGATCTCGACCGGCGGCTTGCCCTTTTCCGGCCATTCGTAAAAACTCGTGACCGGCATGATGCAGCGCTTGTGCTTGAGCAGGTTTCGCCACATTGGGCTCGATTCGAGGCGTTCGATATTTGCATTGAATGTCGAATATTTGGTGCTCCATTCGCGCGAACCGTCGAACTGGCACCACCAGCGGGCGTCAACCGTTTTCACCGCATCGCGGTCGTTGATGACGATCGAGACGTCCTGAGTCGGTTTGATGTTCCCGCGGAACAGGTCGCCCTGCGGGTCGAACTCGTAAACGTAATTCTTGAAATCTTCGCGTTTTCCGCGTTGTGATGCTCGTCCGCACATAATGAGAACATTTTGCCACAACTGACGAGCCGCCGCGAAACTTGTTTTTTGCGGGCTTCGTAGCGATACTGCAGATATATGAACGACGAGATCCGATCGCTATTTCCGGCGCTTGAGCATTATAACTACCTGAACAGTGCGGCGGTGGCACCGATCCCGACGCCGTCGATCGCGGCGGTCAATTCGCAACTGGTGGACGTCGCTACGCACGGCTCGCGGCACTATTCAGACTGGGTCGCGACCAAGGACCGCTCCCGCGAGCTGATCGCCGGGATGCTCCACGTGCGGGCGGACCAGGTCGCTTTTACACGTAATACGTCCGACGGCTTCGCATCGATCGCCGCCGGCCTCGACTGGACAAGCGACGATAATATCGTCAGCTTCGCCGGCGAGTTTCCCTCTAACTTTTATCCGTGGCGGCGGGTGCGGGACAAGTTCGGCGTCGAACTGCGGATGGTCGATGAGGTCGACGGCCGCATCGATCTGGACGAGCTGATCTCGCTGATCGATTCGAATACGAAGGTCGTGGCATTGAGCTCGGTACAGTTCGCTTCCGGTTTCAAGGCAGACCTCGAGCGCGTAGGTCGGGCGGCCCGGGCGGCAGACGCACTTTTTTGTGTCGATATCATTCAGGGGCTCGGTGCGATGCCGTACGATCTGCCCGCGCAGTTCGTCGACGCGGCGTGCGGTGCGAGCCATAAATGGCTTTGTGCTCCGGAGGGCTGCGGGATCATTTATCTGTCGGACCGTGCCCGCGAAAGGGTCGAGCCGGCACTTGTCGGATGGATCAGCGTCGAGACGCCGTGGGATTTTGCCGATCGTGAGCAGCCGTTCAAATCGACCGCCCTGGCTTGGGAAAGCGGGACCGGAGCGACGTCGCTCTTTTACGGACTGGAGCAGAGCCTTCTGCTGCTGAAGTCGGTCGGTGCCGAAAAGATCGAAGCTCACCTCGCCGGCCTGACGGACCAGATTTGCGACGCGATGCCGTCCGACGTGGTCGAGATCGTCAGCTCTCGGGCTCCGGGCGAACGCTCGCAGATAGTTTGCATTAGGCACCGCGGCGGAATGACCTCGAGTCAGATCGCCGCCGCACTCGAGGAAAAGAATATTATCGTCAGCCCGCGCGGCGACCGTGTGCGGATCGCCCCGCACTTCTTTAATACGGAAGCGGATATTGACGGACTGATAAACGCGCTGCTTTAGTGGTCATTCGCCGAGCAGTCGTTTGGGAACGATATCGGGCGTGAAGCCGTCGAGGTTGAGGCGGGTCATACCGCCGGCATCGGTGTAGGTGGTCATTTCAGCACGGCGGCGTTCGCGGTACAAAAAGTACACCCATCCGGTGATCAGTCCGCCCACGATCGAAATGCCGATGCCCATCAGGATCACCAGCACGGTCGAGAAGAATATGTCCGACGTGGTCAGCACGAAGGCCCGCTCGGCACTGATACGGAACGGGTTTGGCCCGAGCCACTGGATGTTCTTTTCGTATTTGACCTGATCGATCAACGCGTTTGCGGCCGCGAGATCCGACGCGTCGAAAACCAGGACATTGTAGTTACCGATGCGTTTGTACGCCGTCTTTCCGTCGCCGGAGGATAACAACGAAGTAAATTTGCCGTCCGCGTCGACCGATGCCTGCGGGGTGGAATATTCGATGATGAGGAGCTTGCCCTCGGGATACGCGGCGGTCGCGGCCTCGGTGCCGGCAGAAAAATCGATAAGGTCAAGAGCGGGACGCTCGCCGAGAACCGCCTTCAACGAAGGAACGTCACGGGCAAGCACCGCAGTCTGTCGGACACTTTCCCAGTTTGGCAAGTGCTTGATGAGGACGGGAACGCCGTCGGATTCCGAATATTCCTGCGACCTTACCGGCCCGCCCGGCGACGATTGGCCAAAGACTATTGACACCGAGAGAAGCACGGCGAATATCGCCGCCGACGCTGATCTGATATTTAGCGAAGATCTCATTATCACCCTCTCCGCCGGTGCCGTGCGGAAAAAAGATTTTAGCATTAACGCATCAATTTTGCTTTTTGAGCGTTAAAGGAGAATGAGCGCACGAATTCGTGTACTAAATAACGCACTTAATGCACCATTACGTTACGCATCCATTATTTGATGACGATCGAATTACCCGATATGCCCGAAAAAATGGAATATTTTGCAGTATTTTGGGCCTGTAACGATCGGTTTCCGGGGATATTAGCCATCTGGCACGGCGCTTGATGTTAGTAATAGCGAGAAGGGGGGAACGACAATGACAACTGAAACACTGAACTTTCCGGTTTTCCAAAGCGATGCTCCAACGAGCAAGGTTGATAATTTACCTGCGGCACATGCGATGCCCGTGAACCTTAGCAAGGTGAGCGATCTTGAACTGACGGCCGCCGCCTCAAAGGGCGATATGCCGGCATTCGAAGAGATCTATACCAGGCATCACCGCCGCGTTTACTCGATCTGTTTGCGGATGCTCCAGAACGCCTCCGAGGCCGAGGACCTGACGCAAGACGTATTTATCCAGCTTTATCGCAAGATCGGCAGCTTTCGCGGAGACTCGGCCTTCACGACATGGCTGCACCGGATGACGGTGAATCAGGTGTTGATGCACTTCCGCAAACGCACGGTGAAGTTTGAAAAGACCACCGAAGAAGGCGAAACGCCCGACCAGGTCGTCACCGGAACGGCGAATCCGGAAAAGATGCGGATCGTCGATAAGATCGCTCTCGAGAACGCGATCACACAGCTTCCCGACGGCTACCGCAACGTTTTCGTGCTGCACGATATCGAGGGCTTCGAACACGAAGAGGTTGCCCGCATCCTCGGATGCTCGGTCGGCACATCGAAATCGCAGCTTCATAAGGCACGCCTAAAACTGCAGAAGCTGCTTCGAAAGAAAGCAAATCCGCGTCTCGCCGGACTCAGTGCGTAAGAATTTTTAGATAATTGCTTTTCTAGAGCTTGTCAGAAATGACAGGCTCTTTTCTTTTTTTTCCGCTATCTATCGATCGGGTCGAGGCAACATTCACCGTATGAAGTGCCATTTTAGAATAAACGAAGAGAATCTAAGCAGCCGAGGAACGAAAATAGTTGTTTTTTGAAAATAAATCGTATATTATCGTGTATTTAATACGATTTGGTTTGATTCTATTCTTTGAATTCGTGTAAAACTGTATATGGAAAACCTGAAGCCGAAAGAAGCGGCGGAAATGTTGGGGATAAGTTACCCGACAATCAAGCAGTGGATCTATGACGGCAAGATCAAGTCTGTTAAGACGCCGGGCGGCCATCACCGCATTCCGGCCGACGAGATAAAACGTCTGTCGGGAAATACGTCCCGCGAAAATAGATCGCAGCCAGTCTCTGCGATGATGGCGGAACAGATCAGCGTTCGCAACCGTCTAGTCGGTGTCGTGACCAGCATCAGTTACGAGGGCTTTTTTGCAGAGGTCGCCGTTGATGTCGGCGGGCAACGGATCCTATCGTACATCACGCGAAGAGGCTGTGAAGAGATGGGACTGAAAGTAGGCATGAACGCCTATGCCCTCTTTAAGGCGACCGAGGTAATGATAAGCCGCAGGTAATTTGTTCCGGGGGTTTCGACCCTCTGGTTTTTCCAAAACAATTCGGACCCCTCTTGCTGATGATCTTCAACGGTCATCGGCGGGATAGAGGTGTGTCCTTATGACGCAGAAATATATATCAGGAAAGCACTCTAATAAACAGGAAAATCATTAAATGACAACAACAAATACAGCAATTACAGTAGCTTACGGCGATGGCATCGGTCCAGAGATAATGGACGCCACGCTCAGGATAATCTCGGCGGCCGGAGCCCGCATCGATATTGAACCGATCGAGATCGGCGAAAAGGTCTATCTTTCCGGCAATACGGCTGGGATCGCTCCCGAGGCCTGGGAATCGCTTCGCCGAACACGTGTATTTCTGAAATCGCCGATCACAACACCGCAAGGCGGCGGATTCAAGTCTCTGAACGTGACGGTCAGGAAGACGCTCGGCCTTTATGCCAACGTTCGACCTTGCGTGTCATATCACCCGTTTGTGGACACCAAGCATCCCGTAATGGATATGGTCATCGTTCGCGAAAATGAGGAAGACCTATATGCCGGAATCGAGCACCGCCAGACGCGCGAGGTTTACCAGTGCCTCAAACTCATTACTCGTCCCGGATGCGAAAAGATCGTCCGCTATGCCTTTGAGTACGCACGGCTAAACAAGCGAAATAAGGTGACGTGCTTTACAAAAGACAACATCATGAAAATGACCGATGGGCTTTTCCACAAGGTGTTCGATGAGATCGCGGCTGAGTATCCGCAGATCGAGAACGAACATTGGATCGTCGACATCGGCGCGGCCAAGCTCGCAGACACGCCGGAAAAATTTGATGTCGTCGTTATGCCGAATCTCTACGGCGATATCCTGTCGGACGTGGCGGCACAAATAACCGGTTCCGTTGGCCTCGCCGGATCGGCAAATATCGGCGAGCACGTCGCGATGTTCGAGGCGATACACGGCTCGGCTCCCGATATTGCCGGGCAGAATATTGCCAACCCCTCGGGACTGCTCCACGGTGCCATTATGATGCTCGTCCATATTGGCCAGCCGGACGTCGCCGAGAAGGTCCATAACGCATGGCTCAGGACGATCGAAGACGGTGTTCACACGGCCGATATCTTTAAGGAAGGGCTGAGCAAGGAATTGGCCGGAACCGACTCGTTTGCCGATGCGGTTATCGAGCGTCTTGGTCAACAACCCGAAACGCTGAACCGGGCCGAGTACGCTCAAGGGGGCGAGAAGATAATGACGACCTACGTTCCCTCTCGGGACCTATCATCGATCCGAAAAGCCACGGTCGGCGTCGATGTTTTTATCGAATGGAAAGGCGGGTCTCCTGACGATCTGGGAAATCGGCTATCACTGGCGAGCGGCGGCGGCGTCAAGCTTCAGATGATCACCAACCGCGGCGTGAAGGTCTTTCCGGGCGGCATGCCTGAGACCTTCTGCACGGACCATTGGCGCTGCCGGTTCATTTCTGACGGCTCAAGCGAAACGATCGGAACGGAGGAGATCGTCGGACTGCTCCGCAGGATCGACGAGCTTGGACTTGAATCCATCAAGACCGAAAACCTCTGCACCTTCGACGGCGAGATCGGGTATTCGCTTGGGCAGGGACAGTGAGGTGATCCTAATGGTGAATAATCTAGATCGCTCAATAGAGGAAAAAGACAGAAGTTCGCCCAGTGTTATTGGGCACCGACCCGGCCGTTTTTGGGTCGGATGCTCCGATTCGCACGTTAGCTTTTTTGAACTGGCAACAAACCCGAGTGGACTGGTTCACTCAAATCCGGGCAATCTTGCCCTCTCGTCGGACATCAGTTTTCTCGCGTCGTTGAAAATGGCTATTGACACGTACGGCGTCAGCGAGATCATCGTCTGCGGCCACTATGGTTGTCGTTCCGTCGAGGCGGCCGCTTCCGGTATCCGCGAGGAGATCATTGGTGATTGGCTTATACCCGTGAAGGCACTTGCCGGAAAGTACCCCGGCTTGCCAACTGCTGCGGACAAACCGCGCCCTATCACCGACAAACTGGCTGAAATGAACGTCGTCGAGCAGACGATAAATGTCAGTCAAACAAGCATCGTCCGGGATGCCTGGGCGAGCGGTCGACAATTATCTATCGTTGGAATGATATTCGACCCGGTCAGCGGCAGCTTGAACCGCATAGGTGAGCCGATCTCGTCTATGACAACTCCATAAGGAGTGAGCCATTCAGCCGCCGATCGTCCGCGTCTCGCCGGGCTAAGCGTTTTAGAATTAACTAGTTAGTTAGGTTATTAGGCTTCTCGGAAATGAGAGGCCTTTTTTGCTGCGTCCAGAAGGTGATTACCGCCACTGGATCATCGTTTTATGCGCCATCAACAGGAACACTGTCTATTCAAGTTCGGTCATCTTTATGCTGATGTTTCGACGTTCGAGCTCAGCAACAAACTTCTCCGGGTCGATCGCCTTTTCCTGCGGGGTCGCCCCGCGCATTAGGACATCTCCGCGGGCCATCATTTGGGCGATGATCGAAGCTGGAAATGCGGTGGTCCGCATCATTGCGCTCATGCCGGTGGCGGGATCGAGTTTGTCGACGATGTCGTAACGCAAGGTCTTTGACCTTTGGTCTTCGGTATTTGAGGTGCCCTTGAATTCCAGTCTCACCAAAACATAATCGGGCCCGTCGGCGGGAAGGTGCCGCTGGAGAAGTTCGCCGAAGACCTTTCGCGGAACGACTTTGTTGAAGTCGGCGACTATCTCATCGCTCGAGCAGAGCCCGAGGTCGATCATCGTTTTGAATTTGTCGCAGTGACCGGCGTAGCGGATCGTTTTGTAATCGAGCTCCTTGATCTTACCGAGGAATGTATCCGGCAGCGTCGACGTGCCGCCTGAGGTCTGAAAGGCTTCTAGCGGCGGAAAGCCGTCAAACTCGAGCGATTCGAGCTCGGTCATCGATTCGACCTCGGTGATCTCGCCGTCGCGGATGACGCGGGCGACCTCGATATATTCGTTGATCAAGCCCTCGACCGAGAAGACAAGCTGGTAATTGAGCGGCGGTTCGGGCGTCTGCGGCAGGCCGCCGACGCGGATGTGGATCTCGTCGACGCGATCGAATTTTGCGGCGCCGTGCATCGCCAGGATCGAGACCATTCCCGGTGCAAGGCCGCAATCCGGGATGATGTTGATGCCGGCAGCTTTGGCGGCGGCGTCCATCGCGAGCTGCTCGTCGACGATGTAGTTGTTGCCGCCGAGGTCACAGAAATTCGTTCCCGTATCGATCGCCGCCTGCGAGAGCGACGCGTTGTACCAGTAGTTGACGCACGAGATCACCGAATCGTGCCCGCGCATCAGGCGCGCCGCATCGGACTGGTTGGCGGCATCGATGTGGTGCGGTGTGACCCGGGCCGGATCGACCGCCTCGGCCACCGCTTCGGCCTTTTTTAGGTCAAAATCAGCCACGGTAACACCGGTCACTCCTGGCGAATTGTTCACCAGATCAAAAACGGCGCCGTGTCCCATTCGACCGGCGCCTAATACTAGTATCTTCATTTCTCTTTACGTCTTGTTGGCAATGTCAGCCATGATGCTTACTTCCAACAGCCAACTACCGACCGCCAAACGGCCTACCATTCGTCCGGGGTGTCGGGCTCGAGCTCGGCGAGTACCGCGCCCGCGTGTTCCCAGACCTTTTTTTTCCAAACCCGCATTCCGTCAACCAGCTGCAGCGCCGCCTGCGGATGCGATGCATTTCGCTCGAGCCTGATCACAGCCGCCGTCACCGTGACTTCGTCGCCGGGATGTTCTGTGACGGTCAGAGCGACCTTGCCGCCGACCTTTGGCAGATGGCGTGGCAGATAAACGAGCGTCCCGTGGAGGCCGACGTTTTCGGTCAATCCGTCCTGGATAATCTCTTTTCCGTCGTCGTCTCTCCAACGAACACGGATCGGAAATGAGATGACGTGCCTGTCGCCGCCGCGTCTGTCCTGCATAAGATTTCCTCTAGGTTCGGCACCTGAAATCGGCGCCGGGAAACTGAAATATACGCGAAAACCGCATCGAAAGTCTATCAAAAACGAAAAAGTTTGACACCCCTAAGCTCCTTAATTTTCAGCAATTGCATATATCATAAGGGTTTGCGGCATTGACATGGGTAGACAGAGTTGGACTGAGATGCTATTCTCCCGTTATGTTTCAATCGCGATCGGTTGGGAACAGGCGAAATTGGTCGCCGGAACGAGTCTTCGTTTTTCATCACTGATTTTGCGAATCGGCCGCTGACGGCCTCCGGTCTCGGACGCTGATATCGCGCTAAACGAAGGCGGAAATTTAGGAGAATTGATAATGAAAAATCTCGTTAGAGGAGGTTTGATCCTGACGCTTACGAGTTTGTTCGTGGTATTTATCTACGCGCAGACCCGGTCAGAATCCGGCCCCGCCATAGCGAATGATTCGCAAATAAAAATTGAAAACAATATTTCAGATAACAATATTAGTGACGGTTTGATTGATAAGCAGAATGCGATAGAGATCTCGTCCACGCCGGTAGCGGAAGCACAGCCGGAGCCGACTCCGGTCAAAAAGCAGGACGAGGAAAAGCAAACGAAAGACGGTGACAACCCTTTGATCAAAAAGACCGTCTCGGTCCGAAAGGCGGGAGCCAGCCGTGGTTCATTCTCGGCAACGGCGTATTGCTTTTCGGGCAGGACCGCTCTGGGCCATCCGGTCCGCCGCGGTTTGATAGCAGCCGATCCGAGGGTTCTAAAGCTCGGTTCGAAAGTGGTAATTAATGCCGGCCCGTGGAGCGGAACGTATTTGGTTTCCGACACCGGCGGTGCCATCAAGGGCAAGAGGATCGATATTTGGGTCCCAAGCTGTTCTGAGGCACGTAAGTTTGGACGCAGAAGCGTTCAGATCTTTTCCGTTGAGTAACTTAACGGATCATCAATACAATTGAATAGAGAAAGCCGCCCCGATCTCTCGGGGCGGCTTTTTCATTGCCGTTTCGCGGCCAACCGAGATTCGTCAGATCCTCGGCAAGATCAAACCGACCTCCTCGATCCGTGCCAGATCAGCTAACTTCCCGACCGGAACATGACCGTTGACGGTCATGCCCGTTTCCGAGTCCATCACAAATCCCGCTGCCTTCAGCTTTGCTAGGATGGCAGGTGAGTTCTTCGTGAGCTGGACCTGCACGAAGGCCCGACCGTCGCGAACGAATTTTGCTTCGTTCTCGCCGGGTTTGGCCATCGGGTCCTGCAGCCGTGTCACTAGGTCGAACAGCCAGAAATGGAGCTTGTCAGCGACCGCCGTCAATCGCTTGTCGTCCGGGGTCGGCGGTTCCGCCTTCATTTTGGCAAGGTAGATCTGCGATCTTCCTTTTTTGTCGATCATATAAACGATCTGACCTGACAGCCGCACAGGAAGCCCATTTGCTGAGGATGGCTCGAACTTCGACTGCAATGCCGCAGTTTCGCAAATCGCCCACAACTTCGGGTTGCCGGTCAACGCCTTGGCGGACGTGACCGAGCCATCGACACCGACGTGGATCTCGACGGCCACGGCCCTTGCCGGTCCGGGTTTTTTCGCTGACGCCGGATATTTGGGCTCCACGACCTTCGTCATCCGTCCGGAGAGTCCCACATTATTTGCTGTATTCAGATCTCCGGTCCGGAAATTGGTAACTTCCTGACCATCGATCTCGAACGTGTTCTCGCTGCCGCTCGCACCGTCTACCTGAAATCCGCCATTCAACGGTACCGGACGAACGTTAGGGGCAACCTTGAGCAGACTGCTAAAGCTTGTCCCCTGCGGCAGACCCTGGATCACTCTTGCCGAGACACTCGTGCCAACCACGCTCGACGACGAATCTAGAGTAACAACTTCGGCCGATGTTACATTAACTGCCGCCGAAGCCGTGCCGTTGCCGTTGCCAGAACCGCTGCCATAGCCGACGCCCGAGCCTCGACCTTGGCCTGTTCCAGTTCCGGTAGTGAGGAGGGCTCCGCCGCGGTTGGACGTAATTATGTACCCTGCCGCATTATTCGCCCACTTTCCGTAGACTTTCGGCATGCCCGCAGTCGCATTTGACGGATCCATCCCTTCAGGCAGCACACTCGGAACAGCGACGGTCGTCGGTGAGCCGTTGGGATTGGCTAGTCTATCTTCGACAGCGACGAATGATGTGAATTTGGTCATCAGGCCGAATTCCAGGCCGATGCTCGTGATCGCGGCGTCGATCTCGGCACCCGCCGTTTCGCTTGGCGGGTTAAGACGAG
Organism: Acidobacteriota bacterium; assembly: GCA_029781855.1. Taxonomy (GTDB): domain Bacteria; phylum Acidobacteriota; class Blastocatellia; order Pyrinomonadales; family Pyrinomonadaceae; genus OLB17. The sequence continues at coordinate 743 of JAKOVX010000097.1, read as the reverse complement.
CTGTGGAGAGTTCGTCGACGCGTGTCCGAGCCCAGAGAGTCGCGAGAGCGGGATTGGCGTCATTGCTTTCCGGCAAATTGACCGCGATCTCGCGGACATAAGGCTGTCCGGCGAGCTTGCCCCGCAATCGAATGACCCCGCTGGCTCCAGCAGTATATCGGCCGTGGATGATCACCGGTTTTGCTGAAAAAAGGTCCGTCAGCTTGCCCGGATAGACGTCGGCGACCGGCATTCCGTTCCAATCAACCGACAGGTCGATCAGCAGCGGCGTGCGGACGCGTTCGTAGAATCGCTTCGCGGCCTTCGAGCCGTCGTCCTCGAGGGCGACGTATTCGGCCTCGCCTTTCCCTTCCAAAGCGATCTTGTCGAGCAACGCCCGGTTGACTGACTGGCCGATGCCAAAACTGAAAACGCGAGCGTTCGGATGCCGCTGGACCTCGGCAACGATCTCGTCGTCATTGCCGACCTCACCGTCCGTCATAAAGCAAACGATCCGCAGATGGTCCTGGGCGTCGGAGGGCTCAAGTGCAGCCTTGATCGCCTTCATCATTTCAGTGCCGCCGGAGCCGCGCCGTCCAGCCAGAAAAGCCTGCGCGGCGTCAAGATTTGCCCGCGTGGCCGGGACCGGTTTGTCGAACAGAACGGCCGTGTCACCCGCGAAAGTTATTAGATTGAAAGTGTCCTCGGGATAGAGGCCGTCGAGCGAGAGTTTCATCGCCTCTTTGGCCTTTTCGATCGGAAAC
>JAKOVX010000091.1 GCA_029781855.1 Acidobacteriota bacterium | reverse complement strand
TCGCGCGGCGTCGACCAGCTTTTGCCGTCTTTGAGGAGTTCGAACAGAACGTCGCGCGGGAACGCTTCGACGCGCGTGAACATGTCGGCGCAGTCCTCGAAATCGGCGTAGACGAATGACAGCGAGCACCCGCCGACGATCGCCGTCGTCACGCCGTGCCGGACGGATTCGCCCAAGGATGGCGCGGCGAGCAGTTCGCCGTCGTAATGCGTGTGATTGTCGATGAACCCCGGCATCACCCATTTGCCGGAAGCGTCGAAAACACGCGCATCGGATGCTTCGATCGGAGATTCGGAAATTTCGGCTACTTTGCCGTCGCGCACGAGCACATCGCCCGTGACCGCCGGCCGGTCGTAGCCCGAAAATACTCGCCCGTTTTTGATGAGAAGGGTTTCCATGTCACTCGTTCGCCAGATTACGTCAAATTACCCGTTCGAACAATTCGGCGCAGATCACGCGGCAATGGTGCCCGGAAGATCGTTCGGTCGTGTGGTGATTAACACATTGCCCGCGAATCTTTGCGAATCGACGCAAAATAGGAAAACCGCCATCAGGATGTCTTTTTCAAAATGACCTTCAGTGTCGGACATCGGGGCGATCCGATCGAATTGTCGGCTGAGAGCATAACGATCAATTCGCGTTGATCGGCGAAGATTCGCGGGCAAAATCAAAATGCTTCGTCGGATCAAGCGTCCAAAAGCACAGCGCATTATGGCCGGCTGCCAATCCGAGATCCGAAATCCCCAGTCCCAAATGGAAAAGGCTCTCGAACGAGAGCCTTTCAAAAAATCGTGGTGGCCAGGGACGGAGTCGAACCGCCGACACGCGGATTTTCAGCCTTTGTGTGTGGATTTTTGTTTACAATGACTTGTCAATGTAATATACTGTGCTGGAATGGGTTAGCGGGACAGCGAAGGTCATTGAAAGACAAAAAAAGACACCAAAAGACAATCTGGGGAACGGTTTTGTTCCCCAGATTGTTCCCCAGGAGTATGGCGAAAATCAACATCGGCAAGAAGTATCGATCGGCGGGCATTTATACCAACGTATTTACGGAAGGGAAGAGCGGCAGGAAGAAGACGTACCGCGCCGTATTCGCACTTTGGGACGGGAAGAATTGGATCGTTGAATCGAAGCGGTCGGGATTAGTGACCAAAGCGGACGGCTGGGCTTGGATCGAGGAAAGACAGGAGGAGCACAAAAGGAAGGGCACGGCGGTTATGCTGGCGAAGGGCGGTTTTGCGGAATTCGTCGAAAACCATTACAAGCCCTATCTGAAAATGAAAGGGATAAAAACCCTCGACCAGGAATTTCAAAAGCTGGATACGATGACGGAGTTTTTCGGCGATGAACCCGTCAAGAACATCGACTATTTGCGTGTGATGGATTTCAAGGCTTGGATCCTTGCGAAACCCTACACGCGGCAGAAACGCACTGGAAAAACGGTCGAAACCGTCGAGCACGGAAGGACGGACGCGTCCGCTCACCGGTACCTCTCACGGTTGCGGCACCTTTTGAAATTCGCGATCAAAGCAAAGCAGCTTCATGCCTTACCTGCGTTCGATGATGCGATTATCGCTGACAATGAGAACCCAAAAGAAGTCAATATGACGTTCGCTGAGTTCATGCGTGTGTTGGACGCGTGCGATGTTGTTCCGAAAGGTGGCAGGGAAAACCGACGCAAGTGGCGTCTCCCCCTTATCGCCGCGTACACTCTGGGCTGTCGCGTGGGTGAACTCTGGGACATTTGGCGTCGCGACATTACAAGCCTCGACAGCGTGAACCGGACAGGCGTGATCAAAGTGACCAAGAATAAGATGGTGCGTGGCAAGATGAAACAAACGACAAAGAAGGTCACGATCACGACCTGGCTTTACGACGAAATGGAAGCTGTCGGTGTGTTCGACAAGCCGGACGATGAACGGCTGTTCATGTGGACGAAAGAGTATCGCCGCCCGGTCGTAAACGGCGAATACAGTCTTTACAAACTAGCAGGTGTGAATTCTGAAGCCACGTTCCACACTCTGCGGGCGGCAAGCGCGACAAACCGTGATGCATCCGGTCAAGACTTTGGTGCGTTGCAAGATGAACTAGGCCACGCTAAAGGCAGCACGATCACACGGAAGCATTATATTCGGCCAGACGACCGCCAGGTTATCGATGCATCCGCCAGTTACAACGAATACCTTGAACGCCTGCGATCGGAAAGCGTCTTGGATGCGGAGATCGTGAGCATTTCGTCTTAACCCCATGGAGGTAAGCCTGGTCGCGCACAAAATCGTCGCCCAACACGGTGGAGAATTGACTGCCGAAAATGCAGAGCGAGGGGCCCGTTTTCGAACTGATTCTCTACGACGCCGGGAAGCAGCTTTAATCGCGTTCAGCGATTTTTGCCGGGTCGGTGTGGAATAATCATACGATAATTTCAGATGCCTCAACCGCCGCACCTCCGACTGAACCGCCCCATCGTACCTCTCATTGTCTTCGTCCCGCCAGACATCGATTCGTTATGTAAACGCCGTATGTATCAATCATATGTCATTTCCTCGGAAGGAGTCAGTAGTGATCTCCTGGAGTTGGAGAATTCCTCCTAGGTAGATCCTTTTTTGTCCCTGCACTTTTGCACAAATGCATCAAGATTGTCGAGGTCCCTTTGGGCTTGGTTTGAATCGGGAGGCGTCGGATTATCGGCCGGGGCGGAATCGTGTACCCAGTTCGAACTAGCG
>JAKOVX010000019.1 GCA_029781855.1 Acidobacteriota bacterium | reverse complement strand
AAGCACTGCTCGTGTTACCGCATTCATCCGTTACCGTCCACGTGTTCGTGTATGTCCCAGAGTGCGGACAGTCAATATCCGCCTGGAATGTGCCCGAGGTCTTGTTGTACGTCACCGTGCCGCCGCAGGCATCTTCCGCTACCGGCTCAAAAGTCTGAGCATTTGCGATGCCTGACGTGTTGCTGCATTCGAACGTGCCGTCCAGCGAACCCGGTGTCGTCGTGAACACAGGAGCCGTGTTATCTGTAACCGTGATCACCTGCGTGAACGAAGCGCTGCTCGTGTTACCGCATTCATCCGTCACCGTCCACGTGTTCGTGTACGTTCCCGAGTGCGGGCAGTCAATATCCGCCTGGAATGTGCCCGAGGTCTTGTTGTACGTCACCACGCCGCCGCACGCATCTTCCGCTACCGGCTCAAAAGTCTGAGCATTTGCGATGCCTGACGTGTTGCTGCATTCGAACGTGCCATCCAGCGAACCCGCCAGCGTTGTAAATGCCGGCGCCTTCGTATCCTCAATCGTAAACACCGCCGTCGTCGTCGCAGCATTATTGCATATATCCGTCACCGTAAAGTGTACCGTCACAGTACCCGTAGCGCCGCAGCCGTCGCTCAGGGCGGTGAAGTCGTTGGACCAGGTGATCTCGCAGGCGTCTGTCGCGACAGCGCCTCCGTTCGCAGCAAGCCAGTCATTTAATTCGGTCAAATTGCCTGCACCGTCGCATTCTACCGTCATGTCGGATGCCTGGGTCGTTATTACCGGATTGATACCATCGCCGAAATCAAGCGACAGATCGCTTCCCGGCAGGCTCACCTCGATCGGACAGAAACCATCGAACCCGGAAGCAACCGCGAAAAGTGTATTGTCAAATCCAAGTTGTATGCCCGAAGCATTGCAGACATCAGATTCGAGGTCCAGAGATACCAGAATATCTCCGGTATTCGCAGTGGTAGCAGACAAGCCAAACCAGCTGAAACTCAAAGTATCATAAACGGTGGCATCGCTTGGCAGCAGGAATACAACAGGGTCTGACAACAACCCGGGCGTAAGGCCGGTATAATTCAGTTCCGAAGCCTTGAAGATCAGGCTGAACTGAAGCGAACCGAGATTGATGACGTCGTTGCCGGCATGAATATTTACCGTGGTTTTTTTACACGGGGCGGGATTGCTCGGCACGTCATAAGTAAGTGACAGGGTTTGGTTCGGTATTTCATAGACCAGAATAGAACCATTCATGATAGCCGAGCAAC
>JAKOVX010000069.1 GCA_029781855.1 Acidobacteriota bacterium | reverse complement strand
ATCAATTCGCCGCGATCCGAATGGTTCGGTGCTTTACGCTACAATTCCTGCTTCAGCCTTCAAAAATCACCCGTGCAAATTCGTTTCCGACGCGCACAGAAGGTCCAGACGTTTCAGTCCGAAACTAGAGACTATAGTAAACGAGGAAATTTCTGTCAAGCAGCGCACGCCTCAAAATTCACCTGCCTTGGAATCATCTTCGTTCTCGGATCATCGGAATTCCCGTTGCAAACTGCGAACGGCGTAAGATATTGAGTCATTTCGCCACCCATAAACTCACGGATTGCACGGCGAGCTTGTCGAAGGCCGCGATTCCCAGCGCATGATCCGCGAGGCCCCTGATCTCGTTTTTCTCGATCCCGACCGTTTGATCGGGCGCGGCAAACTTGTCTTTTTCCGCGAATTCAAAGGGCGTCTGAAACAGATCCAAATTGATGTCTATTATTTGCGTCATTTGCGTCTTGAGACAATCCGTCCCGGTAACGCCATGTCGCCGGCAACGATGGAGAACCGGAACGGGCCGCGTCTCCAAAGCGATCGGTACAGATGAGATACGTGACATTTCTGGCCCGTGACGCTCGGCATCGGTAGCTGACCGATCAGCGAGACCCAGCTATTCCATATTTGATGCCGGGCTGATTCGGGCAAAAGCACAATCAGTAAGCCCACGGACAAGAATCGGTTGCGGAAACGCTGGCGAGTTTGCGGTTGCCAAAATTCAGATTATCCCGAGCCGATGCTCGGTTCATGCGGGGAAACACGATCCCGGTCGTGAACGTTGGATTCGCCGGATATTGCTCAGGAATCGGATCATCGGTTCTCCCGGTTGACCGGGGCACGCGATGTTTCGATCGCACCACATTGTGGAACGCAACGCAGTATGCCGGACCGGCAATTGTTGCCAGATTCGCGAACTTTTTTGTTCGCGATTGCATGTTCCACAATCTCCGGTGCCATCGCGTGACCCGACACCAGGCTCGGCTTCGTCGTCAACTGCGGCAGACACGGCGCGCTCCGCACGCTTTTGCAGATCGCGGCGAAGCCGCTCGACGCTGATTCAAATTGAAAACCGAATAGATAAAGCTGACGCGAAGCGATCGGCAGACATATAGGTCAACTGACCGGGCCGTCGATTCCTTCGCGATGGGCGAATCCGCACTACGCGACAACCATCCGAATGGGTTCAACCACGATTAAGACAACGTCAACCAAAGTGAGTGCCGAGAGATTCCGAGAATTGCGGAACTCGGCACGCGCCCGAAATAACCGGCGACGCTCGGATGGGCACGCCCCAACCAACCCATTTCCGATGGAGGAGCCCGCCACCGGGAAGCGTCTGAATCCGCTTCGAGTTTCCGATGGAGGAGCCCGCCACCGGGAAGCTTCTTAATCCGCTTCGAGTTTCCGATGGAGGAGCCCGCCACCGGGAAGCGTCTGAATCCGCTTCGAG
>JAKOVX010000068.1 GCA_029781855.1 Acidobacteriota bacterium | reverse complement strand
GAAATGCCGATGAAGGTCGGTTCGAGCGATAGCATTGCTTTCAGCCTGATCGATCTGCCGAAAATAACCGCAAAGCAAGCCAAGATCCGAGAGGGCTGGCTGAAACGATAACGCGTGACCCTATCAACGGACGCCATCGTCGAATTTCGCAACGTCGGTTATTCGATCGGCGGCTTAAGGGTGCTCGATGATCTGGATCTCCAAGTGGAGAAAGGAGAGGTCCTAGTCTTGCTAGGCGAATCCGGTTGCGGCAAAACCACGACCCTGAAACTCATCAACCGGCTGATCGACCCGACGACGGGCAGCGTGTTAGTAAACGGCAAAGCGACGGCCGATTGGGATCCGATCGACCTTCGTCGCCGGATCGGTTATGTCATTCAGGATGGCGGACTGTTCCCGCACCTTTCCGTTGCGGAAAACGTCGCCCTCGTACCGACTTTGCTGGGTTGGAAAGCCGATAAGAAAGCGGCTAGAACGGCCGAGCTTCTTTCGCTCGTGGGTTTGGAACCCGATAGATTCGGTGACCGTTTCCCGCACGAGTTGTCGGGAGGGCAGCGTCAGCGCGTCGGTGTTGCACGAGCGTTGGCGTCCGATCCCGACTTGCTGCTGCTCGACGAGCCGTTTGGGGCCCTCGACGCCATCACCCGCAACAATCTGCAGCGGGAATTTGCCCGGCTCGTGCGCGACCTCGGCAAGACCGCGGTCTTTGTGACCCACGATCTACACGAAGCGATGATGTTAGGTACAAAGATCTCGCTTATGAACAAGGGCCGGATCGAGCTAGTTGATGATGCCGAGGGGTTCAGGCGGTCAGATCTTCCGCTCGTTAGGGCCTATCTCGACACGATTTCTAATACGGCCTGAAAACAACTATTATTTCCGTACGCGAGAATCAATATTATGGCGAAGAATATTCCGACCAGACGGGAGTTTTTGAAGACCGGTGCAGCCGGGCTTGCGACAATTACACTCTTTCGAAATTCACGAGGCGAGATGATCGAATTTTCTGACGGCGACACGTTTCCCGAGCTTGTCGAGGTAACGATATCGGAGCTTCAGGCGAAAATGCGGTCCGGAAAGCTTACGGCTCGCAGGTTGACCGAAATGTACCTCAAACGGATCGAGCAGATCGACGGCAAAACGCGATCTGTGCTTGAACTCAACCCGGACGCTCTCGCGATCGCGGATTCGCTTGATAAAGAACGAAAGAGAGGCAAGGTGCGGGGGCATCTGCACGGCATTCCGGTGCTGATCAAGGACAACATCGACACCGCCGATAAGATGAAAACCACCGCGGGCTCGCTCGCGCTTGTGGACGCTCCGACACCGAAAAAGGACGCTTTTGTTGCAGAAAAGCTGAGAAGGGCCGGGGCGATCATTCTCGGCAAAACCAACCTTAGCGAATGGGCAAATTTCCGGGGAAATCGATCTATAAGCGGCTGGTCCGGCCGCGGCGGTCAAACGAATAATCCCTATTACCTCGATCAGAATCCATGCGGATCGAGTGCGGGTTCCGGGGTTTCGGTCTCGGCAAACCTTTGTGCCGCCGCCGTTGGTACCGAGACCAACGGCTCGATCATCTGCCCGTCCGTGACGAACGGCGTTGTCGGTATCAAGCCGACACTTGGCCTGATCTCGAGATCCGGCATTATTCCGATCGCCCACTCTCAGGATACGGCCGGGCCGATGGCCCGCACGGTCGCCGACGCGGCGATAATGCTCGGTGCAATGGCGGGCAGCGACAAGAAAGATCCAGCAACCGCGGAGGCAGCCAGGAAGGCTGCGAAGGACTACACGAAGTTCCTCGATCAGAACGGCCTAAAAGGCGCACGCCTTGGCTTGGTCAAGTTTCCTCCACGGCAGAATGCCGAGAAATTTAACGCATTCTTCGAGCCGTTGATCGAGAAGATACGCGAGGCGGGAGCTACGCTGGTCGAAGTCACTTTCCCCGACTACGGACCGACGCAGGCCGATCGCCTGGCTGTGCTCGAATATGAATTCAAGACAGACCTGAATAAGTACCTAGCGGCCCGCGGAGGCAAGTACAAAACGCTTGAGGACCTCATCAAGTTCAACGACGAGAACAAGGACTCGGAATTAAAGCTCTTCGGCCAGGAACTCTTTATTGATTCCCAAAAGAAAGGCGACCTCACAGATCAGGCGTATATCGACGCCCTGGCGAAGATCAAAAAGTCGACCCGTGAGGACGGCATCGATGCGGTCATGGCAAAGGACAAGCTCGACGCACTTGTCGGCCCTACCGCCGGCCAGGCTTGGTCGATCGCCGCGGTCGCAGGCTATCCGTCTATCACCGTTCCGGTCGGACTCCGGGACAATTCGCCGGCGGGAATGCTCTTCTTCGGTCGAGCGTGGAGCGAGCCGTCGTTGATCAAATATGCTTACGCCTTCGAGCAAAAGACGAAAGGCCGCATAACGCCACAGTTTGTTCCCAAAAAGCCGTGATCGGATCGTTAACCTAGCTTACGGTTGCCTTTATCCAGATGATGCGTTGGATCATTTCAGCTCCGTTGATAATTGTTACCTTGGTCACGGCAAGTATTGCGCAACCGGATCCTTCAAAATACCGTATTGAGGCCGTCGCTGATGAAGCAGGTAGCAAGTATTTCACTCATGACCCCGTTTGGCGCGGAGGTGACAGTGCAGGATCGATCGACCTCGGCGATGGCAGGGTTCTGTGGCTGTTTGGCGACAGTGTGATTTCGGCAAACTCGAACGACTCGCGAATGGGTACATTCGTTCGGAACAGCGTTGCCATTCAGAAGGGTTACTACCTTTCCGGGCCGGTTAAATACTATTGGAGAAACTTATCAAAAGGTAAACAGGCATTTTTCAGTGCGCCGGGAGTCGGATGGTTCTGGCCCGGGCACGGGTCGATCGTCAGAGATCGGCTCATTGTTTTCTTACTCCAGCTGAGATCATCAAAGACCGGCCTTGGGTTTGAGGCCGTAGGTTGGTACGTCGCAATAATTTCAAATCCCGCGGATGATCCTGATAAATGGAATGTTAGGTACGTTCGAGGACCCAATACCTTCGGGCAGATGGCAGGTTCCGCGGCGGTCTTAAAAGACGATAAATATCTGTATGCATTTGGTTCTGACGAACCTGCGACCCACGACGCACATTTGCTGCGATGGAGTTTACACGACGTATATCTCGGAAAGATCTCGAAGCCGGAGTGGTGGTTCAACGGACAATGGGTGAAACGAAGTTCGGAATTGCCGAAACCACGTCCGTTGTTTGTCGGAGCTACCGAATACTCGGTGCACTTCGACCAAAATCTCGAAAAGTTCATTCAAATACAGACATTTGGATTTGGTGAAGCTTCGATCGGGCTGCGAATGGCCGACCGGCTCGAGGGGCCCTGGTCCGAACCCAAGATCATCTACACACCTGATTACTCGGGAGTCAAGATGCCGATAGCATATTCGGCGAAGGCACATCCGGAGCTTCGCGGAAATGGTTTGTTCGTGACCTATAATGTGAATAGTCTTGATCTGAAGCATATGCTCGAGAATCAAGGCATCTATTTTCCAAGATTCATTAGAGTAAAGATCGGACCTCTTGCTGGTCCCGATGAGAAAGACGGCAAAGAAACGGTTAAGACCCGATGAGATCGTTCTTAGAATTTATTCGCCAGAATTGGCCTGAATTGCTTACGCTCACGCGAGAGCATATTTTTCTGGTGCTGATCTCAACCGGCGCGGCCATCGCCGTCGGTGTTCCTGTTGGTATTCTCCTCACCCGCTACGATCGACTTCAGACTCCGGTTCTTGGAATTGCAAATATAATGCAAACGGTCCCGAGTCTTGCCCTGTTCGGTCTGCTGATCCCGATACCGTTTATCGGCGGTATCGGTGCCCGGACGGCGATAATTGCTCTTGCCCTTTATGCCCTGCTGCCGGTGATTCGCAACACGGTCACCGGCATCCTGGGAATCGACCCGAAGATCCGCGAAGCTGCCGTCGCAATGGGGATGACCAACTCGCAACGGCTGAAAATGGTAGAAATGCCGCTCGCGATGCCCGTGATCCTGACCGGAATTCGCGTTGCGGTCGTAATTTCTGTTGGTGTGGCAACGGTTGCCGCGGCCGTCGGTGCCGGCGGCCTCGGGACGTATATCTTTCGCGGCTTGAGGCAGAACGACAACAATTTATTGATCGCGGGTGCGTTGGCGTCGGCACTATTGGCGTTATTGTTTGATTTTGCCCTCGGGCAATTCGAGAAAAGCTTTGAGATCGGCAAGCGTGCCGCCGCACCGCGAAGACGAATCGTCGCTGCCGGCATAGGTGTTGTGTTAGCGGCCGTGATCGCGGTCGGATTTATTCCCGGCTTGGGTACCGAAGCTGCTGACGCCAACGGCCCAAAGATAATAGTCGGCTCAAAGGATTTTACCGAATCGGTGATCCTCGCCGAGATCCTCGCCCAAACGCTGGAAAAAGAGGGGATAACGGTCGAGCGGCAGTTCGAGCTCGGCGGAGACTTAACGCATAAAGCCCTTTTGTCGCATCAGATCGACGTTTACCCTGAGTACACCGGCACGGCGTATACGTCGATCCTCAAACATCCGCCGATCACCGACCCGCAAGCAGTTTACGACCAAACGAAATCGGAGTACGCAGCGAAGTTCGATCTGGTGTTGAGCCCTCAACTTGGATTCTCAAATGATTTCGCGATCCTCGTTCGCGGCGACGTTGCCAGAAACAACGGCTTGAAAACGATCTCGGACGCGGTGCCATTCGCCAAGGACTGGCAGGCGGGCTTTGGCCAGGATTTTATGTCGCGGGCGGACGGTTATGCTGGTTTTGTAAAGGCTTATGGATTCAATTTTTCGAAGCAGCCGCGCGAGATGGATCTTGCGTTGACCTATCGGGCGCTGCAGGCGGGCGAGGTCGACATCATTGCCGGCAACTCGACCGACGGGCTGATCAAGGCGCTAGACTTGTTTCAACTCGAAGACGACAAACATTATTTTCCGCCGTATCAGGCGGTCTTCGTTGCCCGTCACGACGCGAAACCGCTACTCGCAACGGCGTTCGAAAGGCTCCGGAACGCGATCTCGACCGACGAGATGAGGCGGCTAAATTACGAGGTCGACGGCAAAAAGCGTTCGCCCAGAGACGTTGCCGCTGAATGGATTCGGAATAATGGTGCTTATCCCGTCAAGGTAGGTTTAAAATATGAATAAGATAATTGAAACGTCAATTCGTATAGTCGAACTGCTGAAACAAGTTGAACTCAGTGACGCAGAAAAGGTCGCATCACTGAGTATTGCCGCAGAATTGGTAGCAGTTAAGGCCGTCGAGCCTGAACTGCTTCCATTAACTGCGTCTGCTGTTGAATAGCTGCCAGCGTCTGCTCTTGAAGGGCAATAAGCTGGTTTATTTGGCCGTGAAGGATTGCCACTGATCGCTGACAAGTCTCGATGTCACGGTGGAGCTGTCCGAGACTTTGGTTCGTTGCTACTGCGATTGCATTATTCTGTGGACTGAATGACATTTCATTTTCTCCTTAATGGATGCCGAGTTTTTCCCGGCACCCATTCTGGGTTGACCTTTAACGCTTTGACTTGCCCTTACCCGCCGGCCTGTTCGGCGTCTGAGTTAGGACCGAAGCTGCTACAGTTTTCACTTTAGCGGGCGTGTTCGGATTAGAGAGCAATTTGCTCGCAATACTCGCTACTCGCGGCGAGGTTGTTTCTTTATTTGTGCTCTTAGCACTCATTGAAGTTAATATCCTTTCCGGCTCTTGCTAGTTACACGTATGTCGAACAAGGCAACAGCTTGGCGCCCAGCCGGACGGACTTACACCATCGCCTTGCGACCTACGTCTTTCGATTTTTGTTGCTTGATAGGACTATGCGGGGCTTTCGCGGGCAGTTTCTTCTTGACAGAATATCTGCCAAGGACTTAAACTACTTTTGCTTAAGCCGCTGTCTGTTCATTCCGTGTACAGATCGAAAAACAACTCGCTCGTAACGAGTTGTTTTTCAGTTTAAAGTCCACTATCTGGTATGTCAAGATAATTCCACCCCAAGATAGCCGTAAGTATTGTGTTAAAACGGTTTGCGCTCGTAAGCGCCTGTTAATAGAGGGCTTGCAAAAAAAAGTCTGGCAAACTCTCGGCTTCCAATGGTACTCTAATCTATGGTATAAGTTCTTTGAAATTTATACTCGGAGAGAAACTTCATGTCACTGGGAATCGTTGTAAAAGGTTCGGAGGGCATTGTATTGGCCGCAGACAGTCGAGTTACGTTAACTGCTCAGATTCCCCAGCCAAATGGAATTATCCTGCACTTGCCAGTAAATTTTGACAACGCCACAAAGTTGCTCACATTTGCGGAACCAAATAACTATATCGCCGCCGTTACTTATGGGGACGCAGTAATTGGGACAACCCCGAGCGATCTTCGCACCGCCAAGAGTTTTATGCCTGAGTTTGAGGTTGGCATAAAGGAGCAGGGGCGATTAGCAGTCGGCGATTTTTCACAGAAACTTAGTGATTTTTTCCTTAAACAGTGGAAAGACCGGGTTCCACCGGGTCATCAAACGCCGGGCATGGTTTTTGTGGTGGGTGGTTTTGATGAAGGATCGGCTTACGGATCTGTTTTTCAATTTAGCATTCCGAACAGTCCTATTCCCTCTGAAGAGGCTCCGGGCGAATTTGGAATTACGATGGGCGGCCAGCCGGAAATTACCTCAAGGATTGTGCAGGGATTTGATGTGAGGTTGATGGGGATTGTAAAAAAGACTCTTGCCTTGTCTGATCAACAAGAGAACGATTTGAGAAAAGCTCTTGCTCAGTTACAATTACAGATTCCTTTTCCGGTGCTGCCACTACAGGATTGCATTGATTTAGCGGTGTTCTTGATAAAGACCACTTCTACTGCGCAGAATTTAAGTATCGGGGTACGAGGCGTTGGTGGCGCCGTTGACGTTGCGGTAATCACGCAGGGGAAGGGTCTTGAAGTGGTTAAGCAGAAGAATCATCTGGCCAAAGATTTCTAGGGCAAGAGAAGGAGCCAATAAAATGAGCCAAACAGTAACAATTACCACGAAAGGTGTAATCGAAACATTGGGTGATTATTTATACCACTTGGGGAATTTCGACGCCGCTCAATTTCGTCCGGTCGAATTTTGCGGAGCAACCACGATCGATCCGGAGGTTTTTCAAATAATGCTTGCCTCCGAGAGTCTACTTGCCCGTGACTGGAATACTCCGGCAGAGGACGCGGCATGGGCAGATTTGTAAAGGGACAGGTCGTTATTGTTGATTTTCCGTTTTCAGACCTTACTAACGTAAAAAAGCGACCAGCATTAGTTATTTCTCAACTTAATAGAGATGATGCAATTGTTTGCCAGATCACGACTCAAAATTCGTCTGACGGCTACAGTGTGCCGCTAGTGATTAGTGACTTTGTGACCGGCAGACTAAATCATCCCTCGAACATACGTCCGAACAGACTATTTACGGTTGATACAAATATTATTGATAGAGTTGTAGGACAGATTACTCCGGCAAAACTTACAGAAGTGATTGAAAAAATTGTCGGAATTGTATCTTAAAATAGGAGCCAAAAATATGAGCGACACCGTGACAATTACGACGAAAACAATTTCAGAGCAACTAAACAAATGGCGTCTAACCAATCATGGCCCTGTTCAAACTATAGAAATCGAGACGCTCGATAACGGAGTCAAAATCTTTGACAAACCTACGTTTGAACTGGCTTTAAAAAAAACTAGTCGTAAGATTTCTGAACCTGCCCCAAGAAAGACAAAAACATTGGCGTAATATCATTTCGCCTATTGTATCGAAAGGCATATTCATTAACATAACTTTGCAAATGCTTGGGGCTTACGTGCTTATAAACGCCACGTATGCCCCCTTTCATTAAGGACCAAAACCCTTCTATCGAATTGGTGTGAGAGTCGCCTACGACCCACACCTTTTTCTTATGTGCGACGGCTGTGTGTTTGTAGTCATAATGGGGCAGATAGAAATAAGAGCTGTGTTCGTCAGTATGTACGGTTGACCCTGCGGTAACATGATCTCGAACAAACGGAATAAGCGTCCTGATTTTCACGTCATCGACAACCTTTGCGATTACGCGGCCTTTACGCTCGACGGCTCCGGCGACTATTGTTTTCTTTCCACTGGTCGGACGTCCCGCCCCACCACCATGAGCTTTGCCGCCAACATACGTCTCATCGATTTCGACTGTGCCCCCGATTTTCGTGTCGGACTCGTCCAACATCGACCGAATCATCTTGAACATACGCCACGCGGTTTTATAGGTTACGCCAAGTTCACGTTCGAGCTGTTTGGCCGAAATACCGCATCGTGTCGAAGACATGAGATAAACGGCATAAAACCAGTCGGTTAATGGCGTGGTCGATTTGTGGTATATTGTTCCTGCGGTCGGGTGAACGTGGTGACCGCATGATTGACAGGAATAGCTTTTTCGTGAGGCCACCTTGTAATGATTGGTGATCGCCTGGCATTTGTCGCAGAAGATGCCGTTGGGATAGAGAAAGTCCTTGAGCCATTCCAAGCAAATATCATCATTTGGAAATTGTTTGCGAAAATCTTTGACAGTATATTTTTGCATTTTAATGGCGTCTTTATTGGGGTTCATAGCGTTTACCTCTAACTTACCTACAATGATGCCACACTATTCACCTACTGTCAGGAATAATTAGCTTGCTATTTATCCACAACTAACGTAGTCTTACAGTTTGACAACTCCGTATCTCATTCGCCGACGGTAGATCCGCTTGTATGTTCAAGCGAAATGGATAGTTCGAGAAACGGTTCGTTTATAACCGATAGAAGCGGTTCCCTTCGATGGTGAACCCTCGAACGTAGGTTCCTTCCTTGCCACCGTTACACTGAAGATCACTCCACGTTAGTAACTTCTTATTACATCCTGAAGACTCTCTCTTAGAGTTCCAACTTTTGTTGGCTACCCGTGTGTTTACGCTAATTGCGTTTTGCCCACATTAGTCCTGCAAGGAGTGAGGATAAGAATATTGGTCTTTAGTTGATCTGAGATATTTAATTACAAATGACTTTTAGCGATTTAGGCTTGCTTCCGATCTTTACGGACAAATGCGAGCAATTGGGTTACACAGAGCCTACTCCCATTCAAAAGCAGGCAATTCCGATAGTTTTACAGGGCGGCGACATTATCGCCTGTGCCGAGACCGGCACCGGCAAGACCGCAGCGTTTTTGCTGCCGATCCTGCAGCAGCTTTCTGCTACCAACAAGAACAAGCCGGGAACCAAGGTTCTCATACTTTCACCGACGCGTGAATTGGCTAACCAGACCGAGGCCGCCTGCAAACAGTTTGAGCCCAAGGGCATAACCTGCACGGCGATCATCGGCGGCGCGGGCTACAAACGGCAGATCGACAGCCTCAAACGAGGCGCAAACATTATTATTGCAACGCCCGGACGCCTCATGGATTTCATGGAGCAGGGCATGATCGACTTTCGCGGCCTGACGCACCTCGTCCTTGACGAGGCCGATCGTATGCTCGATATGGGCTTTTTGCCGTCGATCAAACGCATTGTCAAGGCAATTCCGGCTAACCGCCAGACGCTGTTCTTTTCTGCCACGATGTCGGCCGAGATCGAACATATCGCCTATGCGATGCTGAAAGATCCGACCGTCATCGAGGTCAGCCCCCGCGGAAAGGCCGCCGGACTGATCGAACAGACGGCATATCCTGTCGCACAGCAATTCAAAATGCCGCTGCTGCTCGACCTGCTTGATAAAGAGGATTTCGACCGGGTACTCGTTTTCACCAGGACGAAGCGCGGAGCCGACAGGCTTGCACACGTCCTCGAAAAGCGATCACATAAATCGAACCGCATTCACGGTGATCGTTCGCAGTCACAGCGAGAGGCAGCACTCCGCAGCTTCAAGTCGGGCCATACCAATGTGCTTGTCGCGACCGACGTTGCGGCCCGCGGCATCGATATCGATTCGGTATCGCACGTGATCAACTACGACATTCCCGAGGCACCTGAGGACTACGTCCACCGCATCGGCCGAACGGGCCGTGCCGGAAACAAGGGAAAGGCAATTACGCTGTTTACGATCGCCGAAGAGCACTCGATGCGTTCCATCGAACGTCTGACCGGAGAACGGGTCGAACGCGTCCTGTTGCCTGATTTTGGCGGACACTCGGCACCGACGGCAGCTCCGGGCAAAAAGTTGGGATCACCGGCCCGGAAGACATTTCGATCTTTTGGACCGCGACGCGGCCGATAAGTGGTATAATTGATTTATGAATAAAGAAGCATTTGCAGTCGGTGACTCGACGGAGATGATGTGTTCGGCATGTGATCTGGAACAAAATCACAAAATTTTGACCGTCACAAAACAGGGTAAGATCACTAAGGCGTCGTGTGGGGCCTGTGAAACGGTGAGTACATTTACCCGAGGAGTAAAGACCTCGGTAGCGATGGGAACCGGAAAGAACGCTTCGCCCTATGACCGCGGACGCAAGTACCGCAAGGGCCAGGCAATGACTCACGACAAGTTCGGTCGTGGCGAGGTCACTGCGGTGATCGAACCGCAAAAGATCGACGTGCTCTTTGGCGATCAGACCCGCCGTTTGATCCACGCACAGGTTTAAGCGTTCGAATTGGAACTTGATCAAATTTAGTTCCTGTTCTCCGAATTTGAGGCCGCCCCGGATCAACCGATCAGGGACGGCCTTTTTCGCGAATATTCGAATGCGGTAACGAAGAACGGCCGCCTCGATCTCGAGGCGGCCGTTTCTTAATTAATAGACAGTGCTTGATCGTTTATCTGCGTCCACGCCGAAGCAGGAAACCCAGAAAGAGGCCGACCGCCGCCGAAATGAGGATCGTTTGTCCCGGCTTCTGACGGGCAAATTCCTTGGCGTCTTCGACCAGTTCCTTCGGATCCTTTGCCGAAAGTTCCTTGAACTTGTCGCCGGCCTGAGCGAATTTATCGCTCGCGAAATCCTTTGCCTTTACCGCCGCATCCTGGATCTTCTGTCCGTATTCCTGTGCCTGCATCTTGAGATCTCCTAAAAATTCATCGTCCATAAAGCCATTTGGAGTGTCGCCTTCGAGGCCGACCGGAACAAGACTCTGTTCCAATTCCTGTTCTGCTTTCTTAACTTCCGCTTCAAATTCCGACATATTAGTTCCTACCTCCGCTCATAATTGCAATAAAAGTCGTAATGATCTAGCCAAGCCTAGTTCGCCATCTGTGATGAATCAACCTCACACATAGTTGTAACGAAATCGCTCTCAAAATGTTCGATCTTTCACCGAAAATCGGATTTATGACGGTTAGCGGTTGACAAGGCCGAATCCAAAATGCGAGTCTAGCGAATACGGTAAGTAAGCACTTACTTTAGGCGCAAGGAGAGAGATTTGATCAAAGACCTATTTCAATGCAGTACACAGGGCCGGATGACCGGCGACGAACGCCGCGAACAGATATTGCAGGCGGCCGTTCAACTCTTTTCACAGCGCGGATTCAGCGGCACGACGACGAAGCAGATAGCGCTCGCGTCCGGGGTTTCGGAGGCGATGGTATTCCGCCATTTTGAAACAAAAGATGCGCTCTACGACGCGATCCTCGACAGCAAGCGATCGGACGACGGCGTTCACCGTTTCCCTTGGGAAGAAAACGAGGATCTGCGGCTTGCGATGGAGGCAAAGGACGATTTTGGTGTGTTCTATAATCTCGGCCTGCACGCACTTACCAAACACCACACGGACGAGAGTTTCATGCGTCTGTTGTTCTTTTCGGCGCTCGAAGAGCACAAATTGGCCGAACGCTTTTTCGGCGAGTTCGTATCAAAAGTTTACGAGTTCATTGGAAACTATATAAGTGAACGTCAAAAGGATGGAGCGATGCGGGAGCTGGATCCCAAGATAGTGGTCAGAGCGTATCTCGGTATGCTGATCCACCACTCGCTCAACAACATCCTGTGGGACAAGCAACGGCGGATGATGGACATTTCGAACGAAGACGCCGCGAAGAACTTTGCCGACATCCTGTTGAACGGCATTAAGAATTAGACCCGGCAATACGGTTTTTATGATGATGAAAGTTCATAAGCTTTTAATTACGTCAGCCTTTATCTTTTCGGCATCGACACTCGGTCTCGTAGGCTGCTCCGCAAAGCAGGACGCAAACGTTGCAGCGGCTGCTAACGATCAGCCGCCGGTCGTCGACGTCACCTCGACCCAGGCAGTCGTCAAGCCGATCCCGACCTACTTCGAGGCGACCGGCAGCCTCGCCAGCGATGAATCGACTGACGTTGCTCCATCGGTCGCCGGCAAGATCGTACAAGTAAATTTCGACGTCGGCAGTTATGTGACCAAGGGCAGCGTCCTCGTCCGACTCGATGATCGCGATGCACAGATCCGGCTCGAACAGGCCCAAGCCCAGGTCGAGCAGCAGCGAAAGGCATACGACCAGGCGATCGCCGGTTTGCGGCAGGCCCAGAGCAGGCTCGGGGTCAAGGACGGCGAAACGTTCAATATCGAGACGTTCTCGCAGGTCAAAACGGTCAAGGCAAATCTTGACCTCGCCGAAAAAGAATATCAGCGGGCACAGCGGCTGCTTGAGAGCGGGGACGTCTCGCGCTCGGTTGTCGATCAGCGAAAGGCGACGCGTGACGCATTGCTCGGCCAGCTTGATGATGCGAGGTCCAATGCGGCTGTCGCGGTCAAGGCGATCACATTAGCGGAGACACAGGTTGCGACAGCCCGATCCGCCATCGCAACTGCCGAGACCCAGGTCGACCAGGCTAAGAAATCGATCTCGGACACCGCGATCTATTCTCCGATCAGCGGCTACGTCTCTGAGCGGGTTGCCGATCCAGGCGAGTACATCAGCCCGAGCGCACCGAACACCAAGATCGCGACGATCGTCCGTACGTCAACGCTGCGTCTGAAGATCGACGTCCCTGAGGCCTCGATCGACAAGGTGGCCATCGGACAAGGGATCGCGCTTCAGACGACCGCATATCCGGACCGCAATTTTGCGGGACGCATTGCCCGCATTCTGCCGGGCTTGAACGTGACGGCGCGTACGCTGACGGTTGAGGCCGAGGTGGATAACGGCGAAGGCCTGCTCAAACCAGGCCAGTTCGCGACGGTCCGCATAACGCAATCGAAACCGGAGAACGCAGTAATGATCCCGGCGACGGCCGTGAAAGCAGAGGGCGACATTAACAAGGTCTACGTGATCAAGGACGGTGCGGCACGCGAACATATCGTTCAGCTCGGCCTGCTCGAGAACGGCTTGATCCAGGTCAAGACCGGGATCGCCGAGGGCGAAATGATCGCGACGAATAACCTGAATTCGCTCTTCGACGGCGTGCTTGTTCGTCAGATGAACTAGAGGTCACGAATGACTGAACTGAGCACGGAGATCGAAATAGATGCCCCGGCCGACAGGGTTTGGAAAGAGCTGATGGATTTTGGGGCTTACCCGGAGTGGAACCCTTTCGTCCGTGAGATCTCGGGAAAGCCGGAGGTCGGAGCGGCGTTGAGCGTCTACATCAAGCCGGAAGACGGAATGGGCGCAAAACTCGCACCGGCGGTGGTTAAGGTGACGGAAAACCGATTGTTCGCGTGGAAAGGAAAATTCGGAATAAGCGGGATTTTCGACGGTCAGCACGAGTTTCATATTGAACCGATCGCCGACGACAAGGTCCGGTTCGTACAGCGTGAGGAGTTTTCGGGAATTCTCGTGCCGATATTGTGGCCCATGCTGAAAAAGAATACGCAGCGTGGATTTGAGGATATGAATCGGGCGCTAAAGAAGCGCGCAGAGGGTAATTGATCGAGGGGTAAGTTCTTTATGCAATGGCTGGCCGAAATTTGTGTTAAGCGTCCTGTTTTTGCCACGATGCTCATACTTTCGCTCGTGGTTGTGGGCGCATTCTCATTCATGAGCCTGGGCGTTGACCTGTTTCCAAAGGTCGATTTTCCGACGATCACGGTCACGGTCGTGAACCCCGGAGCGAGTCCGCAGGAGATCGAGACCGAGGTCACGGACAAGGTCGAAGAGGCCGTCAATACCATTAGCGGCATCGACGAGCTGCGGTCGACCTCGGTCGAGGGCCTCTCGCAGGTATTCGTACAGTTCGTGCTCGAAAAGGACGTGAACATCGCGGCGCAAGAGGTCGAGAACCGCGTCCAGACCATCATTCCGAACCTGCCCGAAACTGCCAAGCAGCCGACGGTACAGAAACTCGACAGCGATGCTGCCCCGGTTCTGCGTATCACGGTGTCGGCACCGACGTCGCTTCGCGAAATCACCGAAACAGCCAAAAAGAAGATCAAAGAACCTATCGAATCGGTGAATGGAGTTGGCCAGATCACGATCATCGGCGGGCAGGAGCGCCAGATCAACGTCTGGGTCGATCCCGATAAGATGCGTTCGTACAGCATCACGCCGGGTGAGGTCTCGGGCGCATTAGCGATTCAAAATGTCGAGTTCCCGAGCGGCAGGCTTGACGAGGGGCCGAAGGAAACAAGCGTTCGCACCGTCGGAAAGGTCGAAAAGCCGGAAGAATTCAATGACGTCGTCGTCGCGACGCGCGGAAATTATCAGGTCAAGGTCAAGGACATTGGGTATGTCGAGGACGGAGCCGAAGAGCTGCGTTCCGAATCCCGTTTGAACGGGCTGCCGGCGGTGACGCTGGTTGTCGCCAAGCAATCCGGCCAAAATACCGTGGCTACGGCACGTGCGGTCAAGGCAAAACTTGCCGAGATAATGCCGGGCCTGCCGCCAAACTACACGATACGGATCGTTGCCGACAACTCGATCTTTATCGAGAACTCACTGCATTCGATCGAAGAGCATCTTGTCGTCGGGTCGATACTAGCGGCGATCGTGGTGTTCCTGTTCCTGTGGAGTTTCCGTTCGACTCTGATCGCGGGTCTCGCCATTCCGACGTCGATCATTTCTACATTCGCGCTGATGTACGCGATGGGCTACACGCTCAATTCGATCACGATGCTGTCGCTGACGCTGATGGTCGGTATCGTGATCGACGACGCGATCGTGGTGCTCGAAAATATCTATCGCTTTGTCGAAGAGAAAGGGATGAACCCATTCCAGGCGGCGATCGAGGGCACTCGTGAGATCGGCCTCGCCGTTCTCGCGACGACGTTGTCGCTGATGGCCGTGTTTGTCCCGATCGGGTTTATGCAGGGCATTGTCGGGCGGTTCATGTCGAGTTTTGGCTTGACGGCATCGTTCGCTGTCGGGGTCTCGCTGATCGTCTCGTTTACGCTCACGCCGATGCTCGCCGCCCGCTTGATCAAGCAAAAGAAAGATCCGCACGGAGCAGTCGAGGACGAGATCAAAGGCGACGGCATGATCGAAGAGAAGCCTGCCGGCGACAGCCATTACACCGGCTGGTTCAGGTCGGTCGACGCGGTCTATGCCGCATTGCTTCGGTTCTCGATGAATCACCGATGGGTGATCATCACGCTCTGCATTCTCGTGTTCCTGAGCATTGTTCCGCTCTTTATGTTTGTCGGCAAGAATTTCCTGCCGGTCGACGACCAATCTCAATTTGAGGTTTCTGTCCGCGTTCCCGAAGGCACAAGTCTTTCGGCTTCGTCGCAGACCTTTGAAAGGATCGCGTCGGAGATCCGCAAGATGCCGGGCGTCACGGACACATTGACGACCGTCGGCGGCGGACAGCAGCAGGTCGTAAATGCCGGGACGATCTACGTCAAGCTTGCCGACATCGGCCAGCGTGCTAAGTCGCAAGAAGACCTGATGGCGGCAACGCGAGACATGATCGCGGAGAAGTTTCCGAAGGACCTCCGAACCGGTGTTCAGCAGGTCCAGGCATTCTCGGGCGGCGGATTTCGAAACGCGAACGTGCAGTTCCTGATCGCGGGGCCCGACTTGAAGAAGCTCGAGGAGTATTCCGAAAAGATCCTTGAGAAAATGAAGACGATCCCCGACGCGGTTGACGTCGACTCGACCCTGATCTCCGGCAAACCGGAGGTACGCTTGTCGGTCGACCGTGCGACGGCCGCCGATCTCGGGGTGCGTATCGGTGATGTTTCGCAGGCGCTCAACATCCTGGTCGCCGGACAGCAAGCGTCGACATTTAATGCCGGAACCGATCAATATGAGGTTCGTGTTCGGGCGATCAGCTCGTTTCGGACGAGTGTCGACGGGCTGAAACGGGTCATTGTACCGTCGGCGAAATTAGGATGGGTGACACTCGATCGTGTGGTAAAGACAAGCGAAGGTACCGGGCCTAGTTCCATCGATCGAACGAACAGGCAGCGCCAAGTGACTCTGCTTGCGAACACTCGTCCGGGCGGCTCGGCGGCGAGTATCACGTCCGCGATCGATGCCTTCGTAAAGGATATGAAGATCGACGGCGCCGGTTACCGGACGGGTTACGTCGGCCAGTCCAAGGAAATGGGCAAGGCCGGTTTCTACTTCCTGTTGGCGTTCGCCCTGTCGTTCATCTTTATGTACATCGTGCTGGCGGCACAGTTCGAATCGTTCATTCACCCGATCACGATCCTGTTGACGCTGCCGCTGTCGATCCCGTTCGGGATCTTCAGCCTCCTGGTTTTGGGACAGTCCGTTAACATTTTTTCGGGCCTCGGATTGCTTCTGCTGTTCGGCGTTGTAAAAAAGAACGCCATTCTGCAGATCGATCACACCAACTCGCTCCGTTCCAAGGGTATGAGCCGGTATGACGCGATAATCCAGGCCAATCGAGACCGCTTGCGGCCGATCCTGATGACGACGATCGCGCTTGTCGCGGGTATGCTCCCGCTGGTTATTTCCACCGGGGCCGGTTCCGGTACGAACCGCTCGATCGGCGTGCTGGTCGTCGGCGGACAATCGCTATGCCTGCTGCTGACGCTGCTGGCGGTCCCGGTCTTTTATTCGATATTCGACGATCTGGCCGAAATGAGATTGTTCAGCTACGTGAACCGATTTGCAGAGTGGCTTTTCGGAGGGATCAAGCGCAGGTTTGTCACTGCTACGAGCTCGATCGTTAGCAAACAGTAGTTGGAAATGGTCTAAACGAGATCTATTTATATGAAGCGGAATTTATACATTTTTGTGTTTTGCATCATTTCTGTCGCCGCTGCGAATGTCTGGGCGCAGGACGCTCAGCCGACGCCTACGCCAACGCCTGCCGTCACGGATAAGCAGGGCGTTTCACCCGAGGACCTGAAAGGCGTTCCGGCGATCGCCCCCAATTACAGTTCCGACGATAGAAGTATGCCGGATCTGGGACGGGTCGGCGTCGATATGACCCAACAGCGTTCGTTGACCCTCAAAGAGACGATCGAACTGGCACTTGAAAATAATAAGGACATCGAGATCACCCGAAAGAATGTGCGCAGCGCCGAATTCGATCTGCAATCGACCCGCGGGATCTATCAACCGCGTTTCAACGCCCAGACCTATTACGACAGCTCTAAGTCGCCGAACGTGAGCATCTTTAGCTCTAATTCGTCAACGACAGTCAGGTCGCTCGTTGGAAATGCGTCGGTCACGGGATATGTTCCGAATTTTGGAACCGTGGTCACCGGCTCATTGAATAATTCACGTGTGACGACGGACAACCCGATCTCGATCCTTAGCCCGCAGGATAATTCGTCACTTGGATTTTCGCTCACGCAGCCGCTGTTTCGCGGCCGAAAATTCGACCAGAGCCGCCGAACGATCGAGATCGCGAAAAAGAACCTCTCCTTGACCGATACTCAATTTCGTCAGCGTTCGATCGAGGTAGTGGCCACCGCTGAAAAGGCATATTGGGACCTTGCCTTTGCATTGCGAAACCTGCAGGTGCAGCGTGACAGCGTTCGGGACGCGAAGGATCAGCTCGAACACAACAAACGTCTGGTCGAAGAGGGCCAACTTGCTCCGATCGACATTGTGGCGGCCGAGACACAGGTCGCGAACTTTGAACAGGCGGTCTATGACGCACTGAACATAGTTAACCAGGCCGAAAATGCGATAAAGAGCCTGATCTCCACGAACCGCAATGATTCGGTCTGGAGTCAGTCGCTGACGCCAGTTGACTCGGTCGAGATCCAGGTTCCGCGAACCACGTTGACCGAGGCCATGGACACGGCGCTCGAGAATCGGCCGGAACTCGAGATCAACAAAGATCAGAAGGACATAAACGCGGTCGACCAAAGATATTATCGCGACCAGAAAAAGCCGCAGATCGACCTGATCGCGAGCTACAACTCGGCGGGCGTCGGCGGTAATCAGAATCCGCGATTCTCGAGCCCGTTTCCGCTGCCGTGTACTACCAACCCGACATCGCCTGCATGCCAGGCACAATTGGCGAACCTCTCGCTGCTGACGGGAAATCCGTATGGCGGCATTTTCCAAAATCGCTATCCGACGTTCCGGGTCGGCATCAACATCAGTTTGCCGCTGTTCGGCGACAAGACCGCGAGTGCCCAGCTTGGAAAATCGCTGGTCGAGGGCGAAAAGATCGAGACCCAGCGGGAACAGATCGAGCAGGGGATACAGGTCGATGTCCGTAATGCCCTGCAAGCCATCAGGACGGCCGAGGCACGGCTTCGGGCCGCTGCCATTGCCCGCGAGAATACCGCTAAACAGTACGATTCGGAACAGCGAAAACTGGACGCCGGCCAGTCCGACGTTTATAAGGTACTCGACCGGCAAACCGCACTGGCGGCGGCACGCAGCAACGAATTGCGCGCCAGAACCGAGCTCAATAAGGCCATTGCCGATCTCGAACGAGCCACGGGAAACTCGCTCAAGGCCAATAACGTCGCTCCGAAGGTCGTGAAATAGCTCGCTTTTCGAGTTTAGAATGAAAGCCGTTTACTTTACCGATTTTCAGTCCGAAGATAACCTCGAACTTCGAGATGTGCCGGACCCTCAGCCGCCAACCGGAAGCAAAGTGCTGGTTCGCGTTAAGGCTGCCGGGCTGAATCGTGCCGATCTGCTGCAGCGGCGTGGACTCTACCCGCCGCCGGCCGGTTACTCGCCGAATATTCCGGGGCTCGAATTTGCCGGCGAAGTTGCCGCCATCGGGGAAACGGTCACCGGGTTTGCGGTCGGCGATCGTGTTTTCGGTATCGCCGCCGGCGAGGCTCAGGCCGAATTACACCTGGCCGATGCCTCACATCTGGCCCGCGTGCCCGAGAATTTGAGTTTTGTCGAGGCAGCGGCGGTTCCCGAAGCATTTATCACCGCCTACGATGCTGTATTCACTCTCGGTAAGCTGCAGGCTGGCGAAACGCTCCTGATCCACGCCGTCGGATCCGGCGTCGGGCTCGCCGCTCTGCAGCTCGCAAAGGCGAACGGGAACGTAGTCATCGGCACGTCGCGAACGGCCGAAAAACTTGAAAAATGCGCGGCATTTGGGCTCGATCTCGGCGTGGAGACGTCAACGTCTCCCGGATTTTCAAGCAATGTTATAGATGCGACCGATGGACGCGGAGCAAACGTGATCCTCGACCTGGTCGGCGCGGCGTATTTTGAACAGAATTTACTGTCGCTCGCTGTAAAGGGCCGTTTGATCCTGGTCGGACTTACATCCGGCCGGACTGCCGAATTCAATTTGGGTCTTGCTCTTCAAAAGCGTGCCTCGATCATCGGGACTGTTCTCCGGGCGCGTTCGGCTGAAGAAAAAGCCGACGTGACAAGGGCGTTCACTAATGAGGTTGTGCCGCTTTTGGCCAAAGGAATCGTAAGTCCGACCCTCGATCGGGTCTTCCCGTCTAGAGACGCGGACGCGGCTTATCAGTATCTGGGATCTAACAAGAGCTTTGGCAAAGTTGTGTTGGAGTTTTAGGCTTTGTTGCGTTCGGCAGCTTCGTTTGTAACGATGCACAGGCCGGCGACTCCCTGGAGATCAAGTTCGCTCATCCACTGCAGGGCTTGTTTGTAGGACAATCCGCTGGCTTCAGTTCGAACAAAAGACACGACCGCCCAACGCAGCTCGTCGAGCTCACTAGCCGGATCTATCGGGGCTATCGGCTCCGGAACCGGCGGAAGTTCGGCTTCGAGCATCGATCTCATCTCGAGTATTTCATTTGGCCGTTGATCATCTATCCGCTTTCGCAGATGCGATATCCCCGACCGCATTTCCTGAATTCTCATGTCTTGCCGAAACTCTATCATACGCCTAGACCGAAAGTAAACGGATTTCTGTTTTGAGCTCGTCGGTGTCCAACTGATGACCGTAAATGGATAATGGAGCCCTAGGCAATAGATCGTAGAGCCAGAAATTGAATGGTTCAGAGGACACGCATTATCATGCTCATAATTGGTAAGATAGAGATATGATGTTTCGCCATTCCATCTTCGTCACAGGGTTTCCGGGCTTTATTGCCAGCCGCCTTGTTGAAAGCCTCGCTAATTCGGAGACCCAATTCTTTCTGCTTGTTCAGCCGCAGTTTGTCGAAAAGGCGATGGCCGACGTTGAGGAGATCGCCGCCGCGACGGCGACGCCGCTTGAGAGCTTCGTGATCGTCGAGGGCGATATTACGCAGCCGAACCTTGGGATCGCAACGGAGGACCTGGAAACGATCCAGTTCGAAACGACGGACGTTTATCACCTGGCGGCCGTATACGACCTGGCGGTCGAGAAAGATGTCGGTTTCAAAGTAAACCTCGAGGGCACGCGTAACGTAAACGATTTCGTACGTACGATCAAGGACCTTTATCGCTACAACTACGTCTCAACCTGTTATGTCGCAGGCAAGCGCGAAGGCGATATCCTCGAAAACGAGCTCGAGCATGACGCCGGCTTTCGCAATTACTACGAGGAAACTAAATACCTCGCCGAAATGGAGGTCGAGAAACTCAAATCCGACCTGCCGGTGACGATATTTCGGCCGTCTGTTGTGGTCGGCGATTCGGTCACAGGCGAGACCGTAAAATACGACGGCATTTATTATCTTATCCACTATCTGCGGATGGCACCGACGCTTTTGAGGGCATTCAACGTCGGAAACAAGGACGTCCGCCTCAATCTGGTGCCCGTAGATTTTGTCGTCAACGGAATGGTAGCTCTTGCTAAAGACGATCGTGCCACCGGCAAGACCATCGCCCTGGCGGATCCGTCGCCGCTAACGACCGCTGAATTATTTGACGTGATCGCCCGCGATATGACTGGCCGGGCATCGGAATTTCATCCGCCGAAAAAGCTCACCGAGTGGTTCCTGAATACCAAATTATCACCGGCGATCACCGGACTGCCGCATTACGCGGTGCCGTACTTCTTTATTTCGCAAACTTACGATACGAGCACGGCGGAAGATTTGCTCGCCCCCCACTCTGTAAAGTGTCCCGGATTTGCCCAATATGTCAGCAATTTGCTTGATTTTGTTGAGGAATTTCCCGAACTTTGATCCGATGGACACGCACATTGATACGTTGTGCGAGGCGATCGGCCGATATTGGTCCGACGAACGAACGCAAAGCAAATTTATTAGTTAAAGCGGCATCATACAAAATAATGGATCGCGTTTATCTAAGAACTCTAGTTTTGGCCGTGTTTCTTGTTTTTGCCGCGGCTGTCTCGCCGGTCAGCCTCAAGGCTCAAAGCGGCCGGGTCCAAGCTACTCCAACTCCGACTCCGGCGGACGACACGGTTCGCGTCTCGACCGAAGAGATCAAGCTCAATGTGCTCGCCTTCGACGAGAACGGCGCATTCTTTCCGAATGTGACCGCAAATGACCTCGTGATCACCGAGGACAACATCCTGCATCAGCCGAGCAGTGTCCGGCGGTTGCCGGCGAACGTGCTGATCGTGATGGATACCGGCGGCGAGCTTCGAGCGATAAAGAGCCTCGACTGGACCCGTAAGGTAGCAAAAGCAGTTGTCTCGTCGCTCCGGCCCGACGATTCGGTCGCGATAATGCAGTACAGCGACAAGGCCGAGATCGTCGATGAATGGACGACCGACAAGGCGCAATCCCTTGCCGCAATTGCAAAAAAGACCACGTTCGGCCGCCGCGACGTGCTCGTCGACGCGTTGAAAATGGCGACGGATTTCCTTCTACGCGAACCTCTGGAAAACAGGCAGCTTGTACTGATCACCGACGGCACCGACAGCCTCGGGCGTTCGTCGGCGAAGTTCGACGCGATCCAGCGTCTGCTGACAACGAGCATTTCTGTCCACGTGCTTAGCTACAGTTCGATGGAGGCCGCCGACATCGAGCCTCGTACGAAAGGTATTTCGAATACACCTGCACCGAAGGCCTTGCCACCGGAGATCGCCGCACAGCTCCCGAATGGAGCGCGTGATGCAGCCCAGGCACCAAAGATCGGCCCGACCATCAATCTTGACCGCACCCTGATCAGAAAACTGAAGGCCCGACAGGACGATCTCGAAACAAGCCAGGCTCAGCTCGAAAAGCTCGCAACGGACACGAATGGCGAGTTCATTCTGCCCGATTCTCCGGACGAGATGGTCGCCAAAGCGCCTCTAGTCGCCAAGATGATCGATTCCTACTACGTCGTCACCTACATGCCGAAAATTCCGGTCGTCGCGACCCGCGGCATCGCTGAACGGAATATCCAGGTCACGTCAAAACGTGCTGGCCTCATCGTTGAGGCTCGGCGAAAACTGCTCGTCAGCACCAAAAACTAACGGCAGCGACGTCAGACGCGTCAGTTCATTGTGTGAACTTTGCCTGTCGCCGAATTCGACGCTGCATATGCCGCGCTCAGTCCAGATCAGACTTGACAAGTGTTGTAATTAGAATTATTATAAATCTAAGTTGATACGATATGGAATTAGCACCAATACAGGATCTGGGTTTGACCAAACAGCGTGAGGTTGTTCTCGCGGTGATCCGTGCACGGCCCGAGCACCTTACGGCAAACGAGGTCTTTGCGTATGCCAAGGCAAAACTGCCGAGCATCTCGTTCGCCACGGTCTACAACTCGCTTCGGTTCCTGAAAGATGCCGGACACATCGCCGAGATACAGTTCGGCAACGGCGCCAGCCGGTTTGACCGAATGACGTCGCGGCACGATCATGCGATCTGCACAAGTTGCGGAAAGCTGGTCGATATCGAGATGGAACACCCGAAGGAATTGGTGGACAAGGCCGCTGCCTATTCGCATTTCAAACCGGAATTTTTGGAGTTTACTTTAAGGGGCGTCTGCCCTGACTGCTTAGAAAAAAACTGAACACCGAGGACGTAGAAAGTAAATGGGGCTACACGCTATTCTTTGCAGCCTCTCAGCTGCCTCTGCGTTCTCGGTGGTCAAACGGAAATCAAAACAAGGAGATAGATAAAATTATGTCAACAGGTACAGCAACTGCAACAGAAAACACGGTCACCATGGCCAAGGTCGGCCAACCGGCACCGGATTTTAACCTTCCGTCGACGAAGAACATGGATACTTTGGCCGAAAACGTTAAGCTTTCGGATTACAAAGGCAAATGGTTGATCCTCGTGTTCTACCCGCTCGATTTTACCTTCGTGTGTCCGACGGAACTTACAGCTTTTTCGGATCGTCTCGATGAGCTGAACGGCGTTGGAGCCGAGGTTATCGGCATCTCGACCGACTCGGTCCACTCGCACCGTGCGTGGATCAAGACCCCGCGCGACAAGAACGGCATCGAGGGCCTGCGTTACCCGCTCGCTTCGGATGTCGGCGGCCGTCTGGCAGCGAAATACAACATCCTGGTCGAAGAGGCGAATATCGCGCTTCGCGGCCTGTACATCATCAACCCGGACGGCGTTCTTCAGTATGCGGTCGTACACGATCTGAACATCGGACGTTCGGTAGACGAGACGCTTCGCGTTTTGCAGGGCCTTCAGACCGGCGGACTTTGCTCAGCGGATTGGAAGCCGGGCCAGGAGAACTTGACTGTATAACCAGCGGTGGTGAACGGTGAGTGGTGAAGTTCAAGAACATCTCTTAACTCATCACTCACCACCCTAATTCATCATCTTTTTTTCGGAGTAATCATATGCCAATGAGAATTGGAGATGCGATGCCGTCGCTCGAAGGGGCAACCACCTGGTTCAACGGCTCGCTCGAGGACACACTGGAACACGCAAAGGGAAAGCCGACGCTTGTCCATTTTTGGGCGGTCTCCTGCGGGATCTGCAAGGACAAGATGCCGCAGCTAAACGAGATCAAGGCAAAGTACGGCGAACTCGGCCTGCAGACCATTGCCGTTCACATGCCGCGGTATGAGGCGGACACCGATCTCGACACGGTCAACGAAGCGATGCAGGCAAATCATATTACTGAGCCGACCGCGGTCGACAGCCTTCATAAATTAAAGGACGCTTTCCTGAACGAACAGGGCTGGGTGCCGGTCTATTATTTGTTTGACGCGGAGGGCAAGCTCAAGACACGAGCCGCCGGCGAGTACGGCATAACTGTGCTTCAAACCGCGCTCGACAAAATGTTCGCTCTGCCGGCCGCAGCAGCCTGAATGCCGGAGAAACACGGCCGATCGGTCAGTGTTCCGGATCGAGAGCTAATTCCCCAAAATCAGACGGACACGGATATGTTCACATCTTTGATCTTATCCGTGTCTTTCGGCGTTTAAATGTAATGAAATTACCTAGATCAGCGGCCGGCTGGTCAGGATCCAGTAGATGACAAATGCACTGGCAAAGATCGATCCGACCAAAATGGCGATCAAAATTCCGATCAGGCCGAAAACGAAGACGTAATCACTCGTCTTGCCTTTGCCGTGGCCGGACGCCCGTTTCCGGATCAGGTTCATGTTCTGCTTGTTCGATTTCCATACAAAATCGAACGCGTCGCCGACGACCGGTATCGAGCCCACCAGGTAATCGAGGCCGATGTTGAACGCCATCCGCAGCAGCGTGATCTTCGGCACGCCGTAGCGCACTCCGGCGAGCAGAATATAGAACGACGCAAAACTCGTGAGCGTATCGCCCACATTCGGGATCAAACCGATGATCGCGTCGAGCCCGAAACGCCAACCCACGCCCGGTATCCGAAACAGATCGTCCAGGTAGAACGCCAGATTATCGAGTCCCTTTTCAATCTCGATCTGTTTTTGCAAATCAGCCATATTTAGCCACTGAGAACACAGAGGTCACAGAGAAATTCGTTTGATACCCTCGCGGAGCATTTTTGCTCCAAAGTTGATCAATAGGCCACGCTTAAGTCCGGTTGCTTGTAGATATGACAGGATCTGCGCCGTTGAGACTTCCGGGAGTTTGCTGAGTGACTTGATCTCTACGATCACCTGGTCTTCCACGAGAAGGTCGATCCTCTGGCCCTTGATAACTTTTTCTTTGTAAACCACATCTATCTCAAGCTGTCTCTGATAACGTATCCTGCGTAAGTCAAACTCGTGGCAAAGAGCCTCTTCATAGATCGATTCGAGTAATCCAGGCCCCAACGTTCTGTGCACTTCGATCGCGGCACCAATTGTCTTCTGTGTCAGGACATCGTTTTCCATTCTCTGAGTTCTCTGTGCACTCTGTGGCTAACGTTGTTATCTTCCAACAATCTTCACCGAGATGATCTTATCGCCACGCACGATACTATCTACGACTTTCATATCGGTTTCGTTCACGTGGCCGAAGACCGTGTAGCCGCCATCGAGGTGCGGCTGCGGCGAATGCGTGACGAACCACTGCGAGCCGCCGGTGTCCTTGCCGGAGAGTGCCATGCCGACCGCACCGCGATCGTACGGCAGCATATTGATCTCGCAGCGGATGGACCATCCCGGACCGCCGTTGCCGTCACCGCGAGGATCGCCGTCCTGCATCACGAAATTCGGCACAACACGATGGACCTCAAGGCCGTTGAAATATCCCGAGCGGGCGAGCTTGATAAAATTGTCGACGGTCAGCGGGGCTTCCTCGGGGTTAAACACGATCGTAAACGTGCCCTTCTCAGTGGTCAGAACGGCCTTTACGCTGCCGTTCTTTCGCATCACCGCCCGGCGATAGTCGGCGTCGGTGTTCAATACCTGACCGAGCTTCGTTCCAGTCTTCGGATCATACGGCTGCACTGTCATCATCTTTTCCTTTGCGGTTCCGAGGACCGGTGTGTCTGACCAACCGGGGAACTGTTGGAGCAATTCAAGCGCTTTTTTCCTTACAAGGTAATCCGGGGCGTAAATAGCTTTACTTACCTCGGAAATCGATTCTCGGCCGGCGAGTTTTACAAGGGCGTCCATGATGGCCAACTGTGCATCATTTTCTTGTTTGTCGATTTTCAGGGCTCGGTCAAGCGCAAAACGCAGTGCGTCGGCGTTTTCGTTTGACGATGGCAGATCGGCCAAAATTCCCGCTGCGGTCGCGCGCATTTGTACGTCTTTGTTTTGAAGCGCGAGCCGCGCTATCGCACCGAGGTCCTCCGTCTTAAAACGGGCAAATGCTTGAAGCGCGTCAGGACCTGCCATCATCCGTTTACCTTCGGTTGCCGGATCAGCCTCAGCGAATGCCTTGGCAAGCGGGCGAATGATGCCGGGAGCCTCTGTTTTCATCTGCTTACCGACCTCACTTTTGGGCTCAATATCGGCAAACTCACCTACAATTTGGGCCATAGTGCTGTATTGCCGCCAGTCGGTCAGCTTCGGCGAACCTGCTTCGCCGCGTTTCGGGCCAATTCGAACCCGGGCTAAATAAACGTCGGGCGACTGGCCCTTGTCGAGTCTCCCGAAATCCAACAATAGCTTGTCCGCACGCTCGTTGTCCGTATTTGCCAATATTCGGCCAAGCGCGACCGCGATCTCAATGAACTCGTTTTGTTCGGTCGGAATAAAGTTCGGTTTTTTGACTTCCGAATAGGCTGCGAGCAGTTCATCGCCGCGTTTCAAAAGCGGTTCGGCTGATTTGGGATCTTTCAGTGCCGCGAGCGAACGGATAGTCGAGACCCGGACTCTGGAATCGGTATCCGTGGTCGCAGCCTTGATCAAAACATCGACCGCCTCTTTGTCATCCGCTGCACCGAGGGCTCGGGCGGCGTTGGCGCGGGCGATCGGGTCGGTGTCGGAAGCGAGCATTTTGCGAAGGGTCGGGTTGGCATTCTTCGCCTTGATACGCGTCATCGTGTTGCCGGCGTCCGATCGGACACGGGCGTCCGGGTTGGTCAGAAAATGGGCGGCGGTCACGTCGGCGCCCTCGGGCCTGACACGCAACAATGCCGTTAGGCCGAGCAGCACGGTTTCGCGGTCAAATTTGGCGGCCTTGGCGTACTCCGATTCGAGCGTCGAGATGATCGCCTTGCCGAGTTCCTTTGCCTTTGGGTCCTTGGCGTTCGCCGCGGCGATCTTGCCAGCGGCCTCGACGGCGCGGGCACGGACCTCATTCGGCGTCGCGGGATCGTTTAGGGCTTTGAGGATGGCGTCCGCGCCTTTCACGGATTCGATCTCGCCGATCGCGAACGCGGCCATCGCGGCGGTCTTGATCGCCGCTTCCGTTTCAAGCAATTCCACCAAAGCCGGAATTGCCCGATCGTCGCCGATCCGTCCGGCCGCAAGCGCTGCCCGGTCCCGAACAGCCAGATCCGGGCTCTTGATGAGGCCCTCGAGTACCTCGTCGTATCGCCGGGCGTCCTCCGCCTTGACGATCTTTATCAGAGTTGTGGTCGGTACTTGAGCAGAAGAAAAACTTACGCCAAGCAAGATGGCCGCGAAGAGGGTCAGTATGTATCGATACATAAGTTGGCTTTTTTAACTGAAATCGGGCGTTCAACCACCCGCTGCCGCAGATGGTTCTGACACCTCGATGATCTCGTAGCTCGTCGTGATCTCCGCGGTCGGGCGCACGGTGGCGGCGACGGAGCAATATTTGGTGTCCGAGAGCTCGATCGAACGCTCGACGGCCTCTGCCGAAACGCTTCGTCCGTGCACGATATGGTGGACGTGGAACGCCGTATATTTGCGTGGATGCTCCGCAGCGCGGTCGCCTGTTATTTCGACGAGATATTCGGTGACATCCTGCCGCTTTTTCTTCAGGATCGAGATCACGTCAACCGCCGTACAGGCGGCGACCGAAACCAGCAGCATCTCCATCGGCGACGGGGCGTCGTGCCTATCCCCTTTGCTGTCAATTGTTTGAGCATGACCGCTCGGGGTCGTGCCGATAAAAAATTCATCACCCGCATAACGGACCGTTGCTTTTGGGCTATCGTTTGTCATAGTTTTATTCCTTAGCCGTTGGCTCGATTTTACCATAGTCGACGGGCATCGCCGGCGTTACGCTAACAACCATTGGCACACAAAATGCTTCATAATGCGCGGAAGGAATTGCGCCCCTCGGCGCGATAGGAAAAGGATGACCACAATGAAAAGATCTGTAATGTCGTTTGCGGCCGTTGCGTTGGCCGCCGCGTTTATTCTCGCGAGTGCGGGCCTGGCCAACGCACAGCGGCGGAATGACCGTGAGGTCAGGGATGCGATGCGAGGCCTGTCATCGAAGATCGAAGATTTTGACTATGGCTTAACGGATCAGTTACGGAGCAGTTCGGCCGATCGCGACACGGTCGAGCAGGCCGACGATATGGTTCGAGCCCTGCGTTCGAGCGTTCGGGATTTTCAATCCAATTTTGACCAAAGACGCGAGAGCAAGAACGACGTCAACCGCATCATCGAGGCGGCACGAAACATCGACCAGTTCCTGATCACGAATCAGCAAAATCGCATGGTGATGGACAATTGGGCCGGTGTTCGCAGCCAGATAGACCGTCTTGCCGCTAACTACGGAATTACGGCCAGTTGGGATCAGGTCGATAATGCTCCGCCCGTCGCTGACGACCGTTATCCGGTCCAGAACGGAACAGTCATGGTCGGCCTCTCGGGCACATATTCGCTGGACGTGAATAAGAGCGAGACCGTCGACGACGCGATCGGCAACATAAATATTACGAGCGATCAGCGAGACGAACTCAAGGGCAGGCTTGAGCCGCCGGCACAGATCGCAATAGACGTTCGCGGAAACCGCGTAACCTTAGCCACTTCGGAAGCATCGCCGGTTACCATAATCGCCGACGGAACCGAAAAAACGGAGCCGGATGGCAAGGGCGCTTCGCTTCGATTGCGAGCATCTTTGAACGGCCCGAGTTTGACCGTGTCGAGCCTCGGCGGAGGAGAGACCGATTACACGGTGACGTTCACGTCGGTCGACGGCGGCCGCACGCTCAAGGTCTCGCGGCGGATCACGACGGATTACCTTAGTGAAACGGTCTTTGCCGAGAGCGTCTATAACAAGACTGACAACGTCGCCGGACTCGGTATTGATCCGAACGGTGGCGGCAACGATACAGATCAAAATGGCGGCTACTCGGACAACGATCAGGGTACCGTTCCGACCAATGGCGGCGACCCGAACAATCGGGGAAATCAGCCGAATGGCAGCAACAACGGCGGTTGGGGCAACCGACCTAACGGTAACACTCGTCAGACAGGCTCACGGCCGATAGTGACCAATCGCATCGGCGATTTCGTGGTACCGAACGGCGAGATCATCACCGGCGTGCTCGAGACCACGATCGATACTAAAGCGTCGCAAAATGACGACCGATTCCGGCTGACGGTCCAGTCGCCGAACGAATTTCGCGGTGCCACGATCGAGGGTTACATCTCGGGCGTCAACCGTTCTGGACGGGCGACCGGCCGTTCGAATGTGACGTTCAATTTCGAAAAGATCACGCTCGTTAACGGCAAGACATACGATTTTGCCGGAAACCTCCAGGCGATCACCGATCAGAACGGCAAGGTCGTGAAGGTCGACTCGGAAGGCTCTGCAAAGGGCAGCAACCAAACGACCCAGACCGCGAAACGCGGCGGCATCGGTGCCGGAATTGGTGCCATAATCGGTGCGATCGCCGGCGGCGGAACGGGTGCAGCGATCGGTGCGGCGATCGGTGCGGGCGCAGGTGCAGGTTCGGTCATTCTGCAAGGACGCGACGATCTGCAATTGATGAAGGGCTCGA
The DNA here is from genome assembly GCA_029781855.1 of Acidobacteriota bacterium. Taxonomy (GTDB): domain Bacteria; phylum Acidobacteriota; class Blastocatellia; order Pyrinomonadales; family Pyrinomonadaceae; genus OLB17. The sequence continues at coordinate 169,471 of JAKOVX010000068.1, read as the reverse complement.
CGATGACCATCCAGTCGTCTTCGCCGATCCGCCAGTCGCCGCCGCCGACAACGGACAATTAGCTGGCAACGTGGACCATAATTTCGAGAGCGGTTTTCGGGCCGCTCTCTTTTTTTTCGCCCTGCGCTTTATGTCGGCCCGTGAATTGGGTTAATCTGCGGTCACACATGATCAAGGCAATTCCCGACGAGATCGAACTTTACCGCGACCGTAAATGGCGCCGCGAAGAATCGCTGCGGGTCGATTCGGCCGAGGAAGTCGAGGCGATGGTCGAGGACCTCGGTTTCTGTCTCGGCCTGACCGACGTGCGCAAATTGATGCCGTCGGTTTACATCGCGGTCTGCGGCAGGCGTGACGCCCATATGCCGCGAAACGTGCAAAAGGATGAAGAAGCGAGCCGGGCTTGGGTTCTCAAAGACGAAGTTATGGCCCGCGGCAAGGTTTACTACGGCAAACTGCTCAAGGGCAAATCGTGGTTCCTTTCCCCGCGGATGATACCTGTGTTCAATTCGCTTTGGGGTTGTTCGCGCAAGGGCGAGGCCGGCATCTTGTCAAAAAATGCCCAAACCGTGCTGAAAGTGCTGCGGTCTGAGTGGGAAATGGCGACCGCCGATCTGAGGTCCGAGTGCGGATTCAAAGACAAAACAGATCTCACAAAGGCCCTCGACGAGCTTCAATTGAGGATGAAGGTCGTGCCGCAGGAGGCCGTCTATGTGCCGAAATTTACATACATCTGGACGCTCGCCGAAGCTCGTTTTCCGGAAGAGACCGAGGTGAGGATGGCACGTGAAGACGCCCTTCGTGAGCTCGCCCGGACATACTTGGGATTGGCCGGGATGACGATGCTGGGTGAGCTTGCAGGCAAGTTCAGCCTCAACCGACGGGAAGCGGGCAAGGCAAACCACCAACTCGTCGACGAAGGATATGCCGAACGTATCGCTACCGGTATCTATAAACTCACGGCTCTTTAGAAACGTCGAAAATATACTTTCAGTTGGTTTTCATCGTCATCAAGCTGGCGAACATCTCGATGCCGTCCCATAGGTTTTGCAGCCGAATGTTCTCGTTCTCGGCGTGCTGGTTGTTGTCGTAGTTAGCTATCGGCACGGTTATGGTCGGGACGTTGAGCGTCTCGCTAATGATCGACAGCGGCAAACTGCCGCCGAGTGTCGGCATTCGAATGACCGGGTCTTTCGATACTGCTTGAACCGCGTCTATAACACGTAGCGAGATCGGAAGGTCCATTTTTGTTCGCTGCGCGTTGTAACCGCCCGCACGGACGGTGAATTTAGCGATCATCGGATATCGTGATCGTTCGGCAGACGTCGGATCGTGATCGATGACGTGAAACCCTCTCGACTCAATGTGTTTACGCAGCTTTTCGACCTGACGATCGATGTCGTTTCCCTTTACGAGCCTCAGGTCCAGGACCGCGGTCGCCGTTGACGGAATAACATTGCGAGCGAGCGCCCCAACGTCACCGCTGCTCATCCCGTTGATATTCAGCGACGGCTGGTTGATCAACTCGAGCAGGCTCTTTCCGCCGCCTTCCGTGTAGACGATCCCGAGTTGGCGTTTCAATTCATCGTCGTACTTCGGTGCTTCGCTTATCGCCTTTTGTTCAACGGGCCCAAGCGCCTCGACATCGTCAGCCCAGCCGTTCACAACGACATTTCCTTTATCGTCCTTCATCGACGACAAAAGCTTCGCGAGCGTCAACGCCGGATTCGGTGACCAGTTGCCGTAATGACCGCTGTGCAGCGGACGGTTTGCGCCATAGACCGTGAGATCGACATTCACGTCGCCGCGAACTCCGAAAACCACCTGTTTGCGGCCCGATTGATGAACCGGCCCGTCGCAAACGATGAACGCATTGGCGTTCAGCAGGTCCTTGTGGGCGGCGATGATCTCGCCAAGGTGGACCGAGCCCGCTTCTTCTTCGCCCTCGAAGAGGAATTTGATATTGACGGTCGGTTTGATCCCCTTTGCCTTCAACGCCTCGAGCGCCGTCAGGATCGCGAAAACGCCTGCCTTATCATCCGACGCCGACCGGGCGTAAAGCCGCCATTCGGGATCGATCTTCTCGCCGTCCTTGGGAAACGGGATCTTGGCCCCTCCTTTTTCCATCGGTGCCGAAAAGAGTGTCGGCACCCACGGCTCAATGCTGTTCCATTGTTTCGGATCGGTCGGCTGGCCGTCGTAGTGGGCGTAGAAAATGATCGTACGCGTCGCGCCCGGCGTAAGCCACTCGCCGTAAATGACCGGCGGCGGTGAGCCCTTATCACCCAGATACCACGCCTGCGGAGCGAGGCCCTCTCGCTTCATCGTCTCCACAAGGAGATCGGCATTTTTGTAAACGGCGGGTATGTCTGAGGCGACATTCCGGATCGAGAGGAATTGAACAAAATCGGTTAGAAGCCTGTTCTCATTGGCCTGGCGATATTCGCGGACGGCCGTGTTGGTCTGGCCGAACGCGGCGATACCTAGCAAAAGCGTGAGTAATATGGCGACCTTCGATCGGATCATCGTTTCGTCCTCAACAACTGCCTAATTTCGCTTGATGAACACGTGTGTTGCACGCTCGCCATTCACGGACCGCTCGACCGCGTAGCCCAACTCACGGAGGTCGAGCCCGCCAAAAAGCGGTTCGCCGCGGCCGAGAATGACCGGGCGAACAGCCAGGTGAAGCTCGTCGATGAGACCCGCTTGCAGATATTGGCGGACGGTAGCCGCACCGCCTCCGATGCGAATGTCCCTTTCGCCGGCAACGGCCCTTGCCTGTTCGAGTGCCGAGTGGATGCCATCGGTGACGAAATGGAACGTCGTGCCGCCTTTCATCACTTCGGGCGGTCGCTCGTAATGGGTCAGGACGAATGTCGGCACATGATACGTCGGTTCATCGCCCCACCAGCCTTTCCACTCATCGTCCGGCCACGGTCCGCGGATCGGGCCGAACATATTTCGCCCGAGGATCCATGCGCCCTTGTCCTTCATGGACTCGGCCGCAAAACCATCGTCGATGCCTGTCTCGCCGCCCTCTCCTCCGACCATCGCTTTAGACGTCCTGGTCGGGAAAAACCACTCCATCAGCTCCGGCCCCGTTGTACCCAACGGATGCTCCAGCGACTGGTCCGGCCGGCGGCAAAGCCGTCGAGCGATACACCGAAACTTTGAACAACTACTTTAGACATGAATTTCTATAAGTTAGGCTTCCAGCCCGCGAGGACGAATTCCGGGCGGCTGTAGTCGGTAATTATCTTAGTGTCATTGATCTTCCGGACCAATTGCCGTGAAGAAAAGGAACGCCACAATCAGTGGCATTCCTTCTATTCTCGGGTCTTTCTTCATTTTTGATCCAGGCCGCCGGAGCGGCCCCCGGGGATTCGGAGCCCGACGTCCTTAGTGTACCGGCTCAGAGATGATCTGGGCGATCGCGTCGAACTTGGCCGCGTCCTTGCTATTCCTGGCTTGGGCGGCTTTTGTTTCGAGCATACTCACAAGATTGGCAACCTGTTTACGGTCGGAGTTCTTGACCTCGATCGCGTTGCGAAGCTTGGTGATCTCATCAGCGGACAACGTCCCCGAACGCTCGATCTGGTCGATGTAGGCAAGACCGACGGCCTTGTTCTTGGGCCAAACGAACTTCTGCTGGTTCTGCACGTTGAGCTCAGCCACCTTCACCGATTTGGCAGCATTGATCTCGTTCTGGGTCAGGAATTTGGTAGGTGTCAGCTCAAGGATATCCAGGCCGCGAGCGATCTCTGACGAGTAAACGTGGCCGTTGTACCAATATGCCGACCACGAGCCGCCGAGTACCAGCATTTTCGGGTCGATCGGGCCGCGATCGAAATACGCGATCTCATAAACGTGGTTCGGATCGGTAAAATCCATAACGGATATGCCGCCCTGATACCATGCCTGGACCTCGATGTCGCGTCCCGGGACCGGAATAAGCGAACCGTTATGAGCAACGCAATTCTCGGTGTCACCCTGGGCCGCCGGCATCTTGTAATAGCTCGCAAACTTCAGCTTGTTGTTTTCAATGTGAAAGATCGAATCGGCTCCCCAGACATTCGGATCGTTCTCGCGGCAGCGGGCCCCGAGGCCTCCGCCCCATTCGTCGGTGAACACTACCTTCTTGCCGTCATTCGAAAAAGACGCCGAGTGCCAGTACGAGTAGTTCGGATCGTTGACAGCGTCAACCCGCTTCGGATTGGCCGGGTCCTTGATGTCGAGCAGGATGCCGTTGCCCTCGCACGCTCCAGCTGCGAGCCCGATCGCCGAATATACCGTGATGTCGTGACACTGGTCGGTCGGCGTCTGTTTGTCGAGGGCTCCGTGAGTGCCGCCATTGGTCAGGCCGGCGATCTCATTTGTTCGCGAGTCCATAAAGATCCGCGGGCTCGACACGATCTTGGCAGTTTGAGGAGCATTGACCGGCACCTTTATGACGTCTATTCGAAACAGGGCCGTGTTCGGATTCTTGTCCGGCGTCCCGCCTGAGCAGCCGGCCAACTCCTCGTCCTGACGGACAAACGAGGTGCCCGAGACATAGATGTAAACGTTGTTCTTGTCTTTGGGATCGAGCACGAGCGTGTGCGTATGCGAACCGCGGCAGGTCTGGACGGCTCCAACCTGTTTTGGATTCTTGATGTCAGAAATGTCGAAGATCCTGACGCCGCGAAAACGGTCCTTTGACGCCGCCGGGAGCCCCGGAGCGGTCTGGATCGGGAAACCCTCGGCACTGCAGTCAACACGGCCGTTAGGCATTTCGACCGACATGAACATTAGGTTCTTATAAACCGAGACGTCGCCCTGCCCGCCGGGGCATACGATCGTCGTCAATGGGTAGGCCTTTGTCGGGTCGGAAATGTCATAGATGCTCATCCCGTAAAAATTGCCCTGAAACAGACGGTTGCCCTGAAACGCCAAGTCTGAGTTTGCAAAGGCGAGACCGGCGAGGACCAATTTCATTGCGGGCGGTATTTTAGACGTGTCGCCAGCGATAATACTCGCCCCCTTATCGACCTTCGGGTCGGACGGGTCATTGGAGATCTGAAACGGGTTCGGCTTACCCACCGTCGTGAGCAGCTTGAGGCCCATCGACGCCTCGCCCGCATCGAACATTCCCGGTTTGAGCTTAGCCCGGGGATCGGTCGCATCTGAGCCCTTCATCCCGGCCGGCAGCGGCGGTGCGGGTTGAGGAGCGAACGGATTATTCTGTGCCGTCACACCGGCAACAAAACACGAGCACAAAAATAGCGTCGACGCTAGTACACGAAAAATGAGTACACGATTCATATTTGTTCCTCTAGTGGTTTTTAGCCAGCATATTTTGCATGATCCTGATCTCAGCACGCTGGCCGCTGTCGATATCGGTCGTGAAACTAAAAAGTTCGGCATCCTGCCCTGCACCGGGCGATTGATAAAGGTCCTTTACCATTGTCAATGCACCGCCGTGGTGCTGGATCATTCCGGTTAGGAACAGCCGATCGAACTCGGCTCCCTTCGCATTTCTCAATGCTTCCATCTGTTTTGCCGTCAGCATTCCCGGCATCAGCATCGGCTTGGACATGTCCATTCCCGGCATATCCATATCGGACATATCCATGCCGGACATCTTCATTGTGGTCGGTTGTCCTCTCGCCGTAAGCCATCGCTCCATGAGCCCGATCTCTTCCGATTGCGAATGACTTATTCGCGCTCCCAGCAGCCTTAGTTCCTTGTTTTGAGTACGCGAGTCCATCAGAGCGACCATCTCAACCGCCTGGGCGTGATGCATGATCATTCCCTGCATGAACTCAACGTCCTTCTTCGATACAAGCGGCAACGTGGCCCTCGTCGACGACGGCAAAACCTTGGTCGGCTGGCCCGGAGCACCGGGCTGAACGACGACCGGCGCGTCTTGCTGAGCGAGGGCTGAAATGGATAAAAAACAGGTAAGAACGGCTGCGAGAAACGTTAATCTTCCAAACATAGTAATAACCATGCCCTACCTTTGGCAACGGGAAACACTAAACACAAATAACCGATTCGATGACTTATTTGACCTTAGAGTGCCTAAGTTAACACAATTATAACGTCGTCTCGACAAAAAAGTTTCCGCAAATCCGCCGTTAGATCTCTTTGCCGACAGAAACTAATATTTCATCAATTCCTGCACCGCTTTCTCGACATCCTCCGATTGCGGCAGGATGAAATCCTCAAGCTGTGGGGCGTAGCCGACGAAGGTGTCGGTCGCGCCGACGCGGCGGACGGGGGCATCGAGGAATTCGAACAGTTCGTTCGAGATGCGGGCAGCGATCTCAGCTCCGTAACCGTACGAGACCGGATCTTCGTGGGCGACGATGACGCGCGAGGTCTTCTTGACCGATTCTGCGATCGCCTCCCAATCGTAGGGCACTAGCGTCCGCAGATCGATGATCTCGACCGAGTAGCCCTGCTGCTCCAGTCTTTTCGCGGCCTGATTCGACCGCTCGACCAGGGCGCCGAACGTGACGATCGTTACGTCCGTGCCCTCGCGCACCGTTTTTGCCTTGCCGAACGGAATGAGGAAATCGCTCGACGGGTATTGCGATTTGTTATAGACCTGACGATAGAGATGTTTGTGCTCGAGGAACATTACCGGATCGTCGCAGCGGATCGCGGTGCGGAGCAGTCCGTTGGCGTCGAGAGCGTTCGACGGGTAAACGATCATCAGGCCCGGCGTGTGCGAGAAGAGCGTCGTACCGGATTGCGAGTGGTAAACAGCTCCGCCTTTCAGATAACCTCCGACAGGAACGCGGATGACCATCGGGCATTTCGCGTCACCGTCCGATCGCCAGCGCGTGACGGCGACCTCGTTGCGGATCTGGTGAAACGCCGGAAAGATGTAATCGAAGAACTGGATCTCGACGACCGGCTTAAGGTTGCGAAGCGCCATCCCGACGGCCCGGCCGATGATATTTGCCTCGGCGAGCGGAGAATTGAAGACGCGTGCCGAGCCGAACTCGCGCTGCAGATTTGCCGTGACCTTGAACACGCCGCCCTTGCCCTTGACCTGGTCGAGATACTGCTCGCGTGAGCAATCGGCGACGTCCTCGCCGAACACGACGATCCGCTCGTCGCGAGCCATTTCCTCGTGCAGGCAGCGGTTGATGAGGTCGACCATCGTGCCGGCGTTGCCGTGCAGCTCGGCGCCGTCCTCGTTGTCGAAGAGCTGCCGGTCCGTCGGGTCGACGTCCGGTGAAAAAACGTTGCGGTAAGCCGTCTCAGGAGCCGGCTGCGGCGTCTCGATCGCGATATCGGACGCGGCCGTTACCTCGGCGTCAACTTGCTTGCGAAGAGCTTCGAGCTCCTCTGACGAGGCGATGCCCTCGGTCATCAGGAACTCGGAAAACTTCCGGAGCGGGTCCGTTGCCACCTCGGCCTCGAGTTCCGACGCCGGGCGATAGAGCTTCTCGTCGTCAGACAGCGAGTGCGAGTAAGGGCGAACGACCTTTGCGTGAACGAACGCCGGGCCTTTGCGTTCGCGACAGTAGGCAACCGCCCGCAGCATCGTCGCGTAACTCTCCATCACGTCCGTTCCGTCACATTCCTGAATGTACAGGTCCGGAAAACCGACAACGAGCTTCGCGATGTTTCCACCGGCAGTGCCGACCTCGACCGGGGTCGAGATAGCATAGCCGTTATCCTCGACCATGAAGATCACGGGCAGTTTGAGGTTCGAAGCCGTATTGAGGGCTTCCCACCATTCGCCTTCGCTGGTCGAGCCGTCGCCGACCGACATATACACGACCTCGTCGCCCTTGTATCCGGTGATCTTGTCACGGAGGCCCTTGACCAATCCGGCCCGGTAGCTTGCCTCGGCGGCACCGACGGAATGCAATGCCTGCGAACCGGTGCACGACGACTGCGAGGGCACGTTGAGCCCGATGCTGCCCCAATGCGAGGGCATCTGACGGCCGTGCGAATTCGGGTCCTTTTCGGCGCCGACCGCGGACCACAACATCTCCTGGGCCGTCATCCCGAGCCCGAGCATCAGCGCTCGGTCGCGGTAATAGGGGAAGAACCAATCATAGCCGGGCTTCATCGCGAGAGCGGCAGCGGCGAGGATACCTTCGTGGCCGGCACCTGAGATCTGGAAAAAGATCTTGTTCTGGCCCTTGAGCTGGATCTCCTTGTCATCGATCCGGCGGGACATATACATCGTACGGTAAAGCCCGACCATCGTCTTGGCATCGAGGCCGTAATATTTCTCCGACACGGCCGTTCGGCCGTTCTTGTTCGAGCCCTTTTCGGCCGCTTTGGTATTGAGTTTTTTGGTCGCAGTCGCCATCTTTTCTATCCTGTTTATAAGTGCAATTTATGAGCAGTTAACATTCTAAAATACCAAATCAGGCGGATACGGGCAATTTGAAGGCCGCCGGAAGTATCTCGCCTCTCTCCGTTTCAAAGCGTTTCACCGTTTCGAGAGCTCAATGTGTCCGTCGTGTTTCAGGTGTTTCATGTGTTTCATCTGAAAATGGCAGAAAAACAAAAACGCCCCCGTACGGACGAGGGCGGTCGGTTGTCATATATAACAAGGTTTATTGAGCCTTCAGGACCCAGCCGTCCGGATCGATCACCGGCGGCGTTCCGGTAAACTGCACACTGCCCTTTCCGTCTTTCATTTCGACGCGTCGGGTTTTGCCGTCGACGACGACATCTATCGGCATCGGGAACGGCATATTGTTCGGCGTTTCCCAATGCATGTTCATCGTGTTGCCGGAAACCTCGGTCACAAGTTTCGCAAGCTTCGGCTGACGCAGATAAAGCTCAAAGAACCAGTCAAGCTTCATGCCCGAATCCTGCTCGGCGATTGTCAGGAAATCGTCGGTATTCACCAAGCGTTCCTGGCGGCCATCCGTGTAGGTCTCCATTTCTTTGGTCGGATACGCCATGTGATGGAGTGCCTTGAAGAACGCCTCGTCGCCGATCAGATATCGGAGGGCATGTAGAAACAAGGCACCCTTGCCGTATATGTCGCCGTCGGATTTCACGTAGTCCGGCTCGGCCATATAGACCTGATAGGCGATCTTTGGCTCACGCGGTGCTACAGGCTGCATATTTCGCAGACCCTTGACGCGTTTCTTCATCGCGTCGAGATACGCCTGCTTGCCGTGCAGATATTCCTGATAGAGCGTGTCCATATAGGATTGGAATCCCTCGTGGATCCAGAAATCACGCCAGTCGCTGGCGGTCACGAGGTTCGCCCAGTATTCGTGGCCAAACTCGTGCAGCAGCAACCAGTCAGTCCCATCGGCGTCATATTTGAAACCGTTGCCGTAGGCGATCGCCGTCGAATGCTCCATTCCCAAATGCGGCGTCTCGACGATGCCGACCTTCTGCGAGCGGAACGGATACGGCCCGAGATATTTTTCGTAAAAAGCGAGGTACTTTTTCTGCTGTTCGACGAGGCCCGCACCGTTGGCAAAGTCCTCCGGCAACACGTAGAAAACGATCGGCAGTGTGTCTCCCGAGATCGACTTGTAGGTGTCCTCGATCTTTTTGTACGGTGCCGCGTTTAAAACCACGGAGTAGTTGCTGATCGGATTGGTCATCCGCCAGTTATAGGTCGACGTTCCGCCCGCATTCTTTCTTGTGCTTTCAAGTTTGCCGGGTCCGACCGCGATCAGCGGATCGGGAACCGTGATGTGCATCGAGACGGTCGCCGGTTTGTCCGACGGGTGATCTTTGCAGGGAAAAAGCAGGTCGGCCCCGTCGTTTTGCAGGGCGACCGAGATCCAATCGGAACCGTCGGCCGTTTTTTTCCACATAAAGCCGCCGATCCAGGGCGGCCGCGGTGCTTCACGCGGCGTGCCGGCATAGGTGATGGACGTTTTTATTTCGTCGCCGTCCTGCTTTGTCAGAGGAAACCAGATCCAAATCTTACCCTCTTTTCGCTGATATTTGAGGTCATGGCCCGCGCCATCTTTCAATTTGCTGATCGTGTACGGCAGATCGAGATCGAGGACGATAACGTTCGTCGGGATGACCGTTTTCGCGGTCATGATCGTCGTGCCGGAGATGGACTTCGTTTTTGGGTCGACGTTCAGCGTTATGTCGTAGTTCTGCACATCGAACGCCGCCTGCTCGAACATCAGCACGCCGCCGGTTTCGGTCGGGCGCGAACCGAGATCACGTTGGGCGAACACGGCGGTCGTGAGAACAATAAGGATTAACGAGACCTTTGCTAGATATTTCATCTTTTTATTTGGTTTAGTGACCAGGCGGCGGGAACGCACATTTTTATTAACTTTACACGCAATACAAATTTACCGAAAATATACCACATGCTTTTGCGCATTGGTTTTACGTTTGTATTCGCCCCTTTGTTTTTGGTGTCGGCAGGATTCGGGCAGGCGACGGCTTCGCCGACGCCGGATAAAAAGGAACCGGCAAAGATCAACTCGCGCCCGACACCGACGCCGGCTGCTGAGCCATACGACAATGCCGATGTTAAGACGATGGCGTCGAAGTGCGTCAGACTCACGACAGAACTCGGCGACATCGAGATCGAACTCTATCCCGAAAGCGCCCCCGAAACCGTTCGCAACTTCCTGAATCTCACCGCGACGGGCATTTATGATACGACGACATTCGGCCGCGTGGTGCCGGGCTTTGTCGTCCAGGGCGGAAGCCCGTGGACGCGTGAAGGGGGCGTTTCGATGGAAATGGGCCGCCGCGCAAGGCGTCCGGTCCCGGACGAACCCAACCGAATTCTCCACGAACGCGGCGTCGTATCGATGGCACGGACAGACGAGCCCAATTCAGCTACAACGCACTTTTTTATTCTGATGGACTCGGCTCCGACGCTCGACGGCAAGTTTGCCGCATTCGGCCGCGTTATCAAGGGAATGGAAATCGTCGACGCAATAAACAAAATGCCGGTCGAGGGCGACAAGCCCTTGAAACCGGTCAGGATCTCAAAAGCCTCGGTCTTTGTCTGTTCCGCTGCCGGCAAGAATTAACAGCCATGATTCTCGTCGCTCCCGAATAATCGAAGCAGGCAGAGGATGCCGGCTACTCGGCGTAGTCCAGGTCGATCGTCATCCGGTATTCGTTCGCCATCGATGGATGGCCGTGCGCAAGCGACACATCGATCCCGCGGATCAGCGTCGCGATCGCCTTTTCACGATCTCCGGTTTGGTCGTAGGCTTTGGCAAGGACGCCGTAGGCGTTTCCCTCGTCATCTGCCTTCGCAATGTATGCTTCGAGCACATCGATAACATCCGAGTATTGCCCGAGTTTTTCATACTCCTTGGCCAGGCCGAACATCACGATGGTGTTCTCGGGGTCTTCCTCAAGCATTTGACGAAACAGGGAGATACGATCACGCATATCGCACAAGGTAACACCGAAATTGTTAATTTTCAAAAGGAAAAGCGCCCGTCAATGAAACGGGCGCCTGTACGGTTCGATCCGAACTTATTTACTTAGCGTATCTCTCCACAGTCTCGCCTAATTTTTGCAGTCCGGCCGGAGCGTTCGACCCGTTCATCGGATTAGCGCCGATGATGTCCCGGCCCGATTTTTCGTAAACGGCCCGGTTGAGATCTTCGTCCTGCGAAATAACGACGCCCTTCAGTGCTATGCCGGCAAACAGTCCCTTGCTGCGCGAATACGAGAGGATCTCGGCGTCGAGCCTGACGTTCGTTGACGCGGACGCGGTCCGACCGACCGGTCCGGCAGCGACGCTGCCTTCGGCTCCGATCTCAAAATTGTCCTGCATCAGCTTTTTGAGTCCTTTATCGTTCATAATGAGCAAAATATAATCCGTCTTTTGTCCGCCGATCTGGGCGCCGAAGCTGCCCCCGCCCATGCTCAGAAAGTCGGGCGCGCTCCAACCCGATCCGGTTCGCCGAATAACGACGCCCTTTCCGCCCTGCCCGCCGAAGACGAACGCCGCTTTCAAAGCGCCCGGAAATACGACGACCGCCTCGGCTTTCGAGAGCAGGTCTCTCGGGATCGACTTGTCGGAGATCTTCATGATCTCGTTTAGTACGGCCGAGGACGAATTGACGCGGTCGACCGCCGCCCTGAGCATCTTGCCCTTATCCTTATCGCTAACGGTTTTGCCCTGAGCGATCGCCGTCGAGCCGGCGAACGTAAGTGTTAATAACGCAACTGCTAATGCAAAAAAATTTCTTTTCATAAAGGTTCTCCTGATAAACGACTGGTGAGTGCCGCCCAATAACGGGTTAACAGGCCGAGATGCCCTAAAACAATCGTTGCTGCATCGGTTCTGCGGCTTTTTCGGCCTCGGCCGGCACTTCGTGCTGTTTGAATCCAAGACGGCGAGCGTGAAAATCGAACAATTTCTGCGTCACTTCCCACTGTTCGGTTTTGCCGGTCATCCGTTCTTTGTACGTTCGATGCCTGAGCGTGCCGCCGCGTTCGCGCTTCATTGTGTTAATTATCTTCGACACCGCCGTGGGCGAAAGCCGTTCGTTCATCTTTTGAACGAAATACGCCTCGATCGAGTCGGTGTCGAGATGAAGCATCGACATAAACGCCCGTTTTGCGCCGCACTCCTTCGCCCGCTCGAGCAGTCCCGGAATGTCCGATTCATTGTAACCCGGAATGACAGGTGCGATCCCAATGCCGACCGCGATGCCCGCATCGGCGACCTCACACATCGCCCGAAACCGCGCCTCCGGGACCGGCGTGTACGGTTCGAACGGGTTCGAGCGCTCCTTGGTCAGGAACGGTAACGAGAAAAAGACCGAGACCTTTTCAAGCTTTTTCAGCAAGTCGATGTCGCGGGTGACGAGCGGCGATTTTGTGATCACGGCGACAGGTACGCGAAAATCGACGCATACCTCGAGGCATTTACGAGTAAGTTCATAGCTTGCCTCAAGCGGTATGTACGGATCTGTCGCGAACGAAAAGTCGAGGTGCGGCATCTTGTCGCGGGTCTTTTTCAGTTCCTGCCGCAGTATCTGCGGGGCGTTGGTCTTGACGACTATCTTGGTCTCGAAATCGGTTCCGGCACCGTAGCCAAGGTATTCGTGATACTGCCGTGCGAAGCAATATGTGCAGCCGTGGACGCATCCGCGATAGCAGTTGACGGTATACCGCCAGCCGCCTTCCCAATCCGAGGTGAATGCCTTCGTGATCATCTTTCTCGTCGCCGTTTCCTCAAAAACTTCGAGCTTGGTCGGCGGCGGCTCGCCTACGTATTCGGCGGAATATTGATTGTACGGATTGGGTGGGTTGGTGATTTGTCGCACAGATGCAACAATAATGCATTTCCGCATGACTGGCAAGGTTTTTGCCCGCGAATAACGCAAAAATACGCGGATGAAAAAAATCTTATTCGTACGATTCGCGATATTCGCGGGTTAAAGCTCTTTCTGCATTAGCAGATCGGTCTGCGGATCAGAACCGAGTTGGAATGTGTGTTTGCCGACCTGGCGAAATCCGTTTCGCTCGTAGAACCGCTGTGCCCGCGGGTTGTATTCCCAAACGCCGAGCCACATCACGTCATGGTCGTGGGTTTTAGCCAGGTCAAAACACGCGTCCATCAGGTTTTGCCCGACGCCTTTGCCGAGGTGCTCCTGATGCGAATAAAGCCGTGCGAGTTCGATCGGCTTCTCCGCTGTAATACCGTCCTCGATGCTGCCGATGACGAGCTTGGCATAGCCGGCAGGTTTGCCGTCGATCTCTGCGATCAGAAATATCGAGCCCGGCTCGGCCAGCTCAGCCGTTATCTGTTCCAAACTGAACGCCTGCCGCATGTAGTGGGCGAGATCGTCGGGAGCGTTCTTGGGATGATGGGCAAACGCGTCCCAGAACGTGGTGTACGACAGATCGGTGAGCAGTTTTGCATCACCGAGTTCTGCGTGGCGAATCTGTATGTCAGTCATAATTAGAACAGGATAGACGGGATGGACTTGGTAGTCGCTTTCCTGCCTATCCTGCTAAGATCCACTCTACTTACCGCTCATGATCAGCTTAGCGACCGTCTGCAGCTGCATATTCGACGTGCCCTCGTAGATCGCGCCGATCTTCGAATCGCGCCAGAATTTTTCGACCGGATAATCCTTGACGTAGCCGTAGCCGCCGAAGAGCTCGATGGCGGTCGACGAAACCTTTTCGGCAACGCGTGAAGAATAGAGCTTGGCGATCGCAGCCTCTTTCAGGAAGGTCTGTCCGGCATCCTTGCGGCGGGCGGCGTTGTAAACGAGCAGGCGGGCGGCCTCGATCTCGACTGCCATTTCGGCGAGCTGGAACTGGATCGCCTGAAAATTGTTGATCGACTGGCCGAACTGTTCGCGTTCGGCGGTGTATTTCAGTGCCGCTTCGAACGCACCCTGGGCGATGCCGATCATCTGGGCACCGATACCGATACGGCCTTCGTTGAGCGTCTCGATCGAGACCTTGTAGCCCTTGCCGACCTCGCCGAGGACGTTTTCCTTCGGCACCTTGCAGCCGTCTAGGATCAATTCGGTCGTCGACGAGGCGCGGATACCGAGCTTGTCTTCCTTCTTGCCGACGGTGAAGCCCTCGAACTGCTTTTCGACGATGAACGCCGTAATGCCCTTATATCCGGCGGACGGATCGACGGTCGCAAAAAGCACGAAGATCTCGGCCTCGTTTCCGTTCGTGATCCAGAGCTTTTGTCCGTTCAGTTCGTAGTGATCGCCTTTATCTACGGCGCGTGTCGCGAGGGCAAACGCATCCGAACCGGAACCGGCTTCGCTCAACGCGTAGGCGCCGACACGGCTGCTCGCGAGCTGCGGCATATATTTCTTCTTTTGGGCATCATTGCCCCACCGCATGAGGGCGTTCGTGACGAGCGTATTGTGAACGTCGACAAAGACCGACACGCTCGCGTCGATACGGGCAAGCTCCTCGATCGCGAGGATCGCGTTAAAAATGGTCGATCCCGCGCCGCCGAATTCCTCGGGCGTTTCGATCGCCATCAGGCCAAGTTCGAAGCACTGTTTGATAAGGTCCGGGTCCAGTTTTGCGGCCTGTTCCATGTGTTCGACACGCGGACGGACCTCGCCCTCCGCGAATTCGCGAACGGACGATCTGAATAGTTCTTCTTCCTCTGATAAAACGGTTAATCCGGCATTTGAGAGTGCCGCTCCGGCTGCTGTGGTCATATAGGTTTCCTTAATAGTGTTTTGTTATTCAAAGTCAGCTAAAATATCATTTTAGACCCGCTAAGCGGCAAAGGCAATGGAACTATTCCGCGATCTTCAAGTCTAAGTCAGCGGCCTCGAATGCTCGATCGAATCTCATCTACGCATCTCAACAGACTGAAACTAGCCGGCATTGTTCTGACGATCGCGGGCGTCGGACTCTTTGCCTATCTGGTCTATTCGGTCGGGATCGGTGAACTTGTCGAAGGCATAGAGCGGTTCGGGCTCGTTGGGTTTGCTGTCATTCTACTGCTTTATTTCTTGCGGATCGTTGTTCGCGCGATCGCCTGGTCGCTCTCGGTATACGAGCCGTACAGGCTGGAATTTCGTGACACTCTGCCCGCCGTCGTCATCGGCGAGGCGACCAGCAGCATCATTCCGCTCGGCATCCTGATCAGCGGCACCGCGAAAGCGGTCGCGGTCAGGCACCGTGTACCTCTGGTTGCCGGCCTCTCGTCCGTCGCGACGGAAAATCTTTTCTACAGCCTCGTCACGAGCGTCTTCCTGATCCTCGGAGCACTGACCTTTTTGCGGAGCGCCCCGCTCGAAGAGGGTTGGGTACTGACGATCGACGTGCTGATCGCCGGGATATTGCTGCTGCTCGCGTTCATGTTCCTGATGGTGCTCCGGCAATGGCATTTCGCCAGCGAAACGTGCGAATGGCTTTATCAGCGTTGCATTGGCCGCCGTTTCCTCGAAAAAGGGCGGATGGACGTTCGTCTGTTCGAGAATCTGATCTATGGCTTTTACCGTCGATATCCGCGGCGGTTCCTTCCGATCTGCGGGCTCGAGGCCCTCTACCATGCACTCGGGGTTTTGGAGGTTTTTTATGTTCTTAGCCGTCTGAGCGATGCGTTCCCGAGCCTGATGACGTCATTCCTGCTCGAATCGGTCAGCCGCCTGATCACGATAATGTTCAAGATCGTCCCGCTCACGATCGGCGTCGACGAGGCCGGAGCGCAGTTTGTCGGAGAGGCGTTCGCTCTCGCCGCCGGTGTGGGCGTGACGCTCGCGATCATCAGAAAAGGCCGGATACTGTTTTGGACGGCGATCGGCCTTCTGCTAATGATCAAACGCGGCATGTCGCTACGAGGCCTCGCATCGACGAACGAAAGTGTTACGGAACAGCCTTGACGCAGCTACTTGCCGCAACGTTTGGTCAACTTGGCCCCAAGTGAAATAGCGATGTCTTCGTCCCTGATCGCCGAAACTATCAGTTTCTTCTTACAGTAGATCTCGGCCCTCAAAATGTATGAATTCGTGTGCTTCGGGTCGATGCCGATCGTGGTCGTCAGGTCCGCCAACGCTTTGTCGGTCTGACCGAGCTGATAATAAGCGACTCCGCGGTTGTAATAGGAACGATAGTATTTAGGATCACTTTTCACGGAACTGCTAAAATCGGCTATCGCAGCTGAGTATTTCTTCTGGTTCAGATAGACGGTTCCGCGATTAAAATACGTTTCGTTCGGGCGGGTACCGTTCTGCAATGCGGTAGTGTAGTCGCGGATCGCCCCGTCGTGATCACCGACCACTTCCTCTGACATTGCACGGTAGAAATATATCAATCCGTTCTTGGGATCGATCGACACTGCCGCCGTAAATTGCTCGATCGCGTTGCGGTGTTCTCCCTTGCTTGCCAACTCCTTACCTGTCGCAAACGGATCGGCCTTTGTTGCGGCGTTGGACGGCGAAACCGTTGGAACCGTGGTTGCCAAAGCTATCGATCCCAATATTCGGGCCACTGCTTCATCGTAATAGTCCGAACCGAAAGGGTAGATCACCGACACGATCCAAAACTCATTATTCTTTCGAACATAGATCTCGTCGTTCCGATTTCCGACCGTACCGACGCTCATGAAGCCCTCGAGCTTCGCGGCTTCGGCACCGGTTACCCGAAATGGCTTTATTTGATACTCGTGGCCGGCGGACAGTTTCGATTCGGCGTCGATCTCCTTGTACCGCTTCAAGCTCTCGCTGGCAAACTTTGTCGGGTCCGGCGTCTGGCCTGCGCCCGGGTAAACGCGATGCCGTATCTTTAAGATGAAAGCTTTGCCCCAGTCATAACAAGCGGAGGTCTCGGTAAAACCTTGCCCGGAATATTGCTTGTCATTGCAGTCCCTGTATTCCGGATTTGGGGTATCGTACAGCAAGCCGCCAAACCTCATCTTTTTCCAGTTGGCTGCGGGGCCGGGCAACGTAGCGGCCGCGGTCGCGCCTGCCTTCTGTACCGACGCCAGCACCCTTTCGGCGATCGCCTTTGAGTTCGTATCGCCAACGGGATAGGCGACATTCACATCGGTGAGCTTTCCCGGAGTTCCGAAAACAATGAATGTCCGGAACATCTCCTGTTTACCGTACGGATCGTAGACCTGCTGCTCCAATTTTGCGGCCGGTTGCCCGAGGTAAGTTACGTCGGTCACGCGGGACAATTTCGGGGTTTCGGAACCTGCAAACAGCGTCGCATAATACTCCGCCGACTGCCGCGGCGTCATAAGCTCCTTTACTCGTTCTTCGTACACAAAAGTCGCGAAAACGCCCTTCGAGCTCAGGCTCCAGCGAACATAAGCGCGTTGTTCCTGAATGGCTGGGTCTGGCTTGTCCTGGTCCAACCGCGGCGGATCCGGCGATTCGATGCTTAGTCCCGTTCCGGTCAGGGCCGTACGAGCCCAGTTGCTCGGTCTCGTTTGACCGACGGCCGATAGAGAAAAAATGATTGAAATTGAAAGCAGTGTCGAGAGCTTAAACAGAACATTCGCCATAGTCTGGATAAACTTAAAGCCAAACCCGGGCTTCTGTCAAAATCGGACCGTGCCGGATCACATCGGCCAGAATATCGGCACTAGTAGTATCGAGACCGCAAACACGATGATCGTCAAGATCGTGCCGACCTTAACAAAGTCCATGAATTTGTACCTGCCCGGCGTGTAAACGAGGACGCATGCAGGCTCGAGCGGCGTGATGAACGAGAATGACGCAGCATAGGTGACGGCGACGATAAACGTACGTGGGTTGAGGCCCAAGGTTGCAGCAGCCTTGACGGCGACGGGCAATACGACGAGGGCTGCGGCCTGATTGGACATAGGTTGGGTCAACGCCACAGTCAGTACAAAGAAACCCGCAAGAACCGCTTCGCTGCCAAATTGAGCAAAATTATCGGTGATCAATCCGGCAAGAAACTTGTCCGCACCGGTGTTCTCCATCGCGACGCCAAAGCTCATCATGCATGCGATCAGGACCAGCAGGCGAAAATCGATCAGCGAGTACATCTCGCGATACCGAACCGTCCGTGTCGCGAGCAGTATCATCACGCCCACCAGGACCGATATAGCCAGCGGTATCTCATATCCGGTCACGGTCTTGGAAAGCGATAAAACGATGAACACGCCGAACGCCAATGCAGCCCATTTACGCTTATCGACACGGATGTTGGCCGACGACATATCGCCCATCATCATCAATTCGCGGTCGGCGACCATTTCCTCGATCCTCGTTCGGTTTCCCTGAACGAGCAGCACATCGCCAAAGATGAACCGAACGTCGCTCAGTTTGTTGACGAGCGTCGCTCCGTGGCGATTAACGGCAAGCACAGTGAGGTCGTAAACCTGCCGAAACCGCAGCTCCTTGAGCGTTTGTCCGACCAGCCGTGATTCGCGCATCACCATCAGCTCAAAAAGCTCGACATTGCCGCCCTCCAGGACGACGTCGTTCAGCATAAAATCGGGCTTGATCTCGAGACCGACCTCCTCCTTGACCCGAAGAATATCCGAGCTCTTTCCTTCTACTATCAACGAATCACGGCGCTGGATCCGCTCCGTCGGACTCGGCGCTGAGATCCTCACGCCATCGCGGACGATGCCCAAAATGTTGAGGTCGAGGTCCGTGTTGATGTTCGATTCACCAAGGGTTTTGCCTACAAGCGGCGAGTCCGGCAGAACGATCACCTCGGAGATAAAATCCCGGATCTGGTACTGTTCGGTAAGCGATTCCTCGCCGCCCCGCGACGGCAGCATTCGCCTTCCGAAAAGGAGCATGTACACCATTCCAACGGCGAAGGTAATGACCCCGACCGGAGCAAGTTCGAACATGGTGAACGGCTGCTGTCCGTAACGCACTATCGCACCGCTGACCGCTAGGTTCGTCGAGGTTCCGATCAAGGTACAACTGCCGCCGAGGATCGCCCCGAACGCGAGCGGCATCAATAACTTAGACGGCGGGATCTTTGCCTTGGCTGCGAGGCCGATGACGACCGGGAGGAACATAGCCGTGGTCGTCGTATTCTTCAAAACGCAGGCGCCTGCCGCCGCCGCGGTCATTATCAGGGCCGTTAATACAAACTCGCTGTCGCCCGCGATCCGATGCATCCGCCGCCCGATCACATCGACCATTCCCGTCTTGATGAGACCTCCGACAAGGATAAAAAGGCCGCCGATCGTGATAATTATGTCATTCCCAAATCCCGCAACCGCGTCCTGAACGTTCAGCACTCGCGTCAGCACCAGCCCCATCACCAGCAAAATGCCGATGATATCGACCGGAAGCTTCTCGGTGGCGAACAAAATGATCGCCACTACGAGCAAAATGAGAGTCAGAGCGATTGGTGTCATGGTTCGCAAAGGATAACGGACTTCACGAAATTTGGAAAGAAAAAAGAGTCCATTGTCCCGGATGTCGCCGCGAGTCGGAGGTGGCGAACGGGATCAATTTGTCCTGACCTACATCGACGCCGGGTTCGCAGCAAATCAAAAATCTGTCAAAATGCATTTCTAGAGGTGGCCATTCACCAACCTGAAAATAAGAGGATCCGGCAAAGGTCGGGAAGTTGAAACCAAACCCGTACGTTAAGGTTTATTGAACTCAAACATTTTCAAACGCAGACCGTAACATACCAATATGAAAAGAGCATTTAGTATCTTCGCCCTTCTGTTCGTCTTCCACCTCTTCGTCTACACGCAGACGCTCGACGAAAAGCTCCGGGAGATCGACGACTACGCCAACACCGTAATGACGACCTGGAAAGGTTCGGGTGCCGGAATGGCGATCGCGATCGTTAAGGACGACAAAATGGTCTTTGGGAAGGGCTATGGCTTTCGCGAGTTGGGCAAGGACGACAAGGTCGACGAAAACACGGTCTTTGCCATCGCGTCGAACACGAAAGCGTTTACGACGGCGAGCCTAGCGATACTCGTTGACGAAAAAAAGATCGCCTGGAACGACAAGGTCTCGAAATACTTGCCCGATTTTCAGATGTACGACCCGTGGGTGACGAGCGAACTTACGATCCGCGATCTCGTTTCGCACCGCAGCGGACTCGACACATTCAGCGGCGACCTGCTCTGGTACGACACGACGTATCCTACCGACGAAATTTTGCGGCGGGTGCGGTATCTGAAGCCCGTTTCGAGCTTTCGGACGCGATTCGGATATCAGAATCTAATGTTCATCGCCGCCGGCCGCATCGTCGAAAAGGCCTCGGGGATGAAGTGGGCAGAATTTGTCCAGACGCGGATACTGACCCCGCTCGGGATGAACCGCACAACGACCAGCGTCCGCGACCTCAAGGACAATTACGCCCTGCCGCACAACGAATCCGGCGGGAAGCTGCGATCCCTTCCAGTCGGTTATCTGGATGACGCGATCGGCGCGGTACGGCTCAACTCGTCCGTCGCGGACCTTTCGAAATGGATCCGGCTGCAGCTCGGCCGCGGAACATTTGAGGGCAAAAAGATCTTCAGCGAGGCCCAGAGCTGGCAGATGTGGCAGCCGAACATCATGATCCCGGTCAGCGACGCCACGATGAAGAACAGTCCGACCAAGCATTTTAATTCATACGGAATGGGCTGGTTCCTGTTCGACTACCAGGGCCGCAAGATCGTGAATCATAGCGGCGGCCTGGACGGAATGCTGTCATACACCGTACTCATTCCCGAGGACAACACGGGCTTCGTCGTCCTCACCAACAGCGAATCGCCCGAGTTCGCGATCATGATGAACAAGATCCTGGACGTGATGACCGGCGCGCCAAAGCACGATTACAACGCCGACGCCCTTGCCCGGAAAGCGGCGGGCGACAAAGATGACGCCGAGGAACGCGCGAAAGAGGATGCCGAGCGTGTGCCGAACACCAAACCGACGCTCGCACTTGCCTCGTATGCCGGAACTTACTCCAGCCAGATGTACGGCGATGTCACCGTGGCGGAGGAAAACGGCAAGCTCGTAATGCGTCTCGGGCCGGCACCGAACTTCGTCGCCGACCTTGAGCACTGGCACTACGACACGTTCCAGATCCACTGGCGGCCGAGCGTCCACTACAACTTCCCGCGCGGCTTTGTGACGTTCACGATCGACAAGAACGCCAAAACCGACCAGCTCAAGATCGACCAGCCGAATAACGATTTTTGGTTTTATGAGCTGGATCTGCATAGATCGAAATAGACCGACGGGGTTGCGTTCTTCTTTGCCGCTTTGCAACTTTGCGGGAGATGATTTGCCCGCAAAGCCGCAAAGTCGCAAAGTAAGACGGGAAGCAAGACTCGACAAAATTGCCTCTGATGTGTCAGAATTCCTTTTCTATTAATACTTTCTAGAGAAAGTGCGTTTTAAGGAGACTTACAATTTAGATGTCAGAAGAAGCAGTAAAGGCGGCTGAGGCCGTAGAAGAAACGACAGCGGCGGCCGAACCGGAAGACGTTTCTTATCAGGCAGTTGAGAAAGAGGGCGTCGTCACGGCGATCTGGGAAATGCAGGGGCAAAAACACCTCCGCACGATCGACCCGCGTTCGCACGAGGGCAAACAGATCCTCGCTCTTTTCGAAACAGCAGCCTAAAAACCAGTTTAGTTACGAAATACACGAAAGTTCACAAAGTCAGATTTTGTGGGCGTTCGTGTTTTTTAGCGCCCTTTCGAAAACTAGCAAATATTGACTAGGTCAGAGAGGATCGACTCTTCTGTCCATCTCCAGTAATTAATAATTATTAATTACTGATTAGTAATTAGTTGAGTTATTGAATGAGGCGTGTTCGCGAGTTTTCGGCCATTGCAATCTCCAACGGAAATCACGCCAATGCCTGCCGAGGTTAGATAGATCGCATCGGCGGAATCTAAATCTTCAATTCCTGCTTCGACCTCTCGGCATTCCAGATTTTCGAGTACAAACTCCCGCGTCGTTCCCGCGAGGCAGCCGGTCGCGAGGCTCGGCGTGAAAAGCACATCGTCCTTTAGCCAAAAGACATTCGCCATACAACCGCTCGTGACCTTGCCGTTCTCATTTACGCGAATGGCCTCGTGAAAACCGCGGCCGTTCGCCTCGTCCAAGGCAAAGATCTGTTCGAGATAATTGCACGATTTAACACCAGCGAGCGGTGAACGCGAATTGACCGGATATGGCGAAAAGGTGACCCTGAAATTCTCCGGCACCGGTCGCAGATCGCCGGTCATGATTAGTAGGTTCGTCTTGGCACTTGCTTCGCTCGGCCAGATTGCACTCGGCGACTCGTCGACTAAAGTGATTCGAGCCCGGCCATTAACGATGCGGTCGTTTTCAAACGATCGATTGAGTTGATCAAATACGTATTCCTCATCAAATGCGGCTAGTTCGATTGCGACGGTCTTGGCATTGTTAGCTAGGCGTCGCCAGTGTTTCTCCCAAAAAAGTGGTCGACTATCGCGAATCGCAATCGTCGTGAAGACGCCCCTTCCGTAAAGAATAATGTTACTTGCTGACGACACTAACATTGCACCTAGGCTACAACAGATCGACGGTCGTTGGCGAGCAATTGAAGTTCATCTAAGCTAATGCCTTTCGTCTTGGTGATTCTCCATCGGCCAATATTCTCAAATTGAGCGTACCAGGTCTTTACCTGATCGTTTTGCGAGATGTAGATCATTAGGCTGCCTTTTTGGTTAACGATCGTATTGGAGGAGTACCAAAGTAAGAGGCCATCCTTTGTGTAATCTTTGACCAGATGACTTCCGGTTTCGGTACTACGCCTATAACCGTTGGCCCTTCTTTCAATTTTCTTATTTCCCGTCTTTTTGACCCGGACGTATCTGGATGAAATCACTCGATTTGGATGAAAAGGTGGAATCGTAATATCTTTCAGCCAAACGCTTTCTAATGCTTCTTCCCGACCCGAATCCAGACGGCCGATCCAAGGTGAATGAACGATCGATTTCCCGGAGTAATTCAACCATTTTTGACTGAACCAGTTTTTGATTTTTACAAAGACAACCTCGCCAACATATAGATCGTCGGCTAACGATTCTAGAATTGAATTGATCTGTTGAATGAATTCGACCGCATCGCCTTCCTGAGTTTTTATTTTACTAGCCATGTCTTATTTCTCGGCAGATACAATTCTCATTTCCTCGCCGATGCGTGACTCGATCCGCCCTTTCTTATCGTGACAAAACTCGCTCACCAGCTCAGTGAACAGCTCGCTTTTTTCTTCCTGCGGGACGTGGCCGCAGTCTTTTAGGACGACGAAGCGCGAGTGGAGAATGTCTTCGTGGAGCTTGTAGCCGTTCTTGATCGGGATCACGGTGTCCTGATCACCCCAGATGATCAGCGTCTGCTGGTCGATTTGGTGGGCGTCCTGTTCGAGCCGGTCGGCATGCCAGTTACGCGAGGTGGCGAGTACCGCATGATGGCCATCTGCAGCCGAAAGCGGACGGCGGACAGATTCGATCCGCTCGTCGGTGATCAGCTCATGGTTCGCTTTAGCCAGCGTTCCCTGCATACGCATTTTCAAAAACATCTTGGAATCGATAAGGAAAGGGGTCAGCGATTCGCCGATCCCGGGAACGGACGCAAGACGAAGTATCGGGTGATTCTTCGGTTCGTCGTTGCAGACAGCGTCGACAAGTACGAGCTTTTCGACGATCTCGGGATAATCAAGTGTCAGGCTCAGTGAGACCGCGCCTCCGTACGAACTGCCAACGATCACTGCCCTGCCGATCCCCATCCGGCTCATAAAACGCGAGATCATCCGCGCCTGAGACTGGATCGTGTAATCAAACGCCCGCGGCTTATCGGAAAAGCCGAAACCGAGCAGATCGATCGCTATTACACGAAAGCCTTCTTCGGCAAGCATCGGTGCCACCGTCTTCCAGACATACACCGAAGCGGTGTACCCGTGTACTAGTATCATTGGCGGGTCAGATGCGTGGCCAAATTCCTGATAATGCACCCGCGCGCCATCGACATTGACAAAGTGCGAGTGGTCCGAGTGGGCGACCCTATCCGCGACCTTCTCAAAATCGACCGTGTCAGGACGTGTCAGCAACTTGACAGCCACCGCCGCACCGACCGCACCGCCGACCGCCAAAGCCAGATTTCGTTTCTTCATAGTTCAATAACAGATACTGCAGTGAGTTTGTAACATTCTATACCAAAACGACTTTCGGCTGAACGACATTTTCGTCCGCGTCGAAACGGCCGATCGCGATCAACCCGCCCGATTCGGTAAGCATCCGGAGCATTTCGCCGTTTTGGAAACCTGTATCGAAAACGCGTGTCGATAGGCCATTGCGGGTCTTATCGACGCGATCCGCTGCAATTGTAAATTGAGGAAGATGCTCGATCGCCTCGTTCATCGGAATCATCGCCGATGCGGGGTCGGACATCGCCTGGAGTTGCTCGAGCGTCAGACTTTGCCCGATGGCAAATTTGCCTGCCCGTGTCCGCCGCAATACCGTCAGATGTGCTCCCACGCCGAGTTTGCGGCCGATGTCCTCGGCGAGAGTTCGAATATAGGTTCCGGCGGAACAGGCGACACGGATGCAAACTGCGTCGGACGGTGACTCAGGGTCCGGAAATTCAAGCGGCTCTAAATTGTGGATCGTCACGTTTACCGGCTTTCGCTCGATCGTTTCGCCTTTTCGTGCGTGCTCGTAAAGCTTTTTGCCGTCGATCTTTTTTGCCGAGTACATCGGCGGCATTTGCTCGATCTCACCGCGAAAGCCAGCGAGAGCATCCTCGACCTCTTGAGTCGATACCGTATCACTGCGTCCCGGTGTCTCCGCGTCTCGCCTTTCGCCGGTTCGGTCGCCGGTGTCGGTCTCAAAGCCGAATTTCACCGTCGCTTCATATTCCTTTACGTCTTTGTCTAAGAACTGTGCGAGCCGGGTCGCCTGGCCGACCAGGATCACCATCACGCCCGTCGCGAACGGGTCGAGCGTACCCGTGTGCCCGACACGCTTTGTCTTCAAAATGCGCCGAACGCGTGAAACAACGTCGTGCGAAGTGATGCCCGCGGGCTTATCGATTATTAGAATTCCGTCCATCGGTAGCTGAATTATACATTGTCGCTCGGGCTTCGCTCCGGCAGGCGGATGAATGTAGAATCAACGCGGGATGTGGCGAACGCGAAAGAAAAAGCCTGATGATGCTGACCGCGTCGTGAAAGATCCGGTCCGCTCGCGTGAACGGACGATGAATCGCGCGGTCAAGCTGCTTGCCGCCAAACCGCGTTCGATCGGCGAGCTTCGCGAGCGGTTGCTGGAAAAGCTCTGGACCGACGAGACGATCGTCGACGCCGTGATCGAGAAACTGAAGGAATATAAGTACCTCGACGACGAACAGTTCGCCCGCGACCTCGCCGTTTCAAAACTTCGGCAAAAACCGCAGGGAAAACGACGCCTGCAGCAGTCGATGTCGCAGAAGAAACTCGACAAAGAAACGGTCGCGACGGCGATCGCCGCGGCATTTGAAAAACTGCCCGAGGACGAACTGATCGACCAGGCAATTGCCAAACGCCTTCGCCTAAAGGGCAAGCCCGAGACCCGCGAAGACACTAAAAAGTTCTACGACCATCTGCTGCGGCAGGGCTTTGGCTACGATCTGATCCGCGAGAAAATGTCCGGCCTCGCGGGCCGAAACTTCGAGGACGACGGCGAGATTTAACGTTTTCGTATCACTCCTTTCGTCCTACAGAGCTTGCCGAAATCAGGAACCTGGTCTAGATTCTGTCGTATAATATTTATATCGAGGTAATACCGGTTAACTTTTTCGCCGCTGAATGCGGTCGCGGTGTTGCGAACAGATGCTCCTGATTTTTGCAGTTTTTGCCGTTCTGGCGGCTGCCGTGTTGCTGTTTCGAGTCACGAAACGGCACGACGCTGAAATTCCCGAACCAATTCGACCGACCCTTGAACCGCCGCCCAACGCTCGGCCGCTGTTTGCGCCCAGCGACGAGGAACTTCGCCACGAAACCGAGGAGAAAGAAGCACGAGCTATCGCCCGACGCGAATACCGTGCGCGTGCTGCGGCCAGGGCCGAAGTTGACGCGGCATTGTCCGCGTGGCGAGAGAACACGGACGCCGCAAGTGCGGCCGAGCTGTTAAAGGTGGCAGCCGAAAGCGGGCTCAACGGCGATCTGGAAAAGGCGGCGAACGAATTGATCAAGAAGTTTCACGAGTCCGGAATTCCCGGCCTCTCGAACAACGACCTGGCTGCGTTGCTGGACAGCCACATTGCGCTCCTTTCCAATGAGGAGAGGGCTTCCGGTGGGATGTTTTGGCTAAAACAGGAGGTCGCCAAACTTCGCTCGGATTCTGACGTTGAAAACAGGTGACGTCGGCTGTTGGTCCGCCGCGTCGCCGCAAAGCACACGAATATGGAAAACAATCTTCCGCTTATCCTACTTGGCGTAGTTATTCTCATCGGCCTCGTTGTAGTTTGGTACATTGTCACCCGGTTTTTGGTGAACATCGGTGCCAAAGAGGTCGGTATCAAGGAGCGTCGATATTTCGGACGCCGGATGCCGCAGGGCCGCGTCGTCGCAACTGACGGAGAGGTTGGCCTGCAGGCCGAAATCCTGAAACCCGGACTGCATTTTGTGATGTATCCGGTCGAACGGGTCGTGCAAAAGGTGCCGCTTGTCGAGATCGGTGCCGACGAACTCGGCATCATCGAGGCGATCGACGGCGAACCGATGCCGATGGGCAGCATTTTCGCCCCCGACCGGGCACAGAACGCGCATAACAATTTCCAGGACCCGATCGCGTTCATAAAACAGGGCGGCGTCAAGGGCATTCAGCTTCGCACGCTGCCGCCCGGCAAATGGGCGATCCATCCGTACCTGTTCCGCGTTTCGATCGCACCGTCGACCGTCGTCCCGCCGGGAAATGTCGGTATCGTCACGGCTGCCGATGGCGCTCCGCTGGATCCGGGCAGGCTCCACGGCCACGCGATCCAAAACCACAAGAACTTTCAGGACGCCGAGGCATTCATCTACAACGGCGGCCAAAAAGGGCCGCAGGTCGAGATATTGACACCGGGCACATATCGAATCCATACGGGATCGCTCTCGGCAGATGATGGCAGCGGCCAGGCGGGTCTGTTTCACATCCGCCTTTTCGAGGCGACCGTCATCAGTGAAAATCAGATCGGGCTTGTGGAAGCACTCGACGGTGCGCCGCTCGACCCGCGCGATTATGTCGCTACGCCGGTTACCGGACACGACAATTTTCAGGATTCGAACGCCTTCATCGCCGCCGGCGGACAGCGCGGCCCGCAGAAGGATATCCTGCTGCCGGGTACGTATTACATCAACCCGCTGCTGTTCAAGATAATTCCGGAATCGGCTAAGGAGGTAAAGCCGGGTGAGGTCGCCGTGATCGTTTCGAACGTCGGCAAAGACCCGTCCGAAGAGATCCGCAGGGCGATGGCCCAGAAGATCCGCGAGCGCCTCGAGTTGGAAGAGGCCCAGCAGATGAAGCTCGCCGCCGAAAAGCTCGACCGTGTCGACGGCGACAAGGCTTCGCTCGACGAGATCAAGGCAGAACTCATGTCCGGTGATCCGGCAGACAAACGTCTCGACAGTGGTGCCCATGAGGCATACGTCGTCCCTGAGGGATTTCGCGGTATCCAGGAATCGGTCGTCGGTCCGGGCCGCTATTATGTAAATACGCTGGCCGTCTCGCCGATCATCATCCCGACCACCAACCAAACCGTCGAGTGGACGGCCGGTGAGGTCGCCAATACTTTCGATCCGTTCGAGGTGATCTCGAAGGACGGCTTTACGATGCAGCTTGAGGTCCGCGTGGTGTTTCGAGTAAAGCCCGAGGACGCTCCGTTCATGGTCGCAAAGATCGGCGACGTGACACGGCTGATCCAGAATGTGATGCATCCGCTGATCGATTCTATCTTTCGCAACCAGGCGTCGGAGAGCTCGGCGATGGCTTACCTGCAAAACCGCCACGAGGAGCAAGAACGTGCCGAGGCCCGCGTCCGGATGCACCTTCTCAAATACCACGTCGACGTCGTGAACGTGCTTATCTGCCACATTCACCTGCCCGAA
Organism: Acidobacteriota bacterium; assembly: GCA_029781855.1. Lineage (GTDB taxonomy): Bacteria > Acidobacteriota > Blastocatellia > Pyrinomonadales > Pyrinomonadaceae > OLB17. The sequence continues at coordinate 140,999 of JAKOVX010000068.1, read as the reverse complement.
GAGCTGATGAAAACGCAGACCGAGAAGATCCTGGCCGAGCAGAAGCAGAATATGTTCAACGCTCAGCGAGAGGCCGAGGTCAAACGTATCGAGCTCGAAAAGACCAGCTCGCAGGCCGACAATCAGCGGAGCCTGATGGAAGCGACGGTCGGCGTCGACATCGCCGGCAAACGCTCGGAGCAGCGTAAGAAAGAGGCCGAGGGCGAAGCCTATTACATCAGCGAGACTGGTAAGGCCGAGGCTGAAAAGACGCGGCTAATGGGCGAAGCCCAGGGCGTCGCCTACAACGAGCAGGTCAAGGCCCTCGGCGGTGCCAACATCGCGATGATCGAAACGCTTAAGGTCATCGGCGAAAGAGGCGTACGCATCACGCCGGACATCCTCGCCTCGGGCGGCGGTAATGGCGAAGGCGGCGGAATCGGACAGTTGCTGCTGCTCAATCTGTTCAAGGAGCAAATGAAGAACGGCAAACCGCCGAACGACGGCTCTGAAAACGGTTCTTCCAACTAGGACCGAGATCATCGCGGCCGGGTTCAACGAGCCCGGCCTTTTTTTGCGCTCAATTCTCAGACTGCAAAAAAATTTTGAATCCGATCTAAGACCTATCGCGAAAACACCACCAAAGGGTAAGAAAACCTTTTCGGAAGAATAAACAAAACAAGGGGAGACAAATTTATGAAATCATTAGTAGGACTTTTTGCATTGGCACTCACGATAGGACTCGGCGCAACCGTCGCATCGGCTCAGAAGAACCCGATGGTCGGGGGAGCTGAGATGTACGCAACCAAGAACATCGTCGAAAACGCGATCAACTCGAAAGATCACACCACGCTCGTCGCCGCCGTCAAGGCTGCCGGCCTGGTCGATACTCTGATGAGTGCGGGACCGTTCACCGTATTCGCTCCGACAAACGAGGCATTTGACAAGCTGCCCGCGGGCACCGTTGATACGCTTCTTAAGCCGGAAAACAAGGCTACGCTCACCAAGATCCTGACCTATCACGTCATCGCGGGCAATTTCAGTGCGAAAGACGTGGTCGCGGCTATCAAGAAAGGCAACGGAAAGGCTGAGTTCACGACCGTTTCGGGTGGAAAGCTGACGGCTTCGCTCGACGGCAAGAACGTCATCCTCACCGACGAAAAGGGCGGCAAGGCTCGGGTAACGATCGCTGACGTTAAGCAATCAAACGGCGTCATCCACGTTATCGATTCGGTGCTTTTGCCCAACTAAGGGTTTCTGAACAGGTTTCGCCGGATGGTCGAAGGCAACAATACCAAGGGTTCGGCTGCCATGGCATGTCTGGAGGGGTATGCCGGCCAGCAGAATAGGGAAAGTCCTTCGACCATCCGACGAAATGGAAAGCTGGTTTTAATAACTTCGAAATCCTCCCACTCCTTAAGCTCCTTCGGCCCAAGCATCCGCTCTCGCTGCGAATGCATCATAACGGAAATACCATGAATAAACGAACTTTCATTTCGGCAGCGGCCGTCATCGGCATCGCCGTTTCAATCTCATACATATTAGGCTGCGGAGCGTACACGTCGTCGGCGTCGAACATCACTGCAGTTCCGGCCGAAACGCCGTCGCGAGCCAGCCAGACAAAACAAATGCCGTCCGGCCCGACGCTTACCGACGGTGAATTTGACGGCACGGAGATCGTCAAAACAGACGCCGAATGGAAAAAAGAATTGCCCGCGGACGCCTACAACGTGCTTCGCGAGCAGGGCACCGAACGGCCGTACTCGGGCAAGCTCACGACCAATCACAAGCACGGCACTTATTACTGTGCGGCCTGCGGCCTGGCGATCTTCAGCTCCGAGGCCAAATTCGAATCCGGCACCGGCTGGCCGAGTTTCTTCCAGCCGATCTTCAAAAAGAACGTTATCGAGAAAGAGGACAACAGCCTCGGTGAGGTACGAACTGAGATCGAATGTGCCCGCTGCCACTCGCATCTCGGCCACGTTTTCGACGACGGCCCCAAGCCGACCGGACTCCGATACTGTATGAACTCGGTCGCAATGAAATTTCGCGAGACCAAATAGTTTTTGGCCCTGACCTTCTTTCCTGAAAGGCTGGCCGGACGTAGCGATACGTCCGGCGTTTTTTGTCTGTGCGTGTCGCAAATGCTTTATGCTAAAGTTTCCTTATGACCGGAAATGAGATCAGGACAAGGTTTCTCGAATACTTCGAGCGAAACGGACACAAGATAGTACATTCATCGCCGCTGCTGCCGGCGAACGACCCGACACTGCTGTTTACGAATGCGGGAATGAACCAATTCAAGGATGTGTTCCTCGGCAACGAAAAACGCGACTACAAGCGCGCCGTCTCGTCGCAAAAATGCATCCGTGCCGGCGGCAAGCATAACGACCTTGACGAGGTCGGCAAAACGGCGCGGCATCACACGTTTTTCGAGATGCTCGGCAATTTCTCATTCGGCGATTACTTTAAGAAAGAGGCGATCGAGTACGCCTGGGATTTCCTGGTCAACGAGCTGAAACTCGAGGAATCGCGTCTGTGGTTCTCGGTCTTCGAGGGCGATGACGAAGTCGGGCCTGATGACGAGGCCCGCGAATTGTGGCAGGCGATCGGTGCCAAACCCGAACGAATCCTCGGCTACGGCCGCAAGGACAATTTCTGGCAGATGGGCGACACCGGGCCTTGCGGGCCGTGCTCGGAGATCCACTATTATATGGGCGACGAGCCTGACAACCCCGAAAAGAATCATCCGAAATGGGTCAACGGCGAGGGTGATACGACGATGGAGATCTGGAACCTCGTCTTTATGCAGTACAACCGTACCCAGGAACCGGACGGCACGTTCCGGCTGATGCCGCTGCCGGCTCCGTCGGTCGACACCGGTATGGGCCTCGAGCGCATCACCGCCGTGATGCAGCACGTCAAGTCAAACTACGACACCGACCTGATCAAACCGCTCGTCGAGTTTGCGGCGTCGCTGGGAACGCAGGCGCCCTCGCCTGCAAGCGTCCGTTAGGACGCTGGCAGACATTATGGGCCTTCAAGGTGGAAGATATTGAACATCGTCACCCCGGAAGGATCGGCGTTAGAGGCTTGGGGCCTGGGTTCCCGGTTATGAAGACTGTCAGAAACATCCTCGGTGTGATCATCGGATATTCCATCTTCGCCATCGGAGCGGTAGTGCTGTTCCGATTGAGTGGCATCGACCCACATGCCGATGTCGGTTTGACGACAAAGGGGTTGGTGATCGTCGGCGGAGCGGTTTTTGCATTCGTCGGCGGATTTGTCGGGAAGATGATCGCGGCGACACGGACGTTGAACGCAAATATTGTACTTTCGCTGATAATGGCGGGCTTTGCCACAGTATCGTTTTTAATGTCCGCCGGCGAGCATTACACACAGATCGCCGCAATTTTCCTTTTCGCACCATTGTCGCTGCTGGGCGGCGTTTTGCGTCGCCGCGTCGAGACATAGTTCAAAGAGATGTCGTCCACCATTAAGGTCCTTTTGATCGAGAATCAGCCACTGACCCGCATCGGCGTAAGGTCGGTTCTCGGGGAAACCGATGACATAACGCTGATCGGCGAGGCCGACAACTCCGTGGACGGATTCCGCCTCTTTGGCGATTTGCATCCGGACGTGACAATACTTGGCCTGCATTTTCCGGATTCCTGCACGATCGACGACCTGGATAATTACTTTGTGACTACACCCGGCGCACGTCTCATAGTTTTGGCGGAGCACGCGGGAGATTCGGAAATCAGCCGGGCACTCAAAAAGGGCGCACTTGGATATATTTGTAAGGATGTAGATCCGGACGACCTCAAGAAAGCGATCAGAACGGTGAACGCGGGCCGCAAATACATTCCGGCGGACATCGCTGAGATCCTGAGCGAGCACGTCGGCAGCGAGGAGTTGACCGCCACGGAAACCAACGTACTGCGGATGATCGTCGGCGGTATGTCCAACAAGGAGATCGCGTTCGCCCTGGATATCTCGGAAAATACCGTAAAGACGCACGTTCAAAATATTTTCGGCAAGATCGGCGTTTCCGATCGAACGTCGGCCGCCGGTGTCGCGATAAAACGGGGATTGGTGAGAGTAAACCTATGAAAGGCGAAGTTATCAAATACGCTGAGGACTTTACATCGGGCGAAAGCTTGGTGCTTCAGGAGCTGCGGGCACACTGCTACGCACATTACGAAGATTCGAGCATGCTTTCAGGCTTTTTCCAGGGCCGCGTCCTGTCAATGCTATCGCATATGATCCGCCCCAGGGTGGTGCTCGAGATCGGAACCTACCTCGGCTATTCGGCGTTGTGTTTTGCCGAAGGCCTAGCGTCTGGCGGCAAGGTGATTACTTTGGACATACAGGAGGACACGAATCGTGTCGCTCGCGAATTTGTGTCAAAAACCGAGTATCGTGACAAGATCGAATTTCAACTGGGCATCGCCGCCGAGATCATTCCAACGCTTCCGGAATCCTTCGATCTCGTCTTCATCGACGCCGACAAACCCAATTACTCCAACTACTACAACCTCGTCTTCGACCGTGTCCGGCCCGGCGGCTTCATCATCGCCGACAATGTCCTCTGGAGCGGCAAGGTGATCGAGGCCGAAAAGGACGAGAACACGCAGGCACTACACGACTTCAACAGAATGGTTCTTGCGGACGAACGAGTTGCAAATGTCCTATTGCCGATACGGGACGGGCTAATGGTCGTGCGCAAGAAATAGAACGAAGAAATCTAACCACACATGGACACGGATAAAGCTAGCATATTCTTATCTGTGTTTGTCTGTGTACATCTGCGGTTACAACCCTCTTCTCACCCAAAATGACTAGAAAACTCCCACCGCAATTGATGATTACAACTCGCCGGTAAATCGATACACTTCTTATATTGGCTTTGCGGCTTAGCGACTTTGCGGGAGAAGTCCTGCCAGGTCGGAGCGACGCAAAGCGGAACAAGGAGATTTACAATGATCAAGATCAGACGATCGAAAGAACGTGGCCACGCAAATCACGGGTGGCTCGACACGCATTTTTCATTTTCATTTGCGGACTATTACGATCCGCGGTTCATGGGTTTTCGCGACCTTCGCGTAATAAATGAGGACTTTATCGAGGCCGATCAGGGCTTTCCTAAGCACGGCCATCGCGATATGGAGATCATTACTTACGTGATCGACGGCGAGCTCTCGCACCGCGATTCGATGGGAAACGGCGAGACGGTCCGGCCGAACGAGGTCCAGCGCATGACTGCAGGAACCGGCGTGCTGCATAGCGAATTTTCGTCGCCGACCGAGCGAACACACTTGCTGCAGATTTGGATACTGCCGGAAAAGAACAGGCTTGAACCAAGCTACGAGCAGAAATTCTTTCCGCCCGAAGAAAAGCAGGGCAAACTCAAACTCGTCGCGTCACGCGGCGGGACGGACGGCTCGGTTCACATCAATCAGGACGTCAAGCTTTACGCATCGGTCCTGGGCGAAGGGCAGAGCGTAACCTACGATATAGCCGAAGGCCGGCATGCGTGGATCCAGTTGATCAGTGGAGCCCTAGACGTTAATGGTTACACCGTCGACGCAGGTGACGGTGCAGCGATCAGCGAGGAATCACACCTCAAGCTAACGGCACATACCGACAATACCGAGTTTTTGCTATTTGATCTGAACTAATCATGCAGTTGCACAGAGATCGGTTTTTGCTTCAAATGTCCGATTTCTGTGCAATAATGTCGATATGTCAGCGTTACTCGATCGAATCACTTTCAATCCAAACCAATGCGGCGGCCGGCCATGCATTCGCGGTATGCGAATTCGGGTGATAGACATACTCGACCTTTTTGCTTCGGGCCTGTCCGCCGAAGAAATTCTTAACGAAATGCCAGACCTTGAGAAGGAAGATCTGGCTGCAGCACTTTCATTCGCCGCTAAGAAACTCGACCATCCAATTCTCCCGTTAGCCGCATGAAGATCTGGATCGACGCGCAGCTCTCACCGTCTATTGCGGAATGGATAACCAGCACTTTCGATGTTGAAGCCCACGCGGTGCGAACGCTCGGTTTGCGAGATGCGGAGGATTACGAGATATTTCGGGCCGCTCGTGAAGAAAATGCGGTGGTCCTAACAAAAGACCGCGATTTTGTGGATCTTCTGGATCGGTTCGGGCCTCCGCCAAAGGTCATTTGGCTAACATGCGGAAACACGTCGAATCCGCGACTTCAGGAGATTCTAAACGAACACCTGAGGGAAGCTCTTGCTTTCCTCGAACATGAAAATCTCGTCGAGATAGGCTAACAAAGTTCCACTTCAGCCATTTACCGAGCAGCTCGGATGATATCTGCAAAAACACCTGCTGCGGTTACGTCGGCTCCGGCTCCGGCTCCTTTGATGACGAGCGGCTGCTCGGGGTAGCGGTCGGTGTAGAAGAGAACGGCGTTATCCTTGCCGGAGAGGTTGGCGAAATTGTGGTCGGGCCCGATCGATTGGAGCCCGACCTTCGCATTTCCACCTTCCAACGAAGCGATGTATTTGAGCTTCAGCCCCTGGTTGACGGCGGGATCGAGCAGCCCGCGAAAATGCGGCTCGTTCCGCTCGAGTTCCACGTAAAAATCTTCAACGCTGCCCTTTAGGCACGATTCCGGCAAAAATCCGGCATTTTCGATGTCGGCCATTTCGATGCGATGGCCAACCTCGCGGGCAAGGATCAGTATCTTTCTGGCGACGTCCGTGCCGCTGAGGTCGAGCCGCGGGTCGGGTTCGGTGTAACCTTCGTCCTGGGCCTGGCGGACGACACCGGCGAATTTTCGTGTTCCGTCGTAGTTATTGAAGACAAAATTGAGCGTGCCCGACAACACCGCCTCGATCCGGTTCACACGGTCGCCGCTGCGCAGCAGATCGTTGAGCGTATTTATCACTGGCAGTCCGGCGCCAACGTTCGTCTCAAAGAAGAAGTTCGTGCCGAATTCCCGTGCAAGGTCCTTTAGACGAACGTATTTGTCATACTCGGACGATGCGGCGATCTTGTTGCAAGCGATCACTGAGATGCTTCTCGAAAGCAGCTTCGGATAGGTCGCGACGACAGCCGGGCTTGCGGTCACGTCAACGAAGATCGAATTCCGGAGGTTTTCGTCAATGATCGCATCGGTGAATTGTTCGATGTCGGTTTCGCCAGCCGACTTCAGATCATCCTTATAGGTCGTCAGGTCAAGACCCTCGCTGTCCAGCAGCGCGCGACGGCTGTTCGCGACGCCGACGACACGGACGTTTAGGAGCATTTCGTCGGACAGGTGTTCGTGTTGAGCTCTTAGTTGTTCGATCAGCCGCGTGCCAACCGTGCCGACGCCGGCGATGAACACGTTTATCTGCCGTTTGCCGTCAGAAAAGAACTCCTCATGAAGGGTGTTGACCGCTTTTCGAACATCCTTGGTCGATATTACGGCGGAGATATTCCGTTCGCTCGACCCCTGGGCGATGGCGTGGATGTTGATGCCGTTTTGCCCAAGCGTCATAAACATCTTGCCGCTCACGCCGGTGTGCTGCTTCATGTTGTCGCCGACCAGGGCGAGGATCGAGAATCCGGTCTCGACCCCTAGCGGCTCGATCTTGCCGACGCTGATCTCGTACTCAAATTCGAGATCGACGGCCAGCTTGGCATCGGCGGCCCGTTTCTCTTCGACGGCGACGCATATCGAGTGCTCAGACGAGCTCTGCGTGATCAGAATGACATTGATCTGTGCCCGCGAGAGGGCATCGAACAGGCGTTTCGAAAACCCCGGAATTCCGACCATTCCGCTGCCTTCGAGGCTCAATATCGCGATCTTGTCGATGCTCGTGATGCCGCGGATCATCTGGCCGTCCGTATCGGCCACCGTTTGGATGAGCGTGCCGGGTTCGTCGGGAGCAAACGTGTTCTTGATCAGCACCGGGATCGATTTTGCCATCACCGGTTGGATCGTCGGCGGATAGATAACCTTAGCGCCAAAGTGGGACAACTCCATCGCCTCGCGATACGTGATACGCGGGATCTGCCGAACATTACGAACGAAACGCGGGTCTGCAGACATCATTCCGCTGACATCCGTCCAGATCTCGAGCACCTCGGCATCGACTGCCGCTGCCAAAAGCGCGGCCGTGTAATCGGAACCGCCGCGGCCAAGTGTCGTTGTCGAACCGGTCGCGTCCGCGGCAATAAAGCCGGGAAATATATGGACTTTAGCCTTTGACTGGTTGAAATAGTCCGTGATCAGTTTTGTTGTCGCAGCCGGATCTACCGCTCCAAATCCGTGATTCGCGTCCGTGCGGATCACCTCGCGGCTGTCTTTCCAGACGTTTTCAATGCCAGCGGCCGCCAGCTTTTCGGATACGATCCGCGATGAAACGATCTCGCCAAAACTGAGTATGCGGTCGAGCGTCCTCGGGCTGAGCTCACGGACAAGGCGTACGCCTTCGCAAATGTTCTCAAGCTCCTTGACGGTATTTTCAAAAAATTCGGCTATCGCGTGATGGTGGCCGTCGGGGAAAAGTTCGTCAATTGCATCGAGGTGCGATCGCTCGATGTCCGAGATAGTTTCCAAATACCCGTCGTCGCCGATCGCCGCCGCCTGGCCGGCCTCGATCAGGGCGTCAGTAGTACCTTGCATTGCTGAAAGCACGACGGCGATCTCGCCTTCCGCAGCTCGCTGCCGAACGACCGAGACCACCTTTTCTATGTTTTCGGCATTTCCGACCGACGAGCCACCGAACTTCAGTACCTTCATATCTTGGACTCAATTATCTCCCGCACCGCCGCGTAATCGATACCGATCTCCGTGCTCCGTTTTTCTCGCGAATAAAGCTCTCGCACAGATGCAGGCATATCGACCTGTGTCCCGATTATCTCATTTACCGAGTCGAATTTCACCGGATGTGCCGTTTCGAGAACGATTCCACGTTGCTCCGGATGTGTCTGCAAATGATCCGCGAGTGCCCGATAACCGACAGCTCCGTGCGGATCGAGCAAGTAATTACATTGTGAATATATTTCCCGCATTGTGCTCGCGGTCGTCTCATCGGACACGCTGACCGCCTCGAGCCGCTCCTTCAGATCGACAAATTTGTTATCGAATATCTCGAGGATACGCACAAAATTGCTCGGCGCGCCGACGTCCATTGCATTCGAGAGCGTAGCCACCGAGGGCCTCGGCTCGTAATCGGCGGTTTGCATAAATCTCGGCACGACATCATTGGCATTGCACGCGGCGATGAATTTCGCGACCGGCAGGCCCGAGATATTCGCGAGGATGCCGGACGCCAGGTTTCCGAAGTTACCGCTCGGAACAGAGATCACCGGTGATTCGCCCGCCCATTGCTTGAGCGCGTAGAAATAATAGAACTGCTGCGGCAGCCAACGTGCGACGTTGATGGAATTAGCCGAGGTCATGTGAACTCTGGTCCGCAGGTCCGGGTCCGCTAATGCCTGCTTGGCAAGCATCTGACAATCGTCAAAAGTTCCGCGTAATTCCAAAGTAGTTACATTTCCGCCCAGTGTGGTCAACTGCAGTTCCTGGACCTTGCTCACCTTTCCTTTTGGATAAAGAATCACGACCTCGATGCCTTCGACACCATGAAACCCGGCTGCGACGGCACCGCCCGTGTCGCCCGATGTTGCGACTATCACTACTGTCTTCTCGGATCGGTCGGACGAAAAATGCCGGAGGCACCGGCTCATGAACCGTGCCCCGACGTCCTTGAACGCGAGCGTCGGCCCGTGAAACAGTTCGAGTGTCGATATCCGATCTGTGATCTCAACCAACGGAAAATCAAAATTGACCGTCTCACTGCATATCTCAAAAAGGTCATCGTCCGGTATCTCACCTGCGACATACGGCCGAATGACGTCGAATGCGATCTGCTCGTTATCGATCGCGTGCAGCCGCTCAACGAAGTCAGGCTCGAGTTTCGGTATCTCGGACGGAAAATACAGGCCTTTGTCGTCAGGTTGGCCAGCCAAAACCGCGTCCCGGAAGGACGTGGCTGGCGATTTTCGGTTTGTGCTAAAGTAGTGCATCGGCGAGGAAACGGACGGGCTCGAAAGCCTCTAAATCATATAACGTTTGCCCCGGTTTCCTAAAATATGGATGAGATCAAGGTTTTAGCGCCGGCGACGGTTTCGAACGTAGTCTGCGGTTTTGATTGCCTCGGATTTGCGCTCGAAACTCCATTCGACGAGATGACGGTCCGCAGGATCAGCGAACGCGCGATCCGGATAGTTCACCACGACGGTTTTGGCCTGCCGACCGATGCGGAGCAAAACGTCGCCGGCGTCGCACTACAGGCACTGATCAATGCCACCGAACTAGATCACGGTTTCGAGGTCGAGATCACAAAACATATCAAGCCCGGCAGCGGAATCGGTTCGAGCGCCGCAAGCGCCTGTGGGGCCGTCGTTGCCGCTAACCACTTGATCGGCGAGCGGTTCACCAAGCTTGAACTAGTTGAACTCGCGATGGCCGGCGAAATGCTCGCCTCGGGTTCGCGTCACGCCGACAATCTCGCGCCGTGCATCTACGGCGGCTTTACGCTTGTTCGATCGACCGAGCCGCTCGACATCGTCGAGATCGATTTTCCGCCGCTCTATGCGACGGTCATCCACCCGCAGATCGAGATCAAAACCAGCGAGGCCCGTGCGATGCTGCCGAAGGACGTGCCTTTAAGAGAAGCGGTCCGCAACTGGAGCAACCTCGGCTCGCTCGTCGCCGCCCTTGCTAAAGGCGACTACGGCTTGATCGCGCGTTCGATGGTCGACACGATCGTCGAGCCTGTCCGCAGCTCGCTAATTCCGAAATTTGATGAGCTGAAGGCCGCGAGCCTCGCTGCCGGTGCCATCGGCGGTGGCATTTCCGGATCTGGGCCGTCAGTCTTTATGCTCAGTATTACGCATGAAACCGCCATCAGCGTTGAGCGTGCAATGCACGCTGTTTATTCGGAAACCGGGATTCCGTTCAACACTTATGTCTCGCGAATAGGTCATCAAGGAGTTCGAGTCGCGTAGCGGCCGTTGATCCACTATTTTCAATCGCTACAAACCTGCTAAGATATTCTCAGGATGCTGACGAGAGAATTAGAAGAAACACTTAGCTACGCGGTTGATGAGGCCGTTCGGCACCGACACGAGTTTGTGACGCTCGAGCATCTGCTGTTCGCGTTGCTCGAGGACGCGGCAGCCCGGGAGATCCTTTTCAATTGCGGGGCCCAGATCGACGAGATCGGCCGTGCGCTGCAGGAGTATTTCGACGGCGTGCTCGAGAAAATGCCGGAGGGCGTCAAGACGATGCCCGAGCTGACCTCGACGTTTCAGTCGACGATCTCGTATGCCGTCCTGCAAGCCGAGGGCAGCGGCCAGGGTGCCGTGGACGGCGGCAACATCCTCGCATCGCTCTACCAGGCGGAGCAATCGTACGCGGTCTATCTCCTTTTGCAGCAGGGCATTACACGACTCGACGTGCTCAATTACATTTCGCACGGCATCTCGAAGATAGATTTTGGCGAGCCGATCCCGGAGGGCATCGACGAGGAGGATCCGGACGGCCCGAGTGCGGCTCCGCGTAAGAAGCCGCTTGAGAGCTTTACCGTCGAACTCGTAGCTAAGGCGGCCGCGGGCGAGATCGACCCGATCGTCGGACGCGAGGCCGAGATAGAACGCACGATCCAGGTGCTCTGCCGCCGCAAGAAGAATAATCCTCTCTATGTCGGCGAACCCGGCGTCGGAAAGACCGCTCTTGCCGAGGGTCTTGCACTTAAGATCAGTGACGGCGACGTTCCCGAGATATTGAAAGACGCCAAGGTTTTCGCCCTCGACATGGGCGCCGTGCTTGCCGGTACGCGGTACCGCGGTGATTTTGAGCAGCGTTTCAAGGCGATCATTAACGAACTCAAACAGCAGGAGAACGCGATCCTGTTCATAGACGAGATCCATACGATCGTCGGCGCCGGAGCTGTTTCCGGGGGTTCGATGGACGCGTCGAATATCCTTAAGCCGGCATTGGCGGCCGGTGACCTACGTTGTATCGGCTCGACGACGCACGCCGAGTTCAAGGCCGCATTCGACCGCGACCGGGCGCTCGCACGGCGATTTCAGCGGATCGATATCAACGAGCCGACTGTCGAAGAAACCTATCAAATACTCAAGGGCCTCAAGAAGTTCTACGAGGACTACCACGGCGTAAAATACAGCAACGAATCGCTCCGTACGGCCTCGGAGCTTGCCGGCAAATACATCAACGACCGTTTCCTGCCCGACAAGGCGATCGACGTGATCGATGAGGTTGGGGCATCCGTCAAGCTCTTGCCGGAGAGCCGCCGTCCAAAGAAAGTCTCGGTCCAGATGGTCGAGAACACCATTGCCAGGATGGCGAAAATTCCCCCGAAAACGGTCGTCGCCGATGAAAAGGAGCGTTTGAAAACGCTTCGCGACGATATAAAAAAGGCAATATTTGGCCAGGACGAAGCGATCGACGCGATCGTCGATGCCATTCAGATCTCGCGTGCCGGCCTCGGGCACCAGACCAAGCCGGTCGGTTCGTTTCTGTTCTCGGGCCCGACGGGCGTCGGAAAAACTGAGGTTTCGAAGCAGCTCGCCGAGATCCTCGGCGTCGAATTCATCCGCTTTGATATGAGCGAATACGCCGAGCCGCACACTGTCTCGCGGCTGATCGGCGCGCCGCCCGGATATGTCGGATTCGATCAGGGCGGCCTACTGACCGAGGCGATCATGAGGACGCCACACGCAGTGCTCGTTCTCGATGAGATCGAAAAAGCGCATCCGAACCTCTTCAATCTGCTTTTGCAAGTGATGGACTCGGCGACCTTAACGGACAACAATGGCAAGAAGGCCGATTTTCGAAACGTCATCCTGATAATGACGACGAACGCCGGTGCCCGCGAACTGTCGAGCGGCGGAATGGGTTTCCGCAACGCGGCCGACACCAAGGGAAATGCCAAAGGCGTCATCGAACGTACATTTACTCCGGAATTTCGCAACCGGCTTGACGCTTGGGTGCCTTTCAAGGCGCTCGACCTCGACGTCATCAAGCTGATCGTCGATAAATTCATCAACGAGCTCAATGGCCAGCTTGCCGAAAAACGTGTTTTGGTAAAGCTGACAGAAGCCGCCCGCGAGTGGCTCGCCAAGAACGGCTTCGACGCCCGCTACGGTGCGAGGCCGATGTCGCGGCTCATTCACGAAAAGATCAAGCAGCGGCTCGCTAACGAGATCCTGTTTGGCAAACTCGTCCACGGCGGCAGTGCATTGGTCGAAGTTGTGGGCGAGGATATCGAGCTTAAGTTCGAGCAGTAGCGATACGACGAAACCTCTTATGGCTCAAAAGCGCGACCTAAGATCGTCAATAATATCCGCGGTCATCGGCGCCCTTTTGGCTACCCTGGCGTGGTTCCTGTACCTCCACTATTTAGGACCGTCTGCCGAGCCCGCTGCACCGACGCCTCCGCCGGCCGAACAAGCTCGTTAACGTCGTTGTCAAGACCGTAAATTCAACTAATTCTTTGCTTTATCACGCGGAGTGACGATGATCGCGTCGCTGACTCTTCGTTCGCCATCCTTGTCCGAAGGGTGATTTACGACCTTGCCGTCGAGATACATCGTTGTAGATCCACCGCCGTCGAGGTTCATTGCGTCGACCGCCCCGAGGCTCAGCAGATATTCAGCCAGATCCTGCAGCCCGATGCCGCCGCTCGACTCGCTTCGGCCGTCGACCGTGACCATCAGGAATTTGCCGTCGTTCAGGATCGCCACCGCGGTTCGCGGATGCCGGGTTTCGACGAAGGATTTGGTTGTCTTTTCCGCTTCCCAGTCGATCTGGATCCGGCCATTACTGATCAATTGAGGAACCCCGCCGACAATGTCCCATTCGCTCGGATAGGTCATCGGATCGGCTGTGAGGCCCGACGGAAGTCCGTCGGCGTGTCTGACAAAAGTCACGAGGGCGTTCTTGCCCGCTTCTTTGAGAAGCCAATCGCGATATTTGCCGGTCCCGGAGAGCACAAAACCGTCAGCCGGGATCACCGCGTCACCCAGGTCCTTCTTAATTCCCAAAATGCGAAACTTACTGACCAGAAGCTCGACGCCGTCGCTATTCGTTAGCGTCGTCTGGCCAAATTCCGGGGTGTACATTATCAGATCTTCCTTGGTCCGTTCACGATTTATCCCGGTCAGGTCGATCGTTTGGGAACCCATCCGGATCTTTTCGGTTAGGATCAAGTGAGCAATGAATACGTCAGTCTGGCGCGGCTTGTTTTCGATCAGCAACTGTACCCGCCCGTTATTTGCCTCGCTCAGCAGCTTTCCGTTGATCTGAAACACCCCGGCCGGATCCCCGGCGAAAGCACTTGTATCGAGCCTGAAAAATCCGGCATTTATCGCAGCAATGGCACGATTTCGCGATGCGATCGACGAAGTAGTTTCGGTTCCGATCACTGAGTCGTTCGCGTGCACGACATCGAGACGGACCTTTTTTAGATCCAAACGCAGCAGGTTAATATTCACCTTCAGGCCGCTGATCTCGCGTGTAACTGCAGCGTACTCGACTCCATCCCGGACGATTTTGAAATCCTGGGCGGTAAGATTAGCCGCGCAGGCACACAGAACGCAGAGCAAAGAAACCAATAGCCGAAAGCCGGCGAATTGGGAGTAAGGTATCGTATTTCGGGAAATATTCATTTTCATTCTTTATGGGTTCTCCGTGTTTCTGTGGTGGTTCATTCATATAATACTGTTCAATGCGTATCAACGAAAGGGTAATTCAACTAAATGACAGGCCAACGAACGCGAACGCCCGTTACGTGCTTTATTGGATGCAGATGTACAAACGCGTGGATAATAACCATGCGCTCATCTTTGCGATCCGAAAAGCGAACGAGCTAAAGCTACCGCTCGTCGTTTATGAAGGCCTGAAATACAACTATCCGTGGGCGAGCGACCGGCTGCATACATTTATCCTCGAGGGCGTCGAGGAGAAGCGGGTCGAGTTTGAACGGCTCGGCATCCGTTACGTTTTCTATCTTCAGCAGAACGCAGACTCGCCAAAACGAACCGTGGCGGCACTCGCAAAAGACGCCGCACTGATCGTCACCGACGACTATCCGTGTTTCATCATCCCGGAACACAACCGGCGCGTGGCAGAAAAGGCGGAGATGCCGGTCTTCGCAGTCGATTCGAACGGCGTCATTCCGATGGCGAAATTCGATAAGGAGGAGTACGCTGCTTACACGATCCGTCCGAAGATCAACAAGCTGCTCGAGCGGTATCTCAAGCCGCTGCCGTTCGAAAATGTCAATGTCTCTGGCGTTGGACTCGACGTCGACTGTCCTGAAACGATCGTCACGTCGGCAACGATATCTGAACTCGTCGCCGAATGCGACATCGACCATGCCGTTAAGCCGTCGCGGCATTATCGCGGCGGAACTACTGCAGGACGTGATCGCCTCAACAAGTTTGTCAACGAGATCCTGCCCGATTACAACACTGCGCGAAGCAAACCAGACCGCGACGGCTCGTCCCGGCTGTCGTCATATCTGCATTTCGGCTTTCTCTCGCCGATCGAGGTCGCATTGGCCGTCCGTGATTCCGACGCACCTCAGGAATCGAAAGACGCGTATCTTGAGGAACTCATCGTCCGCCGTGAGCTGTCGTTCAACATGACGCGGTTTAACCCGAATTACGATTCACTCGACGCGTTGCCGGCCTGGGTACACAAGACAATGCGTGAACACGCGGACGATGAGCGGCAGTTCAACTACTCACTCGAACAGTTGGAGGCGGGTAAGACCCACGACGAACTCTGGAACGCCGCCCAACGCGAAATGGTCGTGACCGGCGAAATGCACAATTACGTCCGGATGCTGTGGGGAAAGAACGTTATCGCCTGGTCGCCTTCCTACGAGGTTGCATTTGCAACCCTCGTGCATCTAAATAACAAATACTGCCTCGACGGACGCGACCCGAATTCGTACGCCGGCATTCTATGGTGCTTCGGCAAGCACGATCGGCCGTGGATGGAACGCCCGGTTTTCGGAACGATCCGTTACATGACGAGCGGGAGCACGGGCAAAAAGTTCGATTCGAAGAAGTACATTGCGTGGACCAAAAGCCTCGTCTGACGCCTATTTTGAAACCGTTTAAGGTTTGATTCGTAATGGTTTAGTCGGTCTTTCTAAATTAAATGAAATTTCAGGGAGTTTTTTAAAAAATGAGATCTTTCTTAAGATTTTCGGCGGCTCTGGGCGTGCTGTTTTCAATGACGATGGTTTCCGTCGCCCAAAGTAAGGGCTTCGACACCAGTCGGATGGACACCTCGGTAGACGCCTGCAACGATTTCTACCAATACGCCAACGGTAACTGGTTGAAAACGACCAAGATCCCGGCGGAATACCCGAGCTGGGGCAGTTTTTTGATCGTTTACGAGAATAACCAGAACGTTTTGAAGCAGGTGGTCGAAAATGCCGCCAAAGCGGCCAACGCTCCGAAGGGAAGCGATACGCAGCTCGTCGGCGACTACTACGCATCCTGTATGGACGAGGCCACGATCGAAAAGAAAGGGATCGCGCCGCTCCAGCCGTTCTTTGCCGAGATCGATCAGATCAAGACGACGGCCGACCTGCAGCGAGAGATCGCTGCGTTTCACAAACGCGGCTTTGGCGGATTTTTCCGGTTCGGCATCGGTCCCGACGATAAGGACAGCAACGCAAATTTGGCAGGCGCATCTCAGGGCGGAGTTGGCTTGCCAAATCGCGATTATTGGTTCAAGGACGACGCAAAATCGGTCGAGACCCGACAGAAATTTGCCGAATTCATGACCAAGTTGTTCGAACTCGCCGGCGACACGCCTGAGGCTGCAGCGGCTAATACAAAGACCGTGAATGCGATCCAGAAGCGTTTTGCTTCCGCCGCAAAACCGCCGGTCGAACTCCGCGATTCCGAGGCAAACTACAACAAGAAATCGCTCGCGGAACTGGCGAAATTAACGCCGAATTTCTCGTGGCCGGATTACCTGAAAGCGCGCGGCATACCGGCCGTCACGGAAGTGAACATCGGCCAGCCGAAGTACTTTGAGGAAATGAGCAAGATGATCACCGAAGTCCCGGTAAACGATTGGAAAACCTACATGCGGTGGGTTGTCATCGCCGGTTCCACGTCCTCTCTACCGAAGGCGTTTCGCGACGCTTCGTTCGATTTCTACGCCAAATACCTGTCCGGCGTCCAAGAACAACAGGCTCGCTGGAAGATATGCACGCAGGAGGTCGATGGAGCGATCGGAGAATCGCTCGGGCAGGAATTCGTCAAGACCTCATTCTCGCCGGCAGCCAAAAAGCGAATGAATGAGCTCATTGACAACTTGTTCGCTGCCTACAAGGAACGCATTCAAAAGCTCGACTGGATGAGCGACGCGACCAAAAAGAAGGCGCTTGAAAAGCTGGCCGCTTATACCCGCAAGATCGGCTACCCCGACAAGCTGAAAGGCTACAAGGGCCTCGAGATCACCCGCGGCAACTACTTCGAAAATAATCTCAAGGCCGGCGAATTCGAGATCAAACGTAACATGGAAAAAGCCGGTAAACCGGTCGACAGATCAGAGTGGGGAATGACGCCTCCGACAGTCAACGCCTATAACAACCCACAATTTAACGAGATCGTCTTTCCGGCAGGCATCTTGCAGCCACCGTTCTTTGATCAGGCATCCGACGATGCGATCAACTACGGCGGTATCGGCGCTGTTATCGGTCACGAGATAACGCACGGTTTCGACGACGAGGGAAGCAAGTACGACGCTCAGGGAAACCTGAAGACATGGTGGACGGATGCGGACCGGAAGACCTTCGACGAACGCGGCGCCTGCGTCGTCGATCAGTTCAGCAAGTACAAGGTTGGCGGTGACGTATTTATGAACGGCAAGCTGACGCTCGGCGAGAATATTGCCGATCTCGGCGGCCTGACGATGGCATATCTTGCTCTGGAAAGGTCGATGGAAGGCAAGCCGAAACCGGCGCCGATCGACAACCTGACCCCGGAGCAGAGGTTCTTCCTCGGCTGGGCTCAGGCCTGGGCGGAGATCGCGACACCGCAGGTTGAGGCGTATCAGGCCCAGAACGACCCGCACGCGATCGCCCGCTACCGTGTCAACGGCCCGCTATCGAACATGCCGGAATTTGCCGCGGCATTTTCTTGCAAACAGGGCAGCCCGATGGTTCGCAAGGATATCTGCAACATTTGGTAACTGGCCAATGGGTCAGGATCTTGGTCGAGCCTCTAAGCACCGTAAAATTGTGCTGCGAGGCTCGATCTCATTCGGGACGGTAAGGGCCCCAATCTCCGTTCCAATCAAAGCCCTCGAGGGCTGCAAAGCGCTTTTTGTAGTCGTAAAACGACTCGCCTTCGTAAGCGTAGCCGTGGTAGCAGTAGGCCTTTCCGGCTTCTTGACCGTGTTCGATCTCTTTCAGCAGGGTGAAAATGCCGAGGCCGCGAGGGCTTTCTTCCGGGTCAAAAATGCCGTAGATACTCGATATCGAACCATCGCCGACATCAAAAAAGCTAACGGCAAGGAGCCTGTCGGCCCGGCTGACGGAGACCATGAGAACGTTTGTCGGAGAATCCTCCGGTCCGTTCGCTACGAAATCATAGATCGATCCTGGAACTCCGGACTTGAAGCGCGATTTGTGCCGGTGGAATAATTCGTGTATCTCAGGCGTGATCTCCATCGGCTCGACGGAACATTCTAGATCGCTGTTTCGGCGAAGGTTTCGACGCTGGCTCTTCGACAGTGTAAAGTCATCGAGGCGGATCCTCAGAGGCGTGACACGACGGATCTCGCCCTCGTAGATCCCGAAATTATATCGGAAGAATTGCCGGCCGAAATGCCGCCAGCCGTCAGCTAGCAGCAAATCCAACTGGGCCGGCGTGACGCGTTCGACGTAAAACTCTTCGTTGACAATCTCGAAACGATCAAGCCTCATCGCAAAAGGGAATGAAAATCGCCAGGAAGAAATACACTAAACAAACACTGCCCGAAAAGACCTGCTTGAGATGCGGCCGACCTTTTGCATGGCGCCGCCGATGGGAAAAGGCTTGGGACGAGGTCAAGTACTGTTCAGATCGCTGCCGAGCTGACCAAGTCCGCCGCTCCTAGTGTCCCGAGTACCAATCATAGCCGTATTCCGGTTGCGCCCAGAAGTCAGGCGGGCGCTCGTCGGTAAATTCGATCCGGCCGATACGTTTGATCTGCTTTATGCCGTATTTGGTCGGACTCGCGATCCGCAGCGGAGCGCCGTGCTCTATCCTCAGCGGTTCGCCGTTCATCTCATACGCCAGCAGCGTCTGCGGATGCAGGATGCTCTGGATGTCCCAACCGACAAAATATTTCTGGTCCGGCGTCTCAAGGTAAACATACCGCATTAGCTGCTCAGGGTTGTTCACCACGTCGCCCTTGCTGCCGTCGCGATTCTTTGGCGCGTAGGCGGCCGCGAAGTCGGAGAACCGCACACCCGCCCAGTGCACGATCGTGCTCCAACCCTCGATGCATTTGAACTGCGTGGTCATTTCGGTACGAGGCAGCCGCTTGATGTCATCAAACGTCAGGATCAGGTCGTCTGTACGTCCGGCCAAGCCGCCGACGCTAAGACGCCAGTCAGCGACCGAGATCTCGCCTTCGAGCCCCTCGCCGCCGTTGAATCGCTCAGGCCGTGTGACCTGATCGGACGGAAATTCCGGTGCGAGCCGTTTCGGGCTGTAGAAAAACTGACTGACCCGCTCATTGAATCGGAAAGCTTTTTCATACAGTTCGGTTTTTGTCTCGTCTCTCATCCACCGCCAACCGAGAATACCGATCAAAGCCGCTGCGCTGCCTGTGATAAATGTCCTACGCGAACGTGCGAACATCACGCGCTTGGCTTCCTCGGGAGCCAGCGGCTCGCTCAGGTATCGAGGTTCATTGAGCACCGATGCCGTATTCTCCGGGTCGTCAGGATACGAATCGACGGTGTGTCCTGTTCGTTCTTCAAATTCCCGGACCTTTTCGATCAGTATTTCTTTGTTGTCGCTCATGCCGGCACCTCCTCGGCGACCGCTGTCTCTGTCTGCGTCGGTGGCTCGACGGCCTCGACGATGTCATAACCGGTGATCATCGATCTGAAATTGCTCCATCCGGCCATCGCCACCTGGAAGATGTGAACGACAAAGAAAACAACGTAGCCGATCATCAACCAGAAATGCTCCCAACGCGCCCACTCGTATCCACCAAGCAGCGTGGTCAGCCATGAGAGTTGTGTTGGCTTATAGATCGCAAGGCCGGTGATCACCGACGCGGCTCCCATCAGAATGATGGCCGTGTAGGCGATCCGCTGGGCGTCGTTGTATTTGCCCTGCGGCGGAAGCTTTTTGACGATGTGCGCATCGTGCAACGCTACAAGCGGCGCCCGCTTGAACGATGCCGGGATCGGCACGAGTGCCCGCCATTCACCGGAAACAATCGTGTAAATAATGTAAGTAAGGCCATTTACCGCAAAGAACCACATGAAGAAGAAATGCAACTGCATCCCTTCGGCGAGCCGGTATGGAATGTTGAGAAAATCGTAAAACCACTGCGGAAAGAACTTGAAAAGCTCATATCCGAACAGGCGGACGCTGTACACCTGATTCGCCCAGTAGATCAGTATCCCGCTCCAGATCATGACCGTCAGCAGCGGAAAATTGATCCAATGCAGCCATCGAACGGCAAGCGGGTGCTTCCTTTCCAATTGTTTTGCCATATTCGCGCCGTCGAGGGGTTTTCGAGCCTGTATTCCGAATTATGCGTTGTCTGGTGTCAGATGTAAACAACTATTACATCGCCATTGAACCGAATACCGGCACCCGACTCCTTTTAGACCAGATGCCTTCGCGGGCTGATATTATTCCAGATTCGGTCCTTTTCACCGCGAATCTGGAATAAAGTCGTCTCTCGCGTGAATTTTGTTTATTACGAGCCGGCGTGAGGTAGTAATATTTTAGTCATCTCGAAAAGTGAGCCGGCCGATATGAATATGAAAACGATTTTTGCAATTCTGATCATTTCACTGGCAGTAGTGGCGTCGTTGGCGGTCGCGTTTCGAAGTCGCAGTGTCGAGCCGACCAATATGACCGCGGCGGCGGCCGAAAACAACGTCGTCGATGACGACATACTAACCGCGAGCGAAACTGCGTCACCCAATGACACCGACGTATTTATCTCTCCCAGTCGGGCAAAGACGGCCCCTCAATTGGTCGCGGGCAAGTGGATCAACTCGGAACCGCTCACACTAGACAGTCTGAAAGGCCGCGTCGTCCTGCTCGAATTCTGGACCTTCGGCTGCTACAACTGCGTCAACACGCTGCCGACTATCAAACGGCTTCACGCAACTTACAACGACAAAGGACTAACAGTCATCGGGATCGAAACTCCGGAACTCGATTTCGAGCGAAGTTTCGGCAATCTCGTCGCAGCGGTCAAGAAGCGCGGTATCGAATATCCGGTGCTGACCGATTACGATTCGAAAAATTGGAACGCCTACGGCATCGAGGCCTGGCCGACGGTCCTGATCCTCGACAAGCAGGGCAAGGTCCGCTACACGCACATTGGCGAAGGAGCTTACGACGTCGAGGAAAAGGTCATCAAGAGCTTATTGGCTGAGGGTTCGCCGCTCGCTAAAGGTTCCGATGACGTATTTGACGGCCAGGTGATCGTCAAATCCGATGCCGAGTGGAAAAAGGAACTGACCCCCGCCCAGTATTATGTTCTTCGCCAGCAGGGCACCGAACGGGCTTTCACCGGCGAATACGCCGACAATCACGAAGACGGCGACTATTACTGTGCCGCCTGCCACCTGAAACTTTTTAGCTCGAAGACGAAGTTTGAGTCCGGCACCGGCTGGCCAAGCTTTTTCGAGCCGATCAATAAAAAGAATGTGATCGAAAAGGTCGACAGCAGCCTTGGGTTCACCCGCACCGAGGTCGAATGTGCTCGCTGCCATTCACACCTCGGCCACGTCTTCGACGACGGCCCGCGGCCAACCGGCCTGCGATACTGTATGAACTCGGTCGCTTTGAAGTTTGAAAAAGCAAAGTAACTAGTAACTGAGAACTAATAACTAACAACGGAAAACGGATAACTGGGGATGTGCCCATGTTATCCGTTTTCGGTTTGCAGTTCGCAGTTATTAGTTATTAGTTATCAGCTTCTCAGCCCCACCAATTGACCTTTCCTTCCTGCGAGGTATCGATCTGAGCCAGCTCGACGCCCTCGTTGTAGAAAAAGATCTTCATATTGTCGAACAGAAACTCGTGCGAGTCGGGATTTGAGACGTCGATGCCGAAGTGGTTGATCAGCTGATTCTGTTTCTGCAGCCACTCCTTCCAGCAGCCCTGACACATTTCAGCCCCGATCTTCTGCCCAAGCTCGGTCGGTATCGGCGCATATCCCATCGGCTCGGTCTTCTGCCCGCACCGTCCGCATTTAAATTTCTCACCGAATAATGCCATAAAAATATCTCCTCGATACTTAGTTTATATTAATTTGCCCGTCTGAATGTAGTTCGTGAAAGTACTTTGGCGATACCGGTGTAGATATATCCAATTAATGCGAATGCGATCAAGACGAATGCGGTGTTGGTCAATGCGGACGGATAGCCAAGCTGAGTGACGTCGACAAAATGATATGGATACCAGGAAACAATTGCACCGCGGATCAGCGAGTAAGCGACATAGACGGCCGGATATATGAGCCATCGGACCGGATCAAGCCAGGTTAATCCATCTTTTGGTGCAAATCCTAACCAATAGATCACAAATGCAATCGGTATCGCATCATGAAGGGCATGATCGGCAACAGCGTTCCAGCCTGACGGGTCCCAGACCGATCTTAGAAACAAACTATAAATGATACCGACGATCGTTATGTACGAGGCCGTCGCCGCGAGTGTTGTCGCACGCCCGAAAAATTGGCCAATTCTTGTGGCGGGGAAAAACGTGATTGCGGTCAGCGTGATTGCTACGATGATATTCGTAGCAACAGTAAAGTAACTAAAAAACCGAACGAATCGCTCGGCGAGGCCGGGCTCAGGAGTAACGGGATTGGTCATCGCCAGCACGAATTGCAAGATGAGCGAGAGCCATGCTATGACAGCGATCAAACCGGTCAGAGCTTTCACCATTTCTTACTCCGCCTTGCGAATAGCAGCCAAGACGTCTGCGTCGCTCGGTTTGAATAGGCTGACGGCTTGCACCTTGTGATAGGCGATCTTGCCATCGCCGTCGATTACAACAACGCCGCGGGCCGAGCGGCCGGGCAGCCACGATTTCATATCGTACATTTCCGAGACCTTTCGATCCGCGTCCGACAGCAGCCGCAGCGGCAGGCTGTGCTTTTCGGCAAACTTGTCGTGCGATTCGACGGTATCGGTCGAGATGCCGACGACCTCGGCACCCGTCGCCTGATACTCCGACCAATGGTCGCGTACCGAACAAAGCTGCGCCGTACATACCGGCGTGTTGTCGCCCGGATAAAACAACAGCACGACTGTACGTCCTTTGTAATTACTCAAGGTCCATTCGCTGCCTTCGCCATCTTTTAACGTGAAATCAGGTGCTGCTTCGCCAATGTTCATTCTCCAAAATCTCCTGAGACTGTTCTCAATTCCGTTATCACTTTGTTTGCGTCTTCAAACAGCTCAAGCCATCGGCTCGAACCATCGTCAAATTTCGTTAATTGCTCTTCTGCAACGAAACGCCCCTTAGTCGTGAGAAAGAAGAACTTTACCCTGTTCGAATCCGGAAGCGATAGATCATCCGATCGGTGCGCTTTCGGGACAAATTTTTGTGCATTTTTCACAAACTGAATTGAAGCGGTTCTCACATTTTCATGTCCAATGCCGCCGATTACTCCTCCGCCGGTGCTCGTATACATACTAGCGTCCCCGCTAATAAATGAGACAAAGGTCGCGGTCCCGGTCCCAAGATTCCAGTCCATCACCACTCCGTATACCATGGGAGCCGAAGTCTTCTGGTCTACTTCAAATTGCTCCGGCGAAGCCGTCAAAGCTCGGTTTCTCAAATCATTGAAGGGGTTAATTTGAGGTGTTGCGTTACTATTGTTTTTCGCCACATCAACCGTGGAGGTGTTCGACGAGTTCGATTCCGTGCGTTGTAAGAGTGTGCACGCACCTAGGGCTACTGCGATGATAAGCACTGCGAGGACTAAGTAAGCGATTTTCATCCCTCTATTTGTTGGTTTGAAACAAAATCCCCAAAAGCCCTGATCGGCTTTTCCGCTTTCAAAGAATCCAGCTTGATGGTTCACAGATCATTTAGCCGAATAATTCGACGAGGTCACGCGAACCATGAATCACGCGTGTTATAGCTACCTCGTGAGCCCAAATACGATAGAAGATCAAATAGTTTCCCACGGGAAAACTTCTAAGTCCTTCGCTGATATCTGGCCGCTCTCGGCCCGCTCTTGGACTTGCTGCCAACGTCTCAAAAATGCTTTGAAATCGATCGTAAAACAACAAAGATGCCTCGAAATTGTCTGAGGCGATAAAGTAAAGGATCTCATCGATATCTTCCTCCGCTTCCGGAGTGATTATCGGCCTAGCCATTTTGTGGTTTTCTCGCCATTAGCCGCTCCTTAATTTCGACCATGGCTTCTGACAAGTCCCTATGACGGCCTGCCTCCAGGCTATCCGTACCTTTCTGGATCTCAGCGCGCAGAGCGTTCACTTTGGATTCGTGCATTTCATCGCGCTGCTGCAAAAGTCGGAGGCCTTCGCGCACGACTTCGCTGGCAGAATTGTAAAGGCCGCTTTTGACCTTTGAATTTACTATCGTTTCCAATTCGGGTGTTAGAGAAACATTCATTTGAAACTCACCTCAACTTGAATATAACAAATATCGTTATTGATAACAATCTTTGTTATTGCCACCTAAATGTTACCGAAAATCGCGTATATCTTTGAATGGTTTTTCGGCGTCGGTAAAATCCGGCCGGTAGTAGTGCGAGGCCGATTCGTATTCCTGCATGAAACCCTCTTCCATTCCGAGGTCCTCGAGCAGCGAAACTGCCTGAAACCATTCGCCCTCGGAGATGCGTCGCGAGAGCAGGATGTATCGGTCGTCGGTGGCGGCTTTGTTGGTGGCGTAATACTGGGCCATCAGCGAGATCGCGGTCTTTGGCGACAGCTCGTCGCGTATCCAGCGAAGATTTTTCTCGATATCGGCGATGTCGTTCGGCAGCACGAGCATGCGGATCAGCAGGCCTCGTTTTAGGAGGCCGTCGTCGCCGAAGACGAGTTTGTCGCCCATCTGGCGGTGCATTTCCTTGATCGCGGCTCGGGCATGTTCCTTGTAGTCGCGAACTTTCGAATATTGAAAACCTGCGTCCGAATCGGCGTATTTGAGGTCGGGCAGATAAACGTCGACGATGCCGTCGAGCAGCTTGAGCACATCTACCGAATCGTAAGCGTTCGTGTTATAAACGATCGGCAGCGTCAGGCCATTTTCCGCGGCGATGAGGATCGCCCGGGCCATCTGCGGAACGAAATGCGTCGGGCTTACAAACCCGATATTGTGCGCCCCACGTTCCTGCAGCTCGAGCATCATTTCAGCGAGACGCTCGTGCGAAACTTCATTTTTCCGTTGTTCTTTCCACGTTTGCGAGATCTGATAATTCTGGCAATAGACGCAGCGGAGATTGCAGTTGCCAAAAAAGATGTTGCCGGCGCCATTCGTGCCTGACAGGCATGGCTCCTCGCCGAAATGAGCGGTGTACGACGACACGATCGGCAGCCTGCCCGAGTAGCATGCCGCGATCTCGTCCTTGAGACGGTCGTTGCCGCAATCCTTCGGGCAAATGTTGCATGCCGCGAGCATCGCTTCGAGCCGTTCGACCCTACTCTTTAGTTTCCCCGTCCTCAAGAGTCTCAAGTACCCTGCGCCTGAGGCGGCGTTTTCCGTATGCATTGTAAACGTATTTGTGAATGATATGTTCGGGCGCGACCTTGTTGGCAAGTGCCCACGTAAAGTCCATCTCGGCGTTGACGGTCACGGTCGCCATCCGTGTTTCGAGCAGCATCAGCAGGCTGCCATAGAACAGGCACATAATGCCGATGATCCCGATCGGGATCGGGATCCAGCGATATGTATTGAAAAAGGCCGCTACGGCGATGGTCACACTTGTCAGCATAAAGAAACCCAGACCGTAATAGAACGTGCCCATCGCCCGCTGCAGTATCCGTGCCCTGCTCGTCACTTTGTCGAGAAGGTTAACAACTGTGTCCAGCCGCTGCTCGTAAAGCGGGATCTCGTCCTTGTCGGTTACCATTATGAGTTCGCTGAGCCTTCCCTCCAGCTCCCTGACCCGATCGACCACCCTCCCGAGGCGTGTCGACGTCGAGAGCACGAGCGAACCGGTTGCCGAGATCAGCAATGTCGGCGTGACCATCGCGGTCAAAAACTCGATCGTCGGACTCAGAGCTTCCGGATTTAGATTTACCAGGTCGCTGGCCATCATAAACTCGAATTCTACGCTAGATTCGGGCAAAATAGAATCATGAGAACAAATAGTGTAACCGCTGGCGAGGTCGTCTGCGTCCGCCACGAAAGCGAAGTGTTAAAGACAAACCCACTCGGCGACCCTCACGTTCGCGACCTGTTCGTTTATCTGCCGCACGAATATTCGACCGGCGACAAGCGCTTTCCCGTCGTCTACAGCCTGTCCGGTTTTTCGGGCCGCGGCAAAATGATGCTCAACGACAATCCGTTCGTACCGAACCTCGCTGAGCGAATGGATAAGCTCATCGACGAAGGCACGGTCCGCCCGATGATCGTGGTGATGCCGGATTGCTTTACATATTACGGCGGCTCGCAATACATCAATTCGACTGCGAATGGCAATTACGGCGACTACCTCACACAGGAGTTGGTCTCGTATGTCGATGCCAATTTTCGCACGCTCGCTGACCGCAGTTCGCGGGCGGTAATGGGCAAATCGTCCGGTGGATACGGAGCGCTGATCATGGGCCTCAAGCACGCGGATATTTTTGGCCTCGTGAGCAGCATCTCGGGGGACTCTTATTTTGAATACTGTTACCCGCTCGATTTTCCCTCGGCGTTCAAGCAGATCAAGGGCGATCCCGAGGCTTTTCTGAAGGCCTTTTGGTCAAGCGAAAAGCAGAACCGGGCGGATTTCGGGGCGCTGAACACGATAGGAATGGCGGCGTCATATTCCGCGAACGGAACCTCGTTCGAACTGCCGATCGATCTGGAAACAGGCGAAATTCGCCGTGACGTCTGGCAAAGATGGCTGGAACACGATCCGGTCAGGCTTGTGGAAAAGTATGTGGATAACCTGAAAAGCCTGCTGCTACTCCATCTCGACGCCGGTACCAAGGATGAATTCAACCTGGATGTCGGAGCGCGGATCCTGTCACGAAAGCTGACCGATCACGGCATTGAGCACATTCACGACGAGTTTGACGACGGACATTTCAATATCAGTTACAGATATGATCGTTCGTTGGAGTTGATATCCAATCACGCGGTGCACGACCTGTCGGTGTAATAAAAGCCCTGTTGATGTTGAAATTAGCCGGCTAGGACCCGCTCGACCTCGGCACCCATCTTTCCCGTGAGCATAAATCCGATCATTTTGAAATCGCTGATAAACGACCAGAACGGAAAGCGAAAGCTGGCGGGCTTGTTCTTCTCGATAACGAAATGCGCGAACCACGCGAAACCGTAGCCGACGACGAAGAACACCGGGAAGAAATACCATTGACCGCGGGCAACGAAGAAAACGAGCAGTGCGATGCCGAGCGTCGTGCCGATCAGGTGCAGCAAACGTGTCAGCGGCAATCTGTGCTCTGACACGTAGAAATCCCAAAACTCAGCGTAGTTTGTCGGGTTCGTCGTCATATCGGGCCTCCGTCTAGGCCGAATATAATCCGTTACGCGGCTTGTTTCAACTCGATCACTGGTTTTTCGTCTTCGAAGAGACGGATCTTCGTCGCCCAACCGAGACGCTCAAAGATGCGTATCGTGATCCAGTTCATATCGAACTGATACCACTTCAGGCCGTGACGGGCCGAGGTCGGGAATGCGTGGTGATTATTGTGCCAGCCCTCGCCAAAGGTCAGGATCGCGACGAACCAGTTGTTGGTCGACAGATCGCCGGTCTCGTGCGGCCGTCCGCCGTAGATGTGTGCGAGCGAATTGACGAACCATGTCGTATGCCACCCGACGACGACGCGGACAAATACGCCCCACACGACCATCGGCCAGCCGCCAATAAGAAACAATATGACCGCTGAAATTATGATCGGAAGGTAGAAGAATCGCGAGATCAGGGCGTGACCGCCATCTTTGAGCAGGTCGGGCACATAGCGTTTCATCGTCGCGGCATCGTGGTCCTGGGCCGTTCCCTTGAGGACCCAACCGATCTGCGGCCACCAAAAACCCGAACGAGCTGAGTGCGGATCCTTGTCCGTATCGACAAAGGCGTGGTGCATGCGATGCGTCGCGATCCACTTGTCCGGCGGGTCCTGCATCGACATCGTCGCCAGCGTCGAAAGCGTATATTCGAGCCATTTCGGGGCCCTAAAACTCCGATGCGTGAGCAGCCGGTGCCACCCGAGACCAACGCCGAGGCTCCCGACGACCCAGTTGCCGATCATCATTATCGCGAAATTTTGCCAGCTGAAAGTAAAGAACGCTGGTATCGCCAACAGGTGAAATGACACCACGATCGAGACGTTCTTCCAGTTGATCCCGCGGCGGGGCGTTTCAAATTCGAGGATGTTTTGCATTAGAAAGGTTACGGACAGTACAAATTAAGACTCTTTTAGAGTAACAGTTCGCGAGCGATCAGATTGTAATACTTGAGTAAAAGTCCGGAGGTGGCGTGTTATAATTTGATTGTCTCAGCGGACTTGAATCTCCCTAATTTTGCGTGATCGGCTCTTACGAGGTCGGTTATGCAGCTAATACTATTTTAAAACTGTCTCTCCAAATATATGAATGACTCTAAACAAACAACAAGTTTTCTAGATAACGTATCGATGTATTTCGATCAGGCCGCGCAGTTTACCGGCCAGTCGGCCGATCTGCTCCGGCAGATCAAGATATGCAACAGCATGTATCATTTCCGGTTCCCGGTCCGAACCTCGCGTGGATATGAGGTCGTCGACGGATGGCGGGCTGAACACAGCCACCATAAAATGCCGACAAAAGGCGGCATTCGCTATTCCGAAGAGGCGAACGCCGAAGAGGTCACCGCCCTCGCCGCTCTGATGACGTACAAATGCGCCGTCGTTGACGTTCCATTCGGCGGTGCCAAGGGTGCGATCCGTATCGATCCCAAAAAGTATTCGATCGGCGAGCTCGAACAGATCACCCGCCGTTACACTCACGAATTGGTCAAGAAGAATTTCATCGGCCCGGGCATTGACGTCCCGGCCCCCGATTACGGTACCGGCCCACGCGAAATGGCCTGGATCGCCGACACCTACGCGGCTTTTCATCCCGGCGAGCTCGATTCGCTCGGCTGTGTCACCGGCAAGTCGGTTGCGCAGGGCGGCATTCGCGGACGGACCGAAGCGACCGGACGCGGGGTCTTTTTCGCAATTCGCGAGGCCTGCAGCGACGCCGAAGCGATGAACTCCGTCGGGCTCAGCCTCGGGATCGCCGGCAAACGCGTTATCGTTCAGGGCCTCGGCAATGTTGGATATCACGCGGCTCTCTTTTGCCAGGAGGGCGGAGCTATTTTGGTCGGCATTTCCGAATTTGAAGGAGCGATCTACAATGCCGCCGGCATCGACCTCGCATCGCTGATGGCTCACCGAAAGGAGACCGGCTCGATCCTCGGTTTTGCCGGTGCGACAGATCTGCCTAACCGCGAAGCCGGACTCGAGGCGGATTGCGACATACTTATCCCGGCCGCTCTTGAGAATCAGATCTCCGCTGAAAACGCCCCTCGTATCAAAGCCAAGATCCTCGCTGAGGGCGCCAACGGCCCGACGACCGCTAACGCTGAAAAGATCCTGCTCGAAAAAGGCGTACTGATCATTCCGGACATCTATGCGAACGCCGGCGGTGTGACCGTCTCGTATTTCGAGTGGCTAAAGGACCTCTCGCACGTGAGTTTCGGCCGCATAGCCAAGCGGTTCGTTCAGTCGTCGTACGGAGCGATGGCCGATGTTGTCGAGGAAACCACCGGACGGAAACTGACCCCGCAGCAGCGAAACACGATCGTCCGCGGCGCGGATGAGATCGATCTCGTCAATTCCGGGCTCGAGGAGATCATGAGCAACGCCTACCAGGAGATCAACGAGATCCGGAAACGCGACCCCAGGATACCGGGAATGCGTTCGGCCGCGTTTGTCAGTGCGATCAACAAGATCGCGGTCTCGTATGCCGAGCTTGGCATCTGGCCGTAAAGGGCGGTCATTTCAACTTCACCAACTCAAAGGGGCCGTTCGGCGAGCGATTTAAGCTTGGCGTTTCGGCCCCTTACAATATTCATGAGGGTTCGCTTGAGCATCAGTCCATCGGCGATCTTGCCCAAAATGCCAAGCGGCGACGTCCATTCGATCGTATCGCGCATTAGCGTTCCATTACCCTGCGGAAGAAATTCGTGAATGTGCCTGAAGTCCGCGAACGGGCCCTCGGCCATTTCATCGACCAACTTCAGCGGTCGATCAAAATCCGTCACCTCGACCGCCAGTTCCGTTCTGAAACCAAACGTTTTGCTCGTAAAAGTCACTCGCTGCCCAACGCCGAAATCGCCGGTTATTACCGGCCGCGGCTCGGCTTGTGTCCGCGGGTCACGAACGAGGTCGAAGCACCGCTCGGGAGATGCGTCAATGACGGTTTCGATCACGATCGTCGGCATACACGTAGAACCTTATCGGATATGCCGAATTTCCGGAAATTGAGAAGGGCCCCTAAAGAAAAAGAGGCCGCGGTCCTTAAGAACCGCAGCCATCTTTGGTGACGGAGATCGTCCACAAAGCTGAAATCGCTTTCGATCAATTGGGTGCCACGAAACGCAGGTTATGGCGTGCTCCGATCTCCGGTACCTTGACGAGATCGTCCGGATAGTTAACGACCTCGCGTGCAGCCTCGCGGAAAAAGCCTTCCGCCGTTGCCGGAGCGTCAAAAACAAGAACGCGGGCAGGTTTGTCACCGGCGCCTCGAAACGAATGCAGCGAGCCGCCCGGTGCATAAACAAAATCACCGGCCGAGACGGTCATTTCCTCGTCGTCGACCAAAAACCATACATCGCCGTCAACTATGTAGTACGCCTCGTCCCACGGATGGTCATGCGGCGGCGGGCCCTGATCCTTGGGCAACTCCACTTCCATCAGCGAGAATGTGTGGCCCGTCCTCGCAGCCTCCAATAGAAATCGAACGTTTGTGCCGAGCACCGGCATGGTCTCGCCCTCTCCGTTCTTTACAGTAATTGGTTCCTTATTCATTGCATTTCTCCAGTATGTATGTTATCGTGTGAGACACGATGTCACACACTGTGACATAGTTACGCAGTATATGTCAAGCATTATTTCACTGAATGATCGTCATACGGACGCAACCCAAAAGCTGATCCTCTCGACCGCCATCGAATTGCTCAAAACGGCCGGCGTTACCGAACTGACGGTCCGTGCCGTCGCGAAAAGGGCGGGAATGTCCGAAAGGACCATTTTTCGCTATTTCCCGTCACGCGACGAGTTCCTCGATGCCGTAGCGGCCGACGCTGTCAGCCGAATGCAAACTCCTGATCCGCCTGCTTCGATCAAAGAACTGCTCAACTACCCTGAACCGCTGTACCAGGCGTTTGAGGCCAATTCGAGCCTTGTGATCGCGGGCCTGCACACCGAGATCTTTCAGAGGGTACGGGTCGAATCCGCACGCGAACGCTGGAATGCTGTTTCGGCCCTGATAAACAAACGGGGCGGCGATCGGTCGAAAAAAGAGCGTAAGATCGCGGCAATCAATGTCAGCTATTATCTTTCCGCTTCGACCTGGCATTATTACCGGTCGAATTTCGAACTCTCGCTCGAAGACACTATCGCATGCGCAAGATCCGCGATCGGGGTGATAGTCGCGGACATCAGCCGCTGACATCGCCGTTTCTTTTGTCCGCCGCCCATCTTCGCTCGGCCTCGCGGCGGATGGCGGGCATTAGCAGCAGGCGAATCGCAATGATGCCAAACCTGGCCCATCGCCAATATCTTGCGAATCTCGCTTTGGCGGCCGCGTCGGTCGCGACTGCACGTGTTTCGTGAGCAAATCTCGTGACCTCAGGTTCCAGCTCTTCGGCCTCGAGCGTCCATGCGATCTTGACCTGTCCCGGTTCATTGTATTCGGCAAAGTCGTCCGCCGGAATGGCCGTAAATTTCACGTTTTCCATCCACGGCTGGCAACGCGCTCCGCAAACGATCAGTGTTGGCTCTTCGATCAGCGTACCCCACCCGAGCGACCGCGTTTCTGCCAGGGTGCCTTGCGGCTTACGCGGTTTGCCGCCGGAGCCCATTATTATCTCGCGCAGCCGAAATATCGTCCGAATGAGCCATATGGACTGCATATCGAACGACTTTGCGACGTCGATCACGAGCTCCGCCGGCGCTTTCACAACTGTATCGAACCGCTCACGGATATCCGGCTGAGGCATGAACTGATCAAGTGGTAGTTTCAGCAAAATTCACCCGATTCTTGGCGTCGACCAGCAACAAACGTAATCGAGAACAGGATCGACGGCATCGATCTTTCTGTTTCGGAAGGTCGCCGAAATAGACGTTGATCGATGAATCCTCTCGTACTTTCTTAAACCGGAACTGCCTCAACGATGCTGACGGCCGAGTCGGTAGGGACGACGCGCGTGAGTCGGAACCCGGACTTGGCGAACAGGTCGGCATACTCAGTCTCGGATCTCTCCTGGCCGCCCGGCAATACGAGCATCACCATATCGGTTATTTTCCCCAAGTGCGGCGTGTCACCGGGCGGAAGCACCATTTCAACGATCAGCAGGCGGCCATCCGGTTTGATCGCCCGGCGGCAATGGCCGAGGATCGTCGCGCACTCTTCCTCGTTCCAGTCATGAATGATGTGGGACATGAGATATGCGTCGGCGCCAGCGGGAACTGTTTCAAAGAAGTTGCCGCCTTCGATCGTCACGCGATCCTCGACACCGCAGGCTTTGAAGAGGGCAGGCGCATCCGTCACAACGTGCGGGCGATCGAAAAGGACACCGCGAACTCCCGGATAACGCGTCAATATCTCGGCAAGCAATTTGCCCGAAGCTCCACCGACGTCGGCGACGGTCCCAAATACCGAGAAGTCGTACGCCTCAGCAACAGCGGTTGTCTCGCCACCGTGAAAGCCGATCATCGCCTCGCTAAACAGCGACGCTTCTTCGGGGTTTCTCGCCAGGTGCTCGAACGCGTTCATTCCCCACGCCTCGGTAAATCCGCTCTTGCCGGTCTCCAGCGAGTACACAATATTTTCCCAGGCGCGCCAAAACGCTCGTCCGCCGAAAGTCATTAGCGTAGAACGAGCCGAACCTGGGGCACCGGTCTTCAGGGCCTCGCCAAGCGGCGTCAGGGCAAATCGCTGTTCCTCACGCTCGGTCAGGATGCCGAGGCCCGCGAGCGTCCGCATCAGCCGATGCAGCGACGGCGCGTGCAGCCCCATCGTGCCGGCAAGTTCCTCGGCGCTCTTTGCCCCGTCGGATAAATGATCGGCGAGGCCCACCTTCGCCGCCGCATACACTGTCGAAGACACCCACGACGCCGTACCCATCTGGATCAACTGCACATGCGCCGGCAACGCCTGCTGCCCACTCTCAGAGCTGTCACTCATGCCTCGGTCCTCCGTATATGGTTTTGTTAACTAATTTCTAATTCGGATGCGGTCGATAATATGCCCGATGCCGCCGATTCACAAGACCGTGATCCACAGATTTTGAATCGATCCTAATTTCTAATCCGCAAACGCCACGCTTAGCTGCTTCAGCGGCATTGACTTCTTTTCGTCAAGGTCGTCGACGCCTTCGCGGTTGACGTAGTTGTAGAGGATGTCACGCTGCTGCGGGATATAGCCGGCTTCGCGGATCTGATAGCGGAGGTCGCGTTCGCTGGCTTCGTTGTCGGCACCGGCGGCGGAGACGACGTTTTCCTCGATCATGATCGAGCCCATATCGTCAGCCCCGAAACGAAGTGCCGTCTGCCCGAGCCTCAACCCCTGCGTCAGCCACGAAGCCTGGATGTGCTGGATGTTGTCCAAAAACAGGCGCCCGACGGCGAGCATTTTGAGATAGTCGATGCCGGTCGGCTCCTCGGTGATCTTGCGCCCCAACGCCGTGTTCTCGCGTTGGAATGTCCACGAGATGAACGCCGTAAATCCGCCCGTCCTGTCCTGTAGGTCGCGTATGCGCTGCAGATGTCGGACACGGTGCTCGACCTTGTCGCCGATGCCGAACATCATCGTCGCCGTCGTCCGCAGGCCGACCTTGTGCGCGGCCTCCATTACATCGAGCCATTCCTGCGTCGTGCATTTGGTCGAAACGCGCCGCCGCACTTCGTCGTCTAGGATCTCGCCGCCGCCGCCGGGCATCGAGTTGAGACCTGCGTCCTTAAGCCGCTGCATGATGGTCAGGTAATCGAGCCCCGAGATCAGCGAGATATTGTGGATCTCGGGCGGCGAGAAGCAATGCAGCTGAAACGTCGGATATTTTGCATGCAGCGTCCGCAGCAGGTCCTCGTACCACTCGATGTTAAAGTCAGGGTGAAGTCCGCCCTGCATCAGCACACCGGTACCGCCGAGGTCGATAGTCTCGTCGATGCGTTTCTCGATCTCCTCGATCGAATGTACATACGTGTCCGGCTTGCCCGGCCGCCGATAGAACGCGCAGAACGTGCAGACCACGTTACAAACATTGGTATAGTTGATGTTGCGGTCGATAATGTAGGTGACGACATTGCCCGGGTTCTTCCTCTGGCGGATCTCGTCCGCGGCAACGCCGATGCGGGCGATGTCGTTCGATTCGAGCAGAGCGGTGCAGTCCTCGGCAGTCAGACGCTCGCCGTCGAGGGCTTTGTCGAGTATTGGCTGAATTGATGATCCCATTGCTTTGCTATAATTTTATCAAAATCCGAGGCTGATCGGTGAATCGATCACAGTTATATACAATTTCGATGCACCGATAAAACCAGATGCCGCGATCGTCAAAATCCGTAAAATTCAAGACCACACTAACACGTTCGATGCCGAACGAAGGCTGGCATTTTCTCGTCATCGACCCTAAGATCGCGTTAAAACTACCGACCGACGGCAAGACACGGCGAGTCGTCTGCTCGATCAACGGCGGCGAACCATTCCAATGTGCCGTTTTGCCGTGGGGAGAGATCTTTTACATCATCGTCAACAAGGGCAAGCGCGACGCGCTCGGGATAGGCGTGGGCGACACGGTCAGCGTCGAGCTCGTTCCCGACGAGAGCAAGTATGGGTTGCCGATGCCAGAGGATTTTCGCGAGGTGCTCGACCAGGACCCGGACGGCGACAGGCTCTTTCATGCACTG
Organism: Acidobacteriota bacterium; assembly: GCA_029781855.1. Taxonomy (GTDB): domain Bacteria; phylum Acidobacteriota; class Blastocatellia; order Pyrinomonadales; family Pyrinomonadaceae; genus OLB17. The sequence goes on along the minus strand of JAKOVX010000068.1, from coordinate 105,387 downwards.
ACACCCGGCAAGCAACGCGGCATGCTCTACTATCTCGGCAACATCAAGGACATCGACAAACGCATCCACGCCGGCCTGATATTTATCGAGCATCTCAAGAGAAACGACGGCAAGATCATCAACAAGGTGCTTCTGGAAGAACTGAAACGGCCGATTTTCTAATCGCCCGTGAACGCCAGCGGCTTATTCTGTGCGATCAGGCCGCTTTTGTGCGCGAGATCGAAATAGAGCTCAAGCCCTTTTTGCATCGAGTCGTCGATGGAATATGAGATGTTCTCGGTCAGGTATCGCTTCATCTCGTCACGCCCGAGGCCGGTGTCCGACGCATAATTCGCCGCGATCTCGTCGACATGTGCCAGGCCCTCGTCACGCGCCGCCGCAAGGTCGATAGCGACCGATGGACGACGCGACATCCACATCGCAAACACAAATCCGAAGCCTGTGTAATGCCGCCAGAGTTCGGCGAGGTCAAAGATCCGGTACTCCGACCCGGCTGAGGTTGACGACAGCATCAGCGATGGATCGCCGATCAGCAATGCCGCGTCCGCGGTGGTAAGCATCGTTTGGATGTCCGGCCTGGCTTCAGCCCAATCGGGCTCGAACCCGAGAAACTCGCGAAAAATTATCTTGGTCAGCGCAACGGACGTCCGCGACGAAACGTCGAGAGCGACCGAGCGGACGTCCGCCAATTCGCTGCCTTTTGTTATCAGGCAGACGCTCCGCACACGTTCACGGGCACCGACACACACGTCAGGCACGAGGCGGACGCCTGCAATTCGCTGATACGCGATCACCGGCACCAGTGCGGCATCGACACGGTCCTCGGCCAGCAGCTCGGCCGACCGGGCCGGAGCCGTGTCCATAATTATCTCGACCTTGCCGTGATTTTGGCCGTAGAGGAATGACCACACGAGCGGTGCGGTGTTCGAGTAGCTCGAGGCGGATATTCGCGGTGAGAATGTCGTCATTTGGCCAGCATGTCCTGGTATTCGGGCGTTCGGTCGATTACTTTTTTGGCAAACGGACAGGTGGCGACGATCTTGAGGCCGTTTGAGCGAGCATATTCGACGGCTGCCGCGACGAGCTTGTCGCCGGCATGCTGGCCGCGGAGCTTTTCGTTCACGCCGGTGTGAAAGATCGTTATCTGGCCCGGAGCGGACACGAAATACTCAAGCTCGCCTAGATGCTCGCCGTCGGCCTCGATATTGAACGCACCTTTCTTCTTATTGATGATGTGTTTTATTTCCATCTGTCGTTAGCGTAAATACAATCGGGCGAGTAATGCAAATCTTGTACGGTTACGGCAATTACATTATTCTTCTACCATATGAAATTTCGCGCGTTCGGGTGTCTGTTCTTTGTGGCCTCGCTGGCTGCATTCTCGTTCGGTCAGGGAACGGTCGTTGTCGTCGATCCGACTGTTCCGGCCAAGGAAACCAAGCTCTCGGCGGCCGATCAACGGCTCGTCGACCGCTACGCTCTGCCGAAGTTCAAGGCCAAATATGAGAACGACAGTTGCCCTGTTGAGCTCGAGCCCGCTGGCTTTGTTTCGGGGGCGTTCACCAAAGCCGGTGCGGTCCAGAAACTTGCGTTCTTTCAGATCTGCCAAACCGGCAACGGCCTTGGCATCGTCGGGCTTGTACTTATCGAGAACGGCAAAGTTACCGGAATTTATGCCTCCGACAGTGGTTGGTCGATCGACATCGGCGTTTTGCCGGACATTAACCAGAACGGAATTGACGAATTCACGCTATCGTTCGGCGGCGGAATGCACCAGGGCCAGGGCGGCACGGGCGTCGACATTATGGAATTTTCCGGCGGTGTGCCGAAGGGCCTCGGCTGGTTCAAGTCCGAGGAATTCACCGATGTCGACCTGTCAAACGCCTGGAAAGTAACCGCCAAACCGGGCAAGACGCCGCTCTATTACAAACAGAAGTTCAGTGCTGTCAGCGAAAACAAGTGGCGGCGTGTCGGTGCGACCACACCATTGAAGCTCGGCAAGGCGATCGGCACATTCGAGGTGGTTAAATAATGAAAATACATGATATTACGGTCACGATCAGCGCGGCGACGCCGATCTACAAGGGCGATCCGGGTGTCGAATTCACGTCGTTCAAGGCGATCGCGAACGGTTCCTCAGCAAACGTCTCGCAGATCGGATTCGGCGTTCACACCGCGACCCACGTCGATGCGCCGAACCATTTCATCGACGGCGCCAAACGCGTGCACCAAATTGACCCGTATAAGCTGGTTGGGCCCTGCCGCGTGATCGAGGTGCCTAAAGACGTTGTCGGCATTGAGCCAGAACACGTCGGCGACCTCACGGGCGTCGAACGCGTCCTCTTCAAAACGCAGAACTCGGACTTTTGGGCGACTCCCGAGGACGGTTTTCGCACGGATTTTTCATATCTTGTTCCGGCGACCGCTAGACTGCTCGTCGAACACGGCGTCGTCCTCGTCGGCATAGATTATCTCTCGATCGAGAAGAGCGGCTCGCCCGGCCATCCGGTGCATATCACGCTGCTCGAGAATGAGATCGTCATCCTCGAGGGCGTCGACCTTCGCGCGGTCGAACCCGGCAACTACGAGATCATCTGCATGCCGCTCAAATACGACGGCGCTACCGGCGACGGCTCGCCTGCCCGGACATTTCTTCGAGAGATGTAGCGTGAGACTGGTCGACGAAAAAAGCTATCGCGAACGCGTATTCGCCATCGTCCGCGCCATCCCAACGGGGCGTGTGATGACCTACGGCCAGATCGCGATCATCCTCGGCGAAGGCTACACTGCCCGAACGGTCGGTTACGTGATGCATGCCTCCGACGAAGGCGTCCCGTGGCAGCGCGTGATCAATTCGCAGGGCAAATGCTCGACCGGTCGCCTGACCATACCTCTATACTTGCAGCAGGAACTGCTCGAAGCCGAGGGCGTTGTTTTCAGTGACAAAGGGAAGTGCGATCTTTCGATATTTCGGTGGTTTCCTGAGGGGTTCGAAACAGAAGACGACGAGCAGACGAGCCTGTTTGATTAGAGTGTTTGCTGCGTTCAACCACCCGCTACCGCAGGTGGTTCTGACCTACCGTCCCCATTTCAATTTGTCTCTCAACACATCAAAATAGTTTCGATTCTCCGGCTGGACAAGGTTGAATGTGGTCTTGCTTTTGTGGATGACGACCTTGTCGCCGGCTTTCATGGTGTAGCCGGTTTGGCCATCGAGGCTGAGGACGACGCCTTCGTTCTCGTTCTCGAGCGTCAGGTCGATGCGTGCGTCGTCGGGAACGACGATCGGGCGGTTGGTGAGGGTAAACGGGCAGATCGGCGTCAGCACGACGGCGTTCATCGAGGGAAAAATGATCGGGCCGCCGGCCGACAGGTTGTACGCGGTCGAGCCCGTCGGTGTCGCGACGATCAGGCCGTCGGCACGGAACGTGTTGACGAACAGGCCGTTGAGCTTGACCTCGATGTCGATGATCCGGGCAAGCGCCGATTTATTAATAACGACGTCATTCAGCACGCGGCCGGTGACGAGGCATTCGTCGCCGCGCCAATGTTCGGCGGTCAGCATCTCACGCCGGTCGATCTCGTACTGTCCTGAAATGATCGATTCGAGCGCCGGGAACATTTCCTCGATCCTGAAATCCGTCAGATAGCCGAGGCTGCCGTAATTGACCCCAAGCACGAGCACATCCTGGTCGCCGACGAGCCGGGCGGTCGATATCATCGTGCCATCACCGCCGAGCACGACGATCAGGTCGGCGTCGAGCGTTAGTTCATTTTCGGGTTTGATCGCATCCGCCGGTATCGGTTCGCCGATCATTGCGATGCCGCGTGCTGCGAGCCACGCCGATATTTCGGACGCCGTTGCGCTAGCTTCCGCGTGGTTTGGTTTCACGATGATCCCGACGGAGGTGATCTGGGTGCTTTCCATTGTTCGTCAACTTGTCCGCTCAATCATCGGCGAAATAGGTCGAAAGTTCAAGCAATTTCGGCCCTCGATGAGCTAAAACTACTTGTCCGTGCAGTGTTCTGCGTTGGTATTCCGGCGCGCTTTTGCTAAAATTGCGGTTTGTCTCTAAAGATAATAGATTCCGAAACCAGAGTTTGTAGGTACTAATCGATGCTAAAGTTTTTCAACCGTCTCGAAAAGACACGTAATTTCGTTCTACTGCTGTTCGCCATCCTGATGGCCGGCTCACTTATTTTGTTCTATGCACCGACCCAACGCGGTGTCGAGACCAATCTCGGCCGCAGCCTGGAAACGGTCGCCACCGTTTCCGGAGAAAAGATCACTCTCGGCGAGGTCGCCCGGCAGCAGGAGAACTACAGCCGTTTCTCGCAGGGACGACCTTTCCCGTCAGGCATGATCCTCGAGAACCTGATCGGCAGCCGCGTCATCCGTGTCGAAGCAGAACGCCTCGGGCTAACCGCCAGTGATAAGGAAGTTGCCGATGCCATTCGCGAGCAGCTGAAAAAGCCGGACGGAACATCGGTCGAGCAGTCGGTTTACGAGCAGAACGCCATCGAGCAGGCCGGCAGTATTGCCGCATACGAACAGAGCGTTCGCGACGACCTCAGCGGCAAGAAGCTCGAGGCTTTCATCACCGCAGGCGTGACGGTTTCTGAAGAGGAAGTCCTCAATAATTACCAGCGAAAGAACACGAAATTTGACCTCTCGTATGTCTCGATAGATCCGGCCGAGCTTTCAAAAACGATCGTACCGACGGATGCCGAATTGCGGGATTATTTTGAGAAGAACAAGCAGAGCTACTACATCAGCGTTCCGCAGAAAAAGATCAAATACATCTTTATCAATACCAACAAGATCGGCGAGAAGATCCCGATCTCGGACGCCGACCTTCGTGCCGAATACGATAAATTGCCTGCCGATAAGAAGATAGGCGGCGTTTTGGGGCAGGAGATCGTCCTTCGCGTTGCCAAGCCCGAACTCGACGGCGTCGTCCAGACCAAGGCCGCTGAACTTATCGCACGTCTCAAGGGCGACGGTTCGCAGCCCGTCACCGAACAGGCGTTTGCCGATCTGGCCAAGGGCCAGTCCGAAAATCCGGCATCGGCCCAGAATGGCGGCAAGCTGCCCGGGCCCGTCCGCGAGAACCCGAACAAGCCCGACGATCCGTATCAGCGCCTTCTCAAGATGAAGCCCGGCGAGATCACTGAGCCGATCCTTTATCAGAGCCGCTACTTTATCCTCCGCCGCGGCGAGGATGTGCCGAAATCGTTCGAAGATGCCAAGAAAGAACTCGAGGTCAGTCTTCGCAATCGCCGGGCCTACGCCGCGGCGGCCGAATTGGCACAGAAGGTCGACGACGCTTTGAAACAAAGCAAGGACATCCAGAAGACCGCACAGCAGTTTGCGGCACAGGCCAATTCGACCCCGGCCGAAATGATCAAGGAAACCGCCTACGTTAAGCCGGGCGACGACGTTCCGAACATCGGCGTATCACCGCAATTCGAGGCGGGCATTCAGCCGCTCGAAGCGGTTGGTGACATCGGCGACAAGACGCCCATCCAGAACGGTTTTGCGATCCCGATGCTGGCCGACCGTAAAGAGCCGCGTGATGCCGACTTTGACGAGGTCAAGGCCCAGATCACCGAAGTCGTCAAGCTCGAGAAGGCTCGCAGCCAGGTCGAGGAGATCGCCAAGGCGATCGCCGAGGGTTCGCCCAATGCCGCCGCTCTCGTAGCGGCAGCTACTGCCAAGGGCTTGAAGGCAAAGGACCAGAAGAACTTCATTCTCGGTTCACCGCTGGGCGAGGGCACGACTGCCTCGACCAACGAGAGCCTTGAGAACGCAATTTTCGCGATGAAAGATGGCGATGTCACCAAGACCCCGATCAAAGTCGGCGACAACTGGGTAGTGGTCGGCGTCACCAAACGTGAGGACGCGAACACGGCCGATTTTGCCAAGCAACGCAGCGGCCTGATCGAAACGATGCTGTCGCAAAAACGCTCGGCGGTCTTCAGCGACTACCTCGCTGCTACCAAGAAGAGGCTCGAGGACGGTGGTTACATCAAGATCTACAAGGATGTACTCGCTAAAGTCGACGCCCCGATCCCGGGCCAGAACCCTGACGATAACTAAGCTAACCACATCCGGTGCTAAACAAAAGAAAGGGCCGATCCGTTAGACGCGGATGGCCCTTTTTACTTGCTGTAACGAAACTGACAATGTCGCTAACAAATGCAAACAAAAATGCCGTAAGCATCGGCCGGTCTCGGTGATGCTTACGGCGTCGTTAGTTGCTGGCGACCCTACTTGCCGTGGATGGAAATAAAGTACCAGGCTGTTATTCCCGCCCAAAGAAGGATGTTAACCGCCGACAGTGCGAGTCCTATGGTTCGAGTTGACGCTTTGCGGCCGGTCGAACCCCTGCCGTAAAGCAGCATGTAAACAAGAGCTCCCGTTAATGCCCAGGCAAAGAGCCGGATCACCATATTGATGGCATAATTGTCGGCCAGGTGTTTGGCCGGGTCTAAACCCATTCCGAGCATCGACGATGGTGCCAGGATCTGATAAACCGTCAACGCAAGTACAAGTACGATGCCGATCAAAGCCGCGATCGGCGGCTTGTAATCGGCTGGCAATTCGTCAGCCGCAACTCCCTCGGTCGCGAGATGGCTGTGCGTAAAGCTGTAGCCAAAGTAGACCACGAGACCGATCGCCATCCAGTCTATCAGACGGATCCACGTGTCGAGCGGCAGGCTGTTCATCAAGAAAGCCGCCGAGAGCACGGTTGCGATCGGAATGAACGGCGAAAGCGGCACCTTGAACGGCCGTTGGAGAGCCGGATTTGACGATCGCAAGATGATGATGCCGGTTCCGACGATGACGAATGCGAACAGGGTGCCGATACTAACCAACTCCCCGAGCAGGCTGATCGGGACGATACCGGCAAGGATCGCAACAACGAATCCGGTGATCGCCGTGGTGATATGCGGCGTCTGGAATTTCGGATGGATCTTCGCTGCCCAGTCCGGCAGCAGACCGTCCTTGGACATTGAGTAAAACACCCGCGGCTGGCCCATCGTCATCACCACCATTGTCGAACTCAGGCCGAGCACCGCGCCAACCTTGATAATGGTTGGGAACACGGCAAGTACGGTGCCCATTGTCGTTCCCTGTGCCTTTTGAAGAGCGGCGTCGATCGCAACGGCGATCGGGGCGGCGGCATTGGTCAACAACTTGTAATCGACCAAGCCGACCATGATACCTGCAACCAAAATATAAAGCACCGTACAGATAGCCAAGCTACCCAAGATGCCGATAGGCATGTCGCGGGCCGGATTTTTTGCTTCCTGCGCAGCGGTGGAAACCGCGTCAAACCCGATATATGCGAAGAAGATGACGGCCGCTCCGGTGATCACGCCGCTGAAACCGTATGGCATGAACTGGTTACAATTCGGAATGTCGGCGGGGCAGCCTTGATGTAGGATGTTATCCGGTGCAACGTAGCCAATACCGGCAACGATAAATAGGACAACGACCAGCACCTTGACGAGTACAATTATCGAATTGAAGCTAGCCGATTCCTTGATACCGCGGATCAGGAGCAATGTTACCGCTACTGCTATTAGCACGCCCGGCAGGTTGACGATACCGTGCACCGAGGTGCCATCAGCCAGAGGAATGGTCTCGAACGGGCCTTTACTCAGAGCAAGAGGATAATTTATGCCCATCGTGTCCCTAAGAAGGCTGACTACGTAACCCGACCAACCAACCGCCACCGTGGCCGCTCCGAAAGCGTATTCGAGGATAAGGTCCCAGCCAATTATCCACGCGACGAATTCGCCGAGTGTTCCATATCCGTAAGCGTAAGCCGAACCGGAGATCGGGACGCAGGCAGCAAACTCGGAATAGCAGAGTGCGGCAAATGCGCTGGCTATACCGGCAAATACCATGGAGATGATGACGGCCGGGCCGGCGTGCTTACCGGCCGCCTGGCCGGTCAGTACGAAGATACCGGTTCCGATGATGGCCCCGACGCCAAGCATCGTAAGATCAAGCGCACTCAGAGTCTTCTTGAGTGTATGTGTGCCGACCTCTTGGGCCTCGGCTATGATCCTTGAAATTGGTTTAGTCGCGAAAAGTGACATGAAAACCTCCAGAAAGTAGTTAGACTTAAGATGGTTCGACCGTGGACGATTTCGCGGACACGGCCCTCCATATAAAATAGACCGGCACGCCCGTCAATACGATCAACAGGCCGGGCCAGGTGGCAGTCGTCTGATAAACGAAAAGCACCACCAATATAACCGATGCTCCGACAATGTACAGTGCCGGAACGAGTGGATATCCAAAAGCTTTATACGGGCGTTCCGCGTTAGGTTGTTTCACGCGAAGAACAAAAACCGCCATGATCGCCAAAATGTAAAAGATAAGCGCCGCTGAAATGACATACGTCAACAGGTCGCCGTATAGATTGCCGTAGCTTATTTTGCCATCGGCAGCGGTCGTCACCGTTCGCGGCAGAACATAGAACGCCGCCCAAATTCCCTGTATTATCAGCCCCCAGGCCGGAACGTGGGCCTTATTGAGATCACCCGCAGATTTGAAGAAAAGCCCGTCCTTTGCCATCGCGTAATATGCGCGTGCACCGGCAAAGATCAGGCCGTTGTTGCAGCCGAAGGTCGAGATCATGATGGCAACCGCCATGATGATGGCACCGGCCCCCGGAAAGATAACGTCGGCACTTGCCGAGCCGACACGGTCACTTGCGACCTTTTGGATATCTTCAAACCGAAGTGTCGTGAGATACGCAAAATTCGCAAGCATGTACAGCAGGATGACGCCGCCGGTGCCGAATAGCAGCGAAAGCGGCAGGTTCCGCTTCGGGTTTCTGACCTCTCCGGCGGTGAATGTTACGTTATGCCACGCATCGGCCGAGAACAGCGAATTTGTCTGCGCGACACATACCGCGATCAGCATCCCGAACGCGGTAAGCAGCGATGCAAGTGTCGCACCCGTGTCTCCGGCGGTGGTTGCCCCGACCGTTTGTATATTGCCGCGGATGGTCCAGAGATCGCTGAAGTTCGCAGCGGCAACATCGCTGTGCCAGACGAGTCCGACGAACAATCCCAGCACGATCAAGGCGATCAGCGAACCGGTCTTGGCAAAGGTAAACGTGTTCTGGACCAGCTTGCCCAACTTCAGGCCGCGCGTATTCATCCACGTCAGCAGAGCGATCATGACCACGCCGAGCAGTTGGGCGGTGGACAGCGAGAAAGCGTAGCTCGACGATCCGATCCTAATTGGCTCGATGATGTAGCTTGACTCTGAGATCTGCGGGATCAGTATGCCGGTAAATCGGGCAAATGCGACCGCAACCGCGGCGATCGTTGCCGTGCCGATAACCAGGAAATGCGTCCAGCCGTACAAAAATCCCCAGAACGGCGAGTAGGCTTCCTTCAAATAGACGTACATTCCGCCGGCCCGCGGCATCATTGCGGCGAGTTCGCCATACGACAGAGCCGCTCCGACCGTCAGCAAACCTGTCACGAGCCAAACGACGAGTAACCAACCGGGCGAGCCGACCTGGCGGGCGATATCGGCAGACACGATGAAAATGCCCGAACCGATCATCGATCCGGCGACGATCATCGTCGAATCAAGCAGTCCGAGCCCGCGAATAAAACCTTCGCTGGTTTGTTCTGTGTCAGTGGCTGCTATTGCCATAGTTTTCCCTGAACGATTCAGATATGTCGTAGCTCACGCAATAACCGGGAGAGGTTTTGTCAGGCTCGTAATTCTTCAGTTAATAAGACGTTGGCGAGATATTCGTAGGTGATATTATACTTTTATTACAAAAACTGTCGAGCGCCTTTTCGCTTTTTGGGCAACAAACAAAGCCTGCGGGTAAAATATGACTGAAAAATTGGGCAAGTTCGGCGATATGCCGGCCGGGGAATTTCGCCGTTTCGGCTACCAGATCGTCGATCAGATCGCCGACTATTTTGAAAATATCGAGCAATATCCGGTACTTTCGCAGGTCGAGCCCGATTGGCTCAAAGGGAATCTGCCTACTTCGGCACCCGAAGCAGGCGAAGATTTCGCCGACATCCTCGGCGACGTCGACCGGCTCATCATGCCCGCCGTAACGCACTGGAACCACCCCAATTTTCACGGCCTTTTCTCGACCTCTACAAGCAGTGTCGGCGTTTTCGGCGAGATGTTCGCCGCCGCGTTCGACATGAAGGCGATGCTCTGGCGCACGTCGCCGGCATCGACCGAACTTGAGGACGTCGTGCTCAACTGGCTACGGCAGATGATGGGCCTGCCCGCCGGATTCGAGGGCATCATTTACGACACGGCCTCGGTCTCGACGATGCACGCCATCGCCGCTGCTCGTGAACGGGCCGGCGTCAGTGTCCGCGACCTTGGCCTCAGCGGCCGCGACGACGTGCCGCTGCTGCGGGTTTACTGTTCCGAGCACGTACATTCGTCGATAGACAAGAGCGTGCTTACGCTCGGCCTTGGTCTTCGAAGCCTCAGAAAGATCGCCTGCAACGAACGCTTCGAGATGATCCCGGAAAAACTGGCTGACGCCATCGAGGAAGACATCGAAGCCGGTTACCTGCCGATATGTGTCATCCCGACGATCGGCACGACTTCGACTACTAGCGTCGATCCGGTCGACGCCATAGCTGATATTTGCGAGAAATACGGCATTTGGCTGCACGTCGACGCCGCATACGCCGGTTCGACGGCGATCATTCCGGAGATGCAGCCGATCTTCAAGGGTTGGGAGCGTGCCGATTCGATCGTAGTCAACCCGCACAAATGGCTCTTTACGCCGTTCGACCTTTCGGTCTTGTATTGCAAGGATCTCAACGAGCTAAAAGAGTCATTTTCGCTCGTCGCCGAGTACCTCAAGACCAGCGACGCGTCCGCCGTCAAGAACGGAATGGACTACGGCATCCAGCTCGGTCGGCGGTTTCGCGCGTTAAAACTGTGGTTCGTTATCCGTTATTTTGGCCGCGAAGGTTTGATCGCACGCCTTCGCGAGCACTGCCGACTGGCGCATTTATTCGCCTCGTGGGTCGAAGCGTCGCCCGATTTCGAACTTATGGCGCCCGTCCCGTTCGCCCTTGTCTGCTTCCGGGCATGCCCGGCCGGCGTCGACGACCTCAACGCCTTCAACGAACGCCTGATGAACGACATCAACGCATCCGGCGACGCCTATCTCTCGCACACAAAGCTCAACGGAAAATTCACCATCAGACTCTCCGTCGGAAGTATCCGCGTGGAGGAACGGCATATCGAAAAGATCTGGAAGTTGCTAAAGGGCGCCTTGGCGACGGCCGTCGAGGCGGCAAAATAATGAGATTTGTTAAAGAGAGCGTGATCCACGCTTCGCCGGAGCGGGTTTGGGCGTTTCACGAGTTGCCGGATGCTTTCGAACGCCTACTGCCGCCGTGGGAGAAAGCGACCATTGTTCAGAAGGCCGACATCTCGGTCGTCGGTTCGCGGGCGATCATCGAGCAAAAGATCTTTGGGATCGTGCCGTCGCGTTGGGTCGCTGAGCACACTGCGTACGATCCGCCGCACATTTTCGAGGATGTGCAGATCTCGGGTCCGTTCGCCAAATGGCGGCACAGACACATCATCGAGCCTCACGCCGAAGGCGCCCTGCTCCGTGATGACATCGAGTACGAACCTCCGCTGTGGATCTTCGGCGCGTTGGCCGCTCCGTTCGCCATCGTTCCGAAACTCGAAAAGATGTTCGCCTACCGTCACGACGTCACTCGTAAATGGTGCGAGGATAACGCTTAGCCGAACATCTCCTGTACCTTGCGCATCGTTCCGCCGAAGAGAAACTCACCGATACCGGCCTGCATATGCGACATGTCGTAGCCGACCAGCTCGACGTATGCCCGGCCGCCGATCGATTTTCCGCCTCGCGTGCCGCCGACGGCGCAGGCGCCTTCCCAGTACACGACCATCGTCGAGCCGCGTGTATCCAGTTCCTGATCGGCGATCAGCGGCGTGATCTCGATCTCGATATCCAGGCTCGGCACCCGCAGGTTCCATCCGGCCGGATATTCCGCACCGTTCCTGGGGCTTTCCCAAGTCGCGACGACGTCGATCTCGAAATCGTTCGGTTTGAGGTACGTGCAGTTTCCATCGCGGTCAACGAATGTGCCGGTCGATTCGCCGTTGAACGCACCTGTCTGGTCCTGAAACTGATAGACCATCAGCTCCGTCTCGTCTTCGAACTGTATGCTGAACCAATCCCAGTTGCCCTGCGCCCAACTGCCGTATTCGCGGTCCATCCACGCCGTTCCGGTGAAGGTCTCCGCCTCGCCGTCCTGCGATGTTTGGCCGGTGACGTGCATCCGCGTATAGGAGAAATGCTTCGACGCGCCGTCCTTCTTCTTCGTGATGCCGCCGTCTCCGTTGAGTACGATCGGCTTTGCCGGGTCAAGTATCGCGTCGAATACGAATCCGTCGGCGAACGTGCCGTGCAGGATATGCTTGCCGGCAACCTCACGCAGCGACCAGTCGCCGAGACGAACATCGCACGCCGTCGTGCTCATCGAGACCGGTGTATCGAACGGCTTGTCGAAGCTGCGGATATGCTCGTACCGAAACTTGCCGAGCGTCACGTCCGAGATCGCGAAATGGGCAAAGTACATCGGGTTCGCAAGCGCCGGCATCGGTACCACGCCGATCTTGTCGCGGTCGGTCCGCCGCTTGAAAAAGACGAGCTCGAAGCCGAATTCGCGGCTGCTCACGCTCTTGCAATGGCCCGTGTAATACCACCATTCGGTCTGTACGTCGGGTTGGGCATAAAGGTCCGCGGGGAGCGTGACCGTCCCATCCGATGGCGGATCGCGTAGTTCGTCGCCGCCGAATCCCAACAGCTCGGAGACGCCGTCAACGACTGTTGATGCAACATATTCGATCGGTTTTACAAAGTTCTCGTACATAACGTTAAAAAATTCTCTATTCATAACCCACGGCCTCGACCACATTGGTCCTCGCGGCTTTCATCGCCGGCAGGAAGGCCGCTCCCACCGCCACGACGATCACGAATGGCACTGCTGTCAGCACCATCGTGTATGGAAAAATAAGCTCGACCGAAAATCCGGCGACAACCCTCGCCGCGGTGTGCACCAGAAAATAGGCGTTAAAGAGGCCAGTGATAGCCCCAGCGGCCAAACCGATGAGCGAAATGGCAACCGCCTCGAGCAGCACCATTTTCATCACCTGCCGCCGCAGCCCGCCGATCGCCCGGAAGATGCCCAGTTCACGCCGGCGTTCGTCGACCGAGATGACCATCGTGTTCACCAGGCCGAGAGCCGCTACAAATATGGCGATCACCATTTGCAGGTAAAAGAGGGCGAAGAACTGATCTATCAGGCCGTCGACCCATTTCTTGAATTCGTCGTGTGTGTAGATGAACGCGTCCTGCTCGCCGCCGATCGCTGCCTGGACGCGTTGTTTGAACTGTACCGGGTCGGTTCCGGGCCTCAGATCTATCAGGATGTCGTCGACATCCGTATCGTTCCAGTATTTCTGAAAAACGCCTTTGTCGATAAAGATCGTGCCCTTTTCCGAACGTGAATAGCTGAGCATACCGACGACGGGCAGTTCGAGCGTACCCGTCGGCGAGTTGATCTTCACCGTATCGCCCATTCTCAAGTTGCCGCGATAGGCGAGATTTTTCGAAATGAGCACACCTTTGCCTTCCGCCGTTTTCGACTCCGCTGCCTGCCGGTCGCCCTCTTCCAACAGGTTCGGCGACATTGCGAAATACGACTTCATGTCATGTGCGAGCAGCGAGACCTTTTCGCCGCCGTAATTTACCGACGAGATCCGCAGCGTGTCGGCGATGGCAACCTCCGGCAGCGACATTACGCTCGCCGCGGTCACCGCCGAAAAATGGTTGCTCGTCGTCTGCAGTTGCTGCGAAGACGTCACCAGGATGTCGACGTCGAGCGATCGGTCGAGCTCGCCGTCGATCGCCGCCTTTTGGCTGATTATGTACGCTCCCGTCGAATAGACGAATGCAAGTCCTATCATCAGTGCTCCGACGGTCGACGCCGTGCGGCGCGGCGCCTTGATCAGCGTTTCAACGGCGATCAGTCCCTCGACGCCAAAGAAATAGTTCATTAAGGGCCTCAGCGCCCTTGAGCCCCATTCGATGAATTTCGGCAGCAGCAGGATCATGCCCGCCTGAATGAGAAGCGTGTAAAACAACTGGATGTTCAGCCCGACCGTGGGAGTGCTGAACGTAGTGAGCAGCAGGCCGGCTGCGAGCAACACCACTCCGGCCGCTAAGCGCGGTAGGTTGGCAACATCCTTACTCGTGCGTGTTTCGATATCGTGAAGTGCCGCGATCGGGTCGAGCCTCGCCCCTGCACGTGATGGCAGCCATGCCGCAAGTAGCGACACCACGACGCCGGCGACGATCGCTTCCACTGCAAAGCCATAGTTGAACTCGAGTGCGCCGGGCGAGGCGGCCGCTCCGTAGACCGTCAGCGATACATTTAGGACGACACCGATCGCCGCCTCTGCGAGCATGAACCCGATGCCGACGCCAACGATCGAGCCGACGACCCCGACAATCGCGGCCTCTGTCAGGAACATTCGCTGAATGCCGCCCCGCGTAACGCCGATCGCCCGCAGCACACCGATCTCCTTCCACCGCTGGTTGACGCTGATCGCAAACGAATTGAAGACAAGGAACGCACAGACCGTGAACGCGAGAAAGCTCATCACCGTGAGTCCCAGATGCATCGAGGATACAGTGTTTTCGAGGCCCTCGCTGCGTCGTTCAGGCCGCTCGACCGTAATGCCTGCGGGCATTTCGGCTCTGATCCGCTGTTTGAGGTCGTCGACCGTGACGTTCGGCGAATTCATCACGTCGATCCGGTCGAACCGGCCTTTTTTCCCGAAGAGTTCCTGCGAGGCATAGACGTCGACGACCGCGACATTGCCGTCAAACACGTCGCCCGCACCCGCCGACCTAAAAATGGCCCGCACCGTAAATTCCTGTGTCCCGGCCTGGGTCCGCAGCGGCAGCTTGTCTCCATCCTTGAGCCCGTAGCGGTCCGCGAATTTTCGCGACACGGCGATCGAGTCGGCCTTTGACGTAAACGCCAGCGGATTCTTAACCTCGAGCCCTTTCTCGTCGAACATGTCCGAATAGAGTTTGAGATCGCTCGTCGTGTCGAGGCCGAGCACGACGATCTTTTCGCCTTCCGGCATCGCCAGCGTCGCCATTGTTTCGGTCACCGGCTCGCTCAGAGCCACGCCCGGCGTCGCCCTGACTGTCTTCAGATAATCTTCGGAAAATCCTGTGTCGCCGCCCGTCACCTGCAGCGTCGCCCGGCCCGCCAGTTTTTCGATCGTGCCGCCGAGGGCATTTACCAGCGTGACGTTCGTCGTCTGGATCGCGAAAAAGACGGCAACGCCGAGCGCGATGCCGACGATCGTCAGGATGAGCCGCGTATAGTGGATCCGCCACTGTCGCGAGGTAATTTGGGTCAAAACACCGGTCATTTACGGATATTCACACAGAACTGACATTCGCGGTCCTGCTCGTGTCGGTTTCATCGGCGACTATCTTTCCATCGAGGAGCGTGACGCGCCGTTCGCAGTGTTCGGCCGCGTGTTCGTTGTGGGTGACGAGCAGGATCGTCGTTCCGAATTCGGAATGGACGCTTTCGAGCAATGAGAGAATGTCTTCGCCCGTGTGCGAATCCAGGTTCCCGGTCGGCTCGTCCGCCAACAGCACCGGCGGGTCGAAGATCAGCGCCCGAGCGATCGCGATGCGTTGTCGTTCGCCGCCCGACATCTCATCCGGCCGATGATGCGCCCTTTTAGTTATGCCGACCTTTTCGATCATCGCGAGTGCCTTTTCGTTCGCCTCGCGCAGGGCAACTCCGTTCAGCCTCAGCGGAAGTGCGACGTTCTCGACGCCGGTCAGTGTCGGAAGCAGGTTAAAGGTCTGAAAGATCATTCCCATCTTGACCCGTCTGATCCGCGTCCGGTCGTCGTCGCTCATCGTTGCCAGGTCGCGTCCCTCGAAAAGCACCTGTCCCTTCGTCGGTA
Source organism: Acidobacteriota bacterium (assembly GCA_029781855.1). GTDB lineage: Bacteria > Acidobacteriota > Blastocatellia > Pyrinomonadales > Pyrinomonadaceae > OLB17. The sequence goes on along the minus strand of JAKOVX010000068.1, from coordinate 89,312 downwards.
CGTCGAGGCCGCAGATGAGATTCAGGAGCGTTGATTTACCCGAACCGGATTGGCCCATGATCGCAACACGCTGGCCGTGCCCGATCGTCAGGTCGACGTCATCCAGAGCACAGACCTCGGCGCCGTTCGCATAGGATTTGCGGACGCCTTTGACTTCAATCACGGGAATTGGGTTGTTTTCCATCGATTTGAACTTGCTTATAGTATCGCAAGCGCGTTTATTCTTGTACGCGGCGTGGGCCGATTTCGTATGAAATTGGGTTCAGAATGTGCCCAAATCGCCGATCGGCAAACGGCATTCGGTTCGAAAGTGGTGGGCATTTTGTTTACAATGGATGTGCGCAAATGATGAGTTCGTCTAAAACAAACAAATTACGGGCTGCGGCCGCAGCACTTCTGTTTTCAGGATGCGCCGCACTGTTTTCGGGATGCTCGAATTCGGCTCCTGAGAGCTCGTCTCCGTCCGGCACGACAGCTAACCGAGGTCAGCAGATCGTCGACGAATACCTCAAACGCGACGCCGCTCCGTATCGAAAAAGCCGCATCCGTTTCACCGTCACCGAGGAAGGCGAGGCCGCCAAAGTCTACGAGATCGAGACTTCGCGAAAGCAAACCTCCGACACGACGACGACGCTCACGGTGATCGACCTGCCCACCGAGGATAGGGGCACCGCGACGCTGACCATCCAGGAAAAGGACAAGAAGGCCGTCGTCGTTACCTACGCCGCCTCGCGTGACGAATTTCGCGAGACCGACACCGGCAAAATGTTCTTCGGCGGCCTGACCGCAGGCGAACTGCTCGGCGAATGGGAAAAGTACAATTATAAGTTCGTCGGCGAAAAGGACCTCGCCGGTGCCAAGGTCCTCGAGGTCGACGGCACGCTGAAGCCAGACGCCGTATCCGTCGTCGCCCGGATCAATGTCCTATTCCGTGCCGACAACTACGTGCCGATGGAAATGCACCTTTTCGCCGCGGACGGCAGCGAACTGCGGATTTACAAGACCACCAACGTGAACGATGATCCGGCCCACCCCTACGCACAGAAGATGGACGTCGAGAACAAGGTTTACAAGAGCCGCACGGTCATCGAGGTGCTCAGCCGCGAATTTCCCGCGTCGATCGACGATTCCGTATTCACACGCGAAAAACTCAAGACTTCTGTGCGAAAATAGCTTCGATGCTGGTACATATCGTTTGCTGGAAATATAAGGGCGAGATCGGCGACGCGGTCCGCGAAGATCACCGCCGACGCCTGAACGCGCTGGTCGGCGTCATCCCGGAGATCGTCTCTTTCGACGTCGGAGCCGATATTTTGCACCTCGACCGATCGTTCGACACGGGCCTCGTCGCGACGTTTCCCGACCGGGAAGGCCTCGAGGCTTACACCGTTCATCCTGACCACCAGGCCGTCGCCGCTCTGGGAAAACAGATCGCCGAACGCGTCGTGTCGGTTGATTTTCTAACGGATCCAGATTGAAGAAGATCTTAAAGCGAATCCTATTGGTCCTGCTCGCCGTCCTCGTCGCGGTGCAGGTGCCGTTCATCTACCGACGTTACGAGACCGGCAAACGGGCATCCGCGATCGCCGATATGCAGGCGAAGCGTGTCGAGCATCAGCCCGACGGCTTTCGCGAATACCGCGGGATCATCCACGCCCATACGTCACTCGGCGGGCACAGCACAGGCGGATTTGACGAGCTGATCAAGGCGGCGAATGACGACAGCCTCGATTTCGTATTGATGACCGAGCACTGGTCAGACGAATACGACACCTCGGCGCTCACGCTCAATGGCACCTACGGCAAAACGCTTTTTATCGGCGGCAACGAGATCGACACGGCCGACTCCGACCGCTTTCTGATGCTGCCGGGCAGTGCCGACGCGGCCGGGCTACGCCGTGAAAAGACGGACGCGGTGATCCAGAAGCTCCACGGCGAAGGCCGTGTCGTTATGGTCACCTATCCCGAGACGCTCAAAACCTGGTCGGCCGATTTCGACGGCATCGAGGTCCTTAACCTCAAAACCGCCGCCAAACAGCTCAGTTGGCTGGTCGCCCTCGGCGATGTCATTTGGACCGCTCCCGCGTATCCGGAGCTGATGTTCGCCCAGCAACTGCGGCGTCCGACCGAGAACATGACGCGTTTTGACGAGGCTGCCAAACGCCGCCCTGTCGGGCTCTTTTTTGGCTCCGACGCCCATTCGAACATCGGCATTCACCTGTTCGGCGACGACGCAGGCCACAGATTCATCAATATCAAGGTCGATCCGTACAAGACCGATTTCGGCATCGTCCAGCTTCACGTGCTCCTCGCCGACGGCACGCCGCTGACCCGCGGATCGCTCATCGACGCATTGCGGGCGCGGCATTATTTCGCCAGCGTCGAGGCTTTCGGCAACTCCGCCGGTTTCCGCTTTCAAGCCGTCAGCTCCGCTGGGACGCAAGCCATGGGCGACGAGGTAAAATTGGTAGACGGCGTCACGCTCCGTGCGACTGCACCTGTTCCGGTTCGGTTCGTCGTCTATAAGGATGGCGTAAAGTTCGCCGAACAGGCGGCCGCTACCGAGTTTACGGCCAAGCCCGACGGCCCCGGCGAGTACCGCGTCGAGGCTTACCTGGATCAGCTCGGGCTCGAGGCCGACCGGATGCCGTGGATCATGTCGAGTCCGATTTACTTGAGATAAGCAAACGATTTCCCGGCGCTGAACATCATAAGAGAGCATATTTTCAAGGCAGTTGCTCTGGTTACGAGAATGAACAAGATCATTAGAAACGTCTTTTTAGCGGCCTCCGTCGTAGTATTTTTGTCGATCCCGCTCTTCGCTCAACAGGTAAAACGTACGCCGTTTGACGTTACCAATTATCAGATGGACGTCTCGCTCGTCCCGAACGAGAGGCGTTTGAATGCGACGGTCGACGTCACGTTCAAGCCGCTCGAGGACACGCGGACCATAACGTTCGAACTCAACGGCTCGCTCAAGGTCGATTCGATCACGTGGGCAGGAGCACCGCCCACCGCCGCTGCTGTCGCCGAAACATCTGCCAAGCCCGCCGGGAAAGGCGCACCAAAACCAACGCCGAAGCCCGCGGCACCTGAGGTTACGTTTGTTCAGGACCAGGTCGGCGTCGCTGATATCGGTCCGAGTGTCCGCATCGACCTCGGCGACAACGTTTCAAAGGGCACGCCCGTCACGCTCCGGTTCAAATACAGCGGCGTTCTCGAGCTTCCGGCCGGCGGCCCGCTGCTCTCTAAGCGGCTCGCCTACATCGGCATTGATCACGGTTACCTGATGTACGCGGCGCGTTGGTTCCCGTTCCATGATTACGCCGCGGACCTCGCGACCTCGGACATCACGATCTCGCTGCCGCCCGACCTTACGCTCGTCGGCTACAGCGACACTCCGGTCGTGAAAAACGGCGGCAAGTACCGCTTCACCGAATCGCGTCCTTCGCTCGTCGGTAATTTCGCTTACGGCCGCTTTACGCCCAAGCAGATGACGTTCGGCGACTACGAACTGCAGTTCTACGCTCGCCCCGGCAACGACGACCGCATCGCCAAATACGGCGAAACGCTCGGCAAGGCGTTGACATATTACGCCAAGACCTTCGGCCCGGCCGACACCTCGAAAAAGCTCAACGTCATCGAGATCGATGACGACAGCCTCGATTTTTACTCGGCGCAGGGAATGCTATTTGTCGCCGCACGCCCGTTCGAGGAGGCACGCGACATCACGTTCGAGCGTCTCCAGCGTGAGGCCGCCTATCAGTGGTGGGGCCTGACCGTCGGGCTCAAATCGTTCGACGACGCCTGGCTGTCGCAGGGCCTGGCGGAATATAGCGCGGTGTCGCTTCGCGAAAGCCAGCTCGAGGGAGCAAAGCTCGAGAGCCTTCGCCGCGAGCTGCTCGAAAAATCGCTGACCTTCGAACAGACGGCGTCGCTGCTGCGTGCGCCTGCCAATCTCGACGACCAGTCGATCGCCTATCAGTACATTATGTACGGCAAGGGCGCGCTCGTCTTTCAGCTCCTGCGCGAGACGCTCGGCGATACGAAATTTGACCAGCTGCTCAAGACCTACCTGCAGCAATATCGCGGCAAACGCGCCTCGATAGACGATTTTGAAAAGCTCACGACCAGCATCGCCGGCCAGAATATGCGTTACTTTTTCGCACGCTGGGTCGAGGGCACCGGCGTGCCGGAATTTACCGCCGACTACCTGATCATCCGCACCAAGGGCGGCAAATTCATCACCCGCGGTACCGTCAAGCAAAATTACGACAACCTCAAACTGCCCGTCGATGTAATGCTCCGTTCCGAGGGCGAGGGCGGCAACAAGACAGTCACGCTCGATATGCAGGAGGCAAGCGCCGACTTTAACATCGAATCGACCGGTAAACCGCTCGAGGTCGTCATCGACCCGCAGTTCAAGCTGCTCCGCATCTCGCCCGATCTCCGTGTGTCGTCGATCGCCCGCCGCGGCATCGAGCAGTTCAAGGACGGCAACTACGTCGAGGCGCAGACGCAGTTCGAGGCCGCTCTCAAGCTCGACCGTTCGAATTCGTGGGTCTATTACCACCTCGGACTGCTGTTCCTCGAGCAGCGGAACTACGACCTCGCGATCGATAATTTCAAGGCGACCCTCGGCGGCGACCTCGACCCGGCGTGGCTCTCCGTCTGGGCAAATATCAAAATGGGCAACGCCTACGACGCCAAAGGCGACCGCACCCGCGCCGTCGCCGCCTACAAACGCGCCGAAGAACTCGGCGACGACTACGACAACGCTCAGGACGCGATCAAAAAATACCTCGCCGAACCCTACGACCCCAAAGGAAAACAAACCACCGCTGTCAGATGACCATTTAGCCACCCTCCTTGGTAAAGTAGGGGTGCCAAGGCTGCGGCAGCAGGATGGCCTAATGGATGAAGTTCAGGGTGATGAGCAGAATGGTTAGGAGAATTCCCCCAAGAGATGCCATGAATAGATAATCGGCTAACGACTCAAGCCGGACCTCGCGTGCACGATCTTTCGTTCGGATCGAAACAAACGACAGAAAACACGAAATTGTCAGCAATATAGCCACGACCGAAGTGCAATCATCGATCAGGCTGGTAGCGATCTTGTCGTTCATCCGGAGTGAACTGATCACAAAGAGGCATATGCCGAGCAGTGTGGCCGAGGTGTTCAATATATGTTGAGAAGTCTGGTTTGCCATAACTTACGATCCAAAGATCTGGGTCTATGTTGCTTCGATGCAATCCTGACGAATGACGTAACGACTTTGTGTTGAGAGAGTATTAGGCAGACAATTCACGGGCGGCTGCGACTGAACACGCCGCTGGAACAGGTTCGGACGGATCACTCCTGGATTAGATCGTCCTCGGGATTTACATTTCTTTACCTTTATTTACGACAGTTTTACGTTTTGATCTGATCAAGACGCATCCTAGAAAATGAAGTCATATAAGTTCCCCATTTTCGATATGAGGGCTTGATGTTTGAACGATCCATTTTGGAGAGCGGTCTTTTTGCTCGCTTTCACGATTGGTTCGGGTAAAGCGGTGGAGCGAACGCAGTATCAAAGTCTCGTTCCCGCGATAGCCGACCGACGACCCGCTCCAGGTCATCGTGCCAGTAAATAATGGGAGAAATACAATGTTCATTCATACGCCAAAATTCTTAATTCTTGCATTGGTTATTATGGTTGCCGGCATTTCGACGGCTTACGGCCAGATCGATAGCGACACCAGGTTAGCGGCAACGATCCCTTTCCCATTTGTATTGAACGACCGGACATTCCCCGCCGGAGAGTATCGGATCGCTCCGTCGGACGACGAATCTATTTCTTCGTATTTGCTCCAGTTGAAGAGCGTAGACAATAAGAATTCTACATTTTTCTTCACCGACGGGGTTGCCTCCAAGGATCCCGAGGTAAACTCGGAACTTGTCTTTGACAAGGTCGGAGGCAAGTATTTCCTGAGAAAGATATGGGTCGCCGGAGATGTTGACGGTGATGTTGTGCCGATATCGAAAAAGGAGAGCAATATGATCAACCATCAGGGTCGATACGGCATGCTGACTGAGACTGAGGTTCGGGTCAATACAATTTAGGCCTGAAGATCTACCCTAACGGAGAACGATTGAAAAGGTGCGGTAACTCCCGACCGCACCTTTTCTTCTAAAGAGTGGTCACGCCGCTGTCACGTTCCCACACATCATTGCCGGGACCGAGCGTTATTATTCATGAAAAAGCCAAGCCGCAAAAGTATCAATATTTAAGACGCTAGTTTAAAGTACGGGACACGGTTTTAGAGTCAATCTTTGGTTTTGCGGTTTTACAAGCCAAGCGGCAGCGGGTTAAATGAACGAAGACTCGCCGCGACAAAATACGGCCTGATCGAACGCGATCGGCATTGCGGCTCGATGTTAATCATAAAAAAAGGACCTGAACTATGATTGCAATTAGTCAAATTCGGCCGTGCTGGCGTTATTTAATGTTGGTTCTGAATTGTTCGGCGATGATCGTTTGTGCAACCGGAATTTTGATGGGCCAGACAAATGACTGCGACAAACCTCGGACGGGAACGGCAAAGTATAAGGTAGTGCGGAATGAAATTCCCCGTTTCGCCCCGAATACGCGTTCTTTGAGGATTGTAGTTAAAGAAAAACTATTTAACCGAGATTCGATGGTGCGCTTGGCACGGACGATCCGTAGACAATTTTGTTCGGATGACGAGATCTCCGTTATGATCTTCGACGACGAGCGCGTAGCTCGGAACATGGACGAAGGACTATATTTAGCGGGAAAGATCAAAGTCCCCGAACTTCGTGGCCTCTACGCATTTGGGGATCACGGTCGATCTGACAGTATTGAGTTCTCAACGAAGCGTGGAAACCCAATTAGCGAGATCGTGATCGATTTGACATCACAGTGAGGAATAACTGGAACGGCATCCGATTTGCGGATCAACCTTCTCTACCCTACCTCCGTTGCCCAAACCCGCACGTCAGTTAAAGCGGAACACTCACCGCCGGAACTAGCCGTCCCGAACTCTCGCGCTCACACCATCCCCCGCTCCCGGGTCTCCGCGGCTCCGCCGCTCTATTTGCGACGAGGCTCCGCTTCGCCGGCCCCGGATCCAATTATGTCCCGGAGGAGGCTGTGCCTCCGACAGATCGGTAGCCCGAAGTGGGCTCCGAGCCCGCTAGGTCACCTCCGCCGGAAAAGTGCAACTTTTCCGCAAATAGATGGGCACAGCCCGAAAGCCCACATTGCGCAAGCCCGCACGTCAGTAAGGGCGGTACACTCACCGCCGAAACACGCTCTCCCGGCGTGCGACACTCTCAAACGTCGGGCAGTAGTTCGACTCTAAGCGGCCGTTATGGATATGGGAGCCACTTTTCCCCTTTTTTCCTGGCTCTCGCGGCTTTGCCGCAACGCAGTGCGATCGGGCTATGCCCGAGCGTCAAGCGCCGCAATCCACCCCCGGAGCCCGGCTCGCCCTAAAGGCGGGCATCGGGCGACAACGCTTTTGTCGGCGGCCCGGAGCCGCCTCCGGCAGATAGACAAAGCACCAAACGGTCGGGCAATAGCCCGACCGCCCTGCATCATGGCGTAGCCATCCCACACTCCCACTAGCGTTGGGCATTAGCCCGACTCTAAACCACCGCGATGATCTCGTGTTCGTTGGGCATTAGCCCGACTCTAAACGGCCACGAAAGGTCGACCCACACCTCTTTACCTTTTTCCCCTCTGTGTCCTCGCCGATCTCTGCGTTAAAAAATCGAGCTAACGGCAAGGCACCAAAGTGTCGTGTTGCATACATAGGATATTGTGCGATATACGATAGTATGCTAGGATAAGAACTGATCCTTTCGACGGATCCGTCGAGCGGGCGATCTTTGATAAATAGCGACCGGTAAGCCTCCATAACGGAATAGAGGACGTGAATATCTTTCTTACTTCTGGCTTCTTGCTTCTTGCTTCTGGCACCACCGTTCCATTTTCTCGAGAGTAAACCTAAAGTGGAACGATTTTCGGGCGTAAGTGATGCAACCACGCAGTTTAACCCGTGCCACTTTGTACGCGAAGTGGAACGATTGTGAGCTCTGATCTCAAGTCAACTACGCCATTAGACGACGCATCGCGAGCGATGGGCCCACCGTCTCATATTCTCGAGTGCACATTTAATGTGAGACGATTTCGGGGCTCAACTGCTGCAAACAGGAAGGTTAACCCGTCTCACATTGGCGCGAGATTGAGACGATTTTAGATGCCTTTTGTAGTCAACGCCGGCACTTGACGACGCATCGCGGCTCCAAAAAAGAAAAGAGGCCCTCTCGGGCCTCAATTCCTTTTCCCCCTTGAAAGTTCCGGTTAGAAATTGAACCGGAAACCGAACTGGATCTGGCGGTTGGACCCGAGGCCGACCGTACGGCCGACCGTCGCCCTCAGCAAGCCAAAGGTCGAGCCCGCGGCTCCTTGCGTGAACGCTTGGCCCGGCTGCAGCGTGTTCGACGACGACGCGGAGTAAACACCGGTGCCTGAGTTGAAACTCAGCGCCGGCAGTGCATTATTCAGCGTTGTCGACGGATTGGCGAAATTGGCCTGGTTGAAGATGTTGAATATCTCCGTCCGGAACTCAAAATTCATCCTCTCCGTGAACTTGAACCGCTTGGCGATGATCATATCGAACTGCTTGAACGACGGCCCCGAGAACGCGTTGCGGGGCAGGTTGCCGAACTCACCCGGATTCGGGATCGAGAACGCCGCCGGATTGATGAAGTTGCGGTCGTTATTGAGGTACGGGCTCACACCCGCGACCAGATTCGGCCGCCGAACGTTACGCGAGGCACCGCCGCCCGGCGTATTGACGACCGCGATAAAGCCGATCGGCAGGGCCGGGAATGACCCATTGAACGACGGCAGCTGGGCCGTAAATCCATTGGCAAAAAAGCCGCCTGCACCGTTCGGGCAGCCCGCCGCGAGACGGCATTGGACCACCACGTCAGGCCGTACCACCAGCACTTCGACCGGAACGCCGCTGCGGGCATTGACGATACCGCCGATCTCCCAGCCGCCGAGCAGGACATTGCCGGTCGAACCAAAATCGAACCGGCGGCCCTTACCGAACGGAAGTTCATACAGAGCCGACAGGTTAAAGGTGTGGCGAATGTCGAAGTTGTTCCGTCCGCGGTCGGCCTCGAAATTATCCAGTGCTGCCGACGTGCGGGCCTCGTTCGAACCAGCTGATGTACCAGCACTCTTGCCGAACGTGTACTGGGCATTCATCGTCAGGCCGCTGTTAAAACTCCGCTGCAGCGAGACCTGCAATGCATTGTAGTGGTCGTCGCCGCCGCTCGTTTTATAGTCGACCTCGGCATACGGGTTCTGGACAGACGTACCACTCACGATGCTGAATTGGCGAACAGTATTGACACCGATCACCTGGCCGGTCATCGGGTCCGTTCTATTGACCACGCCAACGCCCGTCGGGATGTTGGTACCGTTAACGATCGACGTTTGCCCCGGCAGGATCTGGTTGGCGACGCTCCGCAGGAAGAGGTTGCGGCCCTGACTGCCGACATAGGCGACCGTTGAGGTTACGTTGAACGGAAGCTGCTGCTGCCACGAGAATGTGTACTGATATACACGCTCGGGAACCTTGTAATCGTTGGCGTATGCTCGCGGCTGATAGCTGCGGTTATTCGGATTCGAGTTGAAATTAGCGACAATTCCCGGAATGTTCGCCGGGAACGCAAGCAGCGAACCGCTGGTGATCGTCGAGCTGATGCGGTCGCTCTCGATCGGCTGGATCTGATCCTCCGTCTGCCCTGGTCCGTAGTAGATGCCGAAACCGCCGCGGAAAACTGTCTTGCCTCCGCCGAAGAAACCGGTTCCTGACTGGTTTGGCGACCAGGTCATCGCAACACGCGGACCGAAATTCGCCTTTGAGGTGAGGTACGGCTTTTCGGTCGGAGGGCGAAGCACTCCTGTTTCAATGTTGAACAGGATCATCTGATTATGCGCCTCCAGCAGCGATGAATAATATTCGTACCGGAGGCCATAGCTGAGCGTAAGGCCGGGTCGTAACTTCCATTCATCCTGGGCGTAACCGATGTAGTACTGCTGTTTTGCAAGCCGAGTCCCGCCCGGACCCGATGTGAATGGGCTCGGAGCACTAACATCGCCGAGGTACTGAACGGACGACGGCGTATTCGAAAGGAACGCAGTCAAATTTGAGAATGTGTAGGTCGTACCGCCTTGGCGGTCAGTGTAGAGACGAACGAGGCGAACCTCGCCGCCGAATTTGAAATTGTGATTGCCCTTGATCCAGCTCAGGCTGTCAATAAAGCCGACAGAGTACGGCGTGTACGGTTGGCCACGGCCATTCGTTGCACTATTTGCACGGACGAGGCCGCCCGGGATCGAGATACCCGACGAGGTGCCCTGTCCTGCGATACCGGTATTCGCGACGCTGCCCGAAATATTGAGCGTGAGGTTTGTAAAATCAAGGCCGCCAACCGTCGGGGCGGAGCCATTAATACGTGTTCTCGCTCCGTTGTATCCGACCTTGAACTCGTTGATCAGCGAACCGCTGTTGTTTATGATGCTCTGGTAGCCGATCACGGCATTTTGCGGGATCGCTTCGATGGTTACGACACGGCCGGAAACACCCTCCGGTGCAATATCCTTTCCCTCGTCGCGGAAATAGCGAAAGAAGAGCTTATTGAGAGGGTTGACCTGATAGTCGAGCCGGAGGGCATAGGCCTTTTCGTCTGTCTTTTCATTATCCTGAAGCTGAACAATGTCAAAGCCTGACACAGCCGTACCACCCGGAACTACTACGGCATTCGAGCTGCGAAACGCCGCGATAAATGGCTGGACCGACGGATTGACTGGCGTCGTCGTTCCGGGTATGAGCGCTCCCGGCTGGGCAAGGCTCAGGCTCGGAGCCGCCTCAACGAAGTTCAGACCGAAACGGCCGCGATACCTTTCGTAGCTGCCGAAGAAGAAGAATTTGTCCTTGATTATCGGGCCGCCGACCGAGCCGCCAAACTGGTCGAGTGTCAGCTTGCCCTTGGGAATACCCGGTGAACTGTTTTCGAAAAAGTTGCGGGCATCGAGACCGTCGCGGCGAAGATATTCAAAAACAGAGCCGTGAAATTCATTGCCGCCAGATTTGGTCACAACGCTGATCTGGCCGCCCGTGCCTGTACCGTATTCTGCCGGGAAGTTGCTTGAATCTACGCGAAATTCCTGAACGTTCTCGAGGCTGGACTGAAGCCGAAACGGCGACGGGACCTCACCGTTCAGGTTGCCCGGACTCGCATCGATGATGCCGGTTCCTTCGACACCGTCGTATCGAATGACGTTTTGTTGATTGGCCCGACCGGAGAAACGAATGTCTCCGAATGTTCCGGTGCCGCTATTGACGCCTCCGGGAGCTTGCAGATAAAGCTGGGACAGTTGCCGACCGTTGATCGGCAAACCTTCCACCTCACGTGGGTTGACGTTGGCACTGAGACTTGCTGACGAGGTGTTTGCGAGCGATTCCTCGCCGGCTACTACGTTCACCTCGACCTTGACTCCCTTGGCCTGCAGTTTGAGATCGAGGTCAAGTTGCTGGCCGACAAGCAGTGTCAGTTTGGACCTGGTCAGTGTCTCGAAATTGCTCGAAGAAACGGCAACTGTATAAGTTGATGGCTTCAGAGCAACGATCAAAAATGAACCCTGAGCCGACGAAGTCGCCGTGCGAACGTCGCCCGTTGCCTCATTCGTGATGGTTACCGTTGCTCCGGGAACGACGGCTCCGGCAGTATCAGTAACTGTTCCGGCGATGCGGCCGTCGCCCTGTGCAAATGCACTAATAAATAAAACCAATAAGATCGTGGTTAAACTCGATATCTTGAACACAAGATTTTTCGCTTTCATTATTACTCCTTCGGATTCGGGTAGAAATTTATTTCGGGCGGAAAATTACAGCTCTCGCCGCAAAGACCGCCCTCGTTCCCTTAATCTGCTAAATTTCCTGGTAGCAATGTGAAGATTAGGCTTGGGAGGTTACACGAAAGTGAAAGGCATGTTAAGTGTGTGTTAATTATGAGAAGTGCGTCTCCGAGACGACCTCGAATGGTCAAAGAGTGTGAGCGCGGATCGAGGGGGGTCAATTATCGATTACAAGGACTTCTTAGCTGTCGGACACGAATGTGGATCGAGAGCATGGAAATGGTTCTTGCTTCACTTTAAAAGTGCCGCTGCGGATGCTTCACCTGTCTCGATCGCGCCTTCCATAAATCCTTGCCAATCGGCGAGGTGTTCACCGGCGAAAAGGACCTTTCCATGTGGGCGAGCCAATATCGGCCGCAGCCCGAACCACTGTCCGGGACGATAGATCGCGTAGGCACCCTCAGTATACTCGTCCCGCTGCCACGCGTATGACGCAATGCCTCGGGCAAGTTTCGGCGCGTTAACGTCGAAATCTACAAGATCCCGGGTGATCAATGCCATTCGCCGTTCATCACTCTGCGACGCGAGTACATCTGCCTTATCGCCGATCGCGTACGCAGTCAGTATGCCCTGTTTATCGGGCTGGCCCTGCGTACTGTGAAAATAATAGTGTGACGTGGTGTCTGAAACCATGGAAAAATTCTCGGCATTCCAAAACCGCTCGTCGTAGAGCACACTATTCTTGATTATTCGAGCGTAACCAAGTCTCTCGGCAGCAGCGGCCTGAGCCGGAGGTAACGGCGGGTCAAATTTTATCTTGCGGAGGCTCGCGACAGGAGCGGTACAAATACAAGCGTCTGCCCGAAACACATCATCGCCGGCTTTAACGGTCACGATTCCCTTGCTTTGACGGATCTCGCTCACCTTCGCTCCAAGTCTTATATTTTCACGGCCTATCCGATCGGCGAATTCGTTGACAAGCCGCGAATTGCCGCCCGTCATCTTATAGTCCATCTCATTCTTCGGGCTAGATTCGGCATATTCGGCGAGTGCCGCAAACGCTGAGACTTCCCGAATCGACTCACCAAAATCCGTGCTGTCCATCAGGTCGCGAATGCGAAGATCGTTTGGCGTAAAGCCTATCTTTTCAAGTTGGGTCCACCAGTCGAGCCGGTCGAGCTGGTTCTTTTCCAGCGTTGAGAGCTTTCCGTATCCAGCGATCATTTGGTCGAGGGCCGCCTTGGCCTGCGGCGAAAAACTCCACTCGCTCGGCCTGGAGATCGTGCCGTTTTGCATCAAATAGTCGTCAAACTGATGTTTTTGTAGGCCTATTTTGAAATCGTGGCAGAGTGCCTTGAGCCGTTCGTGGCTCTCGCCGACCCATTCGGCTCCAAGTTCGCAAATGAGCTTTGGGTTCTGCGGCAAGGAGTAAGAAAACACCCGCCCGCCGACGCGGCTGCGTGCCTCAAGGATCGTGACGTCCCAACCGGCAGTTTTAAGCTTGAAACCGGCCGCCAACCCGGCAAAGCCTGAGCCGATGATCACGCAACTCTTAGCTTCTTTCTGACCGAGAACTGGCTGCGAGCCAAGCGCGACTGATGCCGTAGCTGCCCCCAATATCCCTAGAAACTCGCGGCGATTGATCTGGCCCATACTCAATTTATTCCAATGTCTTGGGAATATATCATAAACACTTAAGGCATCGAAATTTGAGATATTCTCCTGACTCGAGGATTTTAAGTCGCGAATGATCCGATTTCGAAGAAAAATAGGCCTTCATTTAAGGGCTACACTACATCCGATATTAACTATCCCTGACGGAGGATGATTTTCAATATTGATAGACACTTCATCTCGCCGAAACGAAATCTCAGTTATGAGGGGTTGAGCGTCATCTTCAGTCCCGAAGCTGTAATCTTCTAGCAGCCTTGGATTTTGATAGAAAGTCCTCACTTCTTCAAATGGCAAATGAGCGATATATTGACAGTTAATGCCTGAAGTTGTCGAGTTTCCGTAAATCCTTTTCTTCTCCAATTCAAAGGATTTGGGTTTTGGAAATTCCTGGCAGATCTGATCAATACGACTAAGCGTTTCGGATCCGGCGATCTTCTGCTCTACCTCTTCAGCAAGACGATCTCTACAACCTCCCAACACTGTAGCGAGAACTAGAAGGTATGTAGAGAGCTTGATGCAAATGCTAAGTGACATTACAAGTCTAAACTCTAGTAATTTAGTTCCAAAAGCAACCTGCCCTGTTTCCACAGCTTGCCGAGCGGGTGTTCGGGAGAGTGGTTTGGATGTTGCTGTCAGACCGAGGTTTAATGACCAGAATCTCTTTTTTGCTATACAATCGTGAATATGCCAATGAAGCTCAAGATCATTGCAATCGTAGTTGCTGTGCTTATTGTAGTCGCGATCTCCTACCTCTACTTAACCCGTAAAAGCGCGGTCGTATTTCGATATGGTGACCGTGCGGCCGAGCAGAACGCCTTTCTCATCCAAAACCCTTTCCGAGAACGCGGGCCCGAGGATGAGGCCGAAAAGATCTTGCAGGAGCTAAAGAACGGCAACTGCGAAAAGATTCTCAAACTTCCGACGTTGGATGCCGAGCATACGAAAGACAGCTGCGATAAGGAAAGCGTCTATCCGATACAGAAATGGTCGATAGCCGACCGCCAGGATTTCGGAAAGCAGTCGATCCTCGTGTATAGCGTTTCCCGTGCCGACCGCAGCGATCCAACCGCGAACACCCCTAAAACCCTCATCGGCCTCGCCTGGATCGACGTCGAAAAGGCCGGCGAAGACCGCTGGCGCGTTCTAAGCTATCAGACCTATTATTAACATCTGCTCATTCAACATCCTTTCGCCAAGGTCCCTGCGCGCGGCCGAGGATCCAATGTCACCACTTCATCGCCAGCGCGCAAATGATCAGGACCATTGCGACCACGGTCGGTACCATCATCTGCGATATCCCGAAGAGGACATCAGCCCAAGTGATCACTTTTTCGGGCGGGTATGTCGTGTAGAAACCATCAACTGGGGGATCGCCGATCCAACGGCCTGAACGGACATTGATGCACGGGTTTTCATGTCGGATGGCTCGGTAGATAAGGCGCAAAACCTCGAAAATACCGGTAAAAATAAGCGGAACCGCAAAAACCACAACGAAAAACCCACCATTATGAGGAAAGGCATTGAATCGAACAAGTAACAACCCCACCGCAACGCAAAGTACAGACCCAAGCAAAAAGAGATTCGCCGTGATCCGGCTATTCAAACGGTCCGATTGCAACAGCAGCGCAGAAAACCAAAGGAGACCCGGAATAATACATAGCCAATAAATCGACATATAAGCCCCCATGACTTATGCAGGCACTTTTGACTAAATTATTGTCGTTACGATCTCGCGGATACTTCGCTGTAGTTCACGGTCGTCGGTTATCGGTGAGCAAATAGCCACATTTGCCGCGTCGACCGGCGAAATTCCTTGGGCGATCATTTGGGCGGCATAAATAAGGAGACGTGTCGAAACGCCCTCTTCTAGACCGTGCCCGCGAAGGTTGCGTACCTTTTGACCGATCTTGACGAGATCCGCAGCAATGTCTTCGTCGATACCGCCTTCTTTTGCCACGATCTGAGTTTCGGCCTCGGCGTCCGGGTAATCGAACTCCATCGCGACGAATCGCTGCCGGGTCGACTGTTTCAGATCCTTTAGGATCGACTGATAACCCGGATTGTAACTGACTACGAGCATGAATTCGGGCGGCGCTTCGATCACCGTCCCGCGCTTCTCGATCGGCAGGCGGCGGCGGTCGTCAGTCAGCGGGTGAATGATCACGACGGTGTCCTTGCGGGCCTCAACAACCTCATCCAGGTAACAGATCGCACCGGCCCGAACCGCGGTTGTCAGAGGTCCGTCGTGCCAGATGGTTTCGTCGCCCTCAAGCAGAAAACGGCCGACGAGATCTGTGGACGAAAGATCCTCGTGGCAGGCAACAGTGATCAGAGGCCGGTTCAAGCGATGCGCCATGTATTCGACAAATCGCGTCTTGCCGCATCCCGTCGGACCCTTGAGCATCGCCGGCAACTTCGCCGCGTACGCCGCCTCAAATAACTCGACCTCTTGTCCGATCGGCAGATAATACGGTTCGCTTGCCACCTTGTACTGTTCAACTGCTAACTCCATAAGGGATAATGTTATAACAAATAATCTGGTTGTGTTATCGAGTCTCGTTAGTTTTGGAATAAATTCGTTTTGCGTAAGGCGATGATAGATATCCTTCAGGCTGAGACAAACGAGCAGATCGATGAAGCCCGCACCCTGTTTTGCGAGTATGAAAAGTGGCTCGGGCTTGATCTTTGCTTTCAGGGATTTGAACAGGAACTGGCTGATTTGCCTGGGAAATACGCAACACCGTGCGGCCGGCTATCACTGGCGTATTTCGAAACTCGCCTGGCTGGCTGCATCGCGCTCCGTCCGCTGGTCACCGATATATGCGAAATGAAACGCCTGTTTGTCCGTAACAGTTTTTGGGGAAAGGGAGTGGGTAGCCAACTGATCGAGGCACTGATTTTTGAAGCTCGTAAGATCGGATATCGAGCAATGCGCCTTGACACGTTTCCATTGAAAATGGAGAAAGCAGTAATCCTCTATGAGGGCTACGGCTTTCGGGAGATAAGTCCATATTACGATAATCCCTACGGCGGGATCTTGTTTATGGAACTCAACCTATAAGATTGCGAACGCGACCAGCCTGCAAAAGGTCCACCCGAAGGCCCAAGAATCTTCGTCGAAACCTACGGGCGGACTTGATCTCATATCGAGCGACTATTTAGTGGGCATCTTCTCGTCCATCATCGCCGTTTGATAAACGAAGGCGGCCATGATCGTGGCAGCTTGTTTCATATCGTCGGCTTGAATCCGATCGTAGACGTCCTGGTTCGAATGGTGGGTTCTGGTGTCATATTCGATAACGTCCTGAATGAACTGAAAACCCGGCAGTCCGATCCGGTCGAAGGATAGGTGGTCGGTGCCGCCGGTATTTTCCATTGTCAATGTAGATGCACCCATATCGGCGAACGGTGCGAGCCAGGCACGGAAGATCGGCCACACTTTCGAGTTTCCCTGGGTGTATACACCACGGATCTTGCCGGTACCGTTATCAAGGTTGAAGTACGCCGATAGCTTATCGTAGTCTGCTCCCTTTATAAGTTCCGGCTTTGCCGCATTCGGATCAGGAATGCCAAAAATATTGGGGCCGCCTTTCATTTCGCCGAAATGCTGTTTAACGTAATTAGACGAACCGAAAAGTCCCTGTTCCTCGCCGGACCAGAGAGCCACGCGGATTGTTCGCCGCGGCTTCAGCCCAGCAGCCATAATGATCCTTGCGGCTTCCATCGCAACGGCCACACCTGCGCCATTGTCCGTCGCTCCGGTCCCGCTGTGCCAGGAATCCATATGTCCGCCGAGCATTACAAGCTGCTCCTTCAGTTTCGGATCCGTGCCCGGTATTTCTGCGATCGTGTTGTATGCCATCGGGTCGTTATCGTCGTATTTGACCGAAAGATCGATGGTCATCTGAACCTTTTCGCCTGCCTGGACCATTCGCAGTACGCGATTATAGTCTTCTGTGGCCATTGTGACCTGCGGGATCATCTTTGCCTCTGCTTCCTTGTCCCACGGTTGGAGGCGTTTCTGGGTGAAGAAATCCATCGGATTCGCCGGAACGTCAGCCGCGACTGATGCTTGTTGGACAAATACGGTGCCACCGCTTCCATTAAAGCTATTATCGACCGCTACGGCGGCACCCTCTTCGATAACAAATTTCGCTCGCTTCATCCCATCGACGAAGCGCTGCAGTCTCGCCTGCATTTGCGTTTGATTAGGTACTCCGCCGCGTCTCTGAACCGTCGCAGGATCTTGAGCGTTTGCCATTGTCAAAAGTTCAGCATCGGTCAATCGGCTGCCGTAGCCGGTGAAATCCGCCTTTATCTCTCGGGCGTCCGACATCAGAACGATCTTGCCTTTAAGTTGACCTTTGTACTTTGCCAAATCAGCCTCGTTTTTCGCATCGAGATAGACGACATCTGCTGTGATTGTTGACGATGGAGCTGGAGGCGCAGTAGCCGCTTTCTTCTTTTTATCACCTGCAGCTGCAGCAGGAATGTCCGCCATTCGGTCAAGGCCCGGTGACCAGGCTTTAGGATAAGCGATCACCGGAAAGCTGTAGGGCGATGAAACCTGTGCCGAGAAATGCCTCAATTCCCAACCACGGCCGAACGGACCCCACGCTTCGAGATGGCCATTTACCATGCCCCATTTCATCATTGTGTCGCGGGTCCATTCGTTGGCACGTTTCAGGTTCGGGCCGCCAGTAAGTCGAGCTCCGATAACATTGGTGAGGTAACTGAGGGTTTGCATGACCTGCGAATGGTTCATCCCTTGGTCTTTTATCTTATCGATGTCCTCTTTGGGTGCAGTGTAAACGGCCGTTGCCGGAGCTGCCATTTGAGCGAAAGATGCCGATGGCATCAAAAGGGCGTATAGCAGAAAGGTGCCTGCGATCTTGCGTCGTAACATTATTATTTCTCCTAAGATGATCTGTGTCGTACTGACGGGATTTGACTACTTTTATACCACAATTGCCCTCAAAATGTTTCAGAGCCAATCGAGAGTGAAAGGTACTGCGCCAGAAACATAAAATGGCACGCAAACTCCCTGTCCGGGACGCTGAGGTTTCTGGGATCGGATCGCTAAATTAGGTTATCGCAAATAGGAGTGAAATATCCGTTAGGATGTCGACCATGTGAGCGTAAACGCAGGAGGAAGGTTTTTCAATACCAGAGGACTCCGAGTGGACCGGCCATAGCGATTACGCATAAACTCCCGAAGCTTGATAGCCGGCGGTAGATAATAACCGTGAGCATATTGGAAAATACGTAACGTGCATCCCTCATCCATAAATCTAACGATCTCTGCCAGGACGCAGTCACTTACTTCCTTTGGCAACGAGACGAATGGGAGACAGCAGATGAGGTAGCTAACCTTGCCGAGGCCGGATTCCTTGTGAATTGAGTAAGCATCAGCGGCACTTCCAACAACGATATTCATATCGCTGAACCTGGAATTAATAGTCCGTACCAATTCTGCGTCCAGCTCGATACCAAGGTAAGAACTGCGACTCGGAATGATGTCCTGCAGGTATTTGGTGATAGCACCGGTACCGACCCCGAGTTCCAAAACGATGTTGTTGTCGTCCGGCTGGATTCCCTGCAGCATTTCAGCGGCAAGTTCCGGTGAACTTGGCGCAACCGCACCGACCTTTAGAGGATTCTTCAGGAACGCCTGGAGAAATTTGAGATTTTCGTTCATCTAATGCCTAAACCGCAACGTTCTCTCCGGCCTTCTCGTCGGATGTAACATCTGTGTTATCGACAGCTATCTTATAATCACAATCCTCATTTTGGCAATACCTGACCGTGCCGTCTTTCTTTGTCGTTTTCTCTAACAAGAATGGTGAACTGCATTTCGGACAAGTTTCCTTGACCGGTTTATCCCAGAATACGACGTCACATTTGGGGTAGTTTACGCAGCCGTAGAATACCTTTCCACGTCGGGATTTCTTGACGGCGATCTCACCACCGTCTTTCGAACAAACTACACCTTCAATGACGTCGCGTTTAACGTAGTCGCATTTCGGATAGTTCGAACATGAGACAAATTCTCCAAAACGGCCTTGCCGCCGCACCAAATGTGCTCCGTCTTTCGGGCAGAGCTCGTCGAGTTGGACTGGCGGAGCGGTTGGCTTCTGATCTCCCTTGGCGATCTTCCGAATATTCTTACATTCTGGGTATCCGGTACAACCGTAAAATGAACCAAAACGTCCCTTCTTCAACGCCATTTCGCGTCCGCAAAGTTCGCAAATAGGAACCTCTTCAGTGGAAGCTTCACCGCCCTCACCCTCGGCCGTCTGGCCGTTTGAGTCGGCCTTCTTGCTCGCGACCTCGCGTGTGTTTTTGCATTCAGGATAATTACCACAAGCTAGAAATTGTCCGAATCTCCCGAACTTGATTACCATCGCGGTGCCGCACTTTTCGCAGATCTCGTCGGTCGGGATCGCCATCTTCTTCTTGTCCTTAATGCTAGCAGTGGCAACCTCAAGATCTTTTGCGAACTTGTCGTAAAATTCCTTTAGCGCATCGCGCCAATCCAGTTTGCCGTCTTCAATGTCATCAAGTTTCAACTCCATGCCGGCCGTGTACGCCGAATTAAAAATGTCATCGAAGCTCTCGATCAGCAGATCGTTGACTGTCGTGCCCAGGGGCGTCGGATGGAATCGGCCCTCGATTTTTTCGACGTACTCGCGATCCTGTATTGTCGTCATGATCGCGGCGTAAGTCGAAGGTCGGCCTATGCCCTTTTCTTCAAGCGCTTTAACAAGGGTTGCTTCGGAGTAACGCGGCGGCGGATCGGTAAAGTGCTGATCGGATGTTATCGTGTTCAGCTTCAATGACTCGCCCTCTTTTACCAAAGGTAGGTTCAACTCTTCGTCGTCATCTTCGCCCTCGGCCGGCTTGTCGTCGCGGCCTTCCTGATAAACCTTGAGAAACCCGTCAAATTTCTGCACCGAACCGGTAGCCCGAAATGCAAATCGGCCAGCCGTAATGTCGATAGTAGTCTGGTCGAAAACAGCCGGAGCCATTTGAGACGCCACAAATCGCTGCCATATCAGGCGATAGAGCTTGAGGGAATCGGCATCGATCTTACTCGCTAGTGATTCAGGCGTCCGTCTAACATCGGTTGGACGAATTGCTTCATGAGCATCCTGTGCTCCTTTTTTCGATCGGTAGTTATTCGGCTTTGCCGGCAGGTAACCGTTGCCGTAGCTGCTGCCGATAAATTCGCGGACATCATTAAGTGCTGCATCCGAGACACGTATCGAATCAGTACGCATGTAAGTGATCAAACCAACGGCACCCTCGGAGCCGAGCTCGACGCCCTCGTACAATCGCTGAGCGACGGACATCGTCTTCTTTACTGAGAAACCGAATTTTCGAGCGGCGTCCTGCTGCAATTTTGAGGTAATGAACGGAGGCGTCGCGTTTCGCTTTCGCTCTTTGGTCGTTACCGAATGAACCACATATGCCTGCTTTTCGGCTTCGGTTACTATCGCGTTAGCCTGATCTACAGTCTTAATATGCGTCTCGCCGGGCTTAACATCTTCGTCGAACTTGCCAACCTTGACTGTTTTGTCATCAATTTTGTAGAGTTTGGCGTCAAATTTCGGAGGAAGCGCCGCCGTCAGATTCGCGACGATCGACCAGTATTCAGTCTGGACAAATGCTTCGATCTCCCGCTCGCGTTCCACCACAAGTCGCACCGCCACGGTCTGAACCCGGCCAGCAGATAATTTGCCACCTATCGTCTTCCATAGGATTGGAGAAACCTTGTAGCCGACGAGCCGGTCAAGTATCCGCCGCGTCTGCTGTGCGTTAACCAAATCTGCGTTTACTTGGTGCGGAACCTTGAAGGCATCATTGATCGCTGCTTTCGTGATCTCGTTGAACATAACGCGAAAGACCGGGATCTTTGAGTTCTTGGGAACTATCTCCTCTGCCAGATGCTGACAAATAGCCTCGCCTTCGCGGTCCGGATCGGCCGCTAGATATATCGCGTCACTTGTCTTCGCCGCACGTTTAAGATCCGCAACGACCTTCTTGTTATTGCGTTTCTTGGTGTCGGGGATCACCTCGTAATGAGGTTCAAAATTATTATCTACGTCGACCCCGAGATCACGCATCGGCAGATCCTTGATATGGCCGATCGAGGCCATAACGTTGAAATCGGCACCAAGATATTTGTTGATCGTTTTCGCCTTCGCCGGCGATTCTACTATTACTAAGCTTTTACCCATTTTGAAAAAAATACGTCAGCCACTCTTTCAGTGCTGACGTTCTGACTTCTAACACCTTGCTCGCAGGTCTGTCAATGCGAGGCTATACCTTATAAGAAATTGACGGCATGTCAAAATCGCCAACAATCACAAACGCCGGGCATAGTGTTTCCCGGGCAAAACGCGAATCAGATCGCGGATATCCAGAGCTACAAGCGCAGTATTCAAGTCTCCGAATGACAGTCCGCTCGATTCGAGTAAAACGTCGATATGAACCGGCTCATCAGAATTCAATAACTCCCAGATCTTTAGCTCATTGTTCGTAATATCAGTTGGTACGAGCTCAGGCTGCCGGATAGCTTCCTCGGCGAGAACCTTGTCGATCTTCGGCGGTAAAATAGAAGCTGATATCTCCGTTGGCAATTCAGCCACAACGTCCTGCCATTGCTGCACCAGCTTGGCTCCGCTCTTTATCAGATAGTTCGTACCAAACGAATTGCTCGATGTAATATTGCCCGGAACCGCCATTACTTCGCGGTTCTGTTCCATCGCCAGTCGAGCCGTAATCAGCGAACCGCTGCGTTCGGACGCTTCGACGATCAAGACCCCGTGACTAAGCCCGCTTATTATTCGATTGCGATAGGGGAAGTTGTCCTTCAGCGGCGGTGTACCCAGCGGGAATTGCGAAACAAGGCAACCGCCAGCGGCGAGTATCTCACGAACGAGGCCGGTATTTTCCTTAGGATATACGCTATCTATGCCGGTTCCGATGACTGCAATGGTCTTTCCGTTGCCACGAATCGCTCCACGATGAGCCGCGGTGTCGATGCCGCGAGCCAAACCTGAAACGATCGTGAGACGGCGCGAAGCGAGGTCGCGAGCAAGCATCTCCGATGCATTTTCGCCATACGTTGAACACATCCGCGAGCCGATAACGCCAATGCCCGGTTGATCGAAACACGCCTGCCAGTCACCTTTGACATACAATACGATCGGCGGGTCATCGATCTCGCGCAGCATCGTCGGGTAGGTTCCGTCATCGATCACCAAGACATCCCCGCCAAGTGCCTTTACGCGTTCGAGCTCCTGAACCGCTCGTTCATGAAACTCTCGTTTTAAGATGCTGTCGACCGTCTCAGGCCTCAACCGGAGAGATTCAAGTTCAGCCCGGCGTCCATGAAAAACGGCATCCGCAGAGCCGAAGCGTTCAAGAAGCTTCGTCGCTGCTCTAGGCCCGACGCCGGGCGTCATATTCAGCGCTATCCAACTCTGCATACCAAAATGGCGGAGGCGTGTGGGAGTCGAACCCACCTAAGACGTGCTCTCGCAGCCTCACAGACGGTTTTGAAGACCGTGCCCATCACCGGACAGGATGCGCCTCCGAATGAACTTCTTTCGTGAACGTTAAGACATCAGCAACAGCGTTACAAGCGTCGTACGCTTGGCAATGTCGCTTACTAAAATGTGCTCGGTTAGCATATGAGCTCCCGCACCGGCAATTCCCAGCCCATCGAGTATCGGAACACCGAGGGCCGCCACAAAATTACCGTCCGAAGCGCCGCCGACCTGTGTTTCACCGATCTCATAGCCGAAACTCGAAGCAATGTCTCTCGCTTTTTCAAATAGAGTGATCACATCTGGTGTACGCTCGAGCGGCGGACGATTGATACCGCCTTGCAATTCGAGCGTGACACGCTCATCAAACGCCTTTATTGCCCGCATTTCCTCTTCGACGCGTTGCGATTCTGCCATTGAGCTAAACCTAACGTCGATCTCGCATACTGCATTCTCGGGAATGACGTTTGAGGTAGTACCACCCTTGATCGTGCACACATTTACAGTCGTCCCTATTTCGGGGCGAGCGATCGTCTGAATAACCGGTATCTGTCTGGCAAGCTCGAGAATCGCACTTGCACCCTTCTCTGGCTCGAGACCCGCGTGAGCAGGCCTCCCGTGGGCCCGCAACGTGTAAATGCTTGTGCCCTTTCGTCCGGTCTTGATCTTACCTTCCGAAGACGGTTCGAAGACCAGGCATCTCGCGGCTAATGCAGCCTCCGTTTCAACAAACTCACGTCCCGTGAGGCTCCCTACTTCCTCATCGCATGAAAGGAGGATCGTCAATGGCGTCGACGGTTCCTCGCCGGATTCCGCAAAAAATCGCAGGGCCTCGAGAATTACAACGATATTTGCTTTCATATCGAAGATCCCGCAGCCAAACAACATGTCGCCTTCGATCCGTGTCCGATTCTTCTCTTGGGTACCGACCGGATGGACAGTGTCGGTGTGGCCGAGGAGCAATGTCGGCTGGGCGTCGCCGGGAAACGCACGGATGATCAGGTGGTTTCCGTCCCGAACAAACGCTCTTTCTACGCTTATTTCAACACCGGTTGCTCGAGCTTTTGATTCCACCCAATCGACAACCGCGCGGCTCCGCTCAGAGTCGTGAGACGGCGATTCGATGTCTACTATCTCACGGATCTCGTCGACGATAACGTCACGCCTGCTTTCAAAATATTCAAGGATGTCGGTTGGGTGCATTGCGTTGAGCCTTATTTTGTCGCGGCAGACGGAGCTGAACTCGGCGCCGCAAAGACCTCGTTAAAAAGGTCACCCATGCGATACCCGGCTAGAGCCATTCTTTCCAGGGAGATCTCAAATGCCTTCTTTTTGTAATTTTCTGATGGCGGCTCAAAGAATTTGATATCGCGATATACAAATGTCGTCGCTATTTCTAGACTCTCTTTTCCCCACAGCTCGAACTTATCTGGATTCAATTTCGCCTTTTCCTTGTCGTACGGGAACTGCCTGATGATCGCGTCCGCGATCGGGTCTATATAATCGGCATCGCACTGATCCTTTATATTCGGTTCGTTTTGGCCGATGATCGAATCCCAGAAGGAGTGGAGATTCATCTGTTTGTCGCGGGTCGTTCCTTTCGGCGTGAGCAGGAACAGGTTTCCGCCCTGATCGCCCTTCGGATTCGAGTCCGAAACCTTTCCAGACATATGCAGCGGCTGGTGAATGTCGCCGATCAGGTGTTCCAGCCAGGCGATGGCGACGGCCTTGTCGGAATCCGGCCCTGTACCCCGAATGAGCTTGTCGAATTCGATCAGCTTCTGCATCGCGAGGCCGCTTGGTTCGACGTTGTCGACAAAGACCGCTTTTCCGTCTTCGAATTTCCAAAACGTGTCCGAATAATGCCAGTTCGAATTGGCATACTTCCTGAATCTGGTCTCAAACGACTTGTCACGTATTATGTCCGGCCAACTCGCCATCAACATAAAGAACTCTCGCTTCTTCGTCTCCGGTTGCCGTGAACCATATGGCAAGTAAAACGTTGCTATCTGCGAGTCCTCGGGCGCCGATTGAAGGACCTTGATCACGCGATCACGAACCTCCGGCGTCATACGTTGCCAGGCAATATAGGCCGTGACCTTGTGCCCGGTGTCGTCCCACCCAAATGCACTTCCGACGACGCAAAATATTGCAAGTAGAATGACGCAGAGCCGAAAGATATTTTTGAACATTATTACTCCTGAATCTTTTTCGATGATTTTAGCGAAATAACGGGATAAGAGAAAGGTGGTAATTTTTTTTCTAAATGTCGGACAACGCGCAGGGGAATTTTTCATCTTACAAAATGCAAAACTTTCCCCGGGATACGTTCTAAATGACGTAGAGTTGGCGACCGGCACTCGCCGGGGAGGAATTAGAAGTTATGCAAGCGGTGTTTGAGCAGAACAAGATAGCTGAATCGATCGTAGATAGAACGAACGGTTCCTTTGGTGACAAGATCGGATTGTTCGGAAAGATCTTTGGATGTTGGCATAAGCGTCTTGGCCGCCCCATCTCAACTAGCAAGGGATCGTATCGTGCATGTTTGGAGTGCGGAGCAAGAAAGGAGTTTGACACTAAAAGTTTTAAGACATTGGGGACGTTCTACTATCCCCCGTCGGTCTCGTTCAGCCGTAAATGAACGAATTCATACATCCTGTCTATTATACCTTCCGATGTATCCTACCGAGTGCGGCTTTTCCAAAAGGCCGCACTCTTTCCATTTAGGGCTTAACGATCGTCGTTGTAAATGAGCCACGCGTCGAAGACCCATCCGGAGTAACCACCGTAACTCGCCTTGCACCACCTGCCGGTTCTGATTCCGATACGCATTCGCGGTAGGCAGCCGCCGATCGGGATAGTAGCACCGTTGGGAATTTTGGCGATCCTTTCCCCAATATCGCTGCTCGGAAGGTTCCGTAGCGCCAGGAAACCATCGCCGGGTGAGTTGACCCGTGCTGTTCTCGACGTAATGACCGGCTGATCCGGGACTTCGGGAGTCTTAAATGGCGGCTGGTTGCTGTTCTTTGACTCATTCAACTGCCGCTCTAAGTTGGCGATCTGTTCTCGCATCTTGTCCAACTCCGTATTTGTGGGTTGCGGGGTTTGAGATGCAATGTTGGCGTTTGAGACCAGGTTCGTGTTCCTATTAGGCTGATCCGCTACAGTTCTTGAATCCTTATTGAAATAGATCAGAGCTCCCGCAAATCCGGCCGCCGCTATCAGCATTACCGCAACCAATCCCACGATCAAAACTATCTTGAGCCAACTGCTGCTGCTGTCTGCCGGCGCTGCCGAATAGGATGTTTGTCCGCTCCCGGCGGAATTTTGAGGAATCTCGATGCGAATGGGCTCGCCGACTGGAGATGATGTGGGGGTTGGCGTCGCCGAAATCGTGGTGCTGCTGGACAGATCCGTCAGAACCGAGCCGTCCGCCAAGCAATAAGTCAACGTTCGATCAGTGTACGTTGTACCGCATTTAGGACACTTCTTCATATCGGCTATTTATAGTTGACTCAGCCAAATTTCGCAAACGTGGACCGGACAACGCGAACGGTTGGAGTCGTCTGTGATCTCATGAGCAAAATAAACACTTGACAGGTAGTTTTCAACAATGATATTTTACTGATCAGTTAATTAACTTATTAGTTAAATAGAATGTCAATCGATCAACTTAATAGAACGTTTTCGGCACTGGCGGATCCGACTCGCCGCGGAATACTCGCCCGGCTCTCGAGGGGCGAAACGTCGGTTGGCGAACTCGCCAAACCTTTCAAGATCAGCAAACCCGGCATCACTAAACACCTAAAGGTGTTAGAGCGGGCCGGCCTCATCGTACAGACAAGACATGCACAGTGGCGGCCTTGCAAACTTCAAGCGGCTCCGTTGAAAGAGGCCGCGGATTGGGTCGAACAGTATCGACAATTTTGGGAACAGAGCTTCGAACGACTGGACGACGTCCTCAAGGAAATGCAAGCAGCTGAGGGTCACGGCCCGGGTAAAAATAAGAAGCAAAAGGAGAAATAGATATGGCAAACAAAACAGAAGTCATTGCGGAGCCTGGTAAACAGGAGCTTTTCATAATCCGTGAATTCGACGCCCCACGTGAACTCGTATTCCGTGCCCACACGGATCCTGAGATCTACGTCAAATGGGTCGGCCCTTATGGAATGACGATGTCGATCGAAAAGTGGGAATGCCGTGACGGCGGTTCGTACAAGTACACTCACGAACGAGGTGGCCACACATATGCATTTTTCGGTGTAAACCACGAGGTCCTGGCGCCGGAGCGATTGATCGGAACATTCGAGTTTGATGGCCTGCCGGAACGCGGTCATGTGATCCTCGGGAAAACGACCTTTGAGGAATTGCCGAACGGCCGCAGCCGCATAGTTCATCAGTCGGTTTTCATGTCAGTCAATGACCGAGACGGTATGGTCCAATCCGGTATGGAACGCGGGGTGAGCGATGGTTACGAGAAGCTCGACCTCCTTCTTGTAGAATTGAATTAGGACCGCACGCAAGGATAAAAGCGAAGAGAAAATATGCAAAAGATCACAACGTTTTTGATGTTTAATGACCAGGCAGAGGCCGCGATGAATTTCTACGTCTCGGTATTTGCCAATGCAAAGATCTTGAGCACAATACCGGGCCCGGGCGGAACGGTTATGGGCGGTGTGTTTGAGATCGAAGGGCAGCGGTTCAACTGCTTCAACGGCGGGCCCAAATTCAAGTTTGAGCAGGGAATCTCGCTGATGGTAAGTGCCGAGACCCAGGACGAGATCGATCACTTATATGAGTCTTTGTCCGAAGGCGGCGAGCAGCAACCATGTTCATGGCTTGTCGATAAATTTGGTGTCTCGTGGCAGATCGTGCCTCCGATCCTTGGGCAATTGCTCGGTGACCCCGACCGCGAAAAGGCGGGCCGCGTCGCGCAGGCGATGTTCAAAATGTCAAAGATCGATATCCAAGCCCTAAAGGACGCGGCTCAAGGTAATTCGTGACGTCAAAATTATCTTGTCTCCAGTGTCACGGATGGGTTACATTCTACGTCACGGGAGAAAAGATATGTTGAAGAAGATCGTGCTTGCGGCCCTCGCGATACTAGTAATTCTGATAGTCGGTTTCTGTGCGGTGGTCGCCTTTCAGCCTGAAGATTTCAGGATCACTCGCACCGCGACGATCAATGCACCGTCGGAAAGGGTATTCGAGCAAGTCAACGATTTTCATAAATGGGAATCGTGGTCGCCTTGGGCAAAGATCGACCCGGCGATGAAAACCACTTATTCCGGCCCGCCGAACGGAGCGGGGTCCTCGTACTCGTGGATCGGCAACGATCAGGTCGGCGAGGGCAAAATGACGATCACCAACAGTCATCCGAACGACCATATCGCGATCGATCTCGAGTTTATCAAGCCGTTTGCAGCTAAGAATTTGACCGAATTTACGTTCAAACCCGAAGGTGATAAAACCGCCGTTACCTGGACGATGTCCGGTAAGAACAACTTTCTTGCCAAGGCATTTAATCTGGTAATGAACATGGACAAGATCGTTGGAAGCGATTTCGAAAAAGGCCTTGGGCAACTAAAGGCCGTGGCCGAGTCGCCGGCATCTTCGCAGTGAAATTGTCTCCTATATAATCTCATTATGAATATTGCTCTGTGGATCGTACAAATATTGCTTGCTCTCCTTTTCATGTTTTCCGGAGTGTCGAAATTTCTGATGCCCGCCGATGAGATGGCTCAGAATATGCCGCCGTTTCTGTCTCTCAGCTTCATTTACTTTATCGGCGTATGCGAGGTCCTCGGCGGTATCGGTCTGGTCGTTCCGTGGCTGACCAAGATCCGTCCGGGCCTGACGCCGCTTGCCGCATTTCTGCTTTTCGTCATCATGATCGGTGCAACTGTCATAACAGCGATGGGCCAGGCCGCACTTGCCATTATCCCGGCGGTTGTCGGATCGCTTTGCGCATTTGTTGCGTGGGGGCGACGGGCTAAGGCCTGACCAATTCGACAATCTCATCCGGTGCTAATATTGTATTTAATTAAGTAAGTCACGATAACGGCGCCAGATGACAGAAAGTACCGAGCTTGAATCTGCGATCCTTTCCAAACCCGCAGACGAGATCACCGAAGTTAAGAAACCCAAATTCGACCGCTCGATCATCGAGGGGCCGCTGTCGGCGGCTGTCTGGAAGATCGCCTGGCCGACAATGCTGACCAACGCGATCGCCGGTATGCAGGGAATGGTCGACCACATTCTCGTCGGGAACCTTGTCGGTTACAAGGGCAACGCGGCGATGGGTGTCAGTTTTCAGATATTCCTGGTCGTCATCGTTTTTATCTCGTCGCTATTCACCGGAATGAGCGTGCTCGTTGCCCGGTTTGCCGGAGCCCACGACGAAGCAAAGGTAAACCGCACCGTTTATCAAGCCTTTCTTACCGCTGTTTTCATTGCCATCTTTGTAATGGCCCCGGTTGGCTACTTCCTGTCACCATATCTGCTCGATTTCGTCAGTTCGGATGCCGGAGTTAAAGCCGAGGCGTTGCCGTTTCTGCGGATCACCTTTGCCTTCAGCATCGGTCTGCTCATCTACTTTATGACGAGCGGTGCTTTGCGGTCGGCCGGTGACGCGAAGACGCCGATGGTGCTCGGGTTGGTAATGACCGTGCTTAACCTTGTCTTCAACATCGTTCTGATCCGGGGCCTAGGCCCGATACCTGAATTCGGAACTACCGGTGCCGCGATCGGCACAAGCCTTGCTACCGGCCTCGTCGGAGCCTTTTCGATCTACAAGATGTGGAGCGGCGGCTGGGTCGTCGGCTTTCCTCGCGGTGTCGGCTGGATGCCCGATTGGGGCGTGATCCGGTCCCTTTTCAAATTCGGCTTGCCGACCGGTATTCAGGGAATTGCGATGAATGTAGGCGGCGTGTTGATGCTGTCGTTCATCGGCTCCCTTGCCCAGAGTGCGGCTGCCCAAGCGGCGTTCGCGATCTCATATACCCAGCTCTTTTCGCTTGTGACCTGGACCTCTGTCGGGCTGATGGGAGCCGCGGCGGCCGTCGCCGGTCAAAATCTCGGTGCCCGCCAACCGGACAGGGCATTCGCCGCAGTAAACACGGCCGCGAAGTTCGGACTGATCGGTTCCGCGTCGCTCGGGCTGCTCTTCTTCTTCTTTCCGATGCAGCTGCTCGCGATATTCGGAATGAAAGACGCTGAGGTCGTTGCGATCGGCGTTCAGTTGATGCGGGTCCTGGCGTTCTCCGGCCTTTTCATCTCGGTGGCACTGACCTACACCGGCGGATTGCAGGGAAGCGGCGACACCAAGAGCCCGCTCTACATATCGATCGTTTCGCAGGTCGTGATCCCGCTCGGCATCTGTTTTGCTATCAAAGAATTTGGACACCTCGAGCCGATACACATCTGGCTGGCAATACTGAGCGGCCACGTCGTCCGATGCGTCCTCAGCGTGAGCATCTTTCGCCGCGGCAAGTGGCGAAACATCGCTGTCGATATCGAAACCACAAAAGCCTAGAATTATCGGCCTAAACCTTTATTTTTGAGGAACTTTGGGCCAAAACGGGTCGATCCGGCTGTCCCGGTTTGTCCCGCTTGTCCCACGCTTGTCCCGCTGGTCAGTGGGACAAATAACTATCTGTATTTGCAACAGTTACGCCACAAATTTCCTCTTTTTTCGCGGTTTTTTAAAAAAATATTTCTAAGTACTTTTTTGGGGCCGCGAAAACCTAATTCAGGACGAGAAACCTCTCGGTTCGCTGTGAATTATCAAAGATCAATCGGTTGAATTTCCTAATTCAATCGTATCATAAAATTGCGTAGATTGTTCAGATTTTCATTGATGCAATAGCATGGAGGGACGAAGAATAAAGACAAATCAGATTCTTTCGGGTCACAGTTTTAGTCGCGGTAGATGACGTTTGAAGTACGCTGTCGTGACCTAATTATTTGTCAACTTCTTGCCATCTTTTATTATCTTTTTTGATTCGCTTTCGAGTTTTCGCTTTACTTTGCTCGCATCTTCGGCGGGCGGAAGTTGTTCCGGCCTTACGCCGCGTTCATCGAGCATCTTTCTGACGGCCTTGTTGTTGTCGACGTGTTCGCGGGCGATGCTGTTTTCGCCGTGGAGGTCTTTCTTGAGAACGTTATGGCTTGTGAGTTCGGTAGCAAAATCTTTTGCCTTGATCGTGAGGGTCGGTAAGAAGTCGGCAAGCGGCCTTCCTTTTGGAACGGCCAACTTGCGCTTCATATCGTTGGTCGAAAATCCGCCGAATAGAGCCTGATCCCCTTTGCTACGAATGACGGCAAAGCCCCGGTCATCAACTCCGCGTTCGTATATTATTCCGGATAGTTTCTTTTCCGATCTTGAGAGTTTTTCGCGGGCAGTGATTCTCGCGACATCCAACAGACGCTTTTCGATTATTTCCTGCTTGCGGGTTTGAACTGCAAAATAGGTTTGGGCAAACGCGATCTCAGGTTTGCTAGAGTCGCCATTTTGAGCTATCAGGTAACATGCGTAGCGAGTGAGAGCAATGTCATCTATTTCTCGGGAGGCATTGTTCGGGAGTTCGGCGCGCCTGGTGACATTCAAAAAGTGATCATCACTTTTCTCTCCCGCGTTTATACAGGCTTCCTTCGCTTTTTCGATCGCGTTTTGAAAGTTCTGCCATTTGGTGTACCCAAGTATTTCCTGAAGATCGCGGGCGCTCCAACAATCCGTGCCATCCAGTTCAGTACGTACTCTTTCGAATCTGGCTAGAAGGGATGCTATTAGTTCCTTTTTCATCAATTTCCGGAAATATTAGGTATGTGTCAAAACGTAACATCTTACTGACTTCAGTAAATCGTTCATTTATCATATCCGCAGCGGCATGACGATGTATTTGTAGTCGTAGGTCGAGTCGCCGTGGATGGACATTTGGGTTTGGGCGTTGGCGTCCTTGAATTCGAAGGCGATGCGGAGCGGGGCTCGGCCGGAGTCTTTGGCCGGAGCGGCGGCGGTGCCGGAGCCGTTGCTTTCGGCCGCGACGGCATCGTCCTCGCTTGAGATCGAAGCATCATTCGAACTATGGAGCGAACCGGCGTTGTTGAGAAATTCGAGCAGGTACTGCCAGTTGAAACCAAGTTGGAATTCGTCTCCTGTGTACTCGGCCTGGACCGCCTCTCGGCCTTCGCCCTCTTCGCTTGATTGAGCCGACAACTCGATCTCGCCATCCCGCACGGTAACGCGGATAGAGCGGTTTCGTTCGTCAGCCATCAGGCTCACACGGCGAACGGCCGAGCGCATCTCGTCCAGATCAAAGACAGCCATCTTGTCATTGTCCTTCGGCATTACCATCTCGTAATTCGGGAAATTACCCGAAAGCTTGCGGCTGATCAACAGGCGGCCTTCCATCTCGAAATACAGGTGATTGGTGTCCTCGCCAAAGCTGATATCGCTCGCTGTATCGCGGGAAACCTTGGCCAGCTCGAGCAGTGCCTTCTTCGGGATCAGCGTGTCGATGACATCGGTCGAGTCCCCGTCGGTCAGAGACCGCTCGATGTAGGCGAGCCGGTGGCCGTCGGTCGTGATCATCTTGGCAACGCCTTCGCTGACGATGAATTTTGCTCCGGAGAGCGTAAACCGCGAAACCTCGTTCGTGATCGCGAACGCCGTATTCTGGATGAAATAATTGAAGACCGCAGCCGGCAATTTCATCGGCGTGCTCTTGAAGCTCGGGATCTCCGGGAACTGCTCGCGGCTAACGCCCGCCAGGCGAAAATTCGCGCGGCCGCATTTCATCGTCACCCACTCGTTCTCTTCTTTTTTGAAATGTACGTCACCGGAATCGAGGGCACGGACGATGTCGAACAGTTTCCGGGCCTGGATGCACATCGAACCGCTGTGACGGATCTCGGCCTCGGCGTCGCACCGGATCGTGACGTCGAGGTCGGTGCCAACGATGCGGATCTCATTCTCACCGATCGACTCGATCAGGATATTGGCGAGCACCGGGATCGTCGTCTTGCGTTCGACCACGCCCTGGATAAAACCCAACTCTTCTTTCAAAATATTCTGCTTGATAACAAATTCCATTTTAATTACTCCTATCGATCACTCGTCCAAAATGAATGCATTCGCAAAACCCATTTTCGAACACTCACTTGCCGCCTGGTTTTTGATTTTCCAAAATTATATCTCAGTCACGATCCGGTAATCCAAAACCATATCCGCAAAATTTCACAACTGGTCTTCCCGGCTTTCCCTACTAAGATCACTCTAAAATAAGTTTAAATCTATAGTACTAGTAATAGTGCCTGTGGATATGTGAATAACCCGCCTAACCGCTTATAAAATGGGCATTTTCTCGTCCACAGACCATTGTGGAAAACCTGTGGAAAACTTGGCCTGTCTGAGGATAAGTCGCTGCCGGGCATTTTTTCCACTAACGTCCACAAGTAAACTTCCGCCTCGCCTGCGGAAATGTGCAAAACTATTATTCAAATATCTAATTTCAAAGGACTTACGCCATTTTTAAGGCCGCTTGAAATGTGGAAAACTTTCTGCAGTTGTCTAATTCAAAAGAACTCGTAATTAGCTGCAAAGATTATCAATTAGCTCAGTTACGATCCTGTGGAAAACACGGTCGTTCGTAAGCTGCGTCTCCACCTTGTCCACAGAGTGCATCACGGTCGTATGATGCTTGCCGCCGAACTCTCTTCCGATCTCCGGAAAGCTGTGCCGGGTCAATTTTTTGCAAAGGTACATCGCGATCTGCCGCGGCCCGGCCACTGCACGGGAATTGTTCTTCGACTTGAGTTCTTCGACCGACATTTTGTATTGGTCGGCGACGGTCCGTGCGATGCGATCCATGGTCAGACCGACCGGATGTTCACCGTCGATGATGTTCTTCATGGCCTCCTGAGCCAGCGTTTTGGATAACGGCAGGCCTTTCAGAGAGGCGATCGCGACGAGCCGCACGAGTGAGCCTTCCAGTTCGCGGACATTGCTCTTGATCTTGCCCGCGATAAATATTGCGATATCGTCCGGCAGGTTATAGCCGTCGAGATCTGCCTTCCGCTTAAGGATCGCGATCTTTGTCTCGAGGTCCGGCGGTTCGATGTCGGCGATCAGGCCCCACTCGAACCTGGAATGGAGGCGTTCCTCAAGCGTCGGTATCTCGCGCGGCGGACAATCGCTGGATATAACGATCTGCTTCTGATTGTTATGAAGCGTGTTGAAGGTATGAAAAAACTCTTCCTGCGTACGTTCCTTGCCGGCCATGAACTGAACATCGTCCATCAGCAGGACGTCGATCGAGCGGTACTTATCCCGAAACGCCGGCGTTTTGTCGAAGCGGATAGCGTTGATGAGTTCATTCATGAACTTTTCGCTTGTGATGTAGGCGACGCGAATGTGGCGATTGCGTTCTTTAATAGAATGGCCGATCGCGTGCATCAGGTGCGTTTTTCCGAGTCCGACACCGCCGTATATGAACAGCGGGTTGTACGTCGTGCCTGGCGACTCGGCAGCTCCTAAGGCGGCGGCGTGGGCAAACTGATTGCTCGACCCGACAACAAATTTGTCGAACGTATATTTCGGATTAAGCGAAGTGTCGATCGGATCAAGGTCGATCAATCGTGTTTGAGCAGGCACGAAGTTCGGTCGCGGTTTTGGCTCAAAGTAGAGGTCCGCATCCTCAGCTTCATACGTTTCCTCGACGACCGCATCCTCCGGAAGCCATTTGATCGTATAGTCCGGCCGGCCTAGCTCGGTAAGCGTCTGGTCCAGCAGATCGGCGTAGTACCGCTCGACCCAGTCTTTTGTTACATCGCCGGCTTGGAGCCGCACCTCGCGAGCGTCATCATCCAGGTTTACAAATTTGATAGGCAAAAACCAGGTGGTAAATATATGCTTGTTTAGACGCTCGCGAACAACACCAAGTACGTCGTCCCAAATGGTTTCTTTCTCTAGTATCAGTTCCAATT
This sequence comes from Acidobacteriota bacterium, assembly GCA_029781855.1. Classification (GTDB taxonomy): domain Bacteria; phylum Acidobacteriota; class Blastocatellia; order Pyrinomonadales; family Pyrinomonadaceae; genus OLB17. Next base: position 54,154 of record JAKOVX010000068.1, on the reverse strand, counting down.
TATGTCTCCGAAAGACGGTGCTTAAATTAAAAAATATCTTATCCTGATGAACACCCAAAATCTGGCCTTAAACACTCTGTGGCTTAACAGAGGGTAACGCTCCGAAAGTCGTTATGTTGTTACGACTTGACGCCGACGATAAGTTCGGCGGACTGCTTTTTCCACAAGGTTATCCACATGCTTGTGGATAAGGCGCTTAAAGCCTCAGGTATAGCTTTAAGTCTTTTATTCTCAATAGTTTACAAGAATTGTTCCTTAGGAAACGGATATCAGACTAACACGAAATCAATGCCAGCGCAAACGGAAATCCACAGGTTTGTTTACGCCGAATTAATGCGGAATTAACATCCTTTTTGACAACCATTTGGCTTGCATTCTGTACAAGTTAGCGTTAAGTTTTTGGGGTCCTTTGGGGTCTGAAATCGCTAAAAAATGACAGAAAAAATCAAAAAAATTTTCGCCGAGACGGACCGAAAAGTCGATGACGCCTATGAGCAAATTACGAAGGCGGCCGAGGGTCTGATCTTTATCAGCGAAACTGACGCGCCGTTCGAGCCGCTTCGATGGGAAAAAGCCAACGAGGTCACTGAGGAAGCGGTCAGGAAAATGGCAGATATCGATGTCGATACACCCGTCAAAGAGACAGAGGCCGAGACGTTCTTCTCAAAGCTGATAGTCAAAAAGGAGTGGTTTGGCGATCGCGAGAATGAGAGAGCCGAGAGATTTGCCGAGCTTTATGAGGTGCTGCAGGCGAATCTACGCGGTCTGCGAGTGTTCCGGTTCGGCCGGATCCAGGTGAGCTTCTACATTGTCGGACTTGATGCGGAAGGCTGTCTTGCGGGAGTAATGACGAAGGCTGTCGAAACCTAAACAGAGATCGCTCCCCCGAGTACCGAGGGAGCGATCATTTAGCGACTAAACTACTATTTTTTGGAAATGGAGTTGACGCCGGATTTGTTCGTATCGAGTTTGGGCGAACCCGAATAGAACACTTTGCTGGCGCCGGAGAGGTCCGACTGGATCTCATTGCTGACATTTACCGAGATGTTGCATGCACCGCTGGCGTCGATCTCAGCGGTTTCGGCGGTCAACTCTTCGGCGTTGACGCGGGTTGCTCCACTGACATCCACATTGAGCTTCGTGCTCTCGCCCGAAACCGTGACCTTCGATGCTCCGCTGCCTTTGACGGTAAGTTCTGTGTTCTTGACGCCGCTAAGCGTTATATTCGAGACCCCGGAGGCATCGATCATTTCGATGTTCGGCGCGGTGATCCGGATCCGGATCGGAGACGAGGTCTTGAAATGTCCCTCAGTATCGATCCGCAGAACACCATCGTCTACCTCGGTCTTGATCAAAGGCAGGAGATTGTCGTCAGCCTCGACCTGGACGCTGTAGTCTTTCTGGGCGACGATCTCGACCTGAAAAATGCCGCCGGTCTCGACCGATGTGAAATCGGTCAACGGCCTCGTATCGATCGCGGTGTGACCTGACCCTTTGACGCCGCTGAAATTGATGTCAAACTTGAAAAAACTTGCGCCCATTCGGCCGAACGAGACCAAATTTGCGACGATCAACCCGGCAACGAGCGTTACCGCGAAGATCATGATTCCTACCTTTTTCATAAACTGCCTCCAAAAGGAAAATGATTACCGCATAGATGAACGGTTTTCGATTTTGAAAAGTTCGCAAAAACTTTTCATTCAGCCCAAAAAGTCTCGCTATTCGTACCTGAGCGACTCGATAGGGTTCAGCCGGCTGGCTCGTATCGCAGGCATCACGCCGGCGACGAAGGCGATCCCGCACACCAGAGCCATCACGATCGCGATCGACGGCAGCGTGAAGACGAATAGCGTAAATCCCTCAAACGATTTGGCGTAGGCCGTGATCAGGACCTTATTTGCGGCAAGCCCGACCAGGATGCCGGCGACGGTCCCGAGCAGTGCTCCCCAAAAGCCGATCAGCACGGATTCGAGCGAGAATATAGCGAAGATCCTGCCGCGGCCCATCCCGAGTGCCTTTTGCAGGCCGATCTCCTTTGTACGTTCGAGGACGGCGATCACGAGCGTGTTGATGATGCCAAAGGAAGCCGCAAGCAACGCGACCATGGCGAAGAGGTTCATGCCGGTCTTGAAGATGCCGATCGCGTCGTAGGTCCGCTTCTGGACGTCGGCGATCGTGTCACCCTCGAAGCCGCGCTCGCTGAGTTGTTTTTTGGCTGCTGCGACTTTTGCTTCGTCGCTTGTCTCCATTTGAACGGTGAACCCAAGAAACTTATCGGCACCGTCGTCGTGACGTTGTGAGGCGTAAATGCGGCGGGCGGTCATCACATCGACGAAGGAGTTGTAGTTCGTCTGAAAGCCCTTGGTTGCCACTCCGACGATCTCCAGCGGGATCGTCTTGATGGACCCGTCGGCAGACTTGAAGGCGATCGTCGCTGTTTTGCCGACGAGGTTGGCGATATTGGCGTCGAACTCACGTGCGAGGCCGAGCGGAATGACTATTTGGTCCGCTCCGTTGATGGTTTTGCCGACCTCGGTTTTTTGCGTGATGCCTTCGCTGAGGACACCTAGTTCCAGTTTATATTTCTTGGCGCCGTCGAGAGTTATGTATTCGCCGACGGGACTATAGCGAGGGGTAACTCCTTTAACGCCGTCAATACCACGAACCGCCTCCTCCATCTGAGGAACGGTCACCAGGAACGAGTTCGGATCGAAATCGTTCTTTTTATCTTCGTCCGAGGACTCCTTGTATTCCTCGGGAGCTCCGGCATTTGGGCCGCCGACCGGTTTATCGATCTTTTTGTGGACAAGTATTACGCGGTCGCCTTCGATGCTTTTGACCTGGCTCTCGACATAGTTGCGCATTCCGTCGCCGAGGCCGTTGGTCATCGTCAGGGTGAACGAGCCGACAAATATGGCCATTACCGTCAGAAACGTGCGCAGCTTGTTGCGGAAAAGGTTGCGGTTCGCGGTGCGGATAAGGTCCCAGGTCTTCATAATGCTGCCGACTCCTGTTTATGTTCGGCAACTATACGGCCGTCTTTCATTTCGATAATGCGATCGCATTTTTGAGCCAGCTCGTCGTCGTGCGTGACGATGACGAGCGTGATCCCATTGTTACGGTTGAGCCCGAAGAGCATTTCCTCGACTGCGGCTCCGGTGTGCGAATCGAGATTGCCGGTTGGCTCGTCCGCAAAGATCACCTGCGGCCGGCCGACTATCGCCCGGGCGATACAGACACGCTGCTTTTCTCCGCCCGAGAGGTCCTTTGCCTTTTTGTGGGTCTTGTCGGCGAGCCCGACCGAATCAAGTGCGTCCGCGGCGTCGGCGGCGATTCGCGAATTTGACGAACCGCGGATACGCATTGGCAGCACGACATTTTCGAGAACCGTGTCCCTTCCGTTCAGGAAAAACTGCTGAAAAACAAAACCGAACTTTTCGTTTCGCAATTTGTTTTTCTGCTTTTCGGTTAGCGAGGACGTGTCGCCGCCGTCAAAATACACGGTGCCGTCGGTCGGTGCGTCGAGGCATGCGAGCAGGTGCATCAATGTCGATTTGCCGCTGCCCGATTTACCAACGATCGCGATGCACTCGCCTTTCGCGATCGTCACATCGACGTTTCGCAGAGCCTGATAGTCGACACCGTCGCTGAAATACGTTTTGGATAGATCTTTTGCTTCAAGCATCATTCTTTTTCGCCGGGCCGTCGGAAAACGTCCTTTTTAAGCCCGAAATACACTTACGCCGGCACAGGGGAAATGTTCTATAAAAACAAATACCCGTGTTCCACCGGAACACGGGAATATGTACGGAACAGAAACGGAACAAGAAAATGTGGTGACCAAACGCGGATTGCCCCTGATATAATTGATGTAAGCTCAAGTATACCAATGATTTACCGGGCTAGTTCGGGTGGTTGCCGAAACGTCAAAATGCCGTGTTCCACCGGAACACGGGAATAGGTACGGAACAAAAATGGAACAGTTCGCGGTGCGGTCGCAGACCAAACCGGGGCTATTTCTTGCTGATGGTGCTTACATCTGAAGCGTTTTGTTTCAAACTCTTGGGCTCGCCGACGTATGTTACGCCGCTAGCGCCGGCGGCGCTGGCCGTGAGCTCGTCAGTCGCTGAGACGGTTATTTTACTGGCGCCAACGGCGTCAACCTCTGCCTTGTTCGCTGTGAGGCCTTCGGCATCGACCTCGCTGGCGCCGAGGGCTTTGATCTTAAGTACCTTGGCAATCCCATCGATCTTTGCCTTTGCCGCACCGGTCGCGCTAACGGTCAGCTCATCGGCCTTGACGCCGGTCACGGTTGCGGTCGTTGCGCCGGTAAGGTCCAGGCCCTCGAGGGCAGGCATCGTAACGGATAAACTGATCTTTGATTTGGAGTTTATCTTGTCTTTAAGTGAGATGACCAAGGTGTCACCGTCGAGCCTTGTGATCACATCGGCGATAACATCTTCGCCCGCTTTCACAACGACGCTGTAGCCGTTGGTAATGGAAACGGTGAGGTCGATAGCACTTTCCGCCCGTATCTTTCTGAAACCGACGATGTTTCTCGAGTCAGTCTTAATGACGCCGGAACCTGTAGTCCCGGGCGAGCTTTGCGGATTCTTTAGTCCGCAGGCGCCACTAAATGATGCGGTCAACAGTGCTACAAGGATCAAAAACTTCATCTTTCACACCTCCGAAAACTCGAAATTTGTCAGACTGTAGGCTTTATCAACATAGTAAGCAAATTTATTTTGCGTAGAAGTAGAACTGGACCGCCTGAGCGAGGCCGATGAGAAAGCCGAACAGTGCCCCGAACAGCTCGATGGTCCGCAGGTGCTCTTTGGCGACGGACATCACGAGCGACTCGAGCTTTTCGGCGGGGTAATTCTGGATCTTCTCACGGACCACGCCGCCGACGTCGAATTCCGCGATGGCCTCGGGCAATTTGGCGTGTACGGCGGCGATGATGGCGTCGGTCAGCGAATGCGAGGCCTCGCGGATCTTTTCTTCGGAAACGTGGTCGCCGATGCGGCCGATCGGCTTTGAAAGCAGGTTGTCGATCTGGCCGGCGAGCATCTCATTGATCATATTCGCCGTTTCCTCGCGGGCAAGGATGTCGAGCAGGCCGCGAGAGAGCATCGATTTTAGTTTGTCTTCGGCCTCCGGATGGATAGTTCGCAGGATCGAATCTATGCTGTGCGGCCGGAGCTTATTGAGCGTTTCGGACACATACGACGAGATCGCTCCGATCATCTCCTCGCCGCGAACGACGCCGAGCACTGAGCGGCCGATCTGGTCCTTGAGCCGGTCGAGTTGGTCGGGTGCGATCCTGCCGAGGGCGACGGGCAGTGGTTTTGCAAGAGCATTGTCGATGCTCGTCCCGATAAATGTGCGAGCCTCATCTGCAAAAAAGTCGCCCCGTAACGTTTCCTCGATCCGCCGCGGCAGGCTCTCGTTTACTAGATCGTCGACCTCGCTGAGCAGGTTTTCACGCGAGACAAATATCTTCTTATAGAACGGCAGATTCTCGTAGTATTCGTGGACTTCCTTTTTGATCAGTGCACCGATCTGGGTGCGGGTCTTTTCGGCGGCGGCGAGTTCGGTCAGCTGATGGATCGCGGGTTCGACCTGCTCGTTGGCCTTTTCCTTTAGCAGCTTAATGGAATCCTCGGTAAACAGGCTGCCGAGCGGCGTTTCCGATCCGGCGAGGTCATCGACGCGGCGGCTGATGAATTCGCGTATCTTGGCCTCGAGGCTCGGTGCCTCGATCGCCGCGCGGATCCGCTCGTCGAGAAAACCGGTGATCTGGCCGAACGACTCGTCGTCGATCACCTCGGAAACGCGTTTTCCGAGGACGTCGTCGACGCGGCGGGTGACGAACGAGCTGATCGCACTGGCCGACTCGTCGCTCGTCAGTACGGTTTCGATGTACTCAGCCAGACGATGCTGGAGGCCGGCGATCGCCTCGAGGATCGGTTCGCGCACGTTTTTGGGCAGGGCCTCGACGAGCGACGGATAATCCTGCGACAGGATCTCGGTCGTGTACGAATCGACGACCGCCTGTATCTTGTTCCGCAGGAAATCCTTGCCCGTCAGCTGTTCGAGGATCGTGTCCTGCGAGACGAGTTCCTGACCGACCGCTTTGCCGATCGCGTTGGCGAGCCGGTCGCGGTGCCGAGGGATCATTCCCTGAGGGAAAATGGTAATGCCAAGCAGCTTGACCGGATACCTGGGCCGAAACAGCATCCGCACGGCGAGCCAGGCTCCGGCGTAGCCGTGGACGGTCGCGAACGCGATCAGGAGCCCGATCTGAACGTAGAGGTTCTTAAAGATCGGTTCGACCGCGCTGATGATGTTTTGAAAAAATTCCATTAAGTAGGCGAAAACGCGACCAGCGGGGAGTATGTTCTGCCGTTAGACAGGCTCAACAAAACGATCTACACCCTCGCTACGGCTCGGGTTTCTGCCTTAGAAGACCTCAAACCCTTTTGACTTCAGGCAAAAGTCCGCAAATTCGGCGAGCCAGTCGTGCGTGACGCTGTAATTCTTCCACTGCTCGTCGCCGTCGCGGTGGAGCGTCATATCATCCTGGGCGTCCGTAATGCTGAGATCCGCAAAGATGCGCTTGTTAGGCGCCAGTTTCGGCAGGATCGTGCTGCGTATCTTTTCGCCGAGCATATGCGCATCGTCGAGCGACACTTTGACTCCGGTTCCGGCATAAGTCATCTGACGGATCGCTCCCTCGCCGATGACGTCCAGGCTCTTGATCACTTCGAGAGCCACTTTCCATTGCCATACGCTGGCCTGCATCTCGAAGTTCTCCGCTCCCATATCGATCAATGTAAAACTCATAAGTGGTTACCTACCAAAAATGCTAAACGGCATTTGAGGTTTGGTCAATGAGTTTCGGACGGGAAATCGATATAATTGGGCTTCGACGCGTATGAGGTGCGATATTCCGATCAGGATCCGGGTTTTGCGGCCAATGCCCGAAGCGGCGATGAAGGTGCAGCGGGGCAAAGACGAACTGCTTGCGGCGGTTGCGAGTTCGGACAAAGAGTTGGTCTTTGAATTTGAGTTATCCGCCGACCTCTCGGGCGACGCTCCGAACTTTCTCGGCAAATTTGCCCAGGGGCCGAAAAGCGAGCGCTTTGTTTATGTAAATTCGGGAAAGTACGCCGGTAACCCGTTCACACAGTGGAATCGGCGGGCAAAGATATCGCTGATGAGCATCACCGGCGATCAGGTGCGGGCCGTTGCTGCCGATCCGAAATTGGTGCTGGCGACGGAATTTGAGGGTGTCGGCCGCGACGGCGGCCCGACCTGTGCCAGCGTCAAAGGCATAGAGTGGAAGGTGCAGAAGAGGTGAACTCAAAAGGGCATTTAGAGCGGATCGGAATCGATGAAGCGGTATTGCCAGACGCGGAGGGTTTGAGATCGCTTCAGCGACAGCATCTGTTAACTGTGCCGTTCGAGAACCTCGACATTCATTGGAAACGGCCGATTGTATTGGATACCGCACGGTTTTATGAAAAGATCGTCACCGGGCGGCGAGGCGGTTTTTGCTATGAGCTCAACGGCCTTTTCAACGAGCTGCTGCGTGAGATAGGGTTTCGAACGAGGCTCGTTTCGGCGAAGGTCTTTAACGGAACGGACTTTGGCCGCGAGTTTGACCACGCGGCGGTGATCGTCACGATCGGCGAACTCGAATACCTGACGGATGTCGGTTTTGGCGAATTTTCGGCAGAACCGCTGCGGATCGTCCCGGATATTGAACAGCACGACCGCGAAGGAATATTTTCACTCCATCGGGCGGAACCCGGCAGCCTTGTAGCCGCCAAAAAGAGAGACGGCCAGTGGGTGCCTGATTACAAGTTCTCACTGCTCGGACGCGATCTGTCGGAATTTGCGGAGATGTGTGACTTTCAGCAATACTCGCCGGAGTCGCATTTTACGAAGGGCAAGCTATGCTCGCTCATGACCGAATCGGGCAGGAAAACGCTGACGGACGCGAAGTATATTGTGACGACCGGAGGTGAGCGAACGGAAACGGCCGTTGAATCCGAAGGCGAATTTTATCGTCTGCTGGAGACGGAATTCGGGATCACGCGGCCACAAACAGGAAACTAGATGAATCAATCAATTTCATACGCCGACGCCGGCGTCTCGATCGACAATGCGAACAAGGCCGTCGCGAAGATCGGCGAATACGCTCGCTCGACCTTTAACGAGCGGACGCTGACCGAGATCGGCAGCTTTGGCGGGATGTTTTCCGCGGCTTTTCCGCAGATGGCCGAGCCGATACTCGTGGCTTCGGCGGACGGCGTCGGGACCAAGCTCAAGCTGGCGTTCGAGACCGGAATTCACAACACGGTCGGCGCCGATCTTGTAAACCACTGCGTCAACGACATTCTGGTGCAGGGCGCACGGCCGTTGTTTTTCCTCGATTATTTTGCGACCGGCAAGCTCGAACCCGACGTTACGGCCTCGGTCGTCGAAGGCATGGCACGCGCCTGCCGCGAGAACGGCTGCGTCCTGCTCGGCGGCGAAACGGCCGAAATGCCGGACTTTTATCCGCCCGGCGAATACGACCTCGCCGGATTTATCGTCGGGATCGTTGATAAGCCAAAGGTAATCGACGGCAAGTCGATCACGCCCGGCGATGTCGTGCTCGGCATTCCGTCGACCGGGCTGCAGACGAACGGCTACTCGCTCGCACGCAAGCTTTTTTTCGATGTTGGTGGATATTCTGCAGATTCATACGTCGAAGAACTCGGCTCGACGGTCGGCGAAGCGCTGCTCGCGACCCACGCGTCTTTCCTGCCGCAGATCGGCCCGCTGCTTGGGCAGGGCGTCATCAAAGGCCTCGTCCACATCACCGGCGGCGGATTTCTCGAAAATATCCCGCGCATTTTGCCCGACGGAGTCTCCGTCGAGATACAACGCGGAACGTGGCCGGAACTTCCAATATTCGGAATGATGCAGCGGCTCGGGAACGTCGATGAAAACGAGATGTTCCGGACATTCAATATGGGGATCGGGATGGTTGTGGTTTGTTCGGGGAGCGATAAGCAGGCTGTGTCGGCGGCGCTCGGCACTTCCTACGATATCGGCAGAATCACCGTCGGCGAAAAGAGTGTGGACATTAATACCTAATGATGACATCATTCGTCGGCATAACCGTTGCTCGTACTTGATCAATTTGGCGGAGATATATGTCTACCGGAGACCTTTTCGAATCCCACGCGAAACGAAGTATCGATCCTAAAAAGTGGATCATCGGCGTGGCAGCGCTTTTGGTGATCGCCGGGTCGAGTTACGGATTGTATCTGTACAGTATACCGGCGGGGCCGACGGCGGATGACATTTTGGCGGTCGAGGTGCGGGATACGACGGTGATGCTGCTCGACTACCAAACGTTTTCGGGCGACGAATTCAGGCAGCAGGTTTTGGGCAAAGGCCGGCTTGAAAAGTACATTAAGGTGATCGACGAGGCTTTTTTCACCTATCCGCAGGCGCCGGACGAAGAGTTTCTGGCCTTTATCAACAAGAATTTCTACGACATCACGAAGGTCGATTTTGGCGCAGAAAAGAACGGCGAGATCTGGCTCGGCGACTATCACGCACCGATCTCGCCGCAGACGGGCCACTTTTTCCGCACGAACCTTGCGAACATTCGAATCGAGCCGCGGCAGCAGCTGAAATTTGCGTTTAAAGACGTGGCATATTCGCCGACGCTGGCGGAGCTCAAGGACCTTACTAATAATTCGTGGATCTACGGCGGACGGATGATAACGCAGGTGCCGGAGCGGAGCTTTAAGCCGTCAATGGTCTTCGCCAACCACGGAATAATGGTCGCGAAACCGGGCGAGCCTTCGATGAAACGGCTGGCTGACGACCTGCTCAAGGATGTCGGCCCGGACCGAGAGGCCCGCATCCAGCGGCTGGTCGATTTTGTTTCGAACGAGATCGAATACCGTTATTCGGAGGCCCTCAGCCGCGGCGAAACGCTCAAGCGCGGCGACGAAACGCTGATGACCCGTACCGGCGACTGCAGCAACAAGACGATCCTGCTTGCGTCGCTGCTCGAACAGATCGGCGAAGAATACATTCTGCTTTACTGTCCGCGACACATTACCGTTGCGGTACCGCAGGGCAATTTTGCCGACAACAACAAGCTCGATTTTAAGTGGAACAGCAAGCAGTGGCTGATCGCCGAGACGACGCTGCCCGGGTTTCAGGTCGGCAGGACTCTGGTCACCGAAGCGAACCTTCTGACGCACGTCGAGTACGTCCAGAACCCGAAAAATGCCGATGTTATCTTCGACGCGAATTCGTACGAAGTGCTGAAGTTTCTCTAATGAAAATAGGAATTTTGATCTCAGGCCGCGGGTCGAATATGGTCGCGATCGCTGATGCGGTTGCGAACGGCGAGATACCGTTGTCTGAGGTCGCCGTCGTGATCAGCGACAAGGCGGACGCGGCCGGGTTGGTCAAAGCGGCCGAACGCGGTGTAGAGACTGTTGTTATCGAAAGAAACGGTCGAAAGCGGGCCGAGCACGATGCTGAAATAATTAGTGAGCTAAATAAACGCGGCGTCGAGCTTGTTTGTCTCGCCGGTTATATGCGGCTGCTGTCGCCGGATTTTGTCAGGGCCTTTCCGAACCGGATCGTTAATATACACCCGAGTCTGCTGCCCGCATTTCCGGGACTCGACGCACAGCGGCAGGCGCTCGAGGCAGGCGCCAAGGTCAGCGGCTGTACGGTACACTATGTTGATGAATTATTAGATCACGGACCGACGATCCTGCAGCGGGAGGTTGAGGTCAGGGATGGAGATACCGTCGAGGAGCTGTCGGCGCGAATCCTTAACGAGGAGCACGCCGCCTATGTCGAAGCGCTGAAGATGATCGCCGCCGGAGAGGCCTGACCTGTTGTCAGATCTACGACGAACCGTCCACGTTCGACTCGAAGTGCAGTGCGGTGAGATTGCCCCGAGCGTCGGCAAACTCGATCATATCTTCGCTGTTGTCGGTGTCGTATTGCACCGCGATGCCGCGAACGTTTTCGAGCTTGTCGCTCATTGTCTCTTCGCGGCCGCGTTTTTCGTAGGTTCGGTCAATTGTGACGGTCTGGCCGTCGACTGAGACGAGCTGAAAATGGCCTTCCTGATCTTCCTCGGCAAAGTCGCCCGTGCGGCCGAATATCTCGAACCTTGCACGGCGGCCGCGGTTCCGTTCCGAAAAATCAGCTAAGAATTCTTGCCATTTGCTTGGTTCGACAGATTTGATGCTCGTCATACGAATTGTTTCCTCCAGACGGTACAATACGATTGTCCGACATCTCGGCGAACGTTGCAAGATAGTGAATACCAGAGTTTTGCTGAGTTTAGCGTTGACAGAATAGACGTTTTTCCATAGACTTTAAGTTTTCACTTTACGAGTGAAATTTGATGGAGAGCGATTATGCCGAAGAGAACATATCAACCGAACAACCGCCGCCGCGCCAAGAAGCACGGATTTCGCGCACGCATGGCCACCAAGAATGGCCGCGCAGTGCTCAAACGCCGCCGCGCCAAGGGACGCAAACGATTAACGGTTCACCATTACTAGGTCTCGGGTTCCGGAAAGATGCTCGGCTGCGAAAACGCGCCGAGTTTCTTCGTGTTTACGAGCAGGGTGTGCGTTTCGAAGGCCGTTTTATGACGGTTTTCATTTTGCCCGCAAAACAGGCGGGCCATCGTGTCGGCATAACCGCAACGAAAAAGGCGATCGGGAACGCGGTGATGCGAAATCGGTCAAAACGCCTCCTGCGGGAATGTTTCAGGCTGAGCAAACTGCAGCTCGATGCGATCGACGCTAAATACGATTGGGTCTTAAATGCCCGCCGCGGTTTGTTGTTTGCGAAGTTAGAAGGGCCGCTCGCCGAGTTTAGAGCGATAGCGGCTCGTGTTCAGAATTCGAAAGAATTGATACCACAGAGCACACAAAGAGACACAGAGAAAGATCAGGACGCCTAGGTTCTCGAATGCTTCTCAGTGAACTCTGTGTCCTCTGTGGTAAATTGCTTTTAAGCGATGAAGTTTTTGGTTTTAGATCTGTTAGGTGTGTACAAGGCGTTCGTTTCGCCGTTCTTGCCGCCCGCTTGCAGGTTTGAGCCCACGTGTTCGGAATATACGCGCCAGGCTGTCGAAAAATACGGTGCGGTTCGCGGAACGTGGATGGGAATAAAGCGTATATTACGCTGTCAGCCGTTCTGCAAGGGCGGGCATGATCCGGTGAAGTAATGGACAATAACGAACCAAGTAGTCAAACCCGTTTTATTATCGCGGCAGCGCTTTCGCTAGTCGTTCTGGTCGGCTGGTCTTATTTTTTCACGCCGAAAAAGCCCGACGCTAACACGGCGAACGCGAATACGGCAGCAAATACGACTACTGCTCAGGCCACACCTGCTCCGACCGCAACGCCGACCCCGCAGCCGCAGACGGCCGTTGCTACGACGCCCGACACGACCCCGAACAAGCTGATAAAGATCACAACGCCGCTTTACGAGGTGACGTTGGATTCGAAAGGTGCGGTCGCGACGAGCTGGATCCTGCTCAAAAACAAAACACCAAAAGAAGAGCGCCCGTTATACGCGGACGGTTCAAAGGGCGACGAGAAAACACCGCTCCAGCTGATCTCACCCGAGGCACTGGGCCGTACACCCCGAGAGGTGCCCTTCAGGCTCTCGACCGATGATGCCGATGTTAATGCCCTGGTAAACGACCGTAACTACGAGGTCTCCGGCGTTGACGGCGATGTCACGCTCACAGACGGGCAGGAAAAGAAGATCGATTTCACGCTCAAGGACGCGAGCGGCGTCGAGGTCACCAAGACCTTTGTCTTTCGAGCGGACAATTACCTCTCCGACCTGCAGGTCAAGCTGACCAAGAACGGCCAAACTGTACCGAACACCAAACTCCTCATCGGAGCGAGTATCGGTGACCAGGCAATAGTCCACCATAGTTTTTATCATCCGGAATCCGAGGCGATCGCCTACGCCGGCGACGCTGTATATCGTCACCCAGGAGCGTCGTTTACCTTCGACCAGAGCAATCAGAGCTCGATCGCTGTTCCCGGCAATGTCGAATGGGCCGGCGTGGCTGACGCGTATTTTGCGATGACGGCTATTCCGGCTAAGCCGATGCCGGGCCTCGAGTACAAAGCTTCGAAGTTCGAGTTTGCGCAACCGCCGTTTTACGACGGCATTATCAGCTTTGTAACCCAGAACAAAAAGACGTCGGAAACGCGGCATTTGATCACTGCGTACGTTCCGATCGAAGCCGACGGTTCGGTCACGAAGATCTACACGGGTACGAAAGATTACTTTGCGCTGAAGGATTACAATTCGATCCTGACGGCATCGGTCGGACGGGAGATCGATATCATCCCGATGATCAATTTCAGCAACTACAGCTGGATACGGCCGATCACCTCGCGAATCGCAATTCCGATCGTTTACGCGCTCAACTTCTTCAACGGCCTGACGCACAACTACGGCATCGCGATCATCATCTTCACTTTTCTGTTCTACATGCTGCTGTTTCCTCTGAGGTGGTCGCAGTCGAAATCCTTCAAAAAGGCGTCCGGAAACGCGCCGAAAATGAAGGAGATCCAGGACAAGATCAAGGATCTACAGAAGAAGGGCGTTCCGACGGACGATCCGCGAATGCGGCAGCTCCAGATGGATCAGCTGAAGATGACCAAGGACGCGCTGCCGATAGGCGGCTGCCTCCCGATGATCCTTCAGTTTCCGCTGCTGATCGCGTTCTATACGGCTGTGACGGTTTCGATCGATCTGCGGCAGGCGTCGTTCCTGTGGCTGCCTGATCTGTCCGCGGCTGACCCGTTCCATATTCTGGAATTCGGTTTCGCTATCTCGATGATCCTGTCGATGAAATTTACCCCGACTGCCGCGACGGTTACGCCGGAACAGGCCACTCAGCAGAAGATGATGACCTACTTTATGCCGGTCATGATGCTCTGGGTGATGTGGTCGGCACCGTCCGGATTGCTGTTATACTGGTTTTTCGGGAACATCGTCAGCTTTGGCCAGCAGATGGTCATTAACAGGATGAATAAGCCGAAAGATCCCGGCGGAATGATGGTCGTCGATTCGGTTCCGGCAAATGCTAAGAACGTAAAGCCGAAACTTTCGACCACTTAAGATTATGAATCAGACTTGTGAAAATGCCCGTGAACTACTGGCGGGACTGGTCGCCGATATGCGGTTCGACCTGACCGTGACGTCGGAAATGAACGATGAAGGCTGCCTTCTGAGCTTGAATGGCGAGGACGCGCATTACGCTTTGGCGGAGAACGGCGAACTGCTCGACGCGTTCGAGGTGATCCTGTTCCAGGCCTTCGGCCGCGAACTCGACCGCGAGCACCGGTTCGTCGTTGACGCGGACGGATTTCGCCAGACGCGAAAAGCGGAGCTCCACGCGATGGCACGGTTTGCCGCCGAACAAGTCCGCAAGAGCGGCCGGCCGTTTACCTTCGGCGTGCTAAATTCGACCGAGCGGCGCATTATTCACACCTCATTGCAGAAAGAAGAAGACCTCTTTACAGAATCGGTCGGCGACGGCCGCGACCGCCGTTTGCAGGTCCGTTTGCAGTAACGTTTGGTTTAAAAGTGAAAAGGTGAAAAAGTGAAAGGAACGTTCTTTTTCACTTTGAGACTTTTTCACTTTTTTACTTTTCTATGCCAGAAACGATCGTCGCACTCGCAACACCTACCGGCCGCAGCGGCATCGGTGTTATCCGGCTAAGCGGCGGTGATTCGCTTCGCATTGCGGGTTGTTTGATCGGCGACTTCGATCCGGAGCCCCGCACCGCTTACGTCAGGCCGCTGATCGACCCCGAAACCGGCGATATCATCGACGAAGCGGTTGTCACCTATTTCAAAGCACCAAACTCATTCACAGGCGAGGATATTGTCGAACTCAGCTGCCACGGTTCGCCTGTTTTGCTGCGGCAAGTGATAGATATCTGCCTCGCAAACGGTGCGAGAATGGCCGAGGCTGGCGAGTTCACGCTGAGGGCGCTCTCGAACGGGCGGATGGACCTCGCGGAAGCTGAGGCTGTTCGTGACCTGATCGACGCACAGACAACTGCGTCCGCCCGACAAGCGATTAGGCAGCTGCGCGGAGAATTTTCCAAACAGCTCCAACCGCTCAAGGACGACCTGCTAAACGTCATCGTCTTACTCGAATCGGCGCTTGAGTTCGTTGAGGACGATCTGCCGGAAACCCAACTGTCGGATGTGCGTGCCAGAATGATCGCGGTCGCGGATGAGACCGGACGGATCGCCCAGACTTTCACCGCGGGACGGCTGATCCGGGAGGGCCTGCGCGTTGCATTGGTCGGGCGGCCCAATGTGGGTAAATCGAGTCTTTTCAATGCTTTGCTTGGCAGTGACCGGGCGATCGTTACCGAGATCGCCGGCACGACCCGCGATCAGATCCATGAACGCATCTCAGTGGACGGGATTCCCGTTTCGCTGATCGATACGGCCGGTTTGCGCGAAACGATCGATATCGTCGAGAGCATCGGTGTCGAACGCTCGCGGGCTGTCATGGCGGACGCCGACGTCGTCGTCGTTATGGTCGACGCCTCCGAGGAACTCACGCCCGAGGATCTCGAAATACTCGGCGGCGTTTCCGGCATTGAGCACATCGTCGTTTTGAACAAGATCGATAAGGCCGACGCCGCTCATATCGAGGCGGTTCGGACCAAGCTCCACGGCGATGGAACGACCGTGAAAGCCTTGTCGGCAAAGACCGGCGAAGGGATCGAAACTCTTCAGCGGGCGATCATCGAACCATTTTCGCCGCAGGAGATCTCAAGCTCAGGTTTTCTGGTCACCGATGCCCGCCATCACGATCTGCTGACCCGAGCCGCCGAGGAGATCCGCACCTCTATTTCTCAGCTCGATGAAAAACTGAGCGAGGAAATAGTACTCATCGGCCTCCACAATGCACTTCGCTACCTGGGCGAGATAACCGGCGAGACCACTACCGAAGATATGCTCACTCGAATATTCTCCACATTCTGTATCGGAAAGTAAGAAGCAATCTGCATACATGTAGCGCTAATGAGCGATTGGCGAGTATCTGCAGTTCAGTCAATACAGACTCATAACCCTGAATGGCCTTCGGTGACTTTTCGTTGAAATGAACGTGTAATCATCCGGTCGTAAGTTCGAGTCTGATCACCGGCTCCAGTAGATATAAGGGCCTCAGCAACAAACGCTGAAGCCCTATTTTTAGGTCTGCCGAAAAACGCAGTTGGAACGAATCCGTTCGACCCGGCGTGATCAATTTGCATCACACCTAATGAACCTGCATGGCGAGTTTTGCAATCCTGCCTGACGCCCTCGAGGACGGTTTCCGGTTAAGATTCATCAGATCGCTGCGCTTCATCTAATATACGCGGCGGGGATCGCGATATCGCCGGACGCTCCAAAGTGCGTGATCGTATAGTTCCCGGTTGAACTTCTGAGTATGTACCAATTCCCTTCGGAACCACGAAATACGGCGATGTCCGTTTTCCCGTCGTGATCGTAGTCGCCCGGGACGAGTTCGTCGGTTGAAACTCCCCACTGGACGAACCTGAACGCACTGTCTGAACTTTGAAGTATGTACCACACCCCGTTCGAAGGTCGATAAACCGCATGGTCGATCTTCTTGTCACCGTCGAAGTCTCCGATCACGGGTTTGTCACCGTTTTGGCCGAACGTGATCGTCGAGATCGAACCGTCCGAACTCTGGAGTACGTACCATACGCCGGTATTTGGCCGCCAGACAGCAAGATCGGTAATACCGTCGCCGTCAAAGTCGCCCGCGACCGGCAGATCGCCGATTGTTCCGAAATGATTGACTTGAAATGCACCGTCCGAACTCCGCATGACATACCAGTTACCGTCGGACGGCCGCCAGACGGCGACATCGGTCTTTCCGTCACCGTCAAAATCGCCCGGAACCGGAAGATCGTTTGGCAATCCAAATGCGACCATACGAACGGTACCGTCCGAGCTGTTCATTATGTACCAAATCCCGCCTCGGAATACGGCGTAGTCGATCTTCTTATCGCCGTCGTAGTTGCCCGGCACGACCACGTCACCGAACGAAGCTCCGCCGAACTGCGTTGCAGAGTAGCCGTTATCGGCAGACCGGTTAATATGCCAGACGCCGCTTGACGGCCGCCAGACGGCGAGGTCCGAGTTTCCGTCACCATCGAAATCTGATGGTTGAACCTGTAATGTACCGGTGAAATCAGCGGTCGTTTGATCGACCGCGAGATTGAAGAATGTGCGTCTCTGCGGCGAAAATGTATGATCCTGCTTCGACGCCGCAAGAACATAATCGTGAAACGTGGTGATGCCCGGAATAGTGTAATTACCGTTCGCGTCCGTCACGGCGGTGGCGATCACCGTTGCTTCGTTCGGCAGGTCTTTGAGCGTCAATGTAACGCCTTCGATACCGATGCTGTTCCGGTCCACGACGCGTCCTGATACCGAGACCGCGGCCGGTCGAATGACCGTGATCGTGATAGAGGTTGTCGTTTGCAGTCCGCCGTTGTCGCGGGCCTGTGCCCACAATGTGTATTCGCCGGGAAGATTTGGCTGCCAGTTAAGGACGAGACTGCCGTTATTCGTATCCCCGATCGTTTGCACAAACGTCCGGCTTTGCGCAGATACGGTCAGATGGGCGATCGTTCCGTCACTGTCCGCTGCTGTGACATTGATCGGAATTGGTGCTGGCATTGTGAAAACTGCACCATTCGCTGGGCTGTTGAACTGAACAGTTGGCGGTTGGTTGGCCGCTGAAGCTACAAAATCGATGTCAAAGATGTCATTGACAACATTGGCGAACGATGCCGACGGCGGCGTGAATGTGGTGTTCGGTGCCTCCGGCGTGATCGTGTAATTCCCTCCGGCCGGAAGGTTAAAGAATCCGTAAGCTCCATTTATGTTTGAAATAGAGCTCTGGAGAACCGGATCCCCGTTAGCAGTTCCGACAAGCCGCACCGTTATTCCCGGCATCGGACCGCCGCCCGGGTTTTGCGTAACGCCCTGGAGCCGTACGGTTGAAACCGGTGGAATTACGGTAATGAGAACAACAGCCGAGTCGGCGACCGCGTTTGTGCTGTCGGTGGCCCTGGCAAAATAACCATGGCTACCCGCGGCAACGCCGATGAGCGGAAACTCGAACGGCTCGGAGGTATCTGTCCCGAGCAGGACCGGGGTCACGCCAGCTTCGTAAAACTCTACCTTGGTGATCGTCCCTGCTGTGGTCGATGCGTTTGCGGCGAGGTTAATGCTCGCCGGTGCGGTAAAGATCTGACCGCCGGTAGGGCTTGTCATCGCAACCGAGATCCCCGTCGACCGAACGGCAGAATAATTTTGATTGGTCCAATTGGTAATGTACCCCAAGAAACCGGTGCTCCGGTTCGGCGGATCGAACGTATACCCCGTCAGGCTCGGCGTGATTGTCACGCTATCGTTCGGCGTCGTTCCGAGGTCTGTGAAAAGATAATTTCCGCTCGCGTCGGTCGTTGTCTGGGCGGTAATTGAAGGAGTGCTTGGACATATCAGATTGAGCGAAACGCCGGCCAGCGGAGAATTTGTGATGCTGTCGGTAATAGTGCCCGAGATCCGATGGTTTATCGGGTTCACGACTATGTTTACCGGCGACGAGAAAACTGTTTGTCCCTGCGAGGTATAGCCCTTGGCCGTGATCGTGTAATTCCCGTGCGACATTACTCTCCACTGAGTAGTCCACGGAGCTGAGATCCGACGGCCGATCAACGTGTTTGATTGATCGTAGAATTCAAGGATAGTGATCGATGAGGATACATTTGCGCTTAGGGTAATGTTGTCGCCCTCGGCAAACGTATCGCCCTCCGTCGGGCTTGTGATGTTGACACTCGGAACGGTCGGATCGATCACAAATACGTGAACTACCTCGGTCGAAATACCGCGTAGACCGTGACTATCAGTCGGTATGGCATACAATGCATACGTACCCACGGGAACGTTCGACCAGGTGAATTCATACGGAGCGGACGTATCGGTACCAAGCGGAATGTTTCCGGTATTGCTGTTGTAGGCGATAAATTCGACCTTCTGGATAGCATCTCCATCAGGATCGGTGGCAGTGGCCTGGATAGTGATCGTGGCAGGTGCGTTAAACGTCGTACCATGGATCGGACTTGTTATCACACCCGACGGAGGCTGGTTCCGCAAGATATGAAAATCTGCAGACTGATTGGCCCCGAGGTTATTGAAGACTACGCTCGTCGGATCCGTCACATAACCGGCCTTTCGGGCAGTAATGGTGTAGTTGCCGCCAGCCGGCAAATTGCCGAACGAAAACGCCGCAACGCCATTTCCGGGACTAGATGGGGAATATGACCGGTTGACCGTCCCGCTAATCGTCACGATGATAGCCGAATAATCATTGTTGAATCCGAAATTGTCGTCGATCACAGTTCCGCTGATGGCGAACGACGGTGCATTTTCGTCGCCTGTCGCGATCTTTATTACGAAAGCGTCTTTCGGAGAGCTTTGTGAATCGACGGCCCCTCGATTAGGTTGAAACGAGTTTGGGGTCACGATCGCGCTGGTTGTGAGGCCGGCAACATAGGCGTTGTCTGAATTATCCACCGCCAAGGCGTAAGCTCCACCCTGGCCCAGCAATGTCGAATACACAAGCGATGACGCGTCCGGACTGAACCGTGCCGCAAATATCGAGGCAGGTGGGACGATGAGTGAATTTCGGGTCGGAAAGGTAGTACCCGAAAACGTTTCGCCGGCAATAAAGGCTCCGCCGTCGCTGCCGACCGCGATCGCGAACGGCTGGTCGGCTCCCTGGCCGCCAAAGAACGTTGAATATACAAGCGTCGACCCGGTCGGATCCAGTTTGGTAACGAATGCATCTTCGCCGCCGTTGAATGTGCCGTCAAAGACACCGGGCGTCACCGGAAATGCAGCGTTTTCGGTCCTCCCGACTGCGTATATAGAGCCCGCAGGATCAATCGTCACACCCATTACACGGTCGGATTGAAAACCGCCTCCGAGATATGTACCGTAAACGACCGCGTTTCCGGCGGGATTGAGCTTGGCAAGAAATCCCTCGACACCACCGGATGACGCCGGCTGGAAGGCTCCCGGCGTCGTTGGGAAATTGAGAACACCGACCGCTCCGCCGATAAGTGCGTTATCGCTCGCGTCGAGAGTGACATCGTTAATACCGGCATCGAAAAGTGTCGAATAGATGGCATTCCCAGCCGAACTGAGCTTAACAATATAGCTGCCCGAGTAGAATATCCCGCTGCAAGTGATCGGAGAATCGCAGAGTTTCGGTTTGTAGGCGCCGGGCGTTGTTGGAAAGTTCGGTGAAGACGCGGAACCGACGAAGACGGCGTCGCCAGTCGTCCGATTCAGTGCGATCCGCCCGCCCGTGTCCGTGTTGTTGCCGCCTAGATATGTGGAGTACATAAGTGCCGACCCTGTCGGGTTCAGCTTTGCGGCAAAAGCGTCGTCAGTGCCGCCGAAAGTAGATTGATAGGCATTTAACGTCGGCAGATCGGAAGCGGTCGTCGTTCCGCTGAAAATGATGTTTCCGTTCGGGTCGACCTGGACGCCGGTACCGATCTCGCTGCCTTCGCGTCCTCCGAAATACGTCGAGAAAACGACCGCAGTGCCCGTCGGATCGATCTTCGTAACGAAAGCATCGTACCAATATGAGCCGGGCAGCCCATTACGGGGAAGCAAATTTGGCTTGATGGTACCAGGGGTCGTCGGAAAATCGAGCGACGTGGTCGTTCCGACGACATACGCATTGCCAGCCGAATCGACTGTGATCCCGCGGCCCTCGTCGTACCCGCTGCCGCCCAGGTAACTCCCGTATGCTAGCACCGGATCAATGATCAACTGCCGCGAGTGATCATAGTCGGCAAGATCGATCGAGACTCGAACGGTTCCATCTTCTTCAGCTGTGGCTCTATATGAGCTTGCAACTTCCGCTCTTTCTCCATTTATCTGCTGATAGACGTATGGTTTGAGTTGCCGGATCGTGCCGGCAGACGTCTCGAGTACGAGATCGCCGGACCGGTTGTCGACCTTCGCCCGTGATGCTCCGTCGAACGACAGCCCGATACGGGTAGGATCTGCGTTCGGCTCCACGACAAAGTCGTACTCAAGACGCTGTGAATCGCCGTAATAGACAATATCGATACCAGGATACACGTCCTCGTAGCGTACGCGCCGATAACTTGGAATGTCGGTGCGCCATTGCGACGGGTCATTGCCGATCAGATAGTTCGAAATTCCCCCAGTTGGTTCGACTCCGGTCGATACGGCTGCTGGGTTGGCGCCCAAGATGTTCATCCTTATCGCGG
This sequence comes from Acidobacteriota bacterium, assembly GCA_029781855.1. GTDB lineage: Bacteria > Acidobacteriota > Blastocatellia > Pyrinomonadales > Pyrinomonadaceae > OLB17. Next base: position 32,714 of record JAKOVX010000068.1, on the reverse strand, counting down.
CGGCTTTGTCGTCATCGGTTTTTTTTCCGATCTTCTGTATTTTCAATACTGCTTCCGTACCGGTCAGGAACATCGTGTAACCGCTTCCGCGAGACACGAATCGGACAGATGGATCGGTCTGACCGACGTTCGGTTCAAAGACTATCGGGAGCTTTCCGTAGAGATCACCAGGTTTTCGGGGCTCTATCGATGCTGTCCCGTTCCCGCTTGCGATGTCATCCACCGTCTGCGAGGTATCCTGAGCATTTGAATCGGTCAGTACGACTCGTTGAATTGTCGACCATGACAAAGGGCCGCAGATCGCAATGAGAATGATGCCGAGTAGAATGACTAAATGACGGTGGACGTATTTCATAATGAATCTCCCTCACCACGATCAAATTCGGGTGCTTACTTCACACAGTGCGCCGGAGATATGGCGAAAGACAGCCAAATGATGTTTCTGCGTGGATCACATTGCAAAAATTCAGTCCAAATTTACAATACTGGCTCGCTCAGCACTGTTAAGCCCTTCAATACAAAGATCCCGGCCGAATGAAGGGCTATTCGGCCGGGAAAACGAATCAGTTCAAATTCAGGTTCATTCGGATGGTATTCGTGATCCGTGGGAATACCAGCTTGACTGATCCGATCGAAACCGCCCGCGTAAAGCGCGTAAAGGAGGCAGGTTTCCCCCTGCCTCGGGCAGCTATTGGGCAATTACCGGAATGTCACCGTTAAGTCCAAACCTGAAAGTTTGGAAGCTTCCGTCCGAACTTCGGAGAACATACCACATTCCGTCTGAGGGCCGGAACACCGCGATGTCGGTAATTCCGTCACTGTCGTAATCACCTGCGACCGGTATGTCGCCATCCAGGCCGAACGGCACGCCAAAGAAGCTCCCGTTCGAGCTCCGGTAAACATACCAGGCACCGGTCGACGGGCGAAATACCGTCATATCGCTTCTGCCGTCCGCGTCAAAATCGCCGCGTACCGGGATGTCGCCGGTTTGACCGAAGTGCGCCGCCCGAAACTGGCCATCCGAACTTCTAAGCCAATACCAGTTACCCAGGCTGGGCCGAAATACGACGATGTCGTCTTTTCCGTCACCGTCCATGTCTGCCGGGATCGGCCGGTCTTCAGCCAAGCCGAATTGGGTGATCAGAACGCCTGAATTGTCACTCTTCAGGATGTACCAAAGACCACTTGACGGGCGGAAAACTGCGAAGTCGAGACGACGGTCTCCATCAAAGTCCCCGCGTACAGGAACATCTGTGGCAAGGCCGAACGGTACGGTTGTCACGCCGCCGTCCGAACTGCGGCTGATAGTCCACACTCCCTGGCCGTTGACGTTCCGGTAAACGGCAGCATCGGTTTTGCCGTCGCCGTCATAATCACCGGAGACGACCCTATCACCCACAGAGCCAAACGCCTGGGCCATAAACCCTGAGCTATTCTGTGAATACCATGTTCCGGTCGATGGACGGAATACGGCATAGTCATGGGTGCCGTCACCGTCAAAATCGCTGTCGTTCGAATGCTGCAGGAGAATTCCGGCGATCTCACCGCTCGGGTTGTTCGTGCTCGTAATGACGGCTTGCCAAATCCCCGCTCTGAGCTGTTGGACCTGGGCAGGTGATACCGCAAACGTCGTCGGCGTAAAGTGTCCCTCGGTTCCTCCCAAGACGGGGAGATCGACAACGACCATAGTTGTACCAACGGTCGTCTCAATTCGTCCGCCGGTCTGGCTGCTTGAAAGAGCATTGTATTCGCCCGAAACGGTTGCTTGCGTCTCATCTGCATTCAGAGTGATCTTTATTTCGCCGCGAGCTGACGTCGTGACCGGTGGGATCACCTGGCTGCCTGAAAGATAAGCCTCAAAATACCTGCCCGGGGTCGGAGTCGGGTTTGGATTCGGGGTTGGGCTCGGGCCAGTGAACCCGACAAAGGTTCCGTTCATTATCGCGTCGCCGCCGTTTGTCAGGGAAACAGGAGTACCCACGACAACGGACGGTATCACGTCGCCGTTGTCGCTGCGAAGCCGAAGACGTCCTTCGCCGCCGGCGAGCACCATATTTCCTGATGATGTTCCATTCACGACGACACCAAGCGAAGTTCCGTCGGGAAGATTGATCTGGCGAACGCGGATCTCGAGTTCGAGGCGGCTGCTGTGGATCTCATATTGTGCAAATCCACGCGGTACCACGCCGTTGATCGTCGGGCCGCTCAATCCGGCAAAAAGGTCTCCGGGATTAGGCGTGCCGGTGGGAGTCGGTGTAGGCGAGGGCGTACCTGTAGGCGTACCGGTGGGCGTTGGCGTTGGAGAACCGGTTGGTGTAACTGTCGGCGTCGGATTAGGGCCGCCGCCACTCAGGATGCCGCTGACGATAACGGTCGGGCCGACATTTACCGAAACGGTCGAACCATCGTTCGTGACCGGCACCGTCTGCCCGTTTATCGTTTTCAAGCTGAGTTTTGCTCTCTGCCGCGAGTCGACCGTCATTTGGCCGACGACGTTGCCGTCGATAATTGCGTCTAGGATCGAACCCTGTGCCTGGCTGACGTCCTGTGCCTCGACCTCAAGTTCGCGATTACCGTCCGAATAGAGCTTCCAGGAAGCCGCTCCATGTGGATTGATGCCGCCGGTCGGTGACGTCAGTACTGCCGTCCGTGTGACGATCGCTACACCACCGGTTTGAGCTGAGCTCTTAAAGAATGGTATTGACACCCATGCCGCGATCAAAGCAACTATTACAGCTGCCGGTAAAACTCTGTTACGTGTACCCATCTTTCTAATTTTTTCCATTTTTATTTCCTGCCCTTTTAGTTTCTTTTTACCTCTCTGATCGAGGTGTCGTCAGAAACACAGTGCCCGGCCGATCTTCAAAAAGACACGATCAACAAAAAAGAGCCGCACTTTTCGTGCGGCCCCTCTTTCCGAGATATTCTGCGAATTGACGACTATTTCACAAGAAAATCCTCGAAACCGGAATTATTTCCGAAGTTCGCCGGTATCGGACAGTTCAGGTTAGAGGTCACGGCGCAAAGGGCATCAACGCGTTTCAGACGCACCTCTCCCCATGGCGGAAGGACATTCCACCGTTTGTCCACCGAGGTCTCTACTACCTTGTTCAAAAGGTCGTGCGGTGCCGGGTAGGTGGTCGGGTCAGGGTGTTGGGCCTTTAGCAATGCTGCGATACCGGCGACGATGGGTGAGGCCATTGACGATCCGCTCCAAACGCCGTAACGACCACCCGGGATCGCGCTTACAATGTTCTCGCCCGGAGCCGAAACATCGACCCAACTTCTGTCATACGAAGCGAAATTTGCAAGTCCATCGTACCGCGTGCTGGCAGCGACGGAGAGCATTCCGTCCCGCTGCTCGGCAGCCGGAAAGACCGGTGTCGTATTTCCGCCATTGCCGGCGGCTACCGCGACGGCTAACCGATGCGTCCCGAGCTCCGGAAATGTAGTGGCCGGAGGTATGGTACCGGGATCAAGATTGTCTAGCAGATCGTGCAGTAGGCGAACGTCCTGCGGGTAACCGAGACTTAGATTTGCGACATCCGCACCGTGATTCGCTGCCCAAATTAGAGCGGCAGTGACTCGCCACAATTCCCCTGAGCCGTCGCGATCGAGAACGCGAAGCGGCATGATCTTAGCATCCGGCACCATCTGTGCCACTATCCCAGCGACATGCGTGCCGTGCCCGAATGCGGAATCCGTTCGCAATATACCTACCTCGGAAGGGTCATTGTCGCCATCAACAAAATCCCAACGGTCAGCAACGTCAACGAGGCGCCCCGCAAATGCTGGATGAGTGAGTTCGATACCGGTATCAAGCACAGCGACAACGATCGGTTGACCATTGTCGGTTCTCAAGCCTTTGGTTCCGGCGGCAGCGAAAGCCTCGTTTAGGTGTATTCGCTGCGGAAACCACTGAAACTGCAAACCCTTAACGCTTCCACCGATCGCCCATGAGTGCCCGATCGCCCAGGAATGACCCTGCGTCCATGCTAGCCCTTCCGTTTCGACTTGAGATAATTTCCTGTTTACCTCAGCGAAAGATATCCGGGCGTCACCGGTCATCGCGGTTACCACTTGCGACGGTGTGGGTGGGTTGGGGACATTCTGATTGATCTTCAACAAAAACACCGCGGGAGATCCGACCTGAGCAGCCGGGGTTGGTTCGAGTCCGTATTGAGTGATAACAGCGGGAAGGTCGCCTGAATTTAGCAGCTGGACTATAACCTGCGTCGGATTGCAATCGCAGCCGACGGTTGCATCAAGTGGTCTATTTGCAAACAAACCAGTGCTCAGCGACAGTGCCATAGCCACCGAGATAATAAGATAATTCAACTTTCCGAAAACTCTCATGAACCAACCTCACTCGTTAACATCTCAACTGACAACTCCGCTATCTAATACAGTGCGGTTGACGATCCGAAAAAGACAACTTCAACCAAACTTACCTTCCGATCGCTACGAACGATGCCCAGAGGTAGGGATGCTCACCTCGCTTTATGAAGTTGATCTGCGCTTTTTGTAGAGATGCCGCAGGTGTGGCACCGAGTTGCAGCTCGCTATACATATCGCTCATCAGCGGCCCAGCGGTCTTATCGTTCACGGTCCAGAGGCTGACTATCAATGACGAGGCTCCGGCGGTAAGGAATCCCCTCACAAGCCCTAACGTCTCGTCTCCAGCATACACCTGACTCAATCCCGTTTCACAAGCGCTCAGGGTGACGATTCGAGCCTTCAATTCATGGGAACTAATATCTCGAGCAGTGACCCAACCGTTGGAGAGATGAAGACTCGAGAACATCGGATTGTCACCTCTGAACTGACCGTGACACGCCATGTGGATCAGGTCAAACTCTGGTGCCTCATTCGAGAACGCCGCAAAACTAGCGGCCGATCCCAATAATACTTTGCTCGATGGAAAGTGATCTTTCAGCGCGTCGATCTCCCTTTCAACTAATGGAATACGCTCATCGGCTAACCCCACCAGCAACGCGTTCGTTGGCGGATCATAAGTTCGTTCGCAAAGCGTTAGCCAGATGGCTGCGCCCGGGGCATGATCGACTGTAAGTCGCTCGACCAAATACCGTTCGCCGTCAAAAAGTGCAGGGAAAGGCACGTGGCTGAGTTGCCCGCATGGCACGAAAATGACCTCGCTGCCAACCAGCAATTCTTCAATCGGATGGACCAACATCTTGAAGAGTCTTTGTAAGCATTGATCAGCTCGGCGCTTCAGCTCATCAACGAACCTACCGAGCCTCTCCATTCCGAAGCGGCAAGCGCCGAACTGAAACTGAAGGTCGTTGAGTCCTACCGCGACCTCGGCCACCGTGCATAGATCGGCCACGTAGCTCAGTTTTTCTCCTGTAACAACAAAGGCAGAGATCCGGCCTCCTCGTTCAATATACTCAATGAGCGTCCTTTCGTTCCCGAGTTGTTGTTGGAGCGTGTGAACGTCGAACGCAGGGCTCTTCCGATCGCGCTTTTCGTCCAAGCTTTCCGCCCGCCTGGTTATCTCGGCGATCTTGCGTTCTCGGCGCCGGATCTCACTTTGAAGCTTTGATTCATCCGGGGCGTCGTCCATCTGTTTGTAAAGCCAGTTCAATTCCGTCCTCAGATCGACGATCCTATCCTCCATCTCAGTCGTCGCTCCGGACAACGCACGGTCAGATCCCATCGAATCCAGTAGCGAACGTGATCTAGAGTTTTCGGTCAAAACAAAGGCCTCTTCCAGACGTCCTTGCCTTAAATAAAGGCTTGCGAGTCCCTGATACGCGTCGAGTTTGTCGGCAAGAAACGCCATGCTGAACTCAGCCGACCCGAGGCCGCCACGCATTCTCTCCGTGCGACGAATCGCATCCTTGAATCGATCTTCCGCCAGACGGTCATCGCCATTAGCATCGGCAAGGCCCGCAAGCAAACCGATCGCGGTCCTCGCATATCCTGCCTGCTCGGTCGATTCTGCCTCGGCAAGAGCCATTTCTAATGATTCCTCTGACGTGACGAGTTGTCCTAAATGTCGAAGCGATTCGCCCTCAAGCAGGTTCGCCAGGATCATCTGATTCTTTCGCAGATTGCCCGATTTCCGCGCAGTGCGGATCTTAGATACGGCATCTGAGAATCGCCGCCGACGAAATTCGAGTTCCGCGACAGCCAACATTACAGACGTTTGGCCGTTGGAATTCCCTTCTTCCTTATATAGACGCTCGGAACGTGCAAATTCACGTTTCGCGAGGGAGGATCTGCCAAGCAAGCTCGCCGTCCTTCCGAAGCTCAACCTCGAACGGGCCTCCTCGCTTCGCAGCTTCATCCGGCGAAAACTATCCGAGACACGTGAATATATCTCGATGGCTTCAATATTGAGGTTCAGCGTCGAGTAAATATCTGCGATCTCGAGTTCCGCGACGGCGGTTTGATGAGGCATCGCCAATAGTTCATATTTCCGCCGGGATAATTCCAACAACCTCAATGCTTCTGCGTATTCGCCGCGGAGGGTTGCCAGATTTCCCATGCTGGCTTCGATCTCCGCCTCAGTGACTAACATTTTGGCGGCACGTGCGGTGGCAAGCGCTCGTGCGTAAAAGTCGCGTGCTTGACGAAAATCGATAAGCACCATATAAATGTTGGCCAGATTATTTTCGGCCATCGCCTGCCATGATCTTTCGCCCGCCTTGATAAAAAGGTCCAACGCTCGTAAGCCGCGTTTTTCTGCCTCGCGATGGCGGTATCGACGGGCGGCTATGTTGCAGAGGTTCATCTCGATCTTTCCGGCCGCAAGGTCGTCTCCGGCCTTTGTGAAAACCTGAAGAGCAGATCGTCCGGCTTTCGCCGCTTCGTCGTACCGGCCGAGGATCGCGAGAGCGAGGATCGTAGGAACAAGCGTCTGAGCCGCGTCCAACTCGCGACCCAACGTCCGCAGCAGCTTTCGAGCTCGGGTAAGATCGTCGACTGCTTCATCAAATTTTCCTTTTGTAATGTTTGAAATGCCCGACACCCATTCGGCGTTGGCCCGAACATCGGGTTCGGGATGGAAGTCGAGCAGCGAATTGGCCGCGATCGATGCTCGTTGAGCTTCGGTGGGTTTGCTGGTCCAGGACGCGTAACAGAGCTTACGGATCTCATCCGCGAGCCGTCCGTCCGCCAGACGCGGGTGTGCGGCAAGCAGACGTTTTCTTTCTCTTGCGCTTGCAGCAGTCACAAGTGCCTTTGCCAGACCCGATCTTCGCATTTATATAGCGATTATACATTCATCGAGACGGAAGCACTGGCACGAACAGATAGGATTTTCACGGAACCCAGGTGGGCCAAGATCTATTTGATAGTCAGGCTTTCGATAGATATCTCGTCAGTCGGGGAACTTATCGCAAACGCGTATTCGTCCGCGGGCACTTTCTCGAAAACGAATCCGCCCGAGTCGTTGACCTCAGTTATGGTAACTCGGCCGGAGGCCGTAAGCGTCGCGGCAGCGCCTGAGAATTCGATGCCGAGAACCTGGCCGCGAACTCTGAAGGACTTCCCGACCGGCTCGATTCGTAGATCGATCGCCGCATCACCCGCCTCGAAGAGCATCTGGCGAACAGCGGATGCCGAACCGGATCGCTCGCCGAATGCTGCCTTGTTTGGAGCCAATTCCATCGTGATCGCGGCGACAAGGCGCCGTATCGCCGAAGTCTTTGGCTCGACGGCCCTGGAGCGAAATAGGTTTTTGACGAACAGGCGGGCTTCGGCCGGAGGGTCAACCGCCGTGTCCTGCTGCATCCGCCGTACTATGTGCTCGAGTCGTTTTTCGTTTGAGTCGCTCATTTTCGTTGTTCTGCCAAGCCAGATCGCCGCCTCCAATTCAACAGTGCTGAATTCGATCGTGAAAAGACAATAACGCCTAACCTGACAGAATTTTTTCGAGTTTCTTTAGGCACCGCGAACGCATCGGGCTGATGCTGGTTTCGCCTACACCTATCGCCGCTCCCACTTCCAAGTAACTCGCTGCCGTGTCCCGCAGATAGATCATCGATAGGATCGTTCGACACCGTTCTTCCAGTTTTTCAAGTGCCGCGCGGATCAAATGTTGTTCCTCAAGTTCGACAAGCAACTCGTCAGCTAAAGGCGACTTGTCGACGATACTTGCCATCTCCGCTTCCATTTCCTCTTCCGTTTCAGGCGAATAGAAGCCCTTACTTCCGCGGATAATGCCCCAGGTCTTAAATTTCGCAGTCGTGACCATCCACGAACGAATCTTATCCGGCTGTTCTATCTCGTCGATCTTCTGTAGCAGAGTAAGAAAAACCTCTTGGAACACATCCGCCGCCTGTTCCTCGCTCAAACCCGCTCGCCGCGGAACCGCGTAGATCAGGCGCTGGTAGCGTTCGACAAGCAGATCCCATGCCGCCTGGTCACCCTTGCGGCATGACCGAACGAGTTCAGCGTCCGACCTTTCGAGTTGTCTCGCTGAGAATTGTATTGTTCCTGCTTTCCGCCTCACGATGCTGAAAATTCTGCGACATAACGCCCGATATAGCAACTCATGCGAATCCGTGGGTTGCGCAGCATAAACTCCGAAAATAAGACTTCTACCCAGATATAGTCTTCCGTAATTACCTTAGCCGGCATCGTTTAACTAACTCGCGTCGATTACAAGGCGAACGCAATCCTAGTGATTACGTTCACGGGACAAGCTATCACAAAAGAATATCTTCGAAGGCATGAGCGGATAGTAAGCAATTTGTGTTTTCGATGACCTGACACCGCATGAACAGTAATTCGGAGTTCTTTATTCTAAGTGGATCCGTATGATCACTATGTTTGTACTGCGTAAACCACGTCGCTATTCCAGCAGCTGTTCGGAGGTCCCTGCAATGGAACCTGGAGATATCCGGCTCTCAGATTTCCATTAAGACCCTACGATCGTTGAAGTTAAGAATGTAGCGAGAAAAGGAGCGACCACTCGCACACACGGAGTGTCACTGAGTGAAAGACGACATAACGAAGTGCATTAAGTATGGGCTAAGAACGCTCGGTGGTACTCGGTCCCTCTTCGCTGAAAAGAACGTGTAATCATCAGATCGAAATTTGCCGGTCAACGCCACATTTACTTGAACTTCTTTCGTATGATACTGACTGCCAAGAACAGTCCAAGATAGGCTAAAATCTCATTTTTGTAACCTGATCGTATCTCCACCGGCAATACTGTCCGCTAAGTGTCATAAGTTAGCGTAATCACATACCTTTTGTGTCGGAAAGTAAGTCGATCGACCTTACTTTCGGATTCGTAGACGGAACTTAAGGTTGATCTTGGTCTCTGCTTTTTTCGGCGATATCGCGAGGCGGACGCCGCGGACTTCGCGTTCGCCTTTATCAACATTTCCCGGCGGTCCGGGAGCGGTGACGATATTCGGCTCGATCACGGCGTCGAACAATCTGGGTTCAAGTATCTCTGCAAATAGGAAAGGTCTGCCGGTTTCAAATTGGAAACCGCCGTCTCGCTTTATGATCGAATTGTCGCTATGCAGATACGACGTGACCTTCTCCGACTTGGACGTTTTGATCGAGTCTTCGATCAGGAAATTGCCCGGGGCCGTAAATAGGAATTGCCGTGTAAAACTGTCGACGCCCAGCTCTGGTTTGTAGGCGGATGCAAGATCAGCGATGATCGAGACGCTTTTGTTGCCCAACTTGACCTCGCGTATCCTGATCCCGTTAAGCAGTTCGTATGGCATCTCAGAAAATGCGTCGTGGCCGTTGCCTTCGCTGTCCTGCCCTTTTCCGTCGAAGACGACGGTGTTGTGATGGACCGTCATCGGCACACCGGCGTACCCGGAATCGCCGGTCAGGTATTTGCCGCCCGACCAGATGATAAAGCTCCCGGCGTCCGGATGGGCGTGGCCGCTCGATAGGCGCCAGTCCGGAAATATCTTGAGCTTATCGTTGGTCGCGTGTCCCTCCGGCGGCCCGGCCTTAAAGGCAAACGCGGTCGCATCATCGCGCCAACTCGACCGCCAGTAAACGACCTCGTGATCGGGAAAGTAATGCCACTTCGCTTGCCGCTCGATCGGGACCGCCTTGATCGCCGGGTCGAACCAGATGAATGACCAGATCTCCTCGGCATTGACCTGGCCCTTGGACCTGAGCCAGTTCGCAACGCCCTGAGCCTCGCCGCTGCCATAACGGCTCGCGAGGTTGTAGAGGATGTTATAGTTCGTCCGAAAGTGGCCGTCGATCCGTTCTCGTTCGTAATCGTCGCCCTTACGCGAACGGGTGATCGGCCCGGAATAAATGTCACCGAAATCGAAGTTGAATTCGGCACCGGGAAGCGTTGCGTGCGACACATACTCATACGTCTGCCGCAGGCCCGGCGTGGTCTCGTACAGATTCTCACCGGTCGCGTGCAGGTGGGCGTCCATGTAGTGGACGAGCCAAGGAGTCGAGAATATCCAGTACTCCATTCCCTCATAGTAATATCCGTCAGCCGAATACGTCGCCAGGACTCGGTCGTAGATCGCCCTCGAGAGAGCGGCCCACTGTTTAGCGTCGGGCGTCTCGCCCATTAGCGCATAAGCCGCTATCGCCAATCCGGTGATCGGAATGAAAGTGTGGTTCTGACTGTACGCATAGGATCTACCGGACTTCGGTTTGAAGAAGTCGTACATCATTTTGGCCTGGCGTATTAGCTTGGTGCGATATTTGTCGCGTTCGGCCGGCGTCAGGTCATTGTAGAGCAGGTCGTAACCCCATCCCATGCCGTATAACAGATGCCCGGCGGCGAGGTCGACATTCGGTTTGTTTGTCGCATAACCCCAAATGTCATAACTGCAGGCCGCATCCATATATTTTTTGGCGGCGTCGAGATACTTCTTTTCGCCGGTCATTTTGTACATAAAGGCAGCTTCGGCAATGCCCAGCCCGACATTGTTCTGTGCACGGCGTGTCTCGGCCGGCGGCGGTGGCGGTTCGCTGCCAAATACCTTGACGCTGCTGATCGCGGTCTGCCAGAGCTCTTTCTGCGACAATGCTTTTTTCTTCAACGCGTCGATCTCGGCTTGTGTTACGAAAACGCGCGGATGAACGCCGACAAGCTCGGGTTTTAACGACGAGATCGCGGACTTTTCGATCGCGATCAAAGGATGCTCGCCCTTCAATCGTTTTGACGCCTCACGCTCAGCCTTGAGTTCCTGGCTGTCCTGTGCCCAACCGGATGACAGAAGAGTCGCGAAAATTATCGTCAGTAATATTGGTTTTCGGAGCATTATCTTTAACCCGTTTCTCTTCAGCCTTTAATCCATCAACAATCCGCCGTTGACCTCGACCGTCTCGCCGCAGAGATAGCTTGCGGCGTCTGACGCGAGAAACGCGATGACGCTGGCTACCTCGTCGGGCCGGCCTTCGCGGCCCATAGGGATCGCTTTTCGGAGATTCTCCATCGTCTCGGCGGTCGTGAACGTCTCGTGATACGGCGTGTCGATCACTCCGGGCGAAACTGCATTGACGCGGATGCCGGCTTGCGCAAATTCCTTAGCAAGGCCCTTTGTCATCGTCAACATCGCCGCCTTTGCCGACGAATAGTGGATCGAACCGAGAGCTCCGCCGTTTCGGGCAGCGATCGATGTGACGTTGACGATCACGCCGCCGCCGTTTTCGAGCATCTTCGGGACGACGGCTTTGGCGGCAAAAAATGCACTTGTGGCATTGAGGTCCATTACTTCGGCCCATCTTTGCTCGGTCAGATCAAGCGTCTTCAACCGCTCAACCAGAGAACCGGCGTTGTTTACGAGGATGTCGATCTTGCCGAGCTTTTCCTCGACCTCAGCGACCGTTCGAGCGATCTCCGGCGAGTTGGTGAAATCGGCCTGGATCGCGATCGCACGGCCGCCGCCGCCCGTGATCGCCGCAACCGCCGCATCGGCGCCTGCCCGGTTTTTATGATAGGTGACCGCAATCGACGCACCGCATTCGCCAAAAAGCTCAGCCGTCGCCCGCCCGATTCCGCTCGACGCGCCCGTTATGAGCGCTACCTTGCCAGAAAAATCAAAAAAGTTGTGCATAGTTCTCCTCTGCTATTAATTGCGAATTCCCTTCAGATCAACCGGTTCGATCTTTCCGGATAAAATGAACAAGACGATAGTACCTATCGGCGCCAGGAAACCGGCCGTGACCAGCACCGGCGTGTAAGAAAAATGATCGACCACCCAACCGGTCGAGAATATGAATATCATAGAACCTATGCCTGCACCGGTGCCGCCAAGACCCGCGACGGAACCGACCGCGCTTGAGGGAAACAGGTCGCTCGGAAGCGTCTGGACGTTGTTGATCCAGGTCTGAAAGCCGAACAGCACAACGCCGATGAGTCCGAGTGCGATCATTGCATAGGATGTGAACGCCGCAAGAATGCCGGCGGGCATCAGCACAGCGCCAAGTACGATCGCGAATTTGCGGCCGGCATTCACCGACCACCCGCGGCCGATGAGGAAACCCGAGAGCCACCCGCCGAAGAGGCTGCCCGCATCCGCTGCGACGTAGGGCACCCATGCGAAGAGTCCGATCTGTTTGAGATCGAATCCATAGACCTTGCTCAGATAGAGCGGCAGCCAGGTGATGTATAGCCACCAAACGGGATCGACGAGGAACCTGGCGACGACGATCCCCCATGTCTGCCGATACCGTAACAGTTCGAACCAGCCGATGGCCGGATGCGACGGCGAGATCTGGGGACGCGATGACGCGGGGACGCCACGATCTTCACCAGTACTTTCGGCGTCCCTGTGCCTGACGGAATCGGTGTCGTCCTCGGTAATGATCGCGTATTCCGCGGCGGTCAGCCAGCGGTGTCTTTCAGGTGTGTCGTAAACAAACCACCAAAGAGCGAGCCAGCCGAAACCAAGAACGCCGGTCACGACAAATGTCGGCTGCCAGTGGCCAAGATACGCGGTCAGTCCGACGATCACCGGCGGCGCCGCTATCGAACCGATCGCCGCTCCGCTGTTGAAGATCGCCATTCCGAGGGCCCGTTGCCGGGCAGGGAACCAAACTGAGACCGTTTTGGCAGCGCCGGGCCAGTTTCCCGCTTCGCCTAGGCCCAGGACGAACCGAAAAACACTCAAATTGCCGAGCCCGGTCGCGAAACGGTGAGCGATCGCCGCGAGCGACCACACCAATATCGAGATCGAAAATCCGCGCTTGATACCAACGCGATCGTAAAGTTTTCCGGACAGTGACTGGCTGATCGTGTATGCGAGCAGGAACCACGTCGCGATGCCGCCGTACTCAGTATTCGACAACCCCAGATCTTGCGTGATCAGCGGGGCCAGCACCGAAACCGTCAACCGGTCGATGTAATTGATGAGCGTGGCGAGGAACACGAGCGAGATGATCGCCCAGCGAAGCCCGCGGATCTTGAAACCGGTTTCTGTAATTACGGGAATTTCGTCGGCGCTTCTCATATCCTGACCATTGATCGAATACCTGCGTTGCGAACGGGTGTAGGGAATGAAATTGGTATGACCAATTTACTCACTTACGACTTACGAAAAATAATCAGTGTTTTGAATTTTTTACTTGACGCGTCGAAAAGTTTCTGTATTATGTTAACAGTTTTAACAAAAAGTCAACACAAAATGTTTTCTTAGTCTAACTTTTTGGTCAAAAGCTGCCAAAACCAGTAACCAGGGCCTCGACGACGGAAAGATCACCCGTCGTCTCATCGTTGATTTTGTTAAAATTTACTACATAAAGATATCAGCGCAGGGCAGAAGTCCCGGTCATCGACATGATCGGCATAGGACAATGAGAAGGATCAACCCCAAAGATTTTACGATGGCCAAACGCGGCACTTCCCGTGAGATCAACCGGCAGATCGTCCTCACTCTGATCCGAACGCATCAACCGCTGTCACGTGCCGACCTCGCCAGGTTGATGGACACGAATAGGGCAAATATCACATTTCTGATCAACGATCTGCTGGACGAGGGGCTAGTGCGCGAAGGCGCAATGGGGAACGAGGTCAAGCGAGGCCGACGGCCCACTTACCTGTACCTGAATTCGGACGAGGCCTGTGCAGTAGCGGTCGACATTCGGGCCACACGAACCTATCTGATGATGACGGACATGCTCGGCAACCAGCTTGAGAATGTCGTCAGCTTTCCAACCGTGTACGAGCCGGAGCGATTTTCCAAGATCCTTTCGGAGCATATTCGGAAGTTGTTAGACAGATACAAGGGCATTTCTGCTTGTCGCGGGATCGGGGTCGTCGTTCCCGGCATGACGGACATCAAGACCGGCATCGTCCTGCGGGCTCCGGCTCTTGGATGGCTGAACGTCGACCTTTTGGGGTTTCTCCGAAAAGAATTCGAGAACGTTCCGATCCACATCGAAAATTCCGGCAAGGCCTGCGCCCTTTCACAAATTTGGGAAACGCGCAGCGAGCTCCATACGCACCATGACCTGGTGTTCGTCAGTATTTCTGACGGCGTCGGCGTCGGCGTCGTGATAAACGGCGAACTGATGCGCGGCAAACACAACACGGCCGGTGAATTCGGACATCTGCCGCTAAGCATCGACGGCCTGCCGTGCCTGTGCGGAGCAAATGGCTGCTGGGAAGCATACATATCAAATCTGGCGACGATATCGCGGTACTTCGGGAAGAACCTGTCGCAACGCCAGCCTCTGCCGCTCGAAACTGCGAATTTCACGATCGAGGACCTGGTAAAACAAGCTCGTTCAGGTGACGGAAAAGCTTTGTCCGCCCTGCACCTGACCGCCCGATATTTAGGACTTGGGCTGGCGTCGATAATCAACGCGATAGATCCCTCGCAGATCTACCTCGGCGGCGAGATCACGGAGGCTTGGGACCTGATCGAACCCCAGGTTCGGGATGCGATCCGCGAACGGACATTGACAAAAGATCTGGGAGAAACGCCGATCCGAATAGTTCCCGCGATCGAGCACCCGCGTCTGCGTGGAGCAGTCGCATTGGTTACAGCACCGGCATTTGCCGCACCAAAGGTGGCCTAAAGACATTCGCTTGCACTTGGCGAGATCCAACGGATCTTTCGTTGATCTTCGACCGAAGTGGTTTCGGCAGGAATAAAGGATTTTGAACCTATCAAAAAGGAGAAATACAGGAAATGAAACAGTTAAACGGAGTCTTGAGCTTTTCAACGACGACCTGTCGGAATTATGGGATCGCGATCCTCACTTTGCTCGTGATCTCGCTGGTTGTCCCGGTGGCGGCCGTGGCCCAGATCACCACGGCAACGATCGTCGGAACAGTTACGGACCAGAGCAGTGCGGCAGTGCCCGCGGCCCAGGTCACTGCACGTAATGTCGACACCGGTTTGACCCGCACAGCAGTGTCCGGCGAAGACGGGAGCTATCGAATCGAATTCCTCCCTGTTGGAAACTATGAGGTTGAGGTTACGGCTTCGTCCGGTTTTAAGAAAGCCAAAAGAACTGAAATCACACTCCGTGTTAACGACGTTGCCCGGGTCGATGTGCCGCTCGAGGTTGGAGCCCTGAGCGAGCAGGTGACTGTGACCAGTGACCCGCCCGAGGTCAATACAAGCACTGCCGAACTCGGCCGCACTATCCAGGGTGCAGAGATCGTCAATTTGCCGCTCGTCGACCGTAACGCATACACACTGCTCGACCTGACACCCGGTGTGCAGTCCAACAATAACGGCGTCGCAAGCGCGTCAACGGGTACGAGCTCGTTCATTCTCGGTTATCCCGAACAGCGAACATTGATAAATGGAGGCACTGACGGTGGCACCGGTTCAGTGAACTATTATCTGGACGGCGGTATAAACATGACGAATCTCCGCAATACCGGAAACATACTGCCCAATCCGGATGCGATCCAGGAGTTTCGCATCCAGACTAACAGCTACAATGCCGAATACGGCCGATATGCGAGCGGCGTCATCAATGTCCTTACTAAATCCGGCACGAACAAGTATCACGGCTCGTTATTTGAATTCGTGAGAAACGATAAATTCAACGCCAATGACTGGGGATCGAAATTGGCGCAAGCCCCATATCACCGCAACCAGTTCGGCGGCACTATCGGCGGCCCGATCGTAAGAGACAAGGCATTTTTCTTCTTTTCCTACGCCGGATTGCGCCAGGCAACAAATACCTTTTTGAGCGGGGCGAGGGTCCCGACCGCGTTGGAGCGGGTCGGTAATTTCACCCTCTCGGCGACGAAACCGACCGATCCTGCGACGAACGCGCCGTTCGTCTGCAACGGCGTAACCAATGTTATCTGCCCAAGCCGTATGGACCCGGTCGCGGTGAATATCATAAATAACTACATTCCGGTCTCGAACGTTGCCCTCAGCAATGGTAATGCGGGTTGGCAGGGCAATATTCCCACTCCGTATAACTCGAACGAGTACCTTGCAAAGGTGGACTACCAGGTCACGGCGGTACATCGTTTGAGCGTGAGCTACTTTACTACGGGCGGAACGAGCACGACCAAAGCCGGGAGCCCGAACCTGCCGTGGAGCACACAGAACTCGACTTGGCGCCAGCACAGCGTAAACGCAAGCGACGTCTGGCTGATCGGCGCCGATAAGATCAATCAGGTCTGGCTGACCTTCTCGCAGAATTTCGGTGGCCGCATCAATATGCCGGCGAAGTCGCTGGCCGACCTGGGTTCGGCATATATCCTTCAGGGAACGCCGAACCTGCCGCAAATAACGGTATCGGGGTATTTTACGCTCGGCGAACAGATCGGCGGCCCGGTGGCAGGCACCAATTTTTATTCCGTACGCGATGTTTTCAGCTGGATCAAAGGCAAGCACTCGCTGAAACTGGGTGGCGAGCTTTCGCTCAACAAGGATATTCAGCAGACACTGCTCAACAATTACGGCGTATTCACGTTCAACGGAAATTCGACGCAGCATACCGGCCCTACACAAGCGGGCAATGCATTTGCCGATTTCCTGCTCGGTATCCCGAGCGCGGTCTCGCAGGACGCGCCCGTCACGGCATATACCAATTCCTGGTACTCCGCACTGTTCGCGCAGGATGACTTCCGCGTGAGCCAGAGGTTGACATTGAACCTTGGCCTACGATGGGACGTGCAGACCGCGCCGACCGATCCGCAGAATCGTGTTGTCAACTACGTTCCTGGCCAGCAGTCGACCGTGATTCCAAATGCTCCGGTCGGGGCGTTGTTCTACGGCGATCCGGGCGTGGAACGCGGAGGAATCCCTACCAGCTATACACATTTTTCGCCCCGACTCGGCTTTGCATGGGATATTTTTGGAGACGGTAAGACGTCGATCCGCGGTGCGTGGGGGTTGTTCTACGGCAGTATCTCAGGCAATGAATGGAACACGATGACGAACTTCCAGCCCTTCTCGACACGGCTGACGTTCACCAATATCAATCAGCATACGAACGCGGCCGGAGTTCCACTGGGAGCGACACTTTTTAATCCCTACAACAATTACGTCGGTGGTCCGCCGTTCCCATACAATGGCTCGTTCACGAACGGCGGCGGCCTGTTCCCAGTGGCGACCGATTTCAAATGGCCGTTCACGTATCAGACGCAGGTCTCGGTCCAGCGTCAGGTGACAAAGGATATCGTTGTCGGAGCGGCTTATGTCGGCACGTTTGCTCATGACTTACCCTTCGCCCGCGACATTAACTACCCTGTTCTCACGCCAACCGCGACGACCTCGGGTTCGAACATCCTGTCGCGGCGTCCCAACCCGGCCTTCGGCGCTATCCTGCTACTCCAATCGGATCAGACGGCATCGTACAATGGCCTGCAGGTCACAAGCGCGATGCGGATGAGCCACAACCTGACATTCAATGCGTTCTACACATTCAGCAAGACACTGAGCAGCGTGGAGCTTTACAACAGCACGACCCAAGGGCTGGCGCAGAACTACAGCAAACTTGCCGAAGACAAAGGTGCCGGCGACACGGACCAGCGACATGTATTCAGCATGAGCCTGACGTACCGTCCGGAACCCTTCAATAAAGGGGCCAACGTCGTTTTGCGTCAGATATTCAACGGCTGGAGCATTTCGCCGATCATCAAGTTACGCAGCGGCCTTCCGTTCACGGTCACCAACGGCGGCGTTGATGCAAATCTCGACGGTGTTACAAACGATCGGGCGCAGTTGATCGGTGACCCGCATCTTGCCCACCCGACTGCAGCGATGTGGTTCAACACCGCAGCATTCGCCCGAAACAACGCCGTGACAGGCGTCGCGACGGACGGCAACTCTGCCCGTAACCTTCTTTACGGGCCGAGCTACCGCACCGTCGACCTCGCACTCTCGCGTGACTTCGGATTTACCGAAACAATCAAGTTACGGATTCGTGCCGAAGCCACAAATGCGTTCAACACCGTGAACCTTGGACAGCCTGGCAACGCCGTGCCTGCGAATGGTTCGACGTCGGCGAGCTTTGGGGTCATCACGTCAGCCAACTCGATGCGCAAGTTGCAGTTCGGCGCGCGTTTGACATTCTAAGACCGACGCCTGCGAAGCTAACGCTAGTTTTTCCAGGCGGAGCGGTCCACAGAGAGATAGGGTTCGTTCGAGCCGGTCCTTCACTTGGACGAACTCTATTTCCAGATGTGTCTGTCAGGTAGTATCCATGTCCAAACGAAAGTCATCGACTGTTTCTCTGATCCTAATTGCAATGATCGGAGGCTTGATCACGGCATTGCCGGTGCGGTTGCCTGCTCAGGACAATGCCGGCAAGGCAGCGATCTCCACCGCCGCCCTGAACAAGGAGGTCAAGGATTTCCTGGCTAAGGAGGTGGCGGTTCACTTCGGAGACATCAAGTCCCTCGACCCGCCGCCCGACAAGGTAAACGGTTCGATCACAACGGGCGAATACACTTGGGGAAGTTTCATGCGTGTCATTGCCGCCCAGAGCGATATCGGCGGAAGTCGGGTTATTGCCGGAAAAGACACGGCCCGAGCGATCGCCGAAATGGGTTTGTACGAAGCCCGAAAAGGCGGCAAGGCATTTTCGCAACTGTATGCGGCTCAAGCACTTCGTCACGTTGGTGCGGACCTAAGCAAGAATGCGGTTTGGCAGAGCATGAATGCCTCCGAACAGAAAGAGTGGGAATCGCTTTTGGACGCACGACGGATCTACAACCCGAAGACACGTCAGGTTATAAATCTTCCGGAAAATTATCTCGGCGTAGCTGCACGCATTGCCGCCTATGCGTACGAGTTCGGAGTGATGAAGGACCGGGCGTTTCTCGATTCGTTGATCGAGCGTGCCGCGGTTCAATTCACCGACGGAGCGATGTATTCGGATGACGATCTCCCGCATGGCCGTTACGACCGATACTCTAATGAATATGTTCGTTTTTGCTGGAAGGCCGCTGAGGTCGTCGGCCGTAAGGACATTCAGGAGAAGCTAAAGCCGTCGATCAAGGCACAAATGAGACTCTGGTGGGACCTGGTCTCGCCCGAGGGTTACGGATATAACTGGGGCCGCAGCCAGGGACTGGTCAGCTACCTGGATACTCTCGAAATTGCAGCTTTTCTCGGGGAAAACCCCGAATTCCGTCCCGCTCCGATCACGGATATAGCAGGTTTGTATTATCAGGCGTGGCGTTGGATACGCGGCGGATATATCGACGACAGACACACGTTCAATATATTCGCGTTCGGTCGCGGAAACTACTCGTACATCAGCATCGACCGCGAGTTTCAGCAGATCGCTACAAGTCTCGCAAAGATCATCGTCGCTCACGATAGTTTCATGAAAACGCTCGAAGCCGAAAAGGTCGCAGAGTTTCCGGCGCATCCGATGCTGCGTGACGTCGCCCGATTTGAATTCTTCAATAACTCCAAGGACAGGCCGGAAGGCGTCTGGGTCGTCCGGCAAGGGAAATTACGATTTGCTCTTCCGATCACTGTCGGTACCAAGCCCGCAATGTCGGACTATATCGCGGCTCCGTTCGGGCTCGCGGGTTTTGAAAATCCGGTCGAGGTCGTGTATCCGTCGATGGTGCCGTTCATCAAAATGGAGGATGGCCAGACCTACGCAGCGTGCGAGGGATCGTCCCTGATCGAGCCGTCAACGGACGGCCGGTCGCTTCGCGTGGTCTGGACAAAGTGGGGCCGCGTCGGCAGTAACGCGGGGGAGAGGTTTGAAACGGGGATTACGAGCGACGTGGTCTGGCGGATCGATGGGAATAGGTTGACCCGAACCGAAACACTCACCGCGAATAAAGATATTAAGATAGGCCGCTGGTGGGTGGCAGTACCGACGACCGCTGACAGCGAGAAGTTGGGTATGAAAGGCGGACACAGAACAGACGTATTTAACGGCCGAGACGGCAAACTAAAGGTCGCCGCGACCGCGGATTGGCCGTTTGAGACATCGCTCCTCGCGACCGGCGACAGCAAATTGGGCAAAGGTGTCCTGGGCGCAATTCCGCTGCACCTTATCTATTCGGCTGAGGATCTGCAGCTCAAAAAGGATAAGAAGGTGACTTGGCAGCTAATTTTGGAAGTGTTGAAATAGTGTGCGGACCGCCAACCAAAAGCAAAAATATATGATCGGTGATGCAGAAAAAATGGAAGCTCTCATAACGGACTGGGATTCGATCCCAGTCGAAAAGATCTCAGATGGCATCGAAAGACAGATGGTAGTCGGGCAAAACCTCATGATCTGCCGGCTCAAGTTTGACCCGTTCGTGGTCACGCCGGCACATAGCCATCCGCACGAGCAGGTGACGCTAGTAATGCAAGGGAAGGTCAAATTTATCCTTGGCGACGACGAAAAGATCATGTCGGCGGGAGACGTGCTGCATTTTCCGTCAAATCACTGGCACGGAGCTACGATGCTAGACGAGGAAGTCGTGCTGATCGATATCTTTTCTCCGATCCGCGAGGATTTCTTGTAATGACGGTTCGTCCTGAGAAACCTATTCATGTTCGCGATCATGCTTGCGGCAGGAACGTGAGGCTGGCGATCACGACTCTCGTGTTGGTTTCAGCTCTTCTCTTCGCAGCTCTTCCTCTGATCTCGGCCCAGGAGTTTATACCGTTGTATCCAGAGGGCAAAATGCCAAATTCCAAAGGCATGAACCTCAAGGAAGAAATTCGCGACGAGCGAATATATCAGGTCGGCACTCCGGGAATTCACGCCTACTTTCCCTCGGCAAAAGACAATAAGGGCGTCGCGGTGCTGATCATCCCGGGCGGCGGCTACGTTCGGATCGCCTATCAAAATGCGCGCACGGCAGTCGCTCAATGGTTGAATTCACTCGGCATTTCCGCATTTGCACTTGATTATCGCTTGCCGACTTCGCCGGATCTCCAGCAGAAGGAACTTGCGCCGCTTCAGGATGCGGAGCGGGCGATGCGGATCATTCGTGCCAACGCCAAAAAATGGAATATTGACCCGGATAAGATCGGCGTCATGGGCACGTCCGCGGGTGGACACCCGGCGTCGTTTATCGGAACCACCTCTGAAGACCTGGTCCGGATCGGCGATGAGGTCGACAATTTTTCCTTCGCGCCCAACTTCATGATCCTCGCTTCGCCCGTCATCACTATGGGCGAGTTTGCTCACGCGGGAAGCAGAAAGTATCTACTTGGCGAAAATCCCTCAAGGGAAATGATCGATAGATATTCGACCGAACGGCATGTCACTCCGAAAACGCCGCCTGCGTTTATCTTTCTCGCTACGGATGACCAGTCGGTCAATCCGAAGAACAGCCTCATGTTCTACGCCGCTCTTTTAGACAACAAAGTCTCCGCTACGATACATATTTTTCCGGTAGGTGGGCACTCGATCCCGGTCAAGAACGGACCCGGATCCAGCGCCGAGTGGACGAAACTATGCGAATTGTGGATGAACGAGATGAAAATATTTCCGCAAACCAAGAAGTAAAATGAAGTACAAGAATTACCTCGCGATTTTTTTTATAGTTGCAATTTTGGTGTCGGCCCACTGGATGACCCCGGCACAAACACCGCTTCCACGCGTGTTCCTGATGAATGCGAAGTCTCTGCAAGCTAAAAAGCAAAGCATCGCGGACGCCAAAAACGCCGACCCGAAGCTCAAACCGGCCCTTGCAAAGATCGGACGAGATGCAGAAAAGGCGCTGAAGACCGAGGTATTACCGATAACTTCGAAAACCGCGCTTCCGCCGAGCGGCGACAAGCACGACTATATGAGCCAGGCTCCTTATTTCTGGAAAAATCCGGATACTAAGGACGGCTTGCCGTACATTCGAAAGGACGGCGAGCGAAATCCCGAGATCAAGAATTTCCCGGACCATGACCTGATCGACATTTTCGAAAAGTCTGTGGATCGTCTGGCAGCGGCCTATTATTTTACGGGAAAAGAAGAGTACGCTGCGAAGGCGTCAGAGATCCTGCGAATGTGGTTCCTCGATCCGAAAACACGGATGAATCCAAACCTCGAATACGCCCAGGCAGTGCCGGGGCGGGATGATGGCCGCGGATTCGGCATCCTAGAATCAAGGGGACTGAGCAAAGTCGTCGATGCGATCGGTTTGCTCGCAGGCTCCAAGTCATGGACCAAAGCGGACCAAGCCGGTGTTGTGGAGTGGTTCACGAAGTATTATGACTGGCTGACAACGAGCAAGCACGGCAAGGACGAGAGCAGCTCGAAAAACAACCACGGTACCTGGTATGACGTGCAGGTTGTGTCATACGCGCTTTTCATCGGCCGGACCGATGAAGCCCGAAGGATACTCGAGGCGGCCAAACAGAAACGTATCGCAAATGAGATCGAAACCGACGGCAAACAGCCGCTTGAACTCGCGCGGACAAAATCCTGGAGCTACAGCACGATGAATCTGGACGGATTGACGCAGCTGGCGGAACTCGGCGAAGCTGCCGGCGTCGACCTGTGGAATTTCCAGACCTCCGACGGACGCGGCATTCGCAAAGCGATCGAATTCCTTTACCCATTCGCCGCCGGTGAGAAAAAGTGGACCTATCAGCAGATCGAGGCATTCGAACCCGAAAAGCTCTTTTCGACAATGCGGCGGGCGGCGGGCAAATACACGGATGACAATTTCAAGAAATTGATGGTGGATGTTCCAAAGGCGGCGGAGAATGACCCGGACAATTTGACGGGATTCTGACGACTAGTCGACGGCCGGAACGACAAGGTATAGATCGCGGCCGGCCCGTTCGACTATGAGTGTGTCAGGGTCGTTTTCGTAATCGGAGACGTCAAAACTGTTGACGTCAAGAAATTCGAGATTGACCCGTTCGCAGGTCGCCCGATCGACCTGGGACACTAGGACGATGCGATATTTGGGAACGAAGTTTCCATCGTCGTCGGTTCGTCCGGCATATGAGACGTGAGCAAGATGGGCGGCAACGCATAAGTTCGCCTGTAATTCGCCCGATGCGGCGACTAGATCTTTGATCTTTTCCAACGGAGCATAGCCGCCGAAACGCTCGATATCGTCGCCGTGTGTTTCGGAGATGGATCGCAGCTGGGGGGCGTAAATGATAAGCTCGCCGGCGGGTTCGACGACGGCACCGAGACGATAGCTAGCCTTGCCGCCGAGCCATAGGTCCTCGTAGTGTTCGTCGAGCAATGCGACGACGCGACGGTATTGTCGGCCGGTGTATTTGATATGAACATGTCGGCTCACCTCGGCCGCCTGCCGCAAAGACCGGCGCATGTCGCCGGCGAAAAGTGCATGTGTCCGAAGTCGGTCTTCCGACGTACGAGAAATGACCGATGTGAATGCGATGACCTTGGCGGCGATATGGTCGGCGGCGGCCTCGATCATATGCCGCGTTGGTGTCTCGATTCGGCCGATGGTTTTTTCGATCGTGTTAAGGGCACCGAGCCAGTGAGTTTTGTGCGTCAACTCGGCGCCGGAAATGCCGGGGAAAAGGTATTTTGCTCCGCCGGCAAAGCCCGCGACCTCGTGCGGAACGGTCGCCCCGAAGACGAGGATGACGTCGTATTTGCCGGGAGCAGCGAGATGATTGACGGCCAACGGGATCGGCTCATTGAACAGGCCGCCGGTCAGTTCGTGGACTTCGACGGCCGATAATTCGCCGATGTTGACAAGTTCTTCGGGCTTGTCCCAGGCGTGGTCGAAGATATTGCCGAGGTTTGAGACAGGGGTCACATCGGCGCCGATCTTTGCTAATTTTTCCGCTTCCGTCATTCGCGAATGCGTACCTTGGGCCACGAGCGCGTCCAGTTTGACGCATCCGCGTGCCGAAAGGAACGTCGCCGCCATCGGAAACAGAAGATGAGTGTTATCGTCGCGGGTTTTGTCGGGAATGATCGCAAGCACGCGTGAACCGACTGGAATAACAGCCAGCGCAACTTCGACGATCGACCGCAGTTCATCAGCTCCGAGATCGCTCTCGGGCGAACCGGTTCCGGTTATGAACTTTGTAGATTCGTCATTCATGCGGTCATTTGGCGATCGAGATCAATATGATTCTAACACGCTGGAATTCATAAATTTGGTCTTATCAACGAGTTAGACTGTCTGTTCGGGACACATTCGAAAACGTGTACAATCATAAACAAATAAGCATCAATTCAAAATATGTATAACAAGACCTATTACGCAACTGACCCCGGTTCGATGGCCGGAACTTCTAACGAAGTCCTGCGATCACGATATCTGATGAATGACCTGTTTGCGCCCGGCGAGGTCAGGCTCAATTACTTGCATTACGAACGCTTTGTTATCGGCGGAGCCTCGCCGGTCGCAGAGCCCGTCTCGCTGCCGTTGCAGGCCGAGCCCGCCTCGGCCGCCGGTAAACCGTATCTGGAACGACGTGAAATGGGCGCAGTCAATGTTGGCACGTCCGCGGGTTCGATCACCGTTGACGGCACGCGGTTCGACCTTGTGCCAAAGGACGGCCTGTACATTCCGATGGGTACCGGTTCGGTGACGTTCGGATCCTCCGATCCTGCGAACCCGACTCGTTTTTATCTCGCATCGACCCCGGCACACGCCCGGTTTGAGGTTAAGCACATTTCTATCGGCCAGGCAGTGCCGCTCGAGCTTGGTTCGACTGAAACCGCGAATGAACGAACCGTCTACCAGTACGTCGTTCCGGCAGTCTGCCCTTCGTCGCAACTGCTGCTCGGATTGACGGTGATGAAGCACGGCAGTGTCTGGAATACCTGCCCGCCGCATCTGCACGATCGCCGGTCGGAGGTCTATTTCTATTTCGACCTGAAGGACGGCCAGCGGATAATGCACTTTATGGGCGAACCGGACAATATGCGCCATTTGGTAATGGACGGCGACTCAGCGGTCGTCTCGCCGCCGTGGTCGATACATATGGGTGCCGGCACGACAAACTACGCATTCATTTGGGCGATGGGCGGTGAAAATCTGGACTATACCGACATGAACGTCCTCGACATCTGCCAGCTTCGATAAGCCATGAAACGTACGTCTTTACTCATTTTTGCAATGCTGTTCAACGGATTTGGGGTAAATGCTGTGCCCAGAGCCGCGAATGCGACGTCGCAAAAAAATATCTACTTCGACGGATGGATCGATCTCAACAAGAACGGAAAAAAGGACGTTTACGAGGACCCGAAAGCCGATGTCGAGAAACGCATTGACGACCTTTTGTCACAGATGACCGTCGATGAAAAGACCTGTCAGACAGCCACGCTTTACGGATATAACCGGATACTGAAAGACCCGATCCCGACGCCGGAATGGAAGAACGCGATCTGGAAAGACGGGATCGCCAATATCGACGAGCAGGACAATGGTTGGGACACGAAAGACCCCGATAATCCCTACGTGATCGATGTTAAGAAACACGTTTGGGCGATGAACGAGGTGCAGCGGTTCTTCATCGAGGATACGAGACTTGGGATCCCGGCGGATTTCACTAACGAGGGCATTCGGGGCGTGGCGTTCACGACAGCGACGAGCTTCCCTTCGCAGCTCGCCCTGGCGAACACCTGGGACGGCAAGTTGGTTCATCAGGTCGGACGGATCACGGGCCTCGAGGCACGGGCACTCGGTTATACAAATATCTACGCTCCGATCATGGATATGGGCCGTGACCAGCGTTGGGGCCGATACGAGGACACATACGGCGAGGACCCGTATTTGGCAGGCGAGCTCGGCGTCGAGATGGTCAAGGGAATGCAGCAGGACCACATGGTTGCCGCGACGGCGAAGCATTTTGCGATACACGGCGTGAACAAAGGCGCTCGCGAGGGCCAGGCTCGGGTCGATCCGCAGATCTCGCAGCGCGAGGCAGAGTCGATATTCATCCGCCCGTTCGGCAAGGTGATCAAGCAAGGCGGCCTTCTGGGTGTGATGGCGTCGTACAACGACTATGACGGCATCCCGATCATAAGCAGCAAATACTGGCTGATCGACCGGCTGCGGACGGAGTACGGGTTTCGCGGTTATGTCGTGTCGGACAGCGGAGCGGTCGAAGATCTGTATCACAAGCACGGGACCGCGGCCGACGAAAAGGACGCCGTAATGCAATCGATAAATGGCGGACTAAATGTCAAAACCCATTTTCGAGCTCCCGAAACATTCATCCTCCCGCTCCGCGAACTGGTCAAGGAAGGAAAGGTTACGATGCAGACGCTCGACTCTCGCGTTCGGGATGTCCTGCGGGTCAAATTTCTCCTCGGGCTTTTTGATCATCCATATGTCAAGGATGCGAACGAAAGCGAAAGGATCGTCAATTCGCCCGAAAATCAAGCGGTCGCGTCGCGTGCCGCACGCGAGAGCATTGTTCTGCTCAAGAACGACAAGAACATCCTACCGCTGGACAAGAATATCCATTCGATAGCCGTTATCGGCCCGACCGCCGACAATCGGTCGAATCTGACATATCGCTACGGCGTTTCGCGTGCCGGGAACGGGATGACCGCTCTCGACGGGATCAGGCAGAAGTTTGGCGACAAGATGACCGTCAATTACGCAAAGGGATGCGATACGACGAGTGCGAACTGGGCGGACGAAGAGATACTTCCGACGCCGCTCACACAGGCCGAAAAGGATGAGATCGACAAGGCGGTCGATGCCGCAAAGCGATCCGATGTCGCGGTTGTCTTTCTCGGCGATCAAACGACGGCCTTCAAAAGGCCGGGACCGTTGACCGTTGGCGAAGATTCTTCGAGAACGAGCCTCGATCTGCCGGGCCGTCAGCTCGACCTTCTCAAGGCGGTCTATGCGACTGGCAAACCGGTCGTCCTCGTCCTGATAAACGGCCGTCCGATGAGTATCAATTGGGCGGCAAAGAATGTCGACGGCATCATCGAGACGTGGTTCCCGGGCGGACATGGCGGACCGGCGATCGCCGATGTGCTGTTCGGCGATTACAACCCAGGCGGCAAGCTGACCAGCACTTTTCCTAAGACCGTCGGGCAAATTCCGTTCAACTTTCCATCAAAACCGAACGCCCAGTGGGAGGGTGAAGCGTCTCGCGTAAACGGAGCGCTTTACTATTTCGGCCACGGTCTGAGCTATACGTCATTCGATTACAGCAATTTGCGAATTACGCCGAGCAAACAAACCGCGAACGGAAATATCACCGTTAGCTGCGACGTAAAGAACACCGGTTCACGCGAGGGCGATGAGGTCGTGCAGCTGTATACCCGCGACGTGGTGAGCAGCGTGATCACGTATGAGAAGAACCTTCGCGGATTTGAACGCATCACGCTGAAACCCGGTGAAACAAGGACCGTTACTTTCACATTGACGCCGACCGACCTCGAAATGCTCGATATCAACATGCATTGGATCGTCGAACCGGGAAAATTCAATGTTATGGTCGGTTCGTCGTCGCAGGATATTCGTCTGCGAGGTGAATTTGACATCGTCGGGAGTTAGACACTTGCCAAGGTGCTCCAACGTTACCGCTTCGGTTATGAAAATAAGAACTCGATACCTTTTGATCCCGCTACTTTTTGCTTTTTCTTCGAATTTGCTCGCACAGGATCTGAGCCTGTTCAAGCGAAAGAACATCGAGGCAAAAATGCTGCTCGTCGCTAAATGGCAGCTTGCAAATCCGAAACACGATCCGTGGGACTGGACGAACGGGGCATTTTTCGCCGGCGTTTTTGCAGCTTACGAAACGACCAAGTCACCAGAACTGTTAAGGGCAATGATCGAAACCGGCGAGCGGACTGGTTGGAAGCCCGGGCCGAGATTTGACCACGCCGACGACATCGCGATAAGCCAGACGTACATAGACATCTATCGGATCAGGAAAGACCCGAGAATGATCCAGCCGACGATCGATTCGGTCGAGCGTATCAAGCACGAAAAAAGTCCGCAGGCAGAGGCAAACGGCATTACGTGGTGGTGGTGTGACGCACTTTTCATGGCCCCGCCGACACTCGCCAAACTCGCAAAGACGACGGGTGACAGGAGCTATCTTGATCTCAACGACAAATTCTTCCGCGAAACGTACGACCGGCTCTTCGACAAGCAGGAGAACTTGTATGCGCGGGACGCTTCGTACCTGATAGACGCCAAAGGTAAAGGGAAACGTGAAGCAAATGGTAAAAAGGTATTTTGGAGCCGGGGAAACGGATGGGTCGAGGGCGGCCTCGTACGGCTTCTGAAAGAGCTTCCGGCAAATTACCCAAAGCGCGAATTTTATCTCACCCAGTACAAAACCATGATGGAACGCATCGCGTCGCTGCAGCAACCCGACGGCCTGTGGCGGTCGAGCCTGCTGGACCCGGATTCCTACCCGGGCGGCGAAGCGAGCGGATCCGGCTTTCACATCTATGCGATGGCGTGGGGGATCAACAACAAGATGCTCGATAGAGCAAAATATCTTCCGATCGTTAGGAAAGGATGGATCGCTCTTAACGGACTCGTCCACATGCATGGAAAGGTCGGCTGGACCCAACCTATAGGTGCTGATCCGAGGCGAAATTTCAACGCCGACAGTTGGGAAGTTTACGGAGCCGGAGCGTTTCTGCTGGCCGGTTCCGAGGTCGCCAAACTTTAGCACGTCAACACTCTGATAGAATTGCCGATCCGGTTGCTGATCTCAGCGACAATTGCCGTTGGCATAGCGATTGCTCATTAAATGCGTGTGTACACGAGTTTATGAGGCTTTTCGGCACCGATCTTGTCTTGCTCCACCCACCGAGCGTTTATGATTTTCGTGAGGCGAGGGCCGAATACGGCCCGATCAGTGACCTAATCTTTTCCACTCCGGTCTTCGAGATGTATCCGATGGGCTTTACGAGCATTGCAGGCCATCTCGAAAGGAACGGACACAACGTACGGATCGTGAACATCGCTCAGCGGATGGTCACGGACCCGAATTATGATGCGGAGGCCGCGATCGCACAGCTAAACCCGAGCATATTCGGGATCGATCTTCACTGGTTGCCCCACGCCCACGGCGCCCTCAAGCTCTCTGAGATAGTAAAAAAACACCACCCAACTACACCGGTCGTATTCGGCGGGCTTTCGTCATCGTATTTTCATCGGGAACTTATCGATTCCCCGAATGTAGACTTTGTTCTTCGTGGCGACTCGACCGAAGGCCCCATGCTGCAACTGCTTCGGGCCGTCATGTTCGGCGGTGATCTCAGAACGATTCCTAATCTCACATGGCGTCGCGACGATGGCACAGTGGTTGTGAACCCTCTCAGTAACGTACCAGCAAATATGGACAACGGGTCCGTGCCGGATATTTTCTACGTTGTTCGTTCGGTTTTCAAATACGGCAGCCTGAAGGACGCATTGCCATACAGCGGTTGGCTGGATTATCCGATCACGGCCCTCCTGACATCGCGCGGATGTCCGCTGGAGTGCGTGGTTTGCGGCGGTTCGCACTCGGCCTACCAAGTTGTTTGTGAGAGGCCACATCCGGCTTTTCGCTCGCCGGACGAGTTGGTCCGGGACATAACGCGAATTCGGAAACTTAGCCGTGCACCGATCTTTCTGATAAACGATCTCCGCAATGGCGGCCGCGCATACTCACGCCGAATTCTGGAGCTGCTTGAAAAGGCCAGGCCCGACAATGAGATCGTTATCGAACTCTGCTCACCTGTAAAGGACGATTATCTCGAACAAGTCGGACGTTCATTGCCGCGATGGAGCGTTGAGATCACGCTGGAATCGCACGACGAGCGTATTCGTCGGTCTAATAAGCGATTTGCTTGTTCGAATGACGAGATAGTCGAAACGATTGGCAAGTCGCTCGATAACGGCGTCCGCAGGGTCGATATATTCTTCATGGTCGGCCTGCCCGGCCAGAGCTATGAGGACGCTATCGGTTTTGACGCGTTCTGTCGCGAGCTGATGGAGAGATTTGACGGCGATCAGCGACTCGAGTTTTTTGTTGCTCCGCTCGCGCCTTTTCTCGATCCCGGAAGCTCAGCATACGAGGACAGTCACACTCACGGTTACCGGCTGCGGTTTCGCACGCTCGAGGAGCATCGAACGGCATTGACCGCGACCAGCTGGAAAGAAATGCTGAACTACGAGACAGACTCGATGACGCGTGACGAGATAGTTGCCGCGGCATACGAAGCAATGCGCAAATTGATCGAATTAAAGCGCGATTGGAAACTCGAGGAAGAAGCTAAATGCCAAGCGTCTCTAGACAAGATAAACGCAAGCGCAGCCGCGGCGTTCAATATTGATCATCAGATACCGCCGTTTGTTGACCACAAAACCGCATCGGCATTCAACCGAACCGAATTCGTTCGAACACCTGACGTCCCGTCAATATTCCAAAAGAAGTATCTCGTATGGCCGCTTGTGAGCGGCAAACGATTTGCATCACTATTTTCCCTTGCGTGGGTCGGCATTGAACTGATACTGGACGAATGCAGGCTGTTGTTTACAAAGAGAGTGCCGCTCGTCCTATCTCACAGAGGCGAGGACTGATCGTTCGGGCCGATCATAAATGAGCCAAAGATCGCGGGCCGATGACCAGGCCGATCCTTTTTAGTTGAACAGTGCTGCCCGGACCAGCAGGTCGTCGAGACCCGGTTCCTTTGGATTGCGCGGTTTGCCGGGATGGATTATTGAGACCTGGCAGCCTTCGGCGGCTTCGACGAGTTGGCGGAACGTCCCGGCGTCGGGGTCGGCGATGTATGCCTGTTTGTTCTCGTCGTAGGCGAACATCTTGCTGTTGACGCTGGTGCATTCATTACAGCTCGTGCAGCGGGCCGACTCGATGTACGGGTCGTCGCTGACGATCGCGGCCGCGGGTTCGGGCGGAGCGACTTCGACACGGGCCGTCGGTTCCGTAACGGACGGTACACTCACTGAGATCTCCGAGACAGCCGTTGGTGCGGCCACCGCGTCCCGTTGTTCGCCCATTCGGGCGAGCAGGCGTTCGGCATGCGAGTTATGGATGCCGCCCAATTCCTGCATGCTTTTCCACATTGTGCGGCAGCGACGCGCATCCTGCACGATCCGATTGTCGACGATTGCCCGCCGTAGCCGGCCATTTCTGTCAACAAGCGAAATGTAAGGAACCATGTCGGGCATTCGCCGTGGTTCGGCCAAAAGAGCTTCGGCGACCGGGATCATTGCATCATTCCAGTCTGATTCGGGAACCAGTGCGAAATTACCCATAAACCTGTCATCCATGGCCAGAAAATCGGCTGCTGTGAAGGCTATCTCATCCGTTGCGGCCTGAAGATCTGCGTCTTCGAATGTCAGGCGATGAACGGGCCAATCATCATTAGGAGAAGGATTGTCGTCGAGATATAGGCGATCCGCCCAGTCAGGCCCTGCGGACGGGTCGTAGACGAGCGTAGGGAAAACACGCGACTCGGTCGCGGCGGCGGCGACCAGGTACGCAGGAAAATGACCCGCATGCTCACTCACCCCCGAAAAGACGCTGAAGAGAGCAGATCCATCATATGTCAGTCCTCTCAGAAGAGATTCCCGCTTTCGAAATATCTGCGCGGCACTTGATTGGAAAACGAACACGTCCGTTAGCCCGATCGCGGTATTTATTATTTGACGGGCCCGCTGGTTGATGATCGTGCGGCCCTCGGTCACGTCTGAAAATTCAAGAACGTCGTCCGTCTGAAAGAGGATCTTGAAGGGCAACCCCAACGCCAGCGTTTTGGTCAACTGCTCGACCTCGCCCGCCTCGGGCTTTTCGTCTATCAAACAAACAAGATAATCCGGCAACTGGGCGATCTCCGCGGCATCGAGGCCGTTGGCCCCGAATCCGTTAAACAGGACGTCGTGGACCGATTCGCGATATTCGCCATTCACTTCGAGCTCGGCGATCGCAAGTGTCCTGATCAGTTCCAACGCGTCATTGCGTCGAGAGTTGTACGCTTGCAAAGCGTCGGAACAATGATCGAAGACGAATTCATAGGGTTCCGGGCCTTCGTCCCCAAGCGGAAAAAATCGCTGCCGCTCAAGCACTTCGATAAGGCCTGTAATGCGTTCGCGGCGCTTGTCTGAAAGGCTGATACCGGGCTTGGATTCGTCGAGGATCCTCGATAGTGCGTCGAAATCAAACGTCCCGGCAAAGGCTGAGCCGACACCGGCCCGCAATCTGTCAGGCGTCCGGCCTGATGCCGAGCCGACCGTTTCTGCTTCGAGAATATCGCGGAGTTTGAAAAGCAGGCGATCGGCCCTTTGGCGAAATGCCCGGGCCTTACTTGCCTGGACCGCTCCCCACGCGTGACGAATGGTTCTGGCGGGTGTCGTTGCGACTACATCGATAATGTCGCCGTTCGCGTAGAACTCATTCCAAAGCAACATTGCCGAGTCC